>NZ_BOMA01000058.1:0-302 GCF_016861935.1 Pseudomonas sp. 008 | reverse complement strand
GTCACCCTGTCCAACGGCCAGACCATCACCATTCCAGTCGGTTCGAGCAGCGGTTCTGTCAACTTTGTTGCACCCAACGATGCGTTGGCGGGCGGCAACTCCCTGAGCGTGAAGATCGACGACGCCAAAGGCGGCAATTACGAGAAACTGGAAGTCGACGGCAAGTCGGCGGACACCTCGGTGACCGACACCCCAGACACCACCACTCTCAGCCTGAGCGCGACCGACTCGGTGGCTGAAGGTGGTTCCATTGTTTATACCGCCACCTTGAGTAATGCCGCCGGCACGCCAGTGACCGTGAC
>NZ_BOMA01000057.1:0-334 GCF_016861935.1 Pseudomonas sp. 008 | reverse complement strand
CGGGAAGCTCGAGTTTGACGTCGAGCTCGAGTGGCGGAGTGAACGGTTCGGCCTGCTGATGCAGCCGCGTCACCCGGTAGGCCAGCAGCGCTGGACCGCTCTGCAGGCGATCTGCCGGGACAAACAGGGTTGTGCGTTCGGGCAGCTCGACGGGGTCGGTGACGGTGTGTTGATCCACCATGCCGTTATTGAGCAGCAACTCGACCTTGTCGCCCACGCTCTTTTTTGACCAGACCGGAATCTGGACTTTCAGGCCCTTGTCGGGAAAGTTGAGCCGGGCGGCCGCCAGGTTGATGCCCCACTTGCCGGACCGTAACTCAATACCGCCGGAGAT
>NZ_BOMA01000056.1:0-372 GCF_016861935.1 Pseudomonas sp. 008 | reverse complement strand
GCCCGCTTCGATGGTAATGACCGAGCCATTGCTCAAGGTCACGGTCATCGGCGTGCCGGCCGGGTTGGTCAATGTGGCGGTGTAGGTGATCTGGCCGCCTTCAGTGACGGTGCCGGTGGCGCTGAGGCTCAGGCCGGTGTTGTCGATCGAGTCGGTGATGGTGGTGACGGCCGGCGTGGTGCTCGGTACGAGGTTTTCGAAGTTGCCGCCGGTCGCACCGGTGATCGTGGTGCTGACGGTGCTGCCGTTGTTGTAAACGTCATTGGCCGGGGTTTCGACATTTACGGAACCGGTGGTTTTTCCGGCTTCGATGGTGATGGTCGAACCGTTGGACAGGGTGACGGTGACCGGCGTCTGCGCCGGGTTGGTCAA
>NZ_BOMA01000055.1:0-398 GCF_016861935.1 Pseudomonas sp. 008 | reverse complement strand
CAAGGGCACGGGTGGCGATGCGCAGGGCGACAGTTACGCTGGCATTGAGCGGGTAGTGGGCTCGGCGTTCAACGACACGCTGACTGGCTACAACCCGATCCATATCCTGGAAGGTGGCGCCGGCAACGATGTGTACGTCATCACCAACCAGGGCGCGACGGTGGTCGAGCAGGCCGGCGGCGGTGACGACGAAATGCGTACCCAGCTCAACACCCAGGTACTGGCCACCAACGTCGAGCGCCTGACCTTTGTCGGCACCGGCAATTTCATCGGTACCGGTAACGCCAGCGACAACATCATCACCGGCGGTGCGGGCAACGACACCCTGCGCGGTGGTGGCGGTGCCGACCAGTTCATCGGTGGTGCCGGTACGGACACGGTGAGCTACAGCGACAGCG
>NZ_BOMA01000054.1:0-444 GCF_016861935.1 Pseudomonas sp. 008 | reverse complement strand
CGCGGTCGCAGCCAGCGAAACGGTACTGGTGTCGATCGTGTCGGTAACGGTGGTGACTGCCGGGGCAGTGCTCGGCACCAGGTTTTCGAAATTGCCACCGGTGGCGGTGGAGATGGTGGCCTGGACTGTGCCGGCGTCTTTGTAGACGTCATCGGATGGAGCCGGAACGGTCACGGTGCCGCTGGTTTTGCCGGCATCGATGGTGATCACCGCGCCGTTGCTCAAGGTCACGGTCACTGGCGTGCCGGCGGCATTGGTCAGGGTGGCGGTATAGACGATGGAACCGCCTTCAGCCACCGAGTCGGTCGCGCTCAGGCTGAGGGTGGTGGTGTCCGGTGTGTCGGTCACCGAGGTGTCCGCCGACTTGCCGTCGACTTCCAGCTTCTCGTAGTTGCCGCCCTTGGCGTCGTCGATCTTGACGCTCAGGGAGTTGCCACCGGCCAG
>NZ_BOMA01000053.1:0-488 GCF_016861935.1 Pseudomonas sp. 008 | reverse complement strand
AGATCGCCAATTTTCCCGGCCCCAACCGCGCCACCAATACTGGCGGCTATGCTCGCAGCCGAACTGGCCAGATTGTCCTTGAAGCTTCCGCCGTAGACAGCCGTCTTGATCACCGCGTCGGCGGTCACCTTGATCGCCACAATCTTCAGGCTATTGGCATCGAAGCCAATCTTTCCCGGGTTGTAATTGAGCCCGTCCATTACGCCGGCCGTGGCAGCAGCCACAACGTAACCTTTGATACTGTCCTTCGAGGTAACGTCTTTGATGACCTTGCCAAGGTTGCCGCGGTTGTCGATGGTGCTGACAGTGGCCTTGGTCGCGGCACTCACCGCGACCGCCTGCATCATCGTGTTCATGCCGGCCATCATTGGCCCCATGACGGCAGCCAACGCAATCGCAATGATCAACTGTGAGGCTGGCCCCAGCCCCGAGTTGCTGTACTTGAACGACTCATGAATCTCCTTGACCTGCCTCCAGTCCACATCGCC
>NZ_BOMA01000052.1:0-491 GCF_016861935.1 Pseudomonas sp. 008 | reverse complement strand
GTGACCCTGTCGAATGGCCAGACCATTACCATCCCGGTCGGCTCGAGCAGCGCCAGTGTCAACTTCACCGCACCCAACGACGCGTTGGCCGGCGGCGGTTCTTTGAGCGTCAAGATAGACGACGCCAAGGGCGGCAACTACGAGAAGCTGGAAGTCGACGGCAAGTCGGCGGATACCTCGGTGACCGACACACCGGATACCACCACCCTTAGCCTGTCGGCAACCGACTCGGTGGCTGAAGGTGGTTCCATCGTCTATACCGCGACCCTGACCAATGCCGCCGGCACACCGGTCACCGTGACCCTGTCGAACGGCGCGGTGATCACCATCGCCGCCGGCGCCACCAGTGGCAGCGTGACTGTCGATGCACCGAAGGACGACGTCTACAAGGACGCTGGCCAAGTCGAAGTCACGATCAAGGATGCCGCAGGCGGCAACTTCGAGAACCTGGCCACCAGCCCAGCGGCAGCGGTCACCACCGTTACCGATAC
>NZ_BOMA01000051.1:0-587 GCF_016861935.1 Pseudomonas sp. 008 | reverse complement strand
GCTAGTTTCCCGCTTAGATGCTTTCAGCGGTTATCTATTCCGAACATAGCTACCCGGCAATGCCACTGGCGTGACAACCGGAACACCAGAGGTTCGTCCACTCCGGTCCTCTCGTACTAGGAGCAGCCCCTCTCAAATCTCAAACGTCCACGGCAGATAGGGACCGAACTGTCTCACGACGTTCTAAACCCAGCTCGCGTACCACTTTAAATGGCGAACAGCCATACCCTTGGGACCGGCTTCAGCCCCAGGATGTGATGAGCCGACATCGAGGTGCCAAACACCGCCGTCGATATGAACTCTTGGGCGGTATCAGCCTGTTATCCCCGGAGTACCTTTTATCCGTTGAGCGATGGCCCTTCCATACAGAACCACCGGATCACTAAGACCTACTTTCGTACCTGCTCGACGTGTCTGTCTCGCAGTCAAGCGCGCTTTTGCCTTTATACTCTACGACCGATTTCCGACCGGTCTGAGCGCACCTTCGTACTCCTCCGTTACTCTTTAGGAGGAGACCGCCCCAGTCAAACTACCCACCATACACTGTCCTCGATCCGGATAACGGACCTGAGTTAGAACCTCAAAGT
>NZ_BOMA01000049.1:0-968 GCF_016861935.1 Pseudomonas sp. 008 | reverse complement strand
TTCGCGATTTGCAGCCGAAATTGAAGCTATGATTGGGCGACGAGCTCGGCGGGGATGCCCGGGCAGACCGAAAAAGCACTAGATTTTTTAGATGGAAAACGTGGTCTGTCCCCGTTTATACGTTTATAGTTTTGAGTACAACGCAGGCAAGGTGATTGGAACAAACGTCTCAGGCGCTCCAACATCGACAATCAAAATAAATGTTCGGGATGGTGTGATTCAGACTGCATTCCCGTACTAGTTAGGAATGGTTATGAGTAGTGGCGGCACACTAATGGAACAATTTGTCGTCCAAGAGTTGGACGACAGCGTTCGCTCTATTTTGAAAGATGCCTTTGATGAGCGGATGCGCTCAGAGAACGTTCTGTTGAGGGAGTTCGAGTTTAATTGCTTTGACGTTTCTCTAGATTTTGAAAAAGGCATTGTCACATTGCAAGATGTTCTTTCTGCTGGAGAGAGTAGCTCTCTTGATATACCGATGCGTGACTTTATCTCCGCTTGCGGTTTGAACGTCTCTTTTTAGCTGTAGACGCCTGGATGTGATCTGACACCGGCCTAGCGCCGGTGTTTTTTTACCCGAAAAACGGAGGCAGACCCTGAGGGATCCCCACAAACTTCATTGCGAGAACGGGGACGGACCACATTTATCGAGGGCTGGATAATGCTCCTTCAATTTAATCGTGGTCTGTCCCCGATTTCTCCTTGCATCTGATTCAACGAGGAAATAATAGATCAGTTTGCTTTTTTTCAGAGGATGATTACCTTTTTTATTTAGAGCTGCTTGCTGAACAGGCCAACAAAAATTCGTGTGAAATTCACGCATGGTGTCTTATGACTAATCATGTCCATTTGTTGATTAGCCCTCATGAGCACAGCAGTACCAGTTTGCTTATGAAAGGAATAGGGCAACGATATGTGCAATACATAAATCGTACATATGGACGTAGTGGGACTTTATGGGAAGGACG
>NZ_BOMA01000048.1:0-1045 GCF_016861935.1 Pseudomonas sp. 008 | reverse complement strand
GCTGGTGCCAACCCACCATTGAATTGGTGAGGCCGAATCCAGTTGTACCGATGCATCAAGAAGTGGCTGATATCGCGCTTGGCTTCTTGAGTCGTTCTGTAGCCCGTGGTCGGTATCCATTCCGTTTTTAGGCTGCGGAACACGCGCTCCATTGGCGCGTTGTCCCAGCAATTTCCCCGGCGACTCATGCTCTGGCGCATGCGATAACGCCACAATCGCTGACGAAATAGCCGGCTTGCGTATTGCGACCCCTGATCCGAGTGAAACAGCAGACCCGAAGGCCTGCCACGCTGCTCGTAGGCCATATCCAGGGCCTTGATCACCAGTTCAGCGTCCGGCTTTTCCGACAACGCCCAGCCCACCACCCGGCGCGTGCAGAGATCCAGTACGACCGCCAAGTAATGCCATTTCCCCTGGGCCCAAATGTAGGTGATGTCGCCGCACCAGACTTGATTCGGGGCTGGCACATCAAACTCACGGTTCAAGGTATTCGGGATATCGAGTCTTTCTACTGTCGCTCGTTTGTAGGCATGTGAGCCGGGTTGTTTACTGACTAAATCAAGCTCGCGCATCAAGCTGCGCACTTTGAATCGACCAAGTTGTTCACCGTCTTCAAGCATCAGCGACAAGATACTGCGGCTGCCCGCAGCGCTACGACTTTGCGTGAACAACTCGTTCACCCGGCTGCGCAACCGAAGTCGTTCAACATCAGGCGTGCGGCGCCTAAGGCGCTGGGCGTAGTAGCACGAACGAGTGACTTCAAACAGCTTGCACAGCCAATCAACCGGCTCATGGACGCTCAACTGATTGATCAGCGCGTACGCTCGTGATCTTCCGACATCAAGAGCGCGGTAGCCTTTTTTAATATCGATTTTTCCCGTTCAAGCCGGGCAATCCGGGCTTCCAGCTCCTGAATTTTCTGTTGTTCCGGGGTCAATGCTTTGCTCTGCGGCGTAACACCTTGGCGCTCTTGCTGAACCTGATCAACCCAGCGGCGCAGGGCCGACTCGCCGACGCCAAGTGAACGGCTGGCTTCGATATAGCT
>NZ_BOMA01000047.1:0-1067 GCF_016861935.1 Pseudomonas sp. 008 | reverse complement strand
CGGCCAGGACGTTGTAGGCCAACACCGCAGTAGTGAACCCGAGCAATGCGGCCTTTGGGCTACCAAGGGTTTCGATTTCACTTTCCAGGATTGCTTCCAGTCGCTGGAACATGCCTTCAATGCTCCAGCGGCGGCGATAGAGTTCCGCGATCTGCTGCGCGCTGACGCTTTCAGGCAGGTTGCTCCAGAACATCAAGCTGCTGTCACCCGAGTCTGTTGGCGAGTGAAGCGTCAGTTCGACACGTCGACACTGGTAACCGCCTCTAACCTGAATAATCTGTTCACGCACGGTGCCCGTGCTCACAGGCACTGGTTCTTGCCAATGCCCCTCTTGAATCAAGCGTGGATGCTTGGCCTGTTGACGAATGACAAAGGAGGTTTTGACCTGTTCGCAAGCCTCCATGACCGGGAGCGTGCAATAGAGTCGATCAGCCAGCCACACCTGGCCCGGCTCGGCATCGGCCAAGAGAGGCAGCACGCAAACACGCTCGCTTGCGTAGGCATCTTCACATGCCTGCAGGTCGATGACTTGATCCAGGTCGGGGTCGTAGACAACCACCGAAAACCCGGGCCGAGCGGCGCCGCGCTCGTGGCGTAAAGCCCCCAGTCGTTTCTCAGTGGATGCCAAGTGATTACCGTCCACCACCCGAACCTGCCAACCCGGCAGCATCGCCGTGCAACCCAACTCCTTGATGGTTGGAGCCAGGCGCTGCGCACAGCCCGTGACCAGGGCGCGCAACAGAGCTGGCTCGGTACGACTGATCTTGTCGTAGAGGGCCGCCAGGCTAACAGGAAGATCTTCCAGTTGCCGCGCCGCGGCGTGCAGGGATGGCTTCAAACCCAATGAAACAAGGGACATCAGCTTGATGATGGTCGAGAACAGTAGCTCACGAGAATACTGCCGTTGCCGATGTTCTTCGAAGACCTGATCGACCCACTCAGGGGCAATAGCGTGCTCCAGCGCCAATTTGGCCATAACGCTGGCAGGTGCTTTTTTCTCGAAACGCTCCAGAACATCGGCCCACATCGTTCGGGTATCCCTGATAGAAACTTCAGAAGATTTTACC
>NZ_BOMA01000046.1:0-1101 GCF_016861935.1 Pseudomonas sp. 008 | reverse complement strand
TTCCAGCCTACCACCTTAAACTTGGACAACCAACGCCAAGCTGGCCTAGCCTTCTCCGTCCCTCCATCGCAATAACCAGAAGTACAGGAATATTAACCTGTTTTCCATCGACTACGCTTTTCAGCCTCGCCTTAGGGACCGACTAACCCTGCGTCGATTAACGTTGCGCAGGAAACCTTGGTCTTTCGGCGTGGGTGTTTTTCACACCCATTGTCGTTACTCATGTCAGCATTCGCACTTCTGATACCTCCAGCAAGCTTCTCAACTCACCTTCACAGGCTTACAGAACGCTCCTCTACCGCATCACCTAAGTGATACCCGTAGCTTCGGTGTATGGTTTGAGCCCCGTTACATCTTCCGCGCAGGCCGACTCGACTAGTGAGCTATTACGCTTTCTTTAAAGGGTGGCTGCTTCTAAGCCAACCTCCTAGCTGTCTAAGCCTTCCCACATCGTTTCCCACTTAACCATAACTTTGGGACCTTAGCTGACGGTCTGGGTTGTTTCCCTTTTCACGACGGACGTTAGCACCCGCCGTGTGTCTCCCATGCTCGGCACTTGTAGGTATTCGGAGTTTGCATCGGTTTGGTAAGTCGGGATGACCCCCTAGCCGAAACAGTGCTCTACCCCCTACAGTGATACATGAGGCGCTACCTAAATAGCTTTCGAGGAGAACCAGCTATCTCCGAGCTTGATTAGCCTTTCACTCCGATCCACAGGTCATCCGCTAACTTTTCAACGGTAGTCGGTTCGGTCCTCCAGTCAGTGTTACCTAACCTTCAACCTGCCCATGGATAGATCGCCCGGTTTCGGGTCTATTCCCAGCGACTAGACGCCCTATTAAGACTCGCTTTCGCTACGCCTCCCCTATTCGGTTAAGCTCGCCACTGAAAATAAGTCGCTGACCCATTATACAAAAGGTACGCAGTCACCCAACAAAGTGGGCTCCCACTGCTTGTACGCATACGGTTTCAGGATCTATTTCACTCCCCTCTCCGGGGTTCTTTTCGCCTTTCCCTCACGGTACTAGTTCACTATCGGTCAGTCAGTAGTATTTAGCCTTGGAGGATGGTCCCCCCATATTCAGACAAAGTTTCTCGTGC
>NZ_BOMA01000045.1:0-1179 GCF_016861935.1 Pseudomonas sp. 008 | reverse complement strand
ATCGGATGGAGCCGGAACGGTGACGGTGCCGGTGGTTTTACCGGCGTCGATGGTGATCACGGCGCCGTTGCTCAGCGTCACGGTCACGGGAGTGCCAGCGGCATTGGTCAGGGTCGCCGTATAGGTGATCTGACCGCCTTCATCTACAGCGCCGGTCGCAGTGAGCGACAGGTTGGTGGTGTCTGGGGTGTCGGTCACCGAGGTATCCGCTGACTTGCCGTCGACTTCCAGTTTCTCGTAGTTGCCGCCCTTGGCGTCGTCGATCTTGACGCTCAGCGAACCGCCGCCCGCCAGTGCATCATTGGGTGCAACAAAGTTGACAGAACCGCTGCTCGCACCGACCGGAATGGTGATGGTCTGGCCGTTGGACAGGGTGACGACCACTGGTGAACCAGTCACCGGAGCGGTTACGGAAGCCGTGTAGACCACGGTCCCACCTTCAACAACACCCGCGGTAGCAGTCAGCGATACAGTGCTGGTATCAATGGTATCGGTCACGCTGGTGACAGCGGCCGTCGAGTCAGTTACCAGATTCTCGAAATTGCCACCCGCCGCATCCTTGATCGTCACTTCGACCTGGCCGGCATCTTTATAAACGTCATCGGCAGGGGCGGTGACGCTCACGCTGCCGGTGGTCGCGCCAGCGGCGATGGTGATCACGGCACCGTTGCTCAAGGTCACGGTGACCGGCGTGCCAGCCGGATTGGTCAGGGTCGCGGTGTACAGAATCTGACCACCTTCGGCCACTTCGGCGGACGCCGACAGGCTCAGGCCGGTGTCGTCTTTCGAGTCGGTGATGGTGGTGAGCGCTGGCTCGGTGCTCGGGGTCAGTTGCTCGAAATTGCCGCCGGTGGTGCCGGTGATGGTGGTGCTGACAGTGCTGCCGTTGTTGTAGACGTCATTGACCGGGGTTTCGACCGTCACGCTGCCGGTGGTCTTGCCCGCTTCGATGGTAATGACCGAGCCATTGCTCAAGGTCACGGTCATTGGCGTGCCGGCCGGGTTGGTCAGGGTGGCGGTGTAGGTGATCTGGCCGCCTTCAGTGACGGTGCCGGTGGCGCTGAGGCTCAGACCGGTGTTGTCGATCGAGTCGGTAATGGTGGTAACGGCCGGGGTCGGGTTCGGCACCAGGTTTTCGAAGTTGCCGCCGGTAGCGCCGGTGATGGTGGTACTGACGGT
>NZ_BOMA01000044.1:0-1312 GCF_016861935.1 Pseudomonas sp. 008 | reverse complement strand
CAGGTATTTCTGGGGTTTGGACTGGCCGCTGCTGGCCGGCAACCCTTGGACGCGATTGATGGTAAAGGCCGTGGAACGACCAGGCAGTGTCGAGCCGGTTGAATTGGCAGCCGGTGCGCTGACGTCGATCGCGCTGGCACCGACGCCCACGTTCGACGCCACATAATCAACAGGCTGCAGGTTCCGTGGCTGGATGCTGGACAGCGATTTTTGATGCTGGGGCGGGGTGACGCTGCTGTCGCCGGGAGCTGTCTCTACCCCCTAGGAAAAACGTGGTCTGTCCCCGTTTTTCCCTCCGTGAGGTGGGGAGGCCGGCTAGATGATTCTCAGATTTATTTTCTGGACAAACCAGACAAATACCTCCCTTTCTCTTCCTCTATTCAAATTCTTTATTTCTTAATTCAGCCATTAGAAAAACTTGGGCACGGGCAGATAGCTCTTCCCATTGAGAAATGCTTAACACCACATTTTTTTTGCTCGGATAAAAGGTAAATTCAATGACCCCTTTCTCAGAAATCCCGACATCCATAAAAGGCTCACTTTCGCCTTTAAAATAAACACACAAGTAAGGAAAAAAACTATTTATATCCCCTACTTTTTCAAATTCGAGCTGTTTCATCAGTTCTTGACTCCACGGAAGCCGATAAATTCCCCATCCAGCCCCCAACTCGCCGCCCTGCCGTTAGGCAATGTGTAGGTCACCCATCCGGCTGGATACCTCCCACTCACACCAGTGGTTTTGACCCCGCCTCGTAGAACATCTCTAATCGAATTTTCTGCAAGCTCATTCAATAGAGCATCACTCCTGTAAACCTTACGCAGTGCTGCCGTATCCTCAAAGCCAAAATACTCCGGATGCTTTGTGACCGCCCGACCGGCGTTGGAAATAACCTGACCCGCCTGGGGAAACGGGGACAGACCACGTTTTCCATCTAAAAAATCGAATGCTTTTTCGGTCTGCCCGGGCATCCCCGCCGAGCTCGTCGCCCAATCATAGCTTCAATTTCGGCCGCAAATCGCGAATCACCAAGTACATAGTTGCCATTGGTGGCAGCCCGAATCTGGTCAACCAATCCTATCTCCAACTCGCTTGATAGACTTCAGCAGTCGATACATCTGTGTCCCCAAGCGATAGGTACTGAGCATGCGGGGTAATGAGATGCGAAAACTCTGATTGTGCGTTAGCACGATAACTCGACCAACGATATTCCGCAGGATGCGTCACCATTTTGGCTCTGACAGGATTCATCTCAATGTAGCGATAACAGGCCAATACATAACTATCACTTTGAACAAGGCACGAACGGAAGCG
>NZ_BOMA01000043.1:0-1591 GCF_016861935.1 Pseudomonas sp. 008 | reverse complement strand
TTCGAAATTGCCACCGGTGGCGGTGGAGATGGTGGCCTGGACCGTACCCGCATCTTTGTAAACGTCATCGGATGGAGCCGGAACGGTGACGGTGCCGGTGGTTTTGCCGGCGTCGATGGTGATCACGGCGCCGTTGCTCAAGGTCACGGTCACTGGCGTGCCGGCGGCGTTGGTCAGGGTCGCGGTGTAAACGATGGAACCGCCTTCGGCGACCGAGTCGGTTGCCGACAGGCTGAGGGTGGTGGTATCTGGGGTGTCGGTCACCGAGGTGTCGGCCGACTTGCCGTCGACTTCCAGCTTCTCGTAGTTGCCGCCCTTGGCGTCGTCGATCTTGACGCTCAGGGAGTTGCCGCCGGCCAGTGCATCATTGGGCGCAACAAAGTTGACAGAACCGCTGCTCGCACCGACCGGAATGGTGATGGTCTGGCCGTTGGACAGGGTGACGACCACTGGCGAACCAGTCACCGGAGCAGTGACGGACGCGGTGTACACCACGGTGCCACCCTCGGCCACGTTCGCGGTCGCAGTCAGCGAAACGGTGCTGGTGTCGATGGTATCGGTGACGGTGGTGACCGCTGCCGCTGGGCTGGTGGCCAGGTTTTCAAAGTTGCCGCCTGCGGCATCCTTGATCGTGACTTCGACTTGGCCAGCGTCCTTGTAGACATCGTCCTTTGGTGCATCGACAGTCACGCTGCCACTGGTGGCGCCGGCGGCGATGGTGATCACCGCGCCGTTCGACAGGGTCACGGTGACCGGTGTGCCGGCGGCATTGGTCAGGGTCGCGGTATAGACGATGGAACCGCCTTCAGCCACCGAGTCGGTTGCCGACAGGCTGAGGGTGGTGGTGTCCGGTGTGTCGGTCACCGAGGTGTCCGCCGACTTGCCGTCGACTTCCAGTTTCTCGTAGTTGCCGCCCTTGGCGTCGTCGATCTTGACGCTCAAAGAACCACCGCCAGCCAAGGCATCGTTCGGCGCGGTGAAGTTGACACTGGCGCTGCTCGAGCCGACCGGGATGGTAATGGTCTGGCCGTTGGACAGGGTCACAACCACTGGCGAACCAGTCACCGGAGCAGTGACGGACGCGGTGTACACCACGGTGCCACCCTCGGCCACGTTCGCGGTCGCAGTCAGCGAAACAGTGCTGGTGTCGATGGTGTCATTGACGGTGGTGACTGCCGGGGCAGTGTTCGGCACCAGGTTCTCGAAATTGCCACCGGTGGCGGTGGATATGCTCGCCTGTACTGTGCCAGCGTCTTTGTAAACGTCATCGGACGGTGCCGGGACAGTCACGGTGCCGGTGGTTTTGCCGGCGTCGATAGTGATCACCGCACCGTTGCTCAAGGTCACGGTGACCGGCGTGCCAGCCGCATTGGTCAGGGTGGCGGTGTAAACGATGGAACCGCCTTCGGCGACCGAGTCGGTTGCCGACAGGCTGAGGGTGGTGGTGTCCGGTGTGTCGGTCACCGAGGTGTCGGCCGACTTGCCGTCGACTTCCAGTTTCTCGTAGTTGCCGCCCTTGGCATCGTCGATCTTCACGCTCAGGGAGTTGCCGCCGGCCAGAGCATCGTTGGGTGCAACAAAGTTGACAGAA
>NZ_BOMA01000041.1:0-1957 GCF_016861935.1 Pseudomonas sp. 008 | reverse complement strand
GCAAAAATCCTGCTGCATGCGGGTTTGGGTGGCTTGCTGGCTGAAGCGATGGGCGGTGATTTCCGCACCGGAGCGCTGGCAGGTGGCGCCAACGAAGTGTTGGTCGGATTGCTGGGCGACAAACTTTTACCCTCAAACCTTGTTCCGGGTTCTGCGGAGTACAACCAGGCTCAGGCCAACATTCTCGCGTTATCGCAAATTGTCGGTGTGCTAGGGGCGGCGGCTTCGGGTGGGGATGTCGGGGTGGGTGCCGCGGTGGCGGCGAATGCTACGCAGTACAACTTCTTGAATCATCGGGATGTGGAGGACTTAGCTGCGGCAGAGAAGGCATGTCGGCTCAAAGGTAACTGTGAGGCAGTTAAAAAAGAATTCGATGCTCGTAGCGATGCTAATCGGGAGCGACTGAAAAACTGCCAGGCCACGAGAAACTGCGCGCAGATACGTGCTGAGATAGATGAGGGGGCCAGAGAACTGGGGAGTCTGATTGAGCGGACTGAGGTATTAAATCCGGGCGGTTCGGACAGCGATCTTGCTTATTACTATCAGACCCAGCGAAATGCGGTTGATTGGACTGTTGCCGGTCTAAATCACTTAGATCAGATCGGTAATTTGTGGGTCAACAATGACGGGGCATGGTTGAAAGAGGCCGCCGTCTACCTTGATCAAACCGGATTCAATCCCTTCGGGATAAATGTAATACCGGGAATGTATCCATCAGGAGAAACCGGGAGCGTTAAGTTGAAACCGATCGGTGAAACGTCACCCGTCGGTGGAGGAAAAGGACAACCCGGTTCTACCACTCCGGAGTGGGACAACGCTATATCAAAAGCAGATGGAGACTTTGGATATCTGAATCAGCCAGAGCCGAGTAGGCCTCCAGCATTCTTTGACGCTAAGGTCTATGCGTCCGAATTTATGAGTAATGGGCGAATAAAAGCTGCTGATTTGGAGAAGCTAATTCCCCCAGGTATTGCAGATAGCTTCAAATCTTCTGCTACCATCAGTGAAGGGAGTAAGTATCAGTACGTTTGGGGAGGGCAAAAAATTGAAATTAAGTGGCACTCGCCTGATACAAACGCAGCTGCAAAATTTCCAGAGTCCAACTCTGGTGCAGGATGGACTGCGCAAATAAAAATTGGAAATAAATTACTTGGGCAAGATGGCAAGCTATACAGAAAGCCCTCGAATTTAACTCACATTCCTGTGGATTTTTAAAGAATGAAGAATTTTTCGTATTATTGTTCCTTGCCAGACTCCATGGCCGAAGATGAATTAAATGCTGAGTTTCTCGAGCTTATCGAGAGCTGTTCGCTTGCTGAGTGTGAGAACTCTGAGATCGTAAGGAGCTTTCTTGAACTTAGCGATCGTCAATGGCAAACGTATACAGTTTTGGGTGACTATTTAAAAGGTGAAATAGAACGGGCTTTAATTTTACGCTGGAATGCTGATAATTTGGAAATTGTTGAATGTCTTATTGCTGTTGCTGCAAGGCTAGGCCTTGTTGGACTATTCAGATTTATATCGACTCAGGATGTTAATGGTCTGTCGTCCGAAGTGGCGGCGGAGATAGGAAGTGCGATAAATGAGCTTGGTGATAATATTGCTGATCCGTATAGTGGTATGTAATAGGGTGGTGGTGAAAAAATAGGGGAGCTGTGAGTTGCTGTATCCAAGGTTTTTCCAGTTACTGATGTTTTTTTTTTGAAGTGGGAAATTGTCTGGTTGGAGAGGAAGTGATGGCGCTGAGTAAATATTAGTAAGAAAAGGGGGCGGATTTATTTGTCTGTTTTGCAAAGGCAAAGCGGGCAGGTTAAAGCGCAAAGGGGACGGATTTATTTGTTTGGGTCGTGCGGTGGGTAGAAAATAAATGCGTCCCCTTTTCCCCAGAGAAAGCTTCAAGGAAATTGCTGTAAGTCTGTTGATCAACCCGATCAAAACTTTTGATCACGTTATGTCT
>NZ_BOMA01000040.1:0-2486 GCF_016861935.1 Pseudomonas sp. 008 | reverse complement strand
TTATGGGCATTCCGGGTTGAACATGGGGTGCGACCCGAAGGAGATCGTCCAGGATGGCGTGGACAAGGACAGCGCCAAAGATGGCGTGGACATCCTTATCCAGGCCAAACCCGGCAGCGGCACCGACCGCCCCTACGAAAACATCGCCGTGGGCGATGTGATCACGGTGAGCTGGGGCGGCCAGTTGGTGCTGTCCGATCCCGTCACCCAGGCGCAGATCGATGACCCGCTGAACAACCCGATCAAGGTCCACATCGACGAAGCCACCATCCTCAAGGCCGGCGACTCCGGCCTCGAAGGCCTGGCCGTCACCTTCATGGTCCGCGACCGGGTGTACAACCAGTCCGAAGACTGGTGCAAGGAAACGCGCATCGTCGTCGACACCGGTAACTCGCGGCTGGAGGCGCCCATCCTCAAACAAGCCGACGGCGACATCCTCGACCTCAAGAAGCTGGGTAGAGATGAACCGCTGCTTCTGCAGGTCTGGGCAGCGTCGGCTGAGTTCAAAAAGGACGACGTCATCATCATGAACCTCACGGGCATCACCCTGGACGGTGACGCCATCGACCTCAAGGTGCGCCAGTCCATCGATAAAACCCCGCCCACGTTGGTCGAAGTGCTCCTGTCCAACCCCGCTGCCCGTGCCCTGGCAAAAACCCAGGCAAGGTTTTCCTACGAACTGGAACGCGACGGCAAGATCATCCAGAACTCCAAAGGCCGCTTCATCCACTTCATCGGCGAACTCCAACGCCTGGCGGCGCCCATCGCGCTGGACGAACAAAGCGGCGCGCTCGAACCTGACCTGCAGAGCGTGCGCATTCGCATTCCGTTTGACCCACTTATCCTGGAAGGCATGGCGATCGAGCTCAAATGGTTCGGCAAACGACCGGATGGCGGCACCTATGAGCCGGAACTGAAGTGGTTCTTGCCGAGTCGTGAGGAAGCCGATGATCCCAACGGCTTCATCATCACCGTCGAGGGCAAACACCTCAAACTCCTCGAAGGCGGTACGCTGGAGCTGTGGTACATCCTGCTCTCGGAAGACGGCGACGAGATCGTCAGGCGTGAATCCCTGCATGCCGCGCCATTGAACGTCGGCGAGCCGAAGTTCGAGCTGGTCGAACCCGGCGTCCTCGGCGAGAAGGACGGCACGCTGGAACCCAAGGATTTGCCTGGCGGCGTCAGCAAGGTCACCTGCCCCAACCCGGTCAACAATCCAACCAAGGCCAAGGACAAAGTCACCTGGCAACTGCGCGATGCTGCCGGCAACCTGCTCTTCGAGGATTTCAAGACCCTCAATTCACTGAACGCCGGCAAGCCGGTGGACTTCTCGCTTAACGCCGCGTTTGTTTTGCAATACTTCGAAGCGCATCGCGGTGAAGCGCTGAGCGTCAGCTACACAATCTGGCGGGCCGCGACGAACGAGACCAGTTATTCGAATCCGTTGGCGTTTGTGGTCGGCGGTGCGCCCGCCCTCTCAGTGGACACGTCCCCACTCAGTCTCTCCGGGAACAACATTTCCATCGCGGGCTCAGGGCTCAATTGGATCTTCACCGGTCATGACCCTGTCGGCACCTCGGCCCATCGGCCAGCAACGGGCGGCCACCCACCATATACCTACACTGCTATTGATCCTCTGATAGCTTCGACTAATAGCGCCACGGGAACGATCCGCAGCGAAGGGAATGGCACGACTGAGGTCATCGTAACAGACGACGCGGGTCAGTCTCTGAGCATCAAGGTTACCACCGCCAATGTCACCCGAATCCTTTACAACCCGACCCCCCTTGATCGTTCTGGAGCCGACGCTTGGATCCGCAGTGTAGGAGGTTTTAAATTAGACGGTTCCATTGCCCAATACCGATGGGTCAGGGATTTAATGCTTCTCAAGTTTACGCCCCCCGAAACTGTCACATACGGAGGCGGCTCCGGCATACACGAGGTAACGTATGGCCTTTTCATTTCGGGCGTACCTTTTGCCCATCCCGACAATATTTGGAATTTCTTTGCTCAAGACACCAATTCCCCGCGCCACATATTATGTCAGCTGAATGGCGGGACCTTTGAGGGTTGATACGAAAAACGTTATCCACCTCATCCGCTTTCCCGTTAGGGAAAGCGGATGAGGCTTGCTCCTAAAGCTGGCGTTTTTTCGATGAAAAAAGCCTAGTACACGAGACTATGGGAAGGGGTATCGCCTGCCGAGGAAGGTAAACCCCCGTTCAATACGAGTTCACCGTCAGTGCGGATCCGAATCAGAGATAATTTGACCAGTTGAAAATTGCACCAACAAAACGGCCTTTAAAGGCCGTTTTGTTATGGGCACTGCTCACCCCACACGAGCCGACCGCTGGTCTGGAAACTGCGTCTACCTGTTATTTCTGACAGTAGCCAACCCTCCCGCTTCAGGCCTTAAATCACTCCATCGCCCTACCCCGGCCGGAGTGCCCTCCCATGCTCGTTCAAGCCCTGAAAAACCTCAGCCC
>NZ_BOMA01000039.1:0-2507 GCF_016861935.1 Pseudomonas sp. 008 | reverse complement strand
AACGTGCCCACCTGGGCCATTAGGAGCTACCTTCCCATATCTCAATGCGTTATCAACATAACTAGAGACGTCTTTAACAGATGTTCCTTGCGAAAACTTACTAACATTCGCAAATCCTGAGTCAGGTCCGTGGCGATAGAATACATGCTCAATACCTGTCATCAGACCGCCCTTATTGTAAGTGCTCGCACTCCATGATGCATCTATTTGCCTTGGAGCTGGTAATGCCTTGATCGCGTCATCTACAACAGCCCCAGTTCCTTTTGCCCCCCCTACTTCTCCCAAGCCTTTCGTCACGACAGCCGAGGTTCCCCCACCTATAACCTCGCTCGCAACCCCTTTTCCAAAAACAGATCCCAGAACCTTACCAACCCACGCCATTGGCAAAGGCACGAGCGACCCGACTGCCAGGGCATCTTTTGCCGCCTTCGCGTTCTCTGCGCTGATCCAGCGCTGAGTTTCTGGATCCTTCAGGTCAATGCCGGCACCGCTTGCAACACACGAAGCGTCACCACAAGGCAGGAAGCGTGGGTTGAATGCCTCTCCATCGATCAGAACAGGCGAGCGGAAACCACCTTTAGCATCAAGCACCCGACCCGAGAGACGATCACGAACCTCGTCACTGACATTCGGTGTTTTGCTCCAGTCATGATCAGGAGCAACGGGGAAAGCCGCCCAAGTGTAGTTGCTGGTCGACGCTCGGATATAGGCTACGAGATCCAGGTCGAGCTTTACTAACTGCTGGACGTATTGGCCGTTACCCAGGTCCACCCATTTTGCCGAAGGGTCGTAGATGCCATCCTTGGTGGCAACCATGTCGGAGCCTGGTTGAATGTCAGTACCACTAACACCAGAAAGCCTCAGCTGTTCTTCGATCTGTTCAACGGTGTACTTTCCACCACTGCGCGCAGCCAATTGTTCGGCGAGTTCGTGATCTTCCCTATGCAACTGTCTGTTGTATTGCGAAGCATTCTTTGCAATCCACGCAGCCTTCTCCAGCTTGCTCGCATCAACGTCTTTCTGTGCCGTGGCGGCCAAGACTCCAACGATCTGAGAACTCATCGTCAGCAGGTTGTCATTACCCTTGACCAGATTATCCAGCACACCGACTAGAGCTTCATTCGCCCCCGCCGCCAGGGCTCCAGTCTTGAAGTCCCCGCCGGTCACTTCAGCCAGCAACCCGCCCACCATTGCGTGTATAGCGATTTTTTGCACAGAGCCGTCGTCAAAGACACCTTTCGTGTAGTCACCCACCGCATTGAAGCTGGCTGCCGCCAAGGTGTTGAACAAGGCAGTTTTCAGCACATCACTGACGCTACCCTCTTGCCCCAGCGCCTTGCCCAGCAGTGCGGACGTTCCGCCTTGCAATACCTGATTTACGCCAAACCGACCAATCCCCTCCAGATTGCTGAGGTCAGTGACAAACTTGCCTGTATCAGGATTAAATTTTGTTTGCAGAATGTCGTTAAAGAAACCAGCCGTTACGCCAGCCGTCACACCCGAAATCACATACCCTTTGAGCGCTTCCGAGGACGTCACGTCCTGGAACACCGCTCCAAGATTCCCACCATTGTTGATAAAGCTGGTGGCCGCATTCGTTGCCGCACCAGAAGCCACTGCAGCAAGGCCTGCGGCTCCGATGGTCCCCATGCTGGCAAAAGCACTCAGTGCCGCAGGGCCGACAAAAGCCGCCATGACGATCGCAATGATGAGTTGCGAAGCCGGCCCAAGCCCCGAGGTTTCATACTTGAACGACTCGTGGATTTCCTTGACCAACTTCCAATCCACATCGCCCCGTGCTTCGGCTTGCTTCAGCCAGGCCAGTTGCGGATCGGCCTGGACCATTGCATCAATGGTCTGACTGACGCTTTGCTGATTCACCTCTTTGAGGTCGATTCGCAGACCTTCGACGGCCTTGATCGTGATGTTGCCTTTGGCAATCATCTGGGTCAGGCGCAGTGTCTCGTCGGTATTGCCCTTGCCTTTCGATGAGGTCCAGAAGGCGTCGCCATCGCTCTTGGTATGACTCTCGTCATGCAGGTCCTTGACCGCTTCGAAAGTGATGCTGCCCCCGCTGTCTAACGTGATGTCATTGCCGCTGTTGAGCTTCGCCACCTGATACCGCTGATCCCCACCGCTGACCAAGGTCAGGTTGCCCCCGGTGGTAATTTCACTGCCGATGTATTTCACATCGGTAACTTCATCGCGTTTGGTTTTCTTCGCGCCGAAGGAGCCCTTTTTCTTCATGTCATACAGCGAGTAGTCGCTGTCTTTCGCCGCAAGAATATCGAGGTTGTCACCCGCCACCAGGTACGCCTCATCCCCTGCGCTAATGCGGCTGGAGATAACCGCGAGATCCTTACCGGCATCCAACTTCACGTTGCCACCCGCCGTGACACCCGACATGACCTGGCTGACGTGGTCTTCCTGCCTGGTGAGTTTTTTGCTCTTGGACAGGGAGTGCTCTTCATCCGCTGCCGAGCTGATGGTCAGGTTGTCAACCGCCG
>NZ_BOMA01000038.1:0-3440 GCF_016861935.1 Pseudomonas sp. 008 | reverse complement strand
GAAAAAATTCTCTTGCATGCGGGCTTGGGTGGCTTGCTGGCTGAAGCGATGGGCGGTGATTTCCGCACCGGAGCACTGGCAGGTGGCGCCAACGAAGTATTGGTCGGATTGCTGGGCGACAAACTTTTACCTTCAAACCTTGTTCCGGGTTCTGCGGAGTACAACCAGGCCCAGGCCAACCTCCTGGCGCTGTCGCAAATTGTGGGTGTGCTAGGCGCAGCGGCGTCCGGGGGCGATGTCGGGGTTGGTGCTGCGGTGGCGGCGAATGCTACGCAGTACAACTTCTTGGGCAATCACTCCCAGGCTCAGCGTGATCGTGCGCGCGAAGAATATGCAACACAACCGGGGATTGATTCTGCCAAACGCTTAGTGACGTTGGAGGGAGCGGACCAACGGAGTGATGATCTGCTCGCGGCATTCCATAAAAATCCTGACTCCCTTTCCAGGGCCGACAAAATAGAGCTTTCGGCCTATCTCCAGGTGTATGGCTATGAGCAAGCCCTCAAGTACGGTCCGGAGGCTGCCGAGGCCAGCATTCAGATGCTACTTCGTGACGGGCCTGTTCCTGTCAGTGACTATCACTATGCGGGCATGGATGACGTCAAAAATGCTTACGCTGATGCAGCGCGTGCCCAAGTAGGAGGGTTTTGGGATCAGTTGGGTTGGAGCAGGCCGAAAACTGAAAATGAGCTGATTTACAAAGATGCTCAAGGCATGTTGCGTATCAACAACGAGCAGCAGGGACTTTCGAACCTCGGTAGTCCGGCGTTGTACGGCCTTACTGGTCCATTGGGGGCTGGCATACGAATCGCGGCAGCGGCCAATGGTGTCCTCCAGGCGGCTTATGGTGCGAATCAGGCGTTTAATGGTGATCTCTGGAACGCTGCTGGAAACATAGTGGTGGGGGCTCTGGGCGTAGCCAGCGTCAAGGTTCCGAGCACGCGTTTGCCGAATGCTTCGGGCATCGGCGAGTTTCCTGTGACGAATCCGAACCCAGGTAGTACTCTTGTAAAAGAGGCGGGAGAGGTATTTGACTGGACTACGGTTGGTGCAAAAGCAACTGCCACGATTGGAGGTCAAGCAGCTTCTACGCTTTCGAAGAACTTTGGCGAGTCAGTTCTCGGTCATAACACCCAGATTGGCGTGCGAAATAGTAAGGCGGGGACGATTTCTGGTGCTCACAACAGCGATGCCTTCCTAGAGTCGGTTGAAATAACTGGTGCGAAAATCTCCAACAAAATCACGGATGTCCGTTATCCTGGCCTTGTTGAGTATAGCTATCAGTTGCCTAGAACCAACACTAAGGGCGAGTTGATGGGGGGGTATAAGCCTACATCCACGAAAACGACTTACGATCCAAAGGTTCTGCCGGATAGCAAGGTGGCTGATATGTCTAGTCGAGCGGCAATCCAAGCTGAGTCTTTGTTTAAAGCCAATCCGGCGTTGAGAGAAGCTAGTATTAAAGTTGATGGCTATCACTTCCAAGTGACACGTAATAGCAAGACTGGAGAAATAACAAACTCCTTTATCACTATGCCGCCGAGGACAAACTGATGACTAGATTGGCTTGGCTTGAGAGCCTCAAGGAGTCATTTGCTTCAACTGGCCTGGATTATGAAGATCTTTACGAATTGATAGAGGCTTCTATAGCGAGAGGGAGGACTAATTTCCCAGCGTTTATCTATGACGCATCGCGGGGAGTTGGCTTCTCTGTGAGTGAAGGATTTTTTTACTCTCTTGATCAGGACTGGGACGATCCAGAAGATTTCAGTGAGGTCAGTTTCTTTTTGGGCGAAGTGGAAACTTCAAGTATCCCAGTGCCTGACTACGTTTCCCTGATGAAAATTGCAGCTGATGTTTACTCTGCTTTCTTTCCTGATGATGGGGACGGTGTTCTAAGGTCTGCTGAAAGATTAGAAGAGCGTTACTCAAAGAAGTCCCCAATCTAGTTGGGACGTTAAGAGAGAAAAGGGACGGATTTGAATGGCACTTGCTTAATATATTTAGCGTGCCCATTTTGTCTGACATCTGTCCTTGCTGACCGACGTGATTTGGTCAGCAAGGGGTAGGCTTGAGGTCTTCGTTTTATGGCTCGCGGCTCGATACGACCAAGCCGGTTTCCAACGCGCCTTTGAGCGATCAGCGTCAATAAATTTGAAAGATAAACGGGGACAGACTACGTTTATCGAGGGCGGGATACTGCTCCCTCAATTTAATTGTGGTCTGTCCCCGATTTTCACGATTTTCAGAATAGCTCGCTTGTGTCTGGTGAGTCGGTTGGGCTGTTTGATAGAACAGTGCTGCATGTCCCTGTAAATGATAAATTCTCTGCACGTGCAACTCAGGAGTTGCTGGACGCCATCAATGCATTTCCTAGTAATACCCAAGCGTCTAAAGTCGCCACAATGATCGGTGCTTATGACCCGGCATCAGGAAAAATAGCTGTGGGGAGCAGCAATGGGAAAATTACTGCTGAAACTCTGGATGTACGTACAGTTAGTTATATAGAGAATCAACTTGGTGTTAAAATTGGTGAGCTCACTAGTTTGTGTAGGAACGCGGCAGGTGCATGCGCTGAGGTAGCAGCTGTTGACAAATTGGTAAGGTTTGGAGTAAATCCAGCAGGTGTAAAGTTTACGGATGCTTTGCGTCCGAAGACAGTCAGAGAAGAAGGGGGGATCACCCCGAAAGCGATTATTGATACCTGTCCGAACTGCAAGGTTGTCTGGCCGGAGAAGAAATGATGACACTGAATAAGTATTGGGAACCCGGGTTTGGCGAACTGGTTACTTGGTTCGCAATGGATAAAAATGGAGCCATTGCGGTCATGGTAAATAACTGCTTTGGGGCGCTCCCAGCTATACTTTTGGAAGTTTCCGATGTAGATGAAAGGCTCGATAGCTTTAATGAATTTATTTGGGGGGAATCTGCTGAGTTTGATGAGTGCTCGGAAAATAAAAAAGGGCAGACGATATTGGGTTTTTATTCGGCTTATGCCTATAGGCATACTTCATCTAGGCGAGAGGTTGAAGAATGGGTAGCCAACAGATCATTATTTAGTGGAAGGTTGACGGAGTATAGTCTGCCATCAATTAAAGGTTTTTACGTTTTTCATGGTGTTGAGGGAAGTGTGCCAGGTGAGGATTTTCCTGTTGGATATGATGGGAATACTGTAATGGGTGACTACTTTCGATATTTGATACCCACTGCCTTTGCTAGGGTAGAAGATATTCCCGTTGAGCTCAGAGGATTGATTGCGGTGTCCGATTCTTTGGAGTTTTCCAAAAGCTCTGTCATTTGTAATGAGAAAATTGATCATTTATTTACCCATCTTTATGGGGGGTAGATGGTGATGTTTATGCGGCGGTGTTTTTAGTAGTTTGAAGCTGTTAGGTCGGGTAGTGCTGGGGCGCTAAAAATGCGAAAAACGCACGAAAAAC
>NZ_BOMA01000037.1:0-3458 GCF_016861935.1 Pseudomonas sp. 008 | reverse complement strand
GCCCCCTTGCCACAGGTAAGAGCTCTCTTCGAGATCTGCTTTAGCCCTGCAGTCCGACGTTATCCAACACCCGATTCGCCGCGATCTCCGCCACCATGATGCTATTGGAAATACCCAACAGCGCATAACGCGACTCACCGTCCAGATGATCCACCAACTGGTGAACCATCACATCAACCGAGGCCAGTGTCTCGACCAGATAAACCGCCAGGGTTTCGGTCGTGGCGTCAGGGTCCACGGAAAACAGGGTGCTGCGCGTTCGCGGGGTGGCTTTGATGTCGGCATTCGACGGGAAGTGGAAGTCGAGCGCTCGCTCGGCGGCTTCGTTGAGTTTTTTGGAATCGATGGATTCGTAGGGGGAAACGTCGTCCGTATCGGGTGGGTTTGGCGTT
Source organism: Pseudomonas sp. 008 (assembly GCF_016861935.1). Lineage (NCBI taxonomy): Bacteria > Pseudomonadati > Pseudomonadota > Gammaproteobacteria > Pseudomonadales > Pseudomonadaceae > Pseudomonas > Pseudomonas sp. 008. Next base: position 3,066 of record NZ_BOMA01000037.1, on the reverse strand, counting down.
GGTTTGAACATAGATGTAACTCCAGATATTTAAAGTGGAGCCATCACCCTTCGCTACCAAACGAGTGGGTGGCGGCCATACGAAGGTTGGTAGACCGGTTACCTGGCAACCCGGCGCGCTCGAGAGCGCCCTACGCATGGCCACCATAAAACCGAGGCCTGAAGGCCTACAAGCGGTGGCGCTATGCGCCGGGTAACCGGGCTACCAAACCCGATCGCTGATATTCAGCGACGGGGAAACGATAAGACCCAGGCCCAAGGCGCACAAGCCGGCGGATTCTGGCGCAGTCGTAGGCAACGGCGCAAGGATGTGTAGCCTGAGAGAGTGTCTGGAGATGTCGATTAAACATCGCTGTTTAAGCGGACTTCGCCATCAGGATCGGATGGAAAATAGATACGTCTCCTTTTCCTCCTATTACAGCCGAGGCAGACAAATCACAGGGTAGGTGCGGCCGCCGACGGTGTCGTGCCCAGCTACCCATCTTATTGGTTGAACATCATTGAAATATCCGGCATACGCGCCAGAGGAATGGCCCGGTCGCACGCCGATAAAATAGACGCGGCGGCTGTTCGCAGGAAGGGGAATGACGTATTTCGTCGCTATGATTGAAAGGGGTGGGATATTAGCGCTCGGTGTTATTGGTGAACCGTGCATGTCAACCCACTGTTTGGCCTGATTGAGATCCAGCAAGTCGGGGTTATATAGAATTCCCGTGACATTGGACGCGGTGACTTTGTATGACTTGGTTTCTTTGGCGTCTGAAACATAGATAGTGGCAGTGCCGTTTCCTTCACTTCGCGCGCTGCCCATACTGTCAACGGACACGAACTGTGGATGAGAAGATCGATAGGTGTATGGAGGATAGCCGCCTGTTGGCTCACGGGTTGCGGCGGTGCCGACAGGGTCTTTACCGGTTAACTCCCAATCGATCTCCGTACCCGCTATGGATACATTGAGCCCATCGAGGTTTATGGGTGTTGTATCAAGGAAGAACGGGGCAATCGCTTTTACGGTATACGCACGCACTGGAAACCTCACCGCCTTCGCCTCGTCGACCACCTTGTCGAAATTCACCGCAAAGGTAATGGTGACTTCGCTGCCATCCTTGAGGCTCTTCAACCAGTTGACCAGCGCCGCTGTCAGCGAGATCACCAGATCCGACGGTTCAAACCGATGGATTTGCCCGCTCCAGATAATGCGGAAGTCCGACTGTCCATTGGCCAGGATCCCGTCAAAACGCAACCAGACAGGTATGTACTGCGTCTGCAACAACCACTGCGCAATGCTCAGTTTGTCGGTCGCCAGCAACTTGGCAACTTCCAGAATTTGCTCTGGATGGCCGACAATGACCGGCCTCGTCAGCCGCGGATCCTCATGCGCAATCCGGTTCACCGTCAACACCAACGCCGACGACTGCGCAATCACCTCCCCGTTTCGAATCAGGTCCCAACGCAACTGCGGTTGCTTGCCGTGCCATAGCCCCAAAAACGCGGCATCCAGGGTAAAAACAGCCCGATGGTCCGGATCGAGCGGCAACATCGAAAACGGCAATGAACCCGGTAAAGCGTTGACCGCGACCAGTAGCGCCTGATCCTTCGGCAACGATCCCGCAAAGGCAACCTCAACCTCCACACCTTGTGAGTGAGCGAGCGGATCGACCGGATTGGCGGCAGGGACTGGCGGATTCAGGGTAATTGTCCTTTCAGCAATCACCTGTGCCTTGGCGGTCGCAGAACTGGCGATCACCGTACCGCCTCGTTTCAGCGTATAGACCACCGTCACCGCACTCTCGGCGATCACCTTGTCGTTGGGCACCTGAAGTATGCATGGCTTCTTCTGCCCGAATGGATCGGTCTCGACCACGCCGTTCACCAGCACCACAAGGTCCTCCGGTTGCCCTGGTACTTTCGCGGTGTAGGTCGCTTCAATGATGTCCCCCGGCAGGAAACGGTTGTCAGTGGTGGCGACGATCACGAACAGCGGACCACCGTCCAACTTGTCCCGCTCGATCCGGGTGGGATCATCTCCCGGATAGTCCCCCATTCTTTCGAGCAGGATCGGCGCCGGCAGGCGCGTCCCCGCCAGGTCTTCATCCACCCTTTGCGTCGCCGACCACACCGCGTCGGTGTCCGGGGTATTGCCGAGCTGGTCAGTGCAGGTGCAGGAAAAATCGAGCTTGCCATCCGGTCTGACCGCGCTCTCCAGGTAGGCGCGAGTCACGGTAAAGCACACGGTGATCGGGTCCGCCGAGCCGGGGTTTGGCGGCTGAGGCGCTTCATTCGCGCCGACTTTGTACGTCATGATTTCGCCGTTGCACTTCAAGGTGATCGTGTCGTAGGCCCGGCAATACGGGTAGGACACGCACACCTGGGCGCTGACAAAGTCAGGGCCGACGCCGTGCTTGATCGCGTCGGGCAACAGCAATGCCAGCTCGGAATGGCCGTCGATCTCCGGAAACCGGTCTTTCAGGCCGGGACGGATCTTGTTGTAGAGCAGGGTCAGATTGGGCTCGGATTTGCCGATGTTCGAACTGTTGCGGGTGATGGTGTAGAACAGCTCGTTGATCCGGTCGGGATGCAGGCGGCCCTTGGGGATGCGCAGGATCGTTTTGGCGTTCACATCGGTAATGATTTTACTGTCCAGAAACGCCGTCTCGCCCAACAGCCATAGCCAAATGACGTCACCCGGATCGACCGTGCCCGACAACGGCGGATCTACCTCTACCGTCGCGCCCTTTCCATCAATGACCAAGTCATAAATCAACAGCGAAACACCGCGATGTGCACCTACAACCGACGGGGTAGCGCCCAGCACGTCAGGCGGGGACAGCGCGAGGATGCCGTCGTCGATTGATTCGGGGGTGGTCATGGCTGGGCTCCGGCACGATGGAAGTGGACTGGAGCTATCAGATAGCGGAACGGAGAAGGCGGCTACTGTCAGATCTGACAGTAGCGACGAGTGGTCGTCAGCATTGGGGCGCTGGTAGATCAGGGTAAATAGGTCTGTCCCCTTCACTCGTGATCGTTCCAACGCTCCACTCCGCGTGGGAACGATCAATCTCCAACA
>NZ_BOMA01000036.1:0-3677 GCF_016861935.1 Pseudomonas sp. 008 | reverse complement strand
TGCGGTTGGGATTTGCCAGCATTGCTCGGCAAGCCTTGCACGCGGTTGAGGGTGACTGGCGCACTGGTGGACGCGGTGACAGTGGCGCCGGTGAGGCTCCAGCTTTGTGGGCCGGTGCCGGTCGGGTTGGTGCTGCCTTCCTGGCTCAAACGGAACAGGCCGTTCTGCCCGGAGGGCGAAATCGGGACAGACCACAAATAAATTGAAGGAGCAGTATCCAACCCTCGATAAACGTGGTCTGTCCCCGTTTATCCCTCTGAGTGTCAGCGCCGATATGCTGCTATTTGATGAGGGAGAACGTGGGCCGGATGACCGCCTGAAACTTCAGTTTGAGGCCATTTCCAAGCTGGATGACAAAGAGCGCGAAGCCCTGGAGACAGTGATCAGTAGCGTATTGCACATGCACGACGCCAAGCGCTGGACACAAGCTGCGACTAAAAGAGACAGCTTGCCGGGCCAATAAAACGGGCCAACCTTGAAAAAAGGACCAGTTCTGTGGGGCTGCCGCTGTGTATAACAAATGCTATACAACTCACGTCAGTGCTTGCTGGGTGAAACACTCGTTTTGTATTACAAATGTATAACAGCACCCAGAAGACAGAAACCGGATAACTAATTGATACATATAGAAAATACCCACCTCGCGAGAGGTGCGTGATGTGTATTGAGATTTTGCTCCTGTTAAGGGGCGAAAAATCATGCTCAAAAAGGGCGTATTGAGCAGCTAGACCGTAGGTCGTCAGGGTGGGTGCAAAAAGGATGCAACTTGACTGCAGAAAGGATGCAAATAGGATGCAAGAAGGCGGCAAAAAGGGTGCAGATAGGGTGCAAAAACACCGGCGCGAGGCCGGTGTCGAAAGTGTCAGATCAAGTTGAAACTTCTACAACTCACCAAACCTCATGGGTCTCGGCTCTGTAATTCTTTTCAATACGCTCAACAAGCAATGGCGCACTGATAATTCCTCTTGTGGAATGCTTCAGCTCTTCCGAGCTAATCTCTCTCTCCAGCCGAAGTGCTTCGCTTCCATTCCATAGCCAAATAGAGCCTCCCGGCCCGCCATTCCTGGAACGGAACGTAGGAAACACTTGTAACCTTTCGGGAACCGGAACATTTGCCACAACGGATAGAAGGCCTTGATTTACCGCACTTTGAACAACAAAAAATGCGGAAAATTGTGGTTCACCATCAACAACAACCGAAAAATCTTTTGGTTTTTCATTATGAAATCCGGGGAAAACACGTATTAAAAAACCAAATTCCGGATGCTTATGAGTAACTTGCGCATATGCGACACCCTGCGAGGTTAACACCTGCAAAATGTCGCCCAGCTTTACCTTCTTAGCCATTTAAAATCCTTCATATCCAGCTTTTTTCAGCAGCTCGGCGCCGCGAATCAAACCCTGCTCATACTTAGTCGGGTTTTTGACAGACGATATAGAGTTAATCTTATTGATTAACGTGCCGCCATCTTTACCAAGGCCATGGTAGTCGATCAGTGTTTGCTCGACTGCCCGTGCGTCAGCACGTGAAAGGTTCTGTAAACCCTCTATTCTGTCAATCGTGATGCCTTTTTCTCTGAGGTGAGCTTGACCGCGCTTAACTATGTCGTCGGTTATTCCAACATAACGAGTCACACCATCAACAACACAGTTATAAACACAGGTCTTTCCGCCTATAGAGGCAACTTCACCTGCGCCTTTTGCACCAACTAGCTAAGTCAGAATGACTCTATAATTTTTTTCGCTAACCATGCCTCACTTTTATCTATAGATATGTAGCACCCTTCGAATGAGCCGCTTGTCAAAACAAGCCTATGCCCTGCATATTCAATAGCAACCAGAATTGAGTAAGGGCCTTGCTCACGCTTTATTTCTTCTGCATTTAGTTTTTCCAAAACAACACCAACAAATTCCTCAAAGCTTTCTTCTTCATACTCATTAAAATAGACAAAATGACCAAGCTCGGAACTAGACTCAGAAAAACGATTCATGCTCACATCCCCAACCCATTATTTACGCTTGTTCTAGATGACTGGGATTTTTCGATAATCTTGCGCCACAAATCATCCCCAGAAAGACCTTGTGACGAGTATTTATTAGCGATCTCCGACCACGTTCTATTGGGATCGCTCTTATTCAAAGAGTCTGCCAAATCTCTGTTAGACATTAAATCTCTAGCTGTAGACCTTAAATCATTCCTCATGGAAAACGCCTGTTTAGCCTGATCTTCCAGCGACAGTCTTGCATCAATTCGACTGGGAATTTCTGCCTCTTTAGATAAGTACCAAGCCCTAGCCTCTCTATCAGTTAGAGTCTTAGGTCGAGCAACATTTTCCCACCATTTTGTATAGGCAGCAGAATCATCGATTGCTTTTGCACCATTAAATCAGGCCAAGCTCTCGCAACCTAACCTCGCGTACAAAGTCCAATCCACCTACCTCGACTTTAGATCCGTCTGAGTAATGGGCGTGACCACAGACATTACACTGAAAAGCCAATAATCCGTTCTGTTTTCCTACAAAAATGCGCATACCATGAGACTCACACCTAGGACATTGTTCATCAATCTCAATAGTAACCAACTCTTCTATTGTATCGCGCAAAAAGCGCGCGATAGCTTCTACGTCTTTGGACTTGTAGCGTAAAATTACTTTTTTAAGGTGAGCTAATTCGCTAAGTTTAAAAGTAGAAAACTCTACAGGCATCAACTTCTCATCTATATGGGAAAGTTCATAAAAATTATAGGTCGAGAACGGCTCAACAGAAAAGCATTCATAATTGCGCCGTAACCACAAAAGGATTACGTCAAGAATATTCCTCAGTGAGGACTTATCACTCATGCGCGTAACAGCTGATTGCAACTCGTGCCAGACTTTCGGAGAGAGAGATCGCATCAATTGCCCGCCTTAACCGGAAAGGTTGTGATCAGGTTACCGGCTTTGTCGGTAAACACTTTTATCACAGAAGTGGGGGCTCCTCCATCCTTCAGCGTAGTAGTGCCAATCACTCGCCCCACATCAACTGTTCTTACAAACTGACCATCTGGCAGTGCCAAAACCGGAGACTTCACGACATCACTGCTCTGCAAAATCCCTTTCAGTTCATTTGGAGCAATCGTAAATACTGAACGCGAGTTGGAGATTTCTCTACCGAAATGGCCATCAAGAACATGGTCGAACCCCGCAGATACTGGATTGCCATTGTCCCGCAGAGGCGTGGTTTCTGCGCGACCGTTAGCAACGTTTATACGAGACTGTACACGACCAGGAACACCCTCCACGGCATTTACAACGTCTTTTGCACCCCCTACTTCTCCCAAGCCTTTCGCTACAGCCGAGCTTCCCCCACCTATCGCCTCGCTCGCAACCCCTTTTCCAAAAACAGATCCCAGAACCTTGAAATCAGGGACAGACCACGTTTAAATCGAAAGAGCTCTGCCCTGCTCCCAAAAAACGTGGTCTGTCCCCGTTTATTAATACATAACTATCACTTTGAACAAGGCACGAACGGAAGCGCCCTTCCCATAAAGTCCCACTACGTCCATATGTACGATTTATGTATTGCACATATCGTTGCCCTATTCCTTTCATAAGCGAGCTGGTACTGCTGTGCTCATGAGGGCTAATCAACAAATGGACATGATTAGTCATAAGACACCATGCGTGAATTTCACACGA
>NZ_BOMA01000035.1:0-4838 GCF_016861935.1 Pseudomonas sp. 008 | reverse complement strand
TTTTTTTTTGGGGGGGGATCGCCTTTTGCGCCCCACCTTTCGCAAAAACTAATCGATGACTTTAGCTGCTTTTAGTTGCCTAACTGGATCCCAGTCAGTGGGTTTTAGCTGATGTTTACTCCACCATTGCATCCCCTCAGAAATCCATTTTTTACGTAAATCAGCGTGAGCTACTGTCGAGTCATCATATCCAAATTCCGTTCCACAACATGGACAAATATTATACGAAGCGCAGCCAAAACCATCATATGCGGCCTCATTAAGATCAGGATACCTACAGACCGGACAAATATATGTTTTATTACTATTGAGCATTGAAATAGTCCAAATTAGATCCCTTCCCATGCACTGCTGGATCAGGTTTTTAATATGTGCGAATACTTCCCCCGCTCGATACGACACCAAACTCATCTGTAGTCGGGTTATAACGTACGATATCTCCGTTACAAACAAATAAATCCGTCCCCTTTTCTCTTTGACTTGAGACCGGCTAATGGGCGGCCCCTTTTCTTCTTTTTCCCACCCTCACGGTGCCCCCCTAGCAAAATAAATCCTCTCCGTTACGGACATCCGCCGTCAGTGAAATTCAATAGCATCGAGAATAGCTTGCAACTTTACCGGATCAGCAGCACCACCAAAGTAGTATTCATTACCGCCAAAATCTTTGAGATCCTCAGGGGTTCCCTTCCAATAAAGCACATAATAAATCTCATCCAAAACTTCTTCCAAGGCGCCACCATCTTGAAATGTTGACACGCGAATATAAGGACCATATACCTCATCCATTTGGACCAAAATTCGCTCACCAGTTTTTGAGTCAATCATCTCATCAGTCCCATTTAATACTATCAAACCACTCTAACTCCGCTTTAGTCGGAGCTCGCTTATCACCTTGTTTATTAACAGCGTCGTCAAATTTTACTGGTCTAGTGCGACCTGGAACATAAGGATTACTCTCTGTTTCCTTAACTCTAGTTCGCGTCATATCAAACTCGGTGCCATCCTTGAATACTATTTTTACACCAGGCTCCCCCGGTTGACCACCTAGACGGGTTTCATTTTTTGTTGTTCTTGTCGTAATGGTCCCAATCTCTTTCGGTGTAGTTGCTCCCTTTCCAGCTCCTAGACCAGGAATAATTCCGATGCCCATTTTTACAAAATCTGCAGCAACCCTAGTCAGGGCGCTACCGTTCAAAGAACTCACATCAGCCGCCATGGACCCTGCTGAGCTTAGATTCCCCTCCTGTATATGACCTACGTAGAAAGCTGCCCCCCCCTTATCTTCAGCTCTCAGTTGCTCAATCAGTGCTGTCAGTTTCTGATCATCATCCACCAGGCCATGAGCAATTGCTTGACAGATTTCGGGGGACCGCTTGCAAAGCTCATCACGCTCCAGCTCACGCTGGTCGTCGAGGGCGGCGTATCGATCTCTAACGGCTCGCTTTTCCTCCTCGGTCTCCTTGCTGTCCATTTCCGCCAGCATTTCTTTCACCTCACGGTGATAGAGATAGTTGTAGGTCGTGGCATTCTCCGCAATGTTGGCTCCCTGCTGAAGATCCCCATCTACCGCCGCAGCAGCCACAAGCCCCGTCAACTGCGACATCATTACTTGCAATTGATCGTTGCCATTCGCAAGGCTGATCAGCTGATTCATCATCGCTTCGTTGAGCCCCGCCGCCGCTGCGCCAGTGGCAAAATCGCCCCCCATCGCCTTCGATAGCAAGCCGCCCATCAACGCATGAGCGACTACTTTCTCGAGACTGCCTTCCGGGAACTTGATCGTAATGTCGCCAATCCAGTTAAACCCGGTAGCCATGGCCACATTGCCCGCCTCCCCCACCAGTGCCGCACCGAGGTTGTCGCCAAAACTGCCGCCCCCAATGGCGGTTGAGATGCCGCTGGAAATCACCGCACGCCCAGCCAACCGTGTCGCAATGTCGGTGAAGTTGGTACTGGTGAGAATGGACTTTGTACCTTCCGACGCACCGGCAAACCAATTGGCGTCCGCGTAATCGAGCATGCCCGCAGTAAATCCAGCAATGGCGGCGCCTTTGAGGCTGTCAGCACTGAATGTTTCCTTGAATGCCGCGCCCAGGTTGCCTTTATTACTGATGGTGCTGGTGACCGCAGTGGTCGCCAGGCTGGTGACAACTGCTCCCCCGGCGCCAGCGCCCACCAAGCCCAGTCCCGCCGGCCCCATGATGAAAGACATCAGGATGGCGATGGCGATTTTTGCGCCGGCACCAAGCCCTGAGGTGTCGTACTTAAAGCTCTCGTGAATCTCCTTCACCTGACGCCAGTTGATGTCGCCTCGAGCCTCAGCCTCTTTCATCCAGGCAAGGGCCGGGTCGGCTTTCACCATGGCGTCAATGGTCTGGCTGACGCTTTGCTGGTCGACTTGTTTGATGTCGATGCTGATCTGGCCAGCCGCTTTGATCACCAGTCGTCCCTGGGCGACGAGTTGACTCTGACGGAGGGTTTCATCCGTGGTGCCCGAACCTTTGGCCTTAAACCAGGCCAGATCCCCATCGCTTTTGGTATGGCTCTCGTCGTGAAGGTCCTTCACGCCTTCAAACGTGATGTTTCCACCACTGTCCAGCGTGATGTCCTTGCCACTCTCCAGCTTCGCCACCTGATACCGCTGATCCCCACCGCTGGCCAAGGTCAGGTTGCCCCCGGTGGAGATTTCACTGCCGATGTATTTCACATCGGTCACTTCATCGCGTTTGGTTTTCTTCGCGCCGAAGGAGCCCTTTTTCTTCATGTCATACAGCGAGTAGTCGCTGTCTTTCGCCGCAAGAATATCGAGGTTGTCACCCGCCACCAGGTACGCCTCATCCCCTGCGCTAATGCGGCTGGAGATAACCGCGAGATCCTTACCGGCATCCAACTTCACGTTGCCACCCGCCCTGACACCCGACATGACCTGGCTGACGTGGTCTTCCTGCCTGGTGAGTTTTTTGCTCTTGGACAGGGAGTGCTCTTCATCCGCTGCCGAGCTGATGGTCAGGTTGTCGGTCGCCGTCATGGAGATGTCGCGCTTGGCATCGATCTGGCTGGCGACCGCCGCGATATCCCGGCCGGCCTCCACTGCCAAATCCCGCCCGGCACTCACACTCGCGCCCAGCTGCTTGGTGCTGCTGGTACTGATGCGGCTGTTGGTCGTGTCGTTGGTGGCCACCACCGCCGAGGTCACGGCCACGTCGCGCCCGGCACTCAAGGCCATATCACGGCCACTGCTCAGCACACCGCCAGCGTTGGCAATGTCGCGACCCGCCGACACACTCAGGTCGTTGGCCGCTTCGATGCGCGCCGCGCTGTCGGCGTAGTCGATGTGCTTGTTGCCAAAACGGGTGTTGCTGTCCATCGCGGTGACGGTCCGCTCGTTGAGCACATCACCTCGGGTCGCCGTCACGCTCACATCGCGACCCGCAAGAATGCCGCCCGACTTGTTGACAACGTCATTACCCGCCAGCACGTCCAGGCGATTACCCGCCTGAATCAGACCGCTGCTGACCAAGTCCTTGCCCGCCGTCGCCGACAGGTTATGGGTGGCGCGCAGCGTGCCGACGTTATCGAGGTTCTGACCGGCGATCAGCGTCACGTCGTTGCCGGCGATCAGCGCACCGGTCGGGCCGAGGCGGCCTTCGGCCTGGGCCAGATACAGCACCGGCACCAGCACTTTTTCGCCATTCACTTCGTGCTCTTCGAGCCGACGATGTCGTGGGTCAGGGCCGCGACTTGTTGCGAGGTCAGGCTGACACCCACCGACAGATTGAGGGCGTCCTTGCTGGCGATGGCGTTGTTCATCAGGTACTTGAACAGGCCTTCGTCGCTGGTTTGGCCGTCGATGTAGCGCTGGCCGGTGCGGGCGACGACCGCTTGCTGGATCAGGCGCTGTTCGTAGAGGCCGTCACCCAGGCGTTTGGCGCTGGTGTCCGGGTTGTAGCCGAGGTTGCTCAGCAGGTAATCCGAACTCATGAACTGCTTGAGGTCGGTGAGTACCGGATTGGTTTCGATCAGGTATTTGTGCGGCTGGGATTTGCCGGCGCTATTTGGCAGGCCTTGCACGCGGTTGAGCGTGACCGGCGCACTGGTGGACGCGGTGACAGTGGCGCCGGTGAGGGTCCAGTCTTGTGGGCCAGTGCCGGTCGGGTGGGTGCTGCCTTCCTGACTCAAACGGAACAAGCCGTTCTGGCCGAGGGGCAGGCTGAAGCCGGGCAGCGTCAGCGGGTTGACTTGTTGTTGGGCCAGGTCGGGGGCGAGTTGCGCGTTGATGGAGATCGGCGTCGAGTAGCCACTACCCGCGCCGGTGTCGGTTTGGGTACGACCCGCCGCCACATAGGCATATGTACGGGTGAACCACGCTGTTGTTAATGTTCTCGGCGGCATCGAGGGTGATATTTCCACCCGCCTGGATGACATCCAGGGACTCGCCGCTGATGACGTGAGTGCGTGTTTTGAGAGAAATCAGGGACAGACCACGTTTAAATCGAAAGAGCTCTGCCCTGCTCCCAAAAAACGTGGTCTGTCCCCGTTTATTCCCCTGCTCCCAAAAAACGTGGTCTGTCCCCGTTTATTCCCTGATCTCAGCTTTGGCTAACTACATCATTTGTTTAACGGGGTTGCAGGCCCGTGAAGCGGGTCATGAACATCGCTTTCAAAGCAATAGCCTTAAACGCCGACGGGTGTTGTCGCTGTGGCGGCTGGGTTTGGAATACTGGCGTAGCGGACGCGGCTCGAACTCTCGAAAAACCTTGGAGAGACTTGAGCACGTATTGCGAGCCGAGGTACATCAACAGGCGCAGGCGCTGGGGTAGATTTGTGGGGATCCCTCA
>NZ_BOMA01000034.1:0-5968 GCF_016861935.1 Pseudomonas sp. 008 | reverse complement strand
GCATCAATGGTCTGACTGACGCTTTGCTGATTCACCTCTTTGAGGTCGATTCGCAGACCTTCGACAGCCTTGATCGTGATGTTGCCTTTGGCGATCATCTGGGTCTGGCGCAGTGTCTCGTCGGTATTGCCCTTGCCTTTCGATGAGGTCCAGAAGGCGTCGCCATCGCTCTTGGTATGGCTCTCGTCATGCAGGTCTTTCACCCCTTCGAAAACAATCGCCCCACCACTGTCCAGCGTGATGTCCTTGCCACTCTCCAGCTTCGCCACCTGATAGCGCTGATCTCCACCACTGGACAGCGTCAGGTCACCACCGGACTTGATCTGCGTACCGATGTGGGTGATCTGCGTCACTTCATCGTGCTGGGTCTTTTTACTGCCCCAGCTGCCGCTTTTTTTCATGTCGTACAGTGTGTAGTCGCGGTCCTATGCAGCCAGCAGTTGCAGGTCGCCGTCGGCGTGCAGGTAGGCTTCTTTACCGGCGCTGATATCGCTGGCAACCAGGGTCATGTCCTTGCCGGACTTGAGGGTGAGTTTGCCGCCGGCCTCCAGTGTGGTGCCGATCTGGCTGACGTGGTCTTCCTGGCGGGTTTCCTTTTTGTCCTTGAAGTAGCTGTGTTGTTCGTCGGCGGCGGTGGCGAACAGCAGGTCGCCCTTGGCGTCCATCGTCACGTCGCCTTTGGCGTCGAGCTTGCTCGCCACCACGGTCACGTCGCCGCCGGCATTGACGGTCAGGTCCCCGCCGGCACTGATGCTGGCGCCGTGCTGGGTGAGGGTTGAGTCGAGGAAGTCGGTACGGCTGTCGGAGTGGCGCTCTTCTACGGCGGTGATGCTGACATCGCGCTTGGCATCGATGGTCATGTCGCCACCGCTTTTCAACACACCGCCGGTGTTGAGAACGTCGCGCCCGGCGTTGATCACCAGTTTGTTCGCGGCCTCGATGCGGGCGGCGCTGTCCACGAAGTCGCGCGCGTGGCTGTAGTCGCCGACGCTGCTGTCGTGGGAGGTCACCGTGCGCTCGTTGACGACGTCGCCGTTCGTGGCCTTGAGCGTCACGTCCCGCCCGGCAATGATCCCCCCCGCCTTGTTGGTCAGGTTATTGGTGGCGAGCAAGTTCAACCGTTCCCCCGCCTCCACCAACCCGCTGCTCACCAAATCATTCTTGGCCGTCGCCTCCAGGTTCTGGCTGGCGCGCAGGGTGCCGGCGTTGTTCAGGTTCTTGCCAGCGATCAGGGTCACGTCGCTGCCCTGGATCAACGCGCCGTTGGCGGCGAGGCGGTTGTTGGCGTTGGCCAGGTACAGCACCGGCACCAGGACTTTTTCGCCGTTCACTTCGTGTTCTTCGAGCCAGACGATGTCGTGGGTCAGGGCCGCGACTTGCTGTGACGTGAGGGTTACACCGAGGCTCAGGTTGAGTTGGCTCTTGCTGGCGATGGCGTTGTTCATCAGGTACTTGAAAACCGCCTCGTCCGAGGTCTGGCCGTCGATGAAGCGCTGGCCGGTGCGGGCGACCACGGCTTGCTGGATCAGTTTCTGCTCGTAGAGGCCGTCGCCCAGGCGCTTGGCGCTCTGGTCGGGGTTGTAGCCCAGGCCGGACAGCAGGTAGTCCGAACTCATGAATTGCTTGAGGTCGGTGAGTACCGGGTTGGTTTCGATCAGGTATTTGTGCGGTTGGGATTTGCCGGCGTTGCTTGGCAGACCTTGGACGCGGTTGATCGTAAAGATCCTACGCCAACCTCAGAATCGGGCACCTTGCACCGCTGGAACGATGAGGCTTATAGTCCGCCCGTCGTCCACATGGCGACCGGGTTTGGCGACCTGACGAACGAGTGCGAGAGCTGTCTGCTTATTTGCAGGCGCCTCCGCATCCGCAAAACTGTTTTTATGGCAGTTGTGCGCGGGAGACCTTCGGGTCTGCCGGTTACTCGTTTCCGGTTCGCCAACCTGCGTACAGCTGCCACCCCATTTCGTTTGGCGACGAACTGCTGGCAGTCTCAGCAAACTAAACGAGGCTTCAACTATGGATAGATACATGCCCCTCACCGGAATCGACCTGGTCCCGGCTTCTCTGCTTATTGATACCCAAGCGCCACTTGACGTCCTGCACGCGATGGCCGATTACCGCATTCGCACAGTCACCCAGGTGCTGGAGAACATCGCCTTTCGTGCCGAGATTGGTTGCGACACGGTGGTGCTTTCGGACTTTTCCAAGCTGCTGGCCATTCCGTTGCGCGATGGTTGTGATTTGATGGATGTAATTGGCAGGCGATTGCGGGCTCAAGCTGCGGAGTAAATGGAAATGGGCGACCTGCGGGTCGTCCACTTCATGTCATGAATAAAATAATCTGCCACATTTTTAACTGGAAATCGCATGAAAACCAAACAGATCAATGAAACCAGCAAGTTCCTTAGTTATGTCCTCAGGCATGAACCACACGCTATAGGTTTACAATTGGATAGCGAAGGCTGGGGTAATATTGACTCATTGATCGCAGGCGCCGCTAAAGAAGGGCTAATTTTAGATCTGACGCTCATTCAAGCAGTTGTTAGCAGCAGCGATAAAAGACGCTTCAGTATTTCCGACGACGGACTGCGTATTCGTGCAGTACAGGGACACTCAACACCCACCGTTAACCTTCAACACATTGAGAAAGCCCCTCCAGACTTTCTCTACCATGGCACTGCAACACGCTTCCTAGAGTCAATTCACCAACAAGGACTGATTGCCGGCTCACGCCACTATGTGCATCTGTCGCATGACATACCAACCGCTATCGCTGTCGGACAACGCTATGGAAGTCCTGTGGTGCTGAAAATTGAAGCCCTGCGAATGCACCAACAGGGCTTCAAATTCTTTCAAGCTGAAAATGGTGTTTGGTTGACAGAGCATGTCCCTTTGATTTTTTTGCACGAGAACCAACCCTACCCACCTTGACAGCTCTGCAAGACGTAAAAAAGCAGCGATAATTTTTCAGTGAATATAATCGCTACAGCCACTGCCAAATATCATGCCAAACCAATAAAAAGGCCCAGGAGGCACACCTTTAAGATTTACCGCTTTCAAAACATTAACACCCCAACTAGCACCTAACCACAATCGCCCTTTAAATAACTATATAACCGACAACTCACCTGACAAAAAGACCTCTTCAGCCAACACATGAAAAGCTATATTCTCCGCTAAAAACTGAATACTAAAGTGCCTCAACCTTGGCGGTTCAAGACTTGTTAACAAACGCCAAGAACCCAAACTGTTTCGTACAAACTCAGACTCTCTAAACTCAGTCAACTCCCCCAACCCAAATTCACTTGCGTCACCCAAAAAATTGAAAATAATGCTTCCCGGAAATGGAAGCTTAATAAAGGAGTGGACATTTTTAAAAACCATCTCTCGTCTAACAATTGACAGTTCCTCATTACCATCAGCGTCAAAAACATCTTTCTCATACTCGACATCAAGTACGAGATCCACTCCAACAGAGCAGAAGGAGACTTTTGACTCGCCAAATCCTGGCAACCATTCATAAGGATTGAGCACCAGCTTCGGTTGACTTATTTTCATGGACGTACCGATTTCAGTTGATCTGCCCCGGTCGACGGCAGATGGTTATTCTTTAGTTGATCTTTTGCAAGATCATTAAATGTTTTACCTGGATAGGCTTCAACATTAGTCTGATTTCGCCCAAACCACTGACTTCTAGGAATTCCTGCTTGTTCAAGTGCTGTCGAGGTTCTCGTATTCAAAATAAGCCGAGTTCCATTAATTTCCACATAGTCAAGCGGGAGTTGATTTGGAGTAATGGCTCCGGTCTTCAACGCACCAGCTAAATCTTCTACTGTCTTTATAGGTTTACCTGCCAAAGCCGAGTAAAGCTTTACTCCATCAGGGCTAAAGGATCGGTCAGATCTGATTGTATTCTGAGCAAAATTTGCCTCAGCCAACACTCCTCTTTCTGCATTGGCAACGGCACCAGTTCCGCCGATGCCCCTAAACGCTCCAACCCCGCCTGCTGCCGAGAGCATTAGGGCGACGGCCATTTGGCCCCAATACTCAGGTTCGCTCAACATCATACCGTAGCTTTCTAGAGCCTTGGCACCTTCCCCCTTGTTTGCGTAAAGCAATGTTGAGGACAGATCAAGCTGCCACTGAGTCGAGTATTTGAAAGCGTCCTGCATCTCCGTAGGAAGCGTCACCCAGGCGTTGTATTCCGCGGGTTCCATGATCATCCATGGTTTACTCGACTCATCCAGCAACGTGTAGCTAACTGCATTTGAATCAGCATCGGTATTAAGAATAACGTTGCCGAGATTCTGAGACCGCTCCCCCACCATCTTTAATATCGTTGAACATCCAACTCCGCTCGAATCCTTTGAGCAAGCTTCGTACTTTTCCTGAAACTCATCAAAATGGGCCTGAAAGTTGTACAGCGTCGCATTGTTGGCAACCCAAGCCCCAGTCTGCAAAGTCCCCGCATCAACATCGCCTGTCGTTGATGCCGCTAGCACCCCCACGATCTGCGACGCCATCGACAGCAGGTCAGGATTGCCACCAACCAGTTTGTTCAGGTCTACGATGAGCGCCTCATTCGCACCAGCCGCCAAGGCTCCGGTTGCAAAATCACCACCTGTTACCTCTGAGAGCAGCCCACCCACCATGGCGTGAATGACGACTTTAGTCGGGGAACCGTCGGCTACTCCCTTGGTGAAGTCACCTACAGCGTTAAAGCTGGCTGCCGCCAAAGTGTTGAACAGTGCTGTTTTCAGCACATCACTGACGCTACCCTCTTGGCCCAGCGCCTTGCCCAGCAACGCGGACGTTCCGCCCTGCAATACCTGATTTACGCCAAACCGACCAATCCCTTCCAGGCTGCTGAGATCAATGGTTACTTTGTTTGTAAGCGGATTGGTCGTTGTTTTCAGAATGTCCTTAAAGAAACCAGCCGTCAGACCAGCCGTCACACCCGAAATCACATACCCTTTGAGCGCTTCCGAGGACGTCACGTCTTGGAACACCGCTCCAAGATTCCCACCATTGTTGATAAAGCTGGTGGCCGCATTCGTCGCCGCACCAGAAGCCACCGCAGCAAGGCCTGCGGCTCCGATGGTCCCCATGCTGGCAAAAGCACTCAGGGCCGCAGGGCCGACAAAGGCTGCCATGACAATCGCAATGATGAGTTGCGAAGCCGGGCCAAGTCCCGAGTTCTGGTACTTGAACGACTCATGGATTTCCTTGACCAACTTCCAGTCCACATCGCCCCGTGCTTCGGCTTGCTTTAGCCAGGCCAGTTGCGGATCGGCATTGACCATCGCATCAATGGTCTGGCTAACGCTTTGCTGATTGACCTCTTTGAGGTCGATTCGCAGACCTTCGACGGCCTTGATCGTGATGTTGCCTTTGGCAATCATCTGGGTCTGGCGCAGTGTCTCGTCGGTATTGCCCTTGCCTTTCGATGAGGTCCAGAAGGCGTCGCCATCGCTCTTGGTATGGCTCTCGTCATGCAGGTCCTTGACCGCCTCAAACGTGATGGAGCCACCGCTGTCCAGCGTGATGTCCTTGCCACTCTCCAGCTTCGCCACCTGATACCGCTGATCCCCACCGCTGGCCAAGGTCAGGTTGCCCCCGGTGGAGATTTCACTGCCGATGTATTTCACATCGGTCACTTCATCGCGTTTGGTTTTCTTCGCGCCGAAGGAGCCCTTTTTCTTCATGTCATACAGCGAGTAGTCGCTGTCTTTCGCCGCCAGCAAGTCGAGCTTGTCACCCGCCACCAGGTACGCCTCATCGCCTGCGCTAATGCGGCTGGAGATAACCGCGAGATCCTTACCGGCATCCAACTTCACGTTGCCACCCGCCGTGACACCCGACATGACCTGGCTGACGTGATCTTCCTGAACCGTGAGTTTTTTGCTCTTGGACAGGGAGTGCTCTTCATCCGCTGCCGAGCTGATGGTCAGGTTGTCGACCGCCG
>NZ_BOMA01000033.1:0-8976 GCF_016861935.1 Pseudomonas sp. 008 | reverse complement strand
GTCACTTTCGAAAAGCGCGAAAGTAACCAAAGCGCTTTTGCCCCTTTCGTTCGGTGCCTCGCCTAGGCTCGGCATACCCTCGCTCCGGTCCTGCTCCGTGGGCCCGCCGCCATCGGCCATCCATGGCCGGGGGCGGCTAACCCGGCATCCATGCCGGGTTGCCCACTGCGCAGAACCTCCACTCGGCCTCTCGAGGGGGCGGTGCGTCAAAATCAAAAGCGAGGCGGCCTACCGGCCGACCTGGTTGGACGCGGGTACATATTCCCCCAGTAGGAGCTGCCGAAGGCTGCGATCTTTTGATCTTGCCGTTGCTTTGACTTTTGATCTTGATCTGTCTCGCCGTTACCGCAGCAACGGATATGTACCCAATTAAAAACAGCGATTGTTACATTCCCTGCAAGACTGAATCAGACCCAGCCCCCTTTATCCCCCACAGGCAAAGACTAAAATTCAGACACTGGAACCCACACAGAGCACAGAAAAATGAAAACCCTGACCAGCCTGTTCCTGACCCTCGCAGCCACCTCGGCCCTAGCCGCCAGCAACGAACCAGCAGCCACCCCGTACAACCCGGCACAGCCACTGGACATCGCCAAGGTCGTTTCAGTGACAGACACCGCAACCGCCTGCGGAGTCGTGCCAGCGACCATGGAATATATCGACCATCAGGGCCAGACCCATCGCGTGACGTACGAAGTCATGGGCAACTGCACCACCGATCTGTGATCGCTCCGGTCATAACAACTTCCATGTGTAGCTGAGAATCAGGCGGTTCTCGTCGATATCACTGCGGTAGTTGGAGCGCGCCATGGCGTTGCGCACACGGATCCCGAGGCCTTTGAGGCTGCCGCTTTGCAACACATAGCCGATGTCCAGATCGCGCTCGCGATCCTTGCCTTCAAACCCCTTGCCGGTGTCGACGTTATTGCCGGTGATGTAACGCACGGTGCTGGTCAGCCCCGGCACGCCGAGGGCGGCGAAGTCGTAGTCGTAACGCGCCTGCCAGGAACGCTCGTCGGTGTAGGCAAACTCGTAGGTCGGCACCTCGTTGCCCAACGGAGTGATGTTGGCAAACACTCGCGGGAAGGCGCTGTCGCCGAACATACCCTGATAGCCGACATAAAACGTGTGACCGCCGCGCTTGGCCGACAGCAAAGAGAAGAACGCCTGGTTGTCGATGTTGCCCAGTAATTTTTTGCCGTCCTCGCGCGAATCGTAATAGCCAAGGTTGGCGCCCAGGGTCCAGTCACCCAACGGCTCGCTGTGCTTGAAGCCGAGAAAGCGCTGGTTGTAGATATCCTCCAATTGCCCGAACCAGGCGCTGACCGAGCTGCGTTTATCATTGAACGCGTAGTCGGCGCCGGCAAAGTTGAAACCATCGCTGCTGACCTGACGCTGGGGTACATGACCGAGCATGGCTTGCATCTTTTCATCGCCAGCCTCGTTGCGCAGGCTGGTCGAACTCAAATGACCGCCCTGTAAGGTCAGGCCATCGATCTCATTGGAGCTGATGCTTGCGCCCTGATAACTGGGCGGCAACAGACGGATATCGCTGAAGGCCAGCACCGGCAGGTTGGGTTGCAGCTCCCCCACCTTCAATTCGGTCTTGGAGTAACGCACCTTCAGCGCGCCCTCCAGACGACTGTATTCATTCGCCGCGCGTCCATCATCGTGCACCGGCAACAAACCGGTATTGACCCGATCCGGGCTGCTGTCGAGTTTGAGGCCGAGCAGGCCAATGACATCTACACCAAAACCGACAGGCCCCTGGGTATAACCGGATTTGACGTTGAGAATGAAGCCCTGTGCCCACTCTTCGGCCTTCGACTGTTTATTGGCCCCGACGATGTCGGAGAAGTCCCGGCTGAAGTAGTAATTGCGCGCTTGCAAGGTGGCGGTGCTGTCTTCGATGAAGCCACCCTCGGCGGCCACCGCACCGGTGGAGAAACTCGAGACGACAGCGATGGACAACACTGAACCGGTTGTTGGAAAAATCTGTTTCATCGTTTTTTCTCTTATTTTTATTGATCGACAGGTTGAGGTGCTTCAGCCGCAGCATTTGCGCTGCGAGCGATGGGACCCCGGGCGTTTAACAACCAGTGGGTGACCATGCCGAAAATCAGTCCCCAGAAAGCGGCAGACAACCCAAACAACGACATGCCCGAGGCGGTGGTGAGAAAGGTCACCAGCGCGGCTTCACGATCACTCGGCACCGCCATTGCGCCAGCCAGTGCCCCGGCTATCGCGGAGAACAGCGCCAGCCCGGCCAGGGCCGCGATCAACTCCTTGGGAAACGCCGAGAACAACGAAACCAGCGTGGCGCCAAAGATCCCCAGCACCAAATAACAGAGACCGCCCACCACCCCGGCCACATAGCGTTTGCCCGGATTTTCATGGGCCTCGCGACCGGTACAGATGGCGGCGGTAATCGCCGCCAGATTCAGCCCGTGACAACCGAACGGCGCCAACAGCGCAGTGCCCAACGCACTGCCGGCGATGATCGGGCCGGCGGGCGTTGCGTAGCCGCTGGCGCGCAGCACCGCCATGCCGGGGACAAACTGGCCGGTCAGCGCCACCATCACCAGCGGCAAGGCGATATTCAGCGTCGCGCTCAAACTGAACGCAGGCGTGATCCACACTGGCGTGGCCAAACCGATCACCAGCGCTTCGCGGTGCAAATCACCGGCGAGAAACGCGATGGAACAGCCCACCAGCAGCACCATCAACACCGCATAACGCGGCATCACCCGTTTGCAGATCAGGTACGTGGCAAACATCGCCAGCACCAGCTGCGGCTTGCCTTGCAACGAGACGAACAACCCAGTGCCGAAACTGAACAGAATCCCCGCCAGCATCGCCGCCGCAATCGCCGCGGGCAGTTTGCCGATGATCCGGTCAAATGCCCCCGACACCCCGACCAGAAAGATAATCAGGCTGCTGACCAGGTACGCGCCCACCGCTTCGGGCATGGATATTCCCGGCAACAGCGCCACCAGCAACGCCGAGCCCGGCGCCGACCACGCGATGATCACCGGCACCCGGTAACGCAAGCTCAAACCGATGCCGAGCACGGCGCTGCCGATGGAAATCGCCCAGACCCACGACGACAGCACTTCTCGCGAGAGGTGAGCGGTTTCGGCGGCTTGAAAGATGATCACCAAGGGGCCCGCGTAGGAAATCACCGTCGCGATAAATCCGGCGACGGCAGCCGACAAGGAAAAATCCCGGAATAACGCTTTCATGAAACGTCGCCGACAGACCCGCCAGGCGAACCATGGCGCAGGCCCGACAGCGCTTGTTTGACACTGCGCTGACTGCTGATCGCGAACACGGTCATGGCGATAGCGGCCACCGCACCGGGCAAGGCAAACGCCATGAAGTTCAGTTGCAGCGGCAGGCTGATCCCCAGCAAGGCACCGCCCAGCAGCGGGCCGACGATGGCGCCGTTGCGGCCGATGCCCGACGCCCAGCCCAAACCGGTGGAGCGAATGGCCATGGAGTAGAACTGCGCGGCGCAGGCGTACAGCAGAATCTGCGAGCCGATGGTGGTGGCGCCAGCGATGGCGATCAGCAGGTATAACACCGGCATCGGGCTGTTGAAGCCAAGCAAGGTGATCGATACGGCTGCACCGGCGAAGAACACCGCCAACACGCGCGGCAGGTTGAGTTTGTCACCCAGCACACCGCCGCCGACCGCGCCGAAAATGGCGCCGAAGTTGAGCACCAGCAGGAACGACAGGCTCGAGCCCAGGCTGTAACCGGCGTTTGCCATCAGTTTTGGCAGCCAGGAACTCAAGGCGTAGACCATCAGCAAGCAGCAGAAAAACGCCAGCCACAGCATCAGCGTGCGCAGCGCCCGCCCCTCACGAAACAACTGCAACACCGGGGTGCCGCTGCCCTTCACTTCGCTCATGTGCAGCTGATCGCCGGTTTGCGCGATGTATGCCGGATCGACTCGCTGGAGAATGTTGCGCGCCTCTTCATGGCGCCCCTGACGCAGCATGAAACCCACCGATTCAGGCAGGAAGTACATGATCAACGGCAACAGCAGCAACGGCAGCACTGCCACGTAAAACACCGACTGCCAGCCGAAACTTGGGATCAGCACGATGCCGAGCCCCGCCGAGAGCATGCCGCCCACGGAGTAGCCACTGAACATGATCGCCACCAGCGTGCTGCGGATTTTCTTCGGCGCATATTCGTTCATCAGCGCCACGACGTTGGGCATCACCCCGCCAATACCCAGCCCGGCAATGAACCGACAGAGGCCAAACTCGGTGGGGTTACTGGCAAAACCGTTGAGCACGGTAAAACCGCTGAACAGCATCACGCACAGGGTGATGGCTTTTTTACGACCGATCTTGTCTGACAGCGGGCCGAAAAACAGCGCGCCGAACATCATTCCAAACAGTGCATAACTTCCCAGTGCGCCGGCTTGCAGAGGACTGAGCCCCCACTCTTTCATCAGCATCGGCAACACCACGCCGTAGATCACCAAATCGTAACCGTCGAAAATGATGATCAGGGCGCACCAGAACAGCACCATCCAGTGAAAGCGGTTGAATCGTGCCTTGTCGATAACCTCATGTACGTCAATCTTGCGCATGGCATCTATCTCTTGTTGTTGTTTTTTTAAGAGTCGGTAACGCGGCTAACGTCCGTACAGCCGAGGGTAAAGTCGCCAGGCACGGGGCAATATCCGCTTTGCGCAGATCGCTATCCGTTTTGTGCACCGCCCGGAACCGGGCGTTGGATGGGGATTGTTGTGGGCATGGCGCGATGCGGCCAGTCGTGAGAGCGGCCAACACCGCAACGTCAGCACGTCTATGCTGGACTTACACCGCTCATGCCTTTGCTCCTATCTACAGGAGGAAAAATCAATGGTTCCCACGCCCATTTCCGAGAAGGCTTTCTCCCGAGGTCTGCTCGATGTTCTGATTCGTGCCGGGTTGATTGCCGTTCTGGTGGTTTTCTGCTTCCAGATATTCAGTCCATTCCTCGATCTGATGCTGTGGTCGATAATCCTGGCAATCACCCTCTACCCATCACAAGTCAGGTTCAAAGGCGTGCTGGGAGACAAGGATGGGCTCAGCGCGACGCTGATTGTGCTGATCGCCATCTGCATCCTTATGGTGCCTGCCTATTTGTTGGGAACCTCGATTGCAGACTCCGTGGAACGGGCGATAAGCATGGTCAAAAGTGACAGTTTCCATATCCCCCCTCCGTCCGATGCGGTGGCCAGCTGGCCGCTAGTGGGCAAACCCCTTCATGGCTTATGGACACAAGCTGTCACCAACCTGCCCGACCTGCTACAGAAGTTCATACCGCAAATCAAAGGTGTCAGCCTCTCCCTGCTGAGCAAGCTGGCGGGGGCCGGCATGGGGCTCCTGTTATTCATCTTCGCCCTGATGATTGCCGGTATTTTTTTAGCCTATGGTGAAAGTGGCCACCGCAGCGCAGTGCAAATCGCTTCGCGCTTCTGCGGCCCGGTCAAGGGACCGAAAATCACCGAGCTGTGCACCGCGACCATTCGGGCAGTGGCGTTGGGCGTGGTCGGCATCGCCTTCATCCAGATGCTGTTGATCGGCATCGGCTTTGTGTCCATGGGCATCCCCGGCGCAGGTCTTCTCGCCTTGGCGGTGCTGCTTATTGGCATCATGCAATTACCGGCCACCCTGATTACCCTTCCGGTCATCGTCTACGTCTTCGCGAGCGAAGGTGCCAGTACGGCGACCATTGTGTTTGCCATCTATGTCTTCGTTGCGGGCCTGGTCGATAACGTCCTCAAACCGTTGCTGCTAGGTCGAGGTGTCGATGTGCCAATGCCGGTGGTGCTGATCGGTGCCTTGGGCGGCATGGTCACGAGCGGTATCCTCGGCCTGTTTATCGGTCCTGTGATATTGGCGGTCGGTTATCGGCTGTTCTGGCAATGGGTGGACGATCAAGCGCAAGAACCCGGGACAGACCACCAGGGACCGACCTGACACGTCTGCCGAGGATATCGCCATGCTGTTGAATCTACTCGCCGGTCTCCCCGTGATGCTGTTCTGCCTGCTGATGCAAGCCGTTTTCATAACTATCTGTTTGCGCCATTACGTGCATTTCAGGCATACCCATCCAAATCGTGAATCGCAATGGCTGAATATCCTGTTGCTGTCGATGGTCATGGTGCTGATGTTGCTCGGCAATTTCGTGCAGATCGCCATCTGGGCCACGCTGTTCATGTTGCTCGACGAATTCGACGAATTCGCCACTGCGCTCTATCACTCGGCAGTCAACTTCGCCACGCTGGGCTATGGCGATATCATCATGTCCCCACGCTGGCGTCTGCTTGGCCCACTGGAAGCAGCCAACGGCATCCTGATGTTTGGTGTCTCTACCTCAGTCATGACCGCTGCGGTGATGGATGTCATCAAACACAGCATGGAAAGGCTACAACAGCGCGAACACCTATAGGTACGTCAGAAAAAGCAGGTAAGGTTCTATCTGAAGAAATCGCGACAGCCTTTTTTCTTTTGCGACAGACTTTATTATTCAGATCACATTTGAACGCTAAGCTTGGGCCTATGGATGACTCAGATTATTTACGCCTGCTGACCATTGCGGCCGAGCAAGCCAACACGTTCCTTTCCAATGCCCGCAAATGGGAGCGTGAGCGTTGGGTTTGCCAGCGCCTGCTGCAAGGTCTGAACATTCCCTATCGCGCCGACGAGTTTGCCCCCGCCGGAGAGCCGCCGGACGTGCTGTTTCGCGACGCGAATTTCGAGGTGTTCTTCGTGCTCGACGAGGGCCGGCGCCTCAATGATGAATGGCGTGATGAGCTGCAACGTCGGCGCAGCGCGTTCTCCCTGAGCCAGCTGGTGCGCCGCGAGGCCAAGCCCCGGCGGATCCCGGCTAATGAATTTCTGCTGAGACTGGCACCAACCTTGCGCAAAAAAGCCCACAACTACAAAGAGCGCGGCATGGACCTGGGGGATCTGGACATCATCGCCTTCGCCAGCCTCAAGCGCGAAGTGCTGGACCTCAACAGCCACTTCCCGCCCCCCACCGAATACCTGCGCCAGGGCTGGCGTTCGCTGTCGCTGGTCGGCCCGACCTTCGCCCGCGTGCTCTTCGCCCACCCGGATGCCCCGGATTTCCTGCGCAGCAACCTGGGACGCAGCATCGTCTTCGATGTCGGGATCAGCTTGTGAGTCCCGCCACAGATACCGGCAACACTGCACAAGATGGCGCAATCACTGGCCGAATGTTACAAAGCGCAATCGTTCACCCGAACCACATGCACCGTTCAACGCTTGCAGACAATCTGCTGTAACGTCTGCACATTCAGCAACGTCTACCCGACGAGGCCTTTATGACCAGCCGCCTGAACCCCGACGACCAGAAGCATGTCGAAGAGTACCTGCACCTGTCCCAGCACCAAGTCGAGCGCCGGCCTTTCCGGCCGTGGATGCTCCTGGTGGTGGTGGTGGCAGTGACCATTGGTTTAGGCCTGTTGAGCCGACTTATCAGTTACCTGACGCTATGAGCTGCATCGCGCTCGCTCGGGTAATTGCACCGATTTCTTTTAGCCTTGCGAGATATCCCCATGACTCATCGTATTGTCATCGTTGGCGGCGGCGCCGGCGGTCTGGAGTTGGCTACCCGTCTGGGTAAGACTCTGGGCAAGCGCGGCACGGCCAGTGTGATGCTGGTCGACGCGAACCTGACCCACATCTGGAAACCGCTGTTGCACGAAGTGGCCGCTGGATCGCTCAACTCTTCCGAAGACGAACTCAACTATGTTGCCCAGGCAAAATGGAACCATTTCGAGTTCCAGCTGGGGCGCATGAGCGGGCTCGATCGCACACAGAAGAAAATCCAGCTGGCCGCCACCTACGACGACGCTGGCCTTGAACTGGTACCCGCGCGCGAAGTGCCTTACGACTCGCTGGTGATTGCTGTCGGCAGCACCACCAACGACTTCGGTACTCAAGGCGCGGCGCAACACTGCCTGTTCCTCGACACCCGCAAACAGGCCGAGCGCTTCCATCAGCAACTGCTCAATCACTACCTGCGCGCGCACGCCGGACAGACCGACACCGTGCAACAGATCAGCGTGGCCATCGTCGGTGCCGGTGCCACCGGGGTCGAACTGGCAGCGGAACTGCACAACGCCGCCCATGAACTGGCCGCTTATGGCCTGGACCGGATCAAGCCGGAAAACATGCACATCACCCTGATCGAAGCCGGGCCACGGGTTCTCCCGGCGCTGCCGGAGCGGATCGGCGGGCCTGTGCATAAAACCCTGGAGAAACTCGGGGTCAACGTCATGACCAATGCCGCGGTCAGCGAAGTGACCGCCGACAGCCTGATTACCGCCGACGGCCAGGTAATCAACGCCAGCCTCAAAGTCTGGGCCGCCGGGATTCGTGCGCCGGGTTTCCTCAAGGACATCGATGGCCTGGAAACCAACCGCATCAACCAGCTGCAAGTGTTGCCGACCCTGCAAACCACCCGCGACGAGAACATCTTCGCCTTCGGCGACTGTGCGGCCTGCCCGCAACCGGGCAGCGACCGCAATGTGCCGCCGCGTGCCCAGGCGGCCCACCAACAGGCTTCGTTGCTGGCCAAATCGCTGAAACTGCGGATCGAAGGCAAGGCCCTGCCGGAATACAAATACACCGACTACGGCTCGCTGATCTCGCTGTCGCGGTTTTCGGCTGTGGGTAACTTGATGGGCAACCTGACCGGTAGCGTGATGCTCGAGGGCTGGCTGGCACGGATGTTTTACGTGTCGCTGTACCGCATGCACCAGATGGCGCTGTATGGCGCGTTCCGTACGGCGATGTTGATGCTGGGTAGCAAGATTGGGCGTGGGACCGAGCCACGGCTCAAGTTGCACTAAATTTTCGGCGTCTGTCAGGGCCTCATCGCGGGCAAGCCACGCTCCCACAGGATCTGCGTCGTACGCAAATATGCGGCCAACAAAGATCA
>NZ_BOMA01000032.1:0-10580 GCF_016861935.1 Pseudomonas sp. 008 | reverse complement strand
TGGCTAAGGCATCAGGCCTTGAGGGTTTTCACGCCTTCGCTCGTGCCCAACAGCAGCAAGTCCGCCGGGCGGGCCGCGAACAAACCGTTGGTGACCACGCCGACGATGGCGTTGATCTGTGCTTCCAGCTCCACCGGGTTGGTGATCTGCATGTTGTGCACGTCAAGGATGATGTTGCCGTTATCGGTCAGCACGCCTTCACGGTAAACCGGGTCGCCGCCTAGCTTCACCAGTTCGCGGGCCACGTGGCTGCGAGCCATCGGGATCACTTCCACCGGCAATGGGAACGCACCGAGCACCGGCACCAGTTTGCTGGCGTCGGCGATGCAGATGAAGGTCTTGGCCACGGCCGCCACGATCTTCTCGCGGGTCAGGGCTGCACCGCCGCCTTTGATCAGGTGCAGGTGCTCGTCGCTTTCATCGGCGCCGTCGACGTAGAACTCCAGATCGCTGACGGTATTGAGCTCATACACCGGAATACCGTGGCCCTTGAGGCGCGCGGCGGTGGCTTCGGAACTGGCCACTGCGCCGTCAAACGCTCCTTTGTGCTTGGCCAGGGCGTCGATGAAGCAATTGGCGGTAGAGCCGGTGCCGACCCCGACGATGCTCTTGTCATCGAGTTTCGGGAGGATGAAGTCGACGGCGGCCTGAGCCACTGCCTGTTTGAGTTGATCCTGGGTCATGCGGGCTCCGAGGTGCCGAAGAGGGGGACGAAAGGCCGGCATTATAGGCCTCGCGATAGTGCAGGGGGAAACACTCCTGTGGCGAGGGGGCTTGCCCCCGTTGGAGTGCGCAGCGCTCCCCTGGCATTCTTTCAGACATACCGCATAAACAGATTTTACGACTGCTTCGCAGCCGAACGGGGGCAAGCCCCCTCGCCACAATGGATCCGCGATGTCTGCAAAGGCTAAAACCTCTTGATTCGTGTGGTCGCCCGCCCGAAAGCCGGGTTAGACTCCTTGGCCCTGCCCAACCCGTTCAGTGATGCTTTCCGATGCTCGAACAGTACGTCAAAAAGATCCTCACCTCGCGCGTTTATGACGTTGCCGTAGAAACCCCATTGCAGACTGCTCGCCAGCTCTCCGAGCGGCTGGGCAACGAGATTTGGCTCAAGCGTGAAGACTTGCAGCCGGTGTTCTCGTTCAAGATTCGCGGCGCTTACAACAAGCTGACGCAACTGAGCGATGAAGAGCGCGCCCGTGGTGTGGTCACCGCTTCGGCGGGCAACCATGCGCAAGGCCTGGCCCTGGCAGCCAAAGTGCTGGGCGTGAAGGCGACCATCGTGATGCCCAAGACCACCCCGGAGATCAAGGTCGAAGGCGTGCGTTCGCGCGGCGGCAAAGTGGTACTGCACGGCGATTCGTTCCCGGAAGCCCTGGCCTACTCGCTGAAACTGGTCGACGAAAAAGGCTACGTCTACATTCACCCCTACGACGATCCCCACACCATTGCCGGGCAGGGCACGGTGGCCATGGAGATTCTGCGCCAGCACCCGGGGCGTCTGGATGCGATCTTCGTTCCGGTGGGCGGTGGCGGATTGATCGCCGGGATTGCGGCGTACGTGAAATACCTGCGTCCGGACATCAAGATCATCGGCGTCGAACCGGATGACTCCAACTGCCTGCAAGCCGCCATGGCGGCCGGCGAGCGCGTGGTGTTGCCGACCGTGGGTCTGTTTGCCGATGGCGTCGCGGTGGCGCAGATCGGTCAGCACACCTTCGATATCTGCAAAGACTACGTTGATGAAGTGATCACCGTCAGCACCGATGAAATCTGTGCGGCGATCAAGGATATCTACGACGATACCCGCTCGATCACTGAACCTGCCGGCGCTTTGGGCGTGGCCGGGATCAAGAAATACGTCGAGCAACGTGGCGTCACCGGCCAGACCTTCGTGGCCATCGATTCCGGCGCCAACGTCAACTTCGACCGCTTGCGACACGTCGCCGAGCGTGCCGAGCTGGGCGAGGGCCGCGAAGCTATCATCGCCGTGACCATCCCCGAGAAACCGGGCAGCTTCAAGGCGTTCTGCGAAGCCATCGGCAAGCGCCAGATCACCGAATTCAACTACCGCTACAACACCGGCAGCGAAGCGCACATCTTTGTCGGCGTGCAGACCCATCCGGAAAACGACCCACGCAGTGCGCTGCTCGCCAGCCTGACCGAGCAGGGTTTCCCGGTACTCGACCTGACCGACAACGAACTGGCCAAATTGCACATTCGCCATATGGTTGGCGGGCGTGCCGCCCAGGTGGTCGATGAGGTGGTGCTGCGCTTCGAGTTCCCGGAGCGTCCGGGTGCGTTGTTCAACTTCCTCAACAAGCTCGGTGGGCGCTGGAACATTTCGATGTTCCACTACCGCAACCACGGCGCGGCGGATGGCCGTGTGGTCGCGGGCCTGCAAGTGCCCCACGACGAGCGTCATCTGGTACCGGCGGCGCTGGAAGAAATCGGCTACCCGTACTGGGACGAAAGCGACAACCCGGCCTATCAGCTGTTTCTCGGCTGAGCGGCTACGCTGATGGGCAGCCTATAAGGAAATCGAACAATGGAAACGTTAACCGCCCTCAAAGTCGCGCATGGCGTGGCGACGGTGCTGCTGTTGATCAGCGCACTGGGGCTGGCAATCTGGGTCTGGCGCACTCGTCGTAACGGTGATGCGACGGCGCCTGCGCGTACCTTGCAGCGACCGCAGGTGTTCATCTGGTTGTTGATGGGCCTGGCGCTGTTGAGCATGCCGTTCACCGGCTGGTGGATGGTGCATCTGGTGGGCTGGCCGTTGGGGCAGACCTGGCTGCTGGCGTCCAGCGTGTTGTACACCGTGGCAGTGCTGGGCTGGTTCTGGCTGGTGGTGCGGCTCAATCGGCTGCGCAAGGCACCGGCGGCAGGGAATGGGAAGTTTACGTTGGCGTTGGCGCTGTTCAGTTTTGTCTGCTTGATCGCCATTGCGGGGTTGATGGGGGCCAAGCCGGTATAGCGCGGAATCTGTAGCTGCTGCGAGGTACGAGGCTGCGATGGGCTGCGAAGCGGCCCCGAAGGGCGGTCCTGCGGACCGCAACGCAGCCTCGTACCTCGGCAGCTGCTACAGGCTTAATCAATCGCGCAAACTGATCACCGGCCAGCCACGTTTCTCGGCCTCGGCCCGCAAGTTAGGGTCCGGATCGACCGCGATCGGATTCGTCACTTGCTCCAGCAACGCCAAGTCGTTCATCGAGTCGCTGTAGAAATAACTGTCTTCCAGGCTGTGGCCGGTTTCTTCCAGCCAACGATTCAACCGGGTCACCTTGCCTTCACGGAAGCACGGGATATCGGTGCTGCGCCCGCTGTACCGTCCGTCGATCATTTCGCATTCGGTGGCGATCAGGGTCTCGACGCCCAAACGCGTGGCAATCGGCCCGGTCACAAAGCGATTGGTGGCGGTGATGATGACCAGCTTGTCGCCGGCCTCACGGTGTTGGGCCAACAGTTCGAGGCCTTTGGGCAGCACGAGCGGTTCGATGCAGTCGCGCATGTAATCCAGGTGCCATTGATCCAGTGTCGCCATTTCGGTGCGGCCGAGGACTTCCAGGCAGAAGTTCAGGTAGGCGGCCTGATCCAGCTTGCCGGCCAGGTAGTCCTGATAGAACTCGTCGTTGCGTGCCTTGTAGGCGACGGCGTCGAGGAAACCGCGTTCGCACAGATAATCGCCCCAGGCGTGGTCACTGTCGCCGCCCAGAAGCGTGTTGTCCAAGTCGAATAAAGCCAGCCGCATTGCAGTTACTCGCTGAAAAGTCTGTAGAAAGGTCTCCAGAATACGGACTTTTCACAAGAGTGCACATAAGGTAGGTCGGCTCGTTGCTGCTTTCACAACCTTTGTGGAACAATGCGGCGACATGCGTTTGCGAGGTTGTTGCCGTGATCGACCCCGATGGTTTCCGCCCCAATGTCGGGATCATTCTGACGAATGATGCTGGCCAGGTGCTATGGGCTCGCCGAATCAATCAAGATGCCTGGCAGTTTCCACAGGGCGGGATCAACCCCCAGGAGACGCCGGAAGACGCCTTGTACCGGGAGTTGAACGAAGAAGTGGGCCTGGAGCGCGAAGATGTTGAAATTCTCGCCTGCACCCGGGGCTGGTTGCGTTATCGTTTGCCGCAACGTCTGGTCAGAACGCACAGCCAACCGCTGTGCATCGGCCAGAAGCAGAAATGGTTTCTCCTGCGCCTGATCTCCAACGAGCAGCGGGTGCGGATGGATTTGACCGGTAAACCGGAATTCGATGGCTGGCGCTGGGTCAGCTATTGGTATCCGTTGGGCCAGGTGGTGACATTCAAGCGCGAGGTGTATCGACGCGCTCTCAAAGAGCTTGCCCCGCGCCTTTTAGCGCGCGACTGACGACGGAGTTCGACCCCGAGCCATGCTCAATACGCTGCGCAAGATCGTCCAGGAAGTTAACTCCGCCAAGGATCTCAAGGCGGCGTTGGGGATTATTGTGTTGCGCGTCAAAGAGGCCATGGGCAGCCAGGTCTGCTCGGTCTACCTGCTTGATCCAGAGACCAACCGCTTCGTGCTGATGGCCACCGAGGGCTTGAACAAGCGCTCGATCGGCAAAGTCAGCATGGCACCCAACGAAGGTCTGGTCGGCCTGGTCGGCACGCGTGAAGAACCCCTGAACCTCGAAAACGCCGCGGATCACCCGCGCTACCGTTACTTCGCCGAGACCGGTGAAGAGCGCTACGCGTCGTTCCTCGGGGCGCCGATCATTCACCACCGCCGCGTCGTCGGCGTGTTGGTCATTCAACAAAAGGAACGCCGCCAGTTCGATGAGGGTGAAGAAGCCTTCCTCGTGACCATGAGCGCGCAGCTCGCCGGCGTTATCGCCCACGCTGAGGCCACCGGTTCGATCCGTGGCCTGGGCCGTCAGGGCAAAGGTATCCAGGAAGCAAAGTTCGTTGGCGTACCGGGTTCGCCGGGCGCGGCGGTCGGCACCGCGGTCGTCATGTTGCCGCCGGCCGATCTGGACGTGGTGCCGGACAAGACCATTACCGACATCGATGCAGAACTTGGGCTGTTCAAGACGGCCATCGAAGGTGTGCGTGCCGACATGCGTGCCTTGTCCGCCAAGCTGGCAACCCAGCTGCGACCTGAAGAGCGGGCGCTGTTCGACGTCTACTTGATGATGCTCGACGATGCCTCGCTCGGCAGCGAAGTCACCACCGTGATCAAGACCGGTCAGTGGGCCCAGGGCGCGTTGCGTCAGGTGGTTACCGATCACGTCAACCGTTTCGAACTGATGGACGACGCCTACCTGCGTGAGCGGGCCTCGGACGTCAAAGACCTCGGCCGCCGCTTGCTCGCCTACTTGCAGGAAGAGCGGCAGCAGACGCTGGTCTACCCCGACAACACCATTCTGGTCAGCGAAGAACTGACGCCGGCAATGCTTGGCGAGGTGCCGGAAGGCAAGCTGGTGGGCCTGGTGTCGGTACTTGGTTCGGGCAACTCCCACGTGGCGATCCTGGCGCGTGCCATGGGTATTCCGACGGTGATGGGCCTGGTCGACCTGCCGTACTCCAAGGTCGACGGCATCCAGATGATCGTCGACGGCTACCACGGCGAGGTCTACACCAACCCGAGCGACGTGCTGCGCAAGCAGTTCGCCGACGTGGTCGAGGAAGAGAAACAACTGGCCCTCGGGCTGGACGCATTGCGCGATTTGCCGTGCGTCACGGTCGACGGTCACCGCATGCCGTTGTGGGTCAATACCGGCCTGCTGGCGGACGTGGCACGGGCGCAGAAGCGCGGTGCCGAGGGTGTGGGGCTGTACCGCACCGAAGTACCGTTCATGATCAACCAGCGCTTCCCGAGCGAAAAGGAACAACTGGCGATCTATCGCGAGCAACTCGCTGCGTTCCATCCACAACCAGTGACCATGCGCAGCCTGGACATTGGCGGTGACAAGGCGCTGTCGTACTTCCCGATCAAGGAAGACAACCCGTTCCTCGGCTGGCGCGGCATTCGCGTGACCCTCGACCACCCGGAAATCTTCCTGGTGCAGACCCGCGCCATGCTTAAGGCCAGCGAAGGCCTGAACAACCTGCGTATTCTGCTGCCGATGATTTCCGGCACCCATGAACTGGAAGAAGCCTTGCACCTGATCCACCGGGCCTGGGGCGAAGTCCGCGACGAAGGCACCGACGTGCCGATGCCGCCGGTTGGCGTGATGATCGAGATTCCGGCGGCGGTGTATCAGACCAAGGAACTGGCGCGGCAGGTGGACTTCCTGTCGGTTGGCTCCAACGACCTGACCCAGTACCTGCTGGCCGTGGACCGAAACAACCCACGGGTGGCCGACCTCTACGACTACCTGCACCCGGCGGTGCTGCAAGCCTTGCAGAGTGTGGTGCGTGATGCCCATGCCGAAGGCAAGCCGGTGAGTATCTGCGGCGAAATGGCCGGTGACCCGGCGGCGGCGGTGCTGTTGATGGCAATGGGCTTCGACAGCTTGTCGATGAACGCCACCAACTTGCCGAAAGTGAAGTGGATGCTGCGTCAGATCAACCTGAGCAAGGCCAAGGAACTGCTGGCGGAGCTGATGACCATCGACAACCCGCAAGTTATCCACAGTTCGCTGCAACTGGCGCTGAAGAATCTTGGGTTGGCGCGGATGATCAATCCGGCTTCGGTCAAGACCCTCTAAAACGCTGAGGGCCTCTTCGCGGGCAAGCCTCGCTCCTACACCGTCCTGTAGGAGCGAGGCTTGCCCGCGAAGACGTCCGCAAACACACCGCATCTCTAAATCCTGATCTCTACCTCCCCCAAATGCCCCCCATACGGCCCGAAACTCCGCTCGACCATATGCCGCATCCCATTCGCCTGAACAATCAACGCCGTGCTCGCCCGCGTCCCATAAGCCTGGCTCTTGATAAACACGCTCGACAACAACGTCTCGGTGGCTTGCCCCACGCCAGTGTCCGGCAGCTCGGCAAGCGGCGCCGTCTGTGGATCGCAGAGCAAGGCCAATAGCGCCTGCGGCTGCGGGTCGTCCAGCACTTCGCTCAAGGCTGCCTTGGCCTTGAGCACTTTTGGCCACGGCGTATCCAGCCCCGCGTTCGATAACCCATAAATCCCTGGTTCGAGCCTGACCGCCGCGGTTTCCCGAGCGTTGAAGTGCCAGAGCTCGTTGGCATTGCCGGCCAGCAGATTGAACCCGGCATATTCAGCCGAACGTGCGATAACGTCGCTTAAATAGTCTTCAATGGGCGTTTCCCCGCTGAGAAACTGCGCCACCAGTTCGCCTCGCGACTTGGCGGCCGGCGGTTGAAGGGGATTACGGATGTTGGTCAGTGCGGCGAAGCGCCCATTGGCGCCGACACCGAGCCACGTACCGCCGGCCTCGAGGTCACGCCCGGCGTAGACATGCGGGGCATGCGGCCATTGCGCCAAAGGCAGACTGGGCCGGGCATAGAATTCGTCGCGGTTTGCCGCCACGATCAGCGGCTGGGCATGACCCGGCCGCCAGGCAAAGACAATCAGGCACATAAGGTGGTCCTTGTGTGTTTTTTGCTCACTCTACGCAGACATCGCTCATCGATCCATCGCCATCCGCAGTGGAGCCCGAGGCCATGCATCCGTTACCATGCCGCTCCTGTTTTGGGATGCTTGGGGATGTGGCCATGGAATTTTTGCTCTATCTGGCGCTGGGCGCCTGTGCGGGCGTGCTGGCCGGGCTGTTCGGGGTAGGCGGCGGGATCATTATCGTTCCGGTGCTGGTGTTCAGCTTCACCTTGCAGGGATTTGATGCGTCGATCCTGACGCATCTTGCAGTCGGCACTTCCCTGGCGACGATCATTTTTACGTCGGTCAATGCGGTTCGCGAGCATCATCGCCGCGGCGCCGTGCGTTGGCCGATTTTTGCCTGGATGACCCTCGGCATTCTGATCGGTGCCGGTTTCGGCGCGCTGACCGCCGAAGCGATTTCCGGGCCGAATCTGCAGAAGATCATCGGCGTATTCGCGTTGATCATCGCTGTTCAACTCGCCTTGGACTTCAAACCCAAGGCCAGCCGAACGGTGCCTGGTAAAGTCGGCCTGACCGTGGCCGGCAGTGTAATTGGCTGGGCCTCGGCGATTTTCGGGATCGGCGGCGGTTCGCTGACCGTGCCATTCCTGACCTGGCGCAGTGTGCCGATGCAGCAAGCGGTGGCCACGTCGTCGGCCTGTGGCCTGCCCATCGCCTTGGCAAGTGCATTAAGTTTCATGATTCTGGGCTGGCACGATCCACTGCTGCCGGCCCATAGTCTCGGTTTTGTTTATTTGCCGGCGCTGCTGGGGATCGCCCTGACCAGCATGGTCTTCGCCCGCCTCGGTGCGCGACTGGCCCACAGGCTGTCGCCACGCTTGCTGAAAAGACTGTTTGCCGCTTTGCTGTTTTGCGTCGGCTTGAACTTCCTGCTCTGACACGTAACGCAATCCTGGCTTAATCCTGGCGTGACAGCGTCGCCCGGGAATTTTGAAGGTTTCAACTCTAACGAGGAGTCGCAATGCTGCCTTACCCGCAGATCGACCCGGTGGCCCTGGCCATCGGTCCGCTGAAAATCCACTGGTACGGCCTGATGTACCTGGTCGGCATCGGCGGCGCGTGGCTGCTGGCGTCCCGTCGGCTGAACCGCTTCGACCCGACCTGGACCAAGGAGAAACTCTCCGACATGGTGTTCTGGATGTCGATGGGCGTCATCGTCGGCGGCCGCCTGGGTTATGTGCTGTTTTATGATCTGAGCGCTTACCTGGCCAACCCGATGTTGATCTTCGAGGTGTGGAAGGGCGGCATGTCGTTCCACGGTGGCTTCATCGGTGTGATGCTCGCAGCGTTGTGGTTTGGTAAAAAGAACAACAAGTCGTTCTTCCAGCTGATGGACTTCGTCGCGCCGATGGTGCCGATCGGCCTGGGTGCCGGGCGCATCGGTAACTTCATCAACGCCGAGTTGTGGGGCAAGCCGACCGACGTGCCGTGGGCGATGATCTTCCCGCCGTTCAGCGATCCGGCGCAGTTGCCGCGTCACCCGTCGCAGTTGTACCAGTTTGCGCTGGAAGGTGTGGCGCTGTTCCTGATCCTCTGGCTGTTCTCGCGCAAGCCACGGCCGACCATGGCGGTATCCGGGATGTTTGCGCTGTTCTATGGCATTTTCCGTTTCATCGTCGAGTTCGTCCGCGTTCCGGATGCGCAACTGGGCTATCTGGCGTGGAACTGGCTGACCATGGGCCAGGTGCTGTGCGTACCGATGATCGTCGGCGGTCTATTCCTGATCTGGCTGGCTTATCGACGCGCCCCGGCGGCCCCCGCAGCGGCTGTATAAGCAGCTGGCGCAAAAAATTCGAACCCCGGGGCGACGGCTCCGGGTTCAAGGACACAGGTAATTCATGAAGCAATATCTCGATCTGGTCGCCCACGTCATCAAGAACGGCACCAAACAGGCCAACCGCACCGGCGTGAACACCATCAGCTTTCCGGGTGCGATGCTGCGCTTCGATTTGCAGGAAGGTTTCCCGGCGATCACCACCCGCAAGATGGCCTTCAAGTCGGCCATCGGCGAGATGTGCGGTTTTCTGCGCGGGGTGAACAACGCCGCTGAATTCCGTGCACTGGGTTGTAAGGTCTGGGATCAGAACGCCAACGAAAACGCCCAGTGGCTGGCCAACCCGTTCCGTCAGGGCGAAGACGACCTTGGCGAGATCTACGGCGTGCAATGGCGCAAATGGCCGGCGTACAAGCAGATACCGGTCAGCAACCAGGCCGCCATCGAGCAGACCCTGAGCCAGGGTTATCGGCAGATCGCCGAAGGCGAAGAAGACGGCCAGGCGTATGTGGTGCTGTATAAGGCGATCGACCAGATTCGCCAGTGCGTCGACACCATCATCAAGGACCCGGGCAGCCGTCGCATTCTGTTCCACGGCTGGAACGTTGCGCAGCTCGATGAGATGGCCCTGCCGCCGTGCCACTTGCTGTACCAGTTCCACCCGAATGTCGAGACTAAAGAGATCTCCTTGACCCTCTACATCCGTTCCAACGACCTGGGCCTGGGCACGCCGTTCAACCTCACCGAAGGCGCCGCGCTGCTGAGCCTGATCGGTCGCCTGACCGGTTACACGCCGCGCTGGTTCACCTATTTCATCGGCGATGCCCACGTCTATGAAAACCACCTGGACATGCTCAACGAACAGCTCAAGCGCGAGCCGTTCGCCATGCCGAAGCTGAAGATCTCCGACCGTGTGCCGGAGTTTGCCAAGACCGGTGTGTATCAGCCGGAATGGCTGGAGCTGATCGAACCGAGTGATTTCTCGCTCGAAGGTTATGAGCACCACGCTCCGATGACGGCGCCGATGGCGGTCTGAGTCTGGCACCGCTTCGCGGTGTTCGCGGGCAAGCCTCGCTCCTACAAGTTCACACGATACCTGTAGATACTCTGTTCACGGTCAAGCTTTTAGCAGATGTTTTTCGCTGAAAAGCTTGGCCGTATCGAAATCCTCTCCAGCGCGTATGCAGGCCCACAAGCCTGTCAGGTATTTGCGCATAACCGCACAGATGGCCTGCATTTTTCGTTTTCC
>NZ_BOMA01000031.1:0-17644 GCF_016861935.1 Pseudomonas sp. 008 | reverse complement strand
TCTGCTTATGCAGACAGGGGTTTTGTCTTTCTGGGCTTATAGAAGTCTAAGTCTGAAGCGGGTCAAATCCAGGTCTGCGTGTCTCGCTACTCCTTCGAGCCAGTAGCATCAGATATAGACCCCCCTCATCGATACACCACAGCCAAAACACCCAACCCGCGATCATGACGTGCGGTAAGCCCAATATCCGTCCCTTCTAGTACGCCATTCGGCGGTTATCTGACGCGTTTTGTACAAATCCTTAAGTTTTCTCCCGCTCGTGCCGAAAGACTGATGACACATGCGTGCACCAAAGTAGAGCGGCTTCAGAATGCCGTCTGCGCTGTTACATGGAATGTTGCAACCCGGAACGCATCCCCACTTTTGGCATAAGAAGTCCCATGAAATGAATCTCAAGTTCAGCCATAAAATCCTGCTGGCCGCTTCAGGCGTCGTGGTGCTGGCGTTTGCGTTGTTCACTTTGTACAACGACTATCTGCAACGAAACACCATTCGGCAAAACATCGAGTCCTCCGTTGAGCAAGCAGGCGACCTGACTGCCAGCAGCGTGCAGAACTGGATGAGCGGCCGCGTGCTGGTCCTGGAAAACCTCGCGCAGAACGTCGCCCATCAGGGTGCCAATGCTGACTTGCCGGGGCTGGTCGATCAACCGGCCCTCACCTCGAACTTCCAGTTCACCTACGTCGGGCAGGCCAATGGCATGTTCACCCAGCGCCCCGACGCGAAGATGCCAGATGGCTACGATCCGCGTCAGCGCCCCTGGTACAAACAAGCCGTGGTCGCCGACAAGACCATGCTGACCCCGCCTTATATGGCGGCGGTCGGCGGGCTGGTGGTAACCGTTGCCATACCGGTGAAAAAGAACAGCGAACTGCTGGGCGTGGTCGGTGGTGACCTGAGCCTGGAAACCCTGGTGAAGATCATCAACTCGGTGGACTTCGGTGGTATCGGTCACGCATTCCTGGTCAGTGCCGACGGTCAGGTGATCGTCAGTCCGGACAAAGACCAAGTGATGAAGAACCTGAAAGACATCTATCCGGGTTCCAGTGTCCGTATCGAGAAAGGCATCCAGCAAGTCGAACTGAACAAGCAGGACCGCATCCTTTCGTTCACTCCGGTGAGCGGTTTGCCGAATGCCGAGTGGTACGTCGGTCTGTCGATTGACAAGGCCAAGGCCTACGCACCACTGAGCCAGTTCCGCACCTCGGCGCTGATCGCGATGTTTATCGCCGTGACCGCCATTGCCGTGCTGCTGAGCTTGCTGATCAACGTGCTGATGCGTCCGCTGACCACGATGGGCCGTGCGATGCAGGACATCGCTCAGGGCGAGGGCGACCTGACCCGTCGTCTGGTCGTAGAAAGCAAAGACGAGTTCGGCGAGTTGGGTGGTTCCTTCAACCAGTTCGTGGAGCGGATTCACGCATCGATTTGCGAAGTGTCTTCGGCGACCCGCCAGGTTCATGATCTGTCGCAACGGGTGATGGCATCGTCCAACGCTTCGATCATCGGCTCCGACGAACAAAGCGCCCGCACCAACAGCGTGGCCGCGGCGATCAACCAATTGGGCGCCGCCACCCAGGAAATCGCCCGCAATGCCGCCGATGCTTCGCAACACGCCAGCGGCGCGAGCGAACAGGCCGATGACGGCCGTCAGGTGGTGGAACAAACCATCCAGGCCATGACCGAGCTGTCGCAGAAAATCAGCCTGTCCTGCACGCAGATCGAAACCCTGAACGCGAGCACCGACAACATCGGCCACATTCTGGATGTGATCAAAGGCATCTCCCAGCAGACCAATTTGCTGGCGCTCAACGCGGCCATCGAAGCGGCCCGTGCCGGTGAGGCCGGTCGTGGTTTTGCGGTGGTGGCGGATGAGGTGCGCAACCTGGCTCATCGCACCCAGGAGTCGGCGGAAGAGATCCACAAGATGATCAGTTCGCTGCAGATCGGTTCTCGCGAGGCGGTGACTACGATGAACGCCAGTCAGGTGTCCAGCGAGCAGAGCGTCGAAGTGGCGAACCAGGCCGGCCTGCGACTGGTCAGCGTGACCCAGCGTATTGGCGAAATCGACGGCATGAACCAATCGGTGGCCGCGGCGACCGAAGAACAGACCGCCGTGGTCGAAACCCTCAACGTCGATGTCAACCAGATCAACCTGCTGAACCAGCAGAGCGTGGCCAACCTCAATGAAACATTGAAGGATTGTGATGCGCTGTCCCAGCAGGCCAATCGTTTGAAGCAACTGGTTGATAGCTTCAAGATCTGATTGAGGTCA
This sequence comes from Pseudomonas sp. 008, assembly GCF_016861935.1. Taxonomy (NCBI): domain Bacteria; kingdom Pseudomonadati; phylum Pseudomonadota; class Gammaproteobacteria; order Pseudomonadales; family Pseudomonadaceae; genus Pseudomonas; species Pseudomonas sp. 008. Next base: position 15,369 of record NZ_BOMA01000031.1, on the reverse strand, counting down.
GTAGGATCGCGTTATCGTTCTTCGCGTGAAAGTCGGATCGCCGCACCGCTCGCTCCTACAAGAGCTAACCTGTAGGAGCGAAGCTTGCCTGCGATAGCGGTAGATCAGTCACCGCTGAACCGAAGCACTACACAAACAGCTTCACCACATTCCCCATCGCATCATCGGCAAACCCCTGAACGAACTGCTTGAACCCCGGCAGGGCCTCGGCGCCGCCCTGGGCCGGCTCGGCAATGATCGTCCAGGTCGCCCGCGACTTGTCTGCGCCCAAGGATTCCACACTCATCGCGGCCCATAAATTGGCCACGCCCAAGGTGTTGTAAATTGTGGTCCAGGTCATGTTCAGCGCCTGGTTATCCCGGGAGTTGAGTTGTTCGACCACCAGGTTGCCGTCTTTGAAGAATTTCTTGCGCAGTGACGACACGCCATCGCCGGTCATCTCGATGTGCGACAGCGCCGGAATGAATCGGTCGAAGCCGGCAAAATTGCCGACCACTGCCCAGACTTGCGCCGCGTCGGCCGGTACTTCCACCGAAGACACAACGTGGCAGCCTTGAGGGTTTTTGATCAGGGTATCGGGTTGCAGAGTATTCATGGTTTTTGCTCCGTGCGGGGTTAGGATGAATCAGATGAAGTTGATTTCTTTGAGGTAGTCGCAGCCGCGACGCAGAAGCGCCGGGGATTTTTCCGGGTAGTGCGCGCCCATTTGCCGTACGCCGGCCTGGGCGTTGTCGTGGCCGATCATCGAGATGTCGCCGATGTCTTCCTCGAAGCCGTTGAGGTAGAAACCCAGCACGCCAAACAGCGCGTTATCACTGTCGACCCGGCCCAATTGCTGCTGCCAGTCGGCGACGCTGACCATTGAGAACTCCCGACCGGCTTCGCGAAAGGAAGCCACGTAGGTGTCCCAGCTCAGGGGTTCGGGATTGTGCAGGTTGAACACCGCTTTTTCGGCCTGGTAACGACTGGCGTGGAAGGCGATGAAACGGGCAAGAAAATCCACCGGCATCAGGTCGAAATTCAGTGCGAACTCCGGTACCTGACCGAGCTGGATCGAGCCCTTGAGCATCAGCATCAGGCGATTCTTGTGGGGCTGGCAGACGCCGGTGAGGCTGTTGAAACTGATGTTGCCGGGGCGGTAAAGATTGACCCGAACCCCACGTTCCCGCGCCCGTTCGAGAATCCGCTCACCGACCCATTTGGACAGGTTGTAACCGTTCTTGATGTAGATCGGCGGTGTCTGCGCGGCGGGCAACTCCAGCACCCGGCCATCGTCGGAAATCGTGCTGGACGCGGAGAGCGTCGAGACGAAGTTGAAGATCTTCTTGCTGCGGCCTTCACACAGGCGCAGACACTCGAAAATCGGTTCGACGTTATCCCGCGCCAACGACTCGTAATCGAGGACGTGATTGACGTTGGCGGCGTTGTGCACCAGTGCGCCGAACTCTCGATCCAGCCGTTCGTAAACCGCTTCGCTGAGCCCCAGTTGCGGGTGAGTGATGTCTGCCGCGTAAACCTGCACCCGGCTCAGGTCCAGATGCTCCAGGCGGTTTTCCCGCAACGCATCTGCAAAGCGTTGCGCCGCCGATTGCCCACCGCCATCGCGCACCAGGCACGCTACTTCGCTGGCGCCCCAGGCAAGCAGCGCTTCGACGATATGCACACCGACAAAGCTGTTGGCGCCGGTGACGATCACCTTGTGCACATCGCCCATTCGGCTGATCGGCAGCGGCTCGATGTCCAGTTCACGGAAGGCATCGGCCAGGGCTTTTTCACTCAACACTTCCTCGGTCCCGGAGCCTCGCACCAACGTCGCCAGCTTCGCAATCGTCGGCAGTTCGATGAAGCGGTTGATCGAGATACTGCGGCCGAACTCCTCACGCAAACGCAGGAGCATGCGCGACAGCAGGATCGAGTGCCCCCCGAGGTTGAAGAAGCTTTCGTCGGTGGAAATATCGCTGGCGGGTAGCTCCAGCAGCTCAGCCCAGATTTCCAGCAACAGCGCTTCATCGGCGCTGGCGGGCAAACACCGTGGGCTGTTTTCGGTCACGTTGACGGGCAATTCCAGCAGCGCTTTGCGGTCGACCTTGCCGTTGCTGGCGAACGGCATGCTTGCCAGTTCGGTCCAGGCGATCGGCTGCATGTAGTCCGGCAAAAATTGCATTGCATGGGCTTTCAAGGCTTCGCGAGCGGCACCGGGTTGCGCTTCCTGGGGTTGCGCGAGAAAGGCCAGAATCCGCCGATGACAATCGATGACCACCGCCACCTGACGGTATAGCTGGCTGTCGCGCAGGCAGCGTTCGATCTCTTCCGGCTCGACCCGAAAGCCGCGAATCTTCACCTGATTGTCTCGCCGTCCGCACAGCTCGATACCGTCGGCGGTCCACTTGGCCATGTCGCCGGAGCGGTAGGCGCGCAGGCTCTGGCCGTTCGGCAGGTGCAGGTTCAGATAACGTTCGGCAGTCTGCTGCGGATTGTTCAGGTAACCCAGGCACACCCCCGGGCCGACGATGTACAACTCACCGACGGTTTGCTCGGTCACCGGTTGCAAATCCTCATCAAGGATCAGCACCTGACTGTTGGCAATCGGTGCACCGAGGGTCCGGTTGCTGTCGCCGGTACGCAGTTGCCGCGCGGTGATCAGCACCGTGGCTTCGGTCGGGCCATAGAGGTTGTAGAGATTGCCTTGGCGGGTCAGTTGCTGGACTACGTAGGGTTCGCAGACATCGCCGCCGGTCATCACATGATCGAGGACCTGCAACTGATCCAGCGGCAGGATGCTCAGCAAGGCTGGCGGCAAAAAGGCATGGCTGAGTTGTTGGTGGCGGATCAGCTCGACCAGTTGCAGCGGGTCGCGACGTTGGTCCTCGTTGGGCACGATCAGCTCTGCGCCCTGCAGCAGGGTCGGGAAGATATCGATCAGTGACGAGTCGAAACTCAACGATGAAAACTGCAACGCCCGGCTCTGTTCGGTCAGCTGCACGTAGTCGGCGTACCATGCGGTGAAGTGCGCGAGGTTGGCCTGGCTGAGCAGCACGCCTTTGGGGTGACCTGTGGTGCCCGAGGTGTAGAGCGCCATGCATGGCGCGTCGAGATCGGGGCGTTGGCGCATCAAGGGTTGATCGAGGTTCACATCGCCGCTGTCGATACGGCTGATGTCCAGCCCCGGCATCGTCTCGCTGAGTGGATGCTCTCCGTCATGCAGCAACAACACCGCCCCAGCGTTTTCCAGAATGTACTGCTGACGTTGCAGCGGGTGGCTGGGCTCCAGCGGCAGGTACACCGCGCCGCTGCCGAGGATCGCCAGAATCCCTGCATACAACGCACTGCATTTTGGCAGGCAGACTCCGACCACCAGAGGCCCTTGATGCTGATCGAGCAACGGTTGCAATCGCTGTTGGATGGCGCGGCTGTGGGCGTGCAGTTCTCGATAGCTCAGCGACGTGCCGGCGATATTCAGCGCCGCACGCTCGGCAGACTGAATAAAGCGCTGTTCAAGCCGCTCGATCATCGGGATCTGCCCAAGTTGCAGCAGTCGTGGTTCTGCCGTGTTGTTGAGACGGTGGACGAAGGCCAGGTGCTCTAAAAACTGCAGGTTTTCCACCTGCTCGAAGTGCGCGGAAATCGTCGGCTCGGCCTGCAGGAAATAGTCGGCATCCCGGGAGAAGCGGCTGACCAGCAGCGCCACATGATCGACCAGATCGGCCACCGCTCGCAGGCGCAATGCCTGGCCGTTGCCGGACAACTCTTCGGCGACCGGCACGCGACTCAACGGCGTCGAGTTGTACGTGCACAGCAGGTCCAGCGGTGGCAGCCCGCTAGCTCCCGGCAACCCGACACCCACTTGCAGCATCAGGTGCGGCGCATTGCCGAAGTCCCGAAATGGCAGGCTCGCATCATCGATCAGCAAATCAAATAGGCCCGGCGGCGATTCTTCCACATTCGCAAGTCGCGCCAGTGAATGACCGTGTTGTTCGAGCTCCAGCGCCAGTTCGGTCAGGGCCTGGCTTTGCCCGATGAGCAAAATATCGAGACGTCTCATGATGTTCTCCTCGTTAAACCAGGTAGTCGCTCAGGGCGCTTTGCACGCACGGTGAATCGAGCAGCGAACTGCTGCGGAAAAACCGCACGATGTTGGCGACCAGCGGGTGATGGCGATTGATCGGGAAGGCCAGCCCCGACACTTCGCTCTTGAGGGCCTGACGCACCACGTCGCTGATCTGCAAGGCGTCGATCAGGCGGAAGTCGAAGGACTTCTGGATGTCGTTGGTCAGGTAATGGCCGATGAACACCGGCAGGATTTGTGCGATGCACTGGCGATCGTCTTCGCTTGCGGTGTGCCAGTAGATGCGCACCAGCCGCGACCAGAACCCGGAGTGACGGCCCTCGTCCAGCAAGTGGTCGGCCATCAGGCCTTTGATCGATTGCTTGACTGTTTCGTCCTTGGCGAACGCCGCTACATCGCCGGTCACGGTGTTCTCGGCGATGGCCACACAGATCAGCTCCACGGCGCTGCGCAGGTGTTCCGGTGCGAGGGCCACGGCCGCCGGGATGGCACGGCTTAGTTCTATTTCGTCCGGCAGTTCGATGGGGGTGATGCCGGTCATGGCGACGGTCTGCTGCATGAAGTCCATGGCCACCAGGGCGTGGTAATCCTCGTCCACCACCACGGTCATGGCGTCGTAGCGACAGGCGAACGGGAACGCCACGCTGAAGCGGTTTTTGGCGATGCTGCGGGCGGTCTTGTCGACGATCTCGGTTTCGAAAATCACCACGTCATTGATGAACTTGTAGAGCGTCTGTACCAGGGCGAAGTCCCGTTGTTCCGGGCATTCGCGCAGGAAGGTTTCGCTCAGCACCAGCGGCTGGCGGCTCAGTGGATAGATCAGCTTGTCGTCGTTCTCCAGCACACGCCGGGGGCGGGTGCGAATGGTTGCGCGGCTTTCCCAGGCGTCGGCGAAGGATTGATAGTCGGCGGCGTTCATGCGTTCACCTCGGCAACCGGTTCGCTCATGCTCAGGCGCAAGCCGTCCCACAGCGCGATGCGACTTTCCACGGCGGCGATGGCGCTGGCGTATACGTCTTCTTCGCGCTGCGGATCGCCATTGACCAGGCGTGCGAGGAGTTTTTCCGCCGCTGGGCCGTGGTCTTCGGAGTCGACTTCGATGTGCCGTTCCAGGTAGTAACGGAAGGTCGGCGCCTGTTCGATGCCAATGCCCCAGTCGTCGAGAATCCGCTGGAACATCTGCGGGATGACACTCTCGCGGCCGTGCAGAAACGCCGCCGCCACACTGTGTCCCGGCGCATGCAACGCGGTGTGCAAGGTGTGGCGTACGAACTGTGCGGCCGCCGGGTCGACGTCCACGCTTTGCAAGGCCACGTCGTAGCTCACGCCTTCTTTTTGCAACGCCACGAAGCGTTCGACGGCGACTGTGCTTGCACCGACTTCGCGCATCGCATCGAGGTACAACTCGAAATGGCTGTAGTGACCTTGGGCGGGACGATCATCGGACTCTTCACCGAGCACGATCTCATTGATCAGACGCGCGGCCTGCGGATCTCGTGGCGGCAGCCAGGGCAGCTGAACGCAGGTCAGTTCCTGTTGCAGGCGTTTGGTCAGCGACATGAAATCCCACACTGCAAACACATGGGTTTCCATGAAGCGTTGAAGCACCGATAACGAATGTATTTCAGAAAAGATCGGGTGCGCACTAAGTTCTGCTTTCTTCTGATTAAGACGATCTTTAGTCGGTTTCATGAGCGAGCCTATAAGTAATCTGGAATACCGTTGAGGGGGTGTTGATCAATAAGTAACGGTTGCTTGAAGTTTTCTATTGGCGAGCGGGTGCCTCAATTGAATTGATGCTTTTTAGGGTTATGCAATCGCTGAGTAGTGCTTGGCCCGGTGTTTATGGGCGGCGGAGAAAAACTAATGCATGAATAAAGTGTCGGGCAAGTGTTTTTTTAATTAATTGAAAGTTCAATTTTCTCAGGCGCGACAAGTTCCAATAAGACTTTTGTATAAAGTTTTATTTGGGCGTAGTTGCTCCTTTCGGCGTATATAAGCCAAAATTCAAATAAAGAGTGAATGCCTCACTCGAAGCAACTTTCTACTTGGGTCATTGATGTGATCTGAGGGGGTGGAAGTTGGCTGGGAGCGACGCCGGTTCTTCCTTTCCCGTGACAAGACTCCTTCCGTTGGTTCTTGTGGTGCGGGTGACTGCTCCGGGGTGCGGTGCGTCGCCCGTCATTATTCGTTGGCAGCTCAAGAGTGAGCGTAATTCACGGCGCTCGCTATCACCCCTGCATGATCTGATCGGTGCAATTATCGGGCTCGGGGGTGACAGGGCTTTGGGAGTTGGCATGAAGTCGCTGCACACCGGCGCGGTGTGGGCGAAAGGGGGATTTGTAAGCAGATTTGTTCGTTGAGCAGTCCAGGTGCGGATCAGCCAGAAATCGCGGCGAGCCGTTCAATGACTCGCTCGGAGCTGTCGCCACGGATTACTTCGAGGTTTTCCTGCGCTGCGCCTCAGGGCTCGCGAGGTAGTGCGTGATGACTTCGACACCCCGGTTGAGGTGGTTTTCGAGCAACATCACCGAGTGTTCGACATCCCGGTCCTCGGCGGCCCGCAACAACGCTCGGTGATCTTCCTGGGACAGTTTGCCAAGGCCCATGGCTTCCAGGTTGAAGCGCAGGAAGCGTTCCTCTTCGTTCAACCCGTCTTCGACCAGTTTCAGCAGCCGCTGGTTGGGGGCTTTGTGGTAAAGCGCCATGTGGAACAGGCGATTGAGCCGGCCGATCTCGGTGTAGTCGTGTTCCGTTTCCAACTCGTCGATGTAGCGTGCAGCCTGTTTGAAATCGGCGTCTTCAAGCAGGGGGATCGACCGACGCAAGGCTTCGGACTCCAGCAGGATCCGCAACTCATAGGTCTCTGTTGCATCGCCCTGTACCAACGGTGCGACCACAGCGCCCTTATGGGCGATCACGTTGAGTAGCGCTTGCGCCTCAAGCTGGCGCAAGGCTTCGCGCACCGGCATGCGGCTAACACCGAACAGGTCGGCGAGGTCTTGCTGACGCAGGGCTGTGCCGCAGGGAATGCGACCGTCGAGAATGGCTGCGCGCAGGGTTTCTTCGATCACTGAGCGTGCCAAATGAGCGGGAATCGGCCCATTGACCTTGATGCTGCTGAGAGGGTTGGGCTTCTGTGTCACGACAAACGCACCCTGATTGGCTGAAATATTTGGATCCAAATGGACACTAGTGACTGCCTGACGGGTTGTCAAACAATCGGAAAATCAAAAAGATCGCAGCCTTCGGCAGCTCCTGCGATCCCTTTATTGCTCCTGCCATTCAAGTTTAGCGTGTTGGCAGTGATCTCACCGTGCCATTGTCTTTTAGCAGACTAACCTTCACCATCAAGCAGATTTTCCATCTGCCTGACCTGGATGCCTCGCATTGGCGGTACGTTTCGCGATCCCTCGGACTTTGCGCTGGCTAGGCTGCGCACTGCTGCTGGCCGGCGTCATGCTGGGCGGGCTGCATGCCGACTGGGATTTTTCGCTGATCAGCCGTCGCGCGCAGGCATTGTACGGACCTTTGGGTGAAGGGCGGCTGCGCATCGATGCCTGGCAGCAGTTGCTGGCTACGCAAAAACAGGTCGGCGAGCTGGAGCAGCTCAACGTGGTCAACCGGTTCTTCAACAAGCAGATGCGCTACGAAGAAGACATCGACCTGTGGCACGAGGTCGATTATTGGGAAACACCGATCGAAGCCTTGTGGAAGGGCGCCGGCGATTGCGAAGACTACGCTATCGCCAAATATTTCAGCCTGCGTCATCTTGGTGTCTCCAGTGACAAACTGCGCATTACCTACGTCAAGGCTTTGCGACTGAACCGCGCGCACATGGTGCTGACCTACTACGCGAGCCCCGAGGCCATGCCTTTGGTGCTCGACAGCCTGATCGATGCGATCAAGCCCGCCAACCAGCGAACCGATTTGCTGCCGGTCTACTCTTTCAATGCCGAAGGGTTGTGGCTGCCGGGTGCCAAGGGCAACAAGAAGGTCGGAGACACCAAACGCCTGTCTCGCTGGCAGGACGTGTTGAAGAAAATGCAGGCCGAAGGTTTCCCGGTCGAGACGATTAACTAGGAGCACGCGCTCAGATGTCTTTGTTCAAACAGCTGTTGATCGCTATCTGTCTGTTCCTGGTGGTCGCCTTCACCGGCAGCTTCATGGTCAGTCTGGAAAGCTCGCGCACCCAGTACGTCAATCAGTTGCGTTCTCACGCCCAGGACGCCGCGACGGCATTGGCGCTGTCCCTGACGCCGAACATCGACGACCCGGCGATGGTCGAGTTGTTGGTCAGCTCGATCTTCGACAGCGGTTACTACGCGAGCATCCGTGTGGTCGATCTGGCCAACGACAAGACGATTGTCGAGCGCAGCGGCATCCCGGCAGTCACCAACGTGCCGGACTGGTTCGTCAAATTGATCGGCCTGGAGCCGGCCGGTGGTGATGCAATTGTCAGCCGTGGCTGGGAGCAGGCCGCGCGGGTCGAGGTGGTCAGCCATCCGATGTTCGCGTTGGCCAAGCTGTGGCAGAGCGCGTTGGGCAGCCTCGGCTGGTTGCTGCTCTGTGGCGCGGTGAGTGCGGTGCTGGGCGCGTTGTTGCTGCGTCGGCAACTGAAGCCGCTGGACTACATGGTCAAGCAATCCCATGCCATTGCTCGCCGGGAATTCTTAAGCCTGCCAGAACTGCCGCGCACCCCGGAACTGCGCCGGGTGGTGCAGGCCATGAACCAGATGGTCGAGAAGCTCAAGGCGCTGTTCCAGGAGCAGGCCGAACGCAGTGAAAAGCTGCGCGCCGAGTCCTATCAGGACAACCTGACCGGCCTGGCCAACCGGCGCTATTTCGAAATGCAATTAAACGCGCGATTGAACAACTCGGAGCAGGCCAGCTCCGGTTATTTGCTGCTGTTGCGGGTGAAGGATCTGGCCGGTTTGAACCAGCGGCTGGGCGGTCAGCGTACCGATGAATTGTTGAAAGCGGTCGGCGAGCAGTTGTCCCGCGAGTGCGCCAAGTACCCGGAAACCCAGAACCTCGTGACGCGTATTCGTGGTGGGGAATTCGCCGTGCTGGCGCCGGGGCTGGTACGTGAAGAAGCGCTGCAACTGGCGAGTAACCTCGAAAGTGCCTTGGGGAGCCTGCATGCGACGGGCGCCACGGACGTGGCTTCGGTGGCTTCGATCGGGTTGGCGCCGTTTGCCCATGGCGACTCGCCGCAAGCGGTGATCGGGTTGGCGGATCAGGCACTGGCCCAGGCAGAAAGCCAGGGTGAACCGAGCTGGGCATGCCTCGATCAGGGCGCGCCGGCGCGGGTTGGCGACGATCACCATGCCTGGCACACCCTGCTGGATCAGGCGTTGGACCAGCAGCGTTTCGAGCTGTATTTCCAGCCGGTAGTGGCCAGCCACGACACAGAGTTGGTACTGCATTACAAAGTGCTGTCGCGCCTGCTCGACGAGCAGGACCAGACCATTCCCGCCGGGCGTTTCTTGCCATGGCTTGAGCGTTTCGGCTGGACCGCGCGGCTGGACCGTCTGATGCTGGAACTGGTGCTCGAGCAGATGGTCGACCATGAGGAGTCGCTGGCGCTGAACCTGTCTTCGGCGACACTGGCGGACCCGCAGGCGCTGAACGCAGTGTTCGATATCCTGCGTCAGCATTCGAATCTTGGCGAACGACTGACCCTGGAAATCGGCGAAGAGCAACTGCCCGAGCAGGCGGTATTGGAACAGCTGACGCGGCGTCTGCGCGAGCTTGGGTTCTCCCTTAGTCTGCAGCGTTTTGGTGGGCGCTTCAGCATGATCGGCAACCTGGCGCGGCTGGGGCTGGCGTATCTGAAGATCGACGGCAGTTACATCCGCGCGATTGATCAGGAGAGCGACAAGCGCCTGTTCATCGAGGCGATTCAGCGAGCGGCGCACAGCATCGATTTGCCGTTGATTGCCGAGCGGGTCGAGACCGAAGGGGAGTTGTCGGTGATTCGCGAGATGGGGTTGTATGGGGTTCAGGGGCAGCTGTTGGGTGAGCCGAAGCCTTGGCAGTAGCCCGCTCATCATTCCCACGCAGAGCGTGGGAATGATCGGCGTCAGGGGTTAAATCAACCCCGTCTCATCATCATCGATCAACTGGCTCAACCCGCCCAACGCCTCACGGGCCTGGGTCCGGTCCATGAGCTTGGCTTGCGCAGCCGGCGGCAGGTCGGTGACGCGGATCACGCCTTTCTGGGTCAGCACCTGAATCAAGTCGTCGAGTACCCGAATCATCTCCAGGTCGCTCTGCTTGAGCTGCTTGAGGCTGGTCTCCACCACTTCGTGGGCATACCAGGCCTGGATTTCATGGTGGTCGGCCGGCAGCGTTTCCGTGGCCTCGGCGTAGGCCGTGGCTTCCACGCGCACTAACTGACCTTGCGCATCGCGTTGCACGTAAAACATTAAGCATCCCTCGGAAATGGACCAGCGTCGTGCTGTCAGCAGCATAGGCCAACGCAGGCGAGTATGCGGTGCGACGACGAAATCGTCACCCGTGAGGTATGGGCATACATGACGGCCGCCCGGTTGGGGCGGCCGTCAGCCTGCGTATCAGCTGTTGTTGTGATCGATCTTGATGGTCGGGTCACTGCCGGCAATCAGCGAGTTGATGCTGGCGCTGGACCAATTGTTACCTTCCAGTTTGATCGTCACATCCGGGGTGGCCGCTGCCGCGTCGGCGCCGTTGAACTTGCCGGCGGAGCTGACTTGCAGGGACGACACGCCGTCCACGGTGGTGATCTTCAGGAAGTGGTCGATCGTGCTACCGCTTTCACCCTGCAACAAATCACGCAGGTCGATGCGGTCGCCTTCGCTGGCCTTGAAGTCCTTGATCACGTCGCTGCCGGTGTCGCCAGCCTTCCAGATGAAGGTGTCGGCACCCGAGCCGCCAATCAGGATGTCGTTGCCTTGACCGCCGATCAGCGAGTCATTGCCGGTGCCGCCGAGCAGGATGTCATTGCCCTTGCCGCCGTCGAGGAGGTCGTTGCCGCCCTGGCCGAAGAGAATGTCGTTGCCTGCGCCACCCAGCAGCGTGTCGTTACCATCGTGGGCGCCAGACACGTCGAACGCGGTGTAGTGCTCGGTGATGTACTGGTGCACGTTGCTGGTGGTGACTTTGCTGACGTCGACGCCGGTTTGCTGGGCGACGAACGCCTGCATCGCCTGATAACCCTCGCCGGCAATGCCATTGAAGCTCACCAGATCGCCGAACAGGAGGTCGTTGCCGTCACCGCCGCTGACCGTGTCGGCACCCGGCATCGTCGCTTCGGTATGGCCGATGATCGAGTTGGCCAGGTCCTTGGGGTCGATGTTGGTTTGTGGCGTTTGATCCGAGTCGTACGGCTTGAGGTCGGTGAGGGTGACGTCCTTGTTCAGGCCGATGGCCTCCACCGTCGACACGTTGCTCAGCAACGTGAAGCTGCTGCTTGAATTGTCGATGGTAGTGGAATCGGTGCTGCTGCCGTTGCCGTCGCGATAGGACAGCTCGTAGGTGCCGTTACCCTCGGCATGCAGGGTGCCCAGTTCGGAACTGCTCCAGCGGCCAGAGTTTTTCAGCGTCTGCAGCGTGACGTTGCCGGCGCTGTCGATTGTCAGGTAGTGAGTACTGTCCAAGTAGTTGGAATAGGTCTGGCCCAACTTGTAGTTGGTGGTGGTGATGACGTCGTCGAGCTTCACGTTGCCGTACAAGGTCGGGTTGGTTTGCTCGCCGCTCTGGTAGTAGGTCGGCTTGCCGTCGGTGATGAAGTACGTGAGGTTCTTCGCGCCGGTGTTGGCAAGCGCGTCGGCACTCTGGAACCAGTTGGCCGTGGTTTTGAACACGTCCTCGTAGTTGGTGCCGCCGCCGGACGACATCGAATCCAGAACGGATTTGAGCAAGGTCAGCGCGTTCGGGTCGTTCAGGTTCACCGACACCGATTTGTTGACCTGGTTATCGAAGTCCGCCAGGAAAATATTCACGGTACCGGAGTTGCCGCCCAGGCTTTGCTTGAGGGTGTTGAACACCGCCGTCAACGAATCCTTGGCGGCGTTGATCGACGTGCTGCTCATGCTGCCCGAGCTGTCGACCATGAACGCGATGTTGTAATTGGTGCCCGGCACCACGGTCAGTCCGCCGATGTCGGCGACCATGATGTCGTTGCCGTCAGTGCCGGTGATCGTGTCGTCGGCCGCCGTGGCGGTCACGGCGTTGTAGACCGCTGGGTATACCGTGACCGGAATCTGCGCGGTGCTCAGTGCCGATCCGCCGAGTGCTTCGGTGGATGTCGAGGTCACGGTCAGGGTGAACTGGCCGTTGTAGTACGGCGGCGGGGTGACGGTCAGGCTGCCGAGGTTCCAGCCGGTAACGTTGGCTTCGCCGTTGGTGGTGGTGAAGGTGTGGCCCGCGCCATCGCTGAGCACCGAGCCCGTTGGCATGCCGCTGATCTTCACGCTCAGGCTTTCAGAGCCGTCGGTGTCGGTCAGCGCGGTCTTGATCGCGGATAGGTGAACGCTGCTGCCTTCGGCGCCTTCGTTGAGTTTGTAACCGTCGTAGTAGCCTTCGCCATTGGTGCCGTGAAGGTCGGAAACCGTCACGCCAGAGGCGGCCAGATCCGCCACGCCGGTATACAGCGGTACGCCGGCGCTGCTCAGGTCGATCGCTGTACCGCCGTTGACCGACAGGTTGACGTCATAGCTGCCGGGGCCACTCTGGTTATGGTGGTAGATGTCCAGGGTGTAGTAACCGCTGGTGGTCGGGGTGAACGAACCGTTCAGCTTGCCGCCTGCACCCCAAGTCGTCGCGGCCACGTTCTTGCCACCGATGGTCACCAACAGGCTGTCATCGCCGGTGCCGCTGAAGGTGTATGTCTTGCCGGCTTCGAGGTAAATCAGGCCGGAGGTTTTCGAGGCCGTGCCGGCAGTGACACCGCCGTCGGACTGCACGTTGGTCACGGTGCCGGTGGAGTTCGGGGTGCCTGCGGCGTCGATGACCGATTTCAGCGTGCCGGACGGCGCGCCACTACCATCGGTGCCCAGGCCCGACAGGCCGGTCCAGACTTCCTTGATCAGGCCGGTGGACTTGACGCTGTTGTCCGCGACGCTCAGGGATGGCGCGTCGGCAACCGGTGTGATGTCGATTTTCACCGTACCGGTGTTGCCCAGCAGTTGACCATCGGTTGGCTGGAACTTGATCTGCGCGTAGTCCGTCTGGTTATTGCCCACGCCGCTGCCACCGTAGCCGTCAACGCCCGATTCGTTGGCATCCGGCGTGAAGCGCAATTTGCCGGCGTCGATGTCGGCCTTGCTGATGGTCTGGTTGGTCGTTACGTCTTTCCAGGTCGCACCGTCCAGGTACTGCAATTTGCCTTCGCCCGGCAGCTGAGTGATTTTCACCCCCAGGTTGGCGGCCGGGCTGTCGACATCACTGACGCCAAAGGTCGACCAGCCGAGGATCAGCGGGGTGTCTTCGGTACCGGTGACGTTAACCGGCGCGGCGGTCGGAGCGTCGTTCACGGCCACCACGTTGACGGTGGTAGTCGCGGTGTTGGAGTAATTGCTGCCATCGGTCACCGTCACGGTGATGATCCGCGGCACGGTGCTCGGATCCTCACTGCTGTTGGTGAAGCTGATGTTTTTGATCTGCTGCATGTAGTCGGCCAGCGTCGCGTTGCCCGACAGGGTCAGGGTGACCGTACCGTCCTGGCTGTTGGCGTTGATGCTGATGCCATTGACACTGTTGCCGAGGTTCAGCGCATCGCCCGGCTGACGGTTGGTCAGCACGATGGTGGCGCCGGTCAGCATGGTGCTGTCCGGATCGGTGATGCTCAGGTCGGTGTCGCCGATCGAGACGCCCTGGCCGGTGGTGCCTTCGGTGAAGGTCACGTTGTAGTTGGCCCCGGTGGCGCCGCTGGAGTTATTGGCGTCCAGGTCGAGAACCGGCGCGGCATCGTTGTCGATGATCGAAGTGCTGACGCTGCCGTTGGTGCTGCTGACCGCGAGGTTTTCGAAGTTGCCGCCGGTGGCCGAGTCGATCTTGACCACGAAGTTCTCGGTGCCCTCGGTGAGCTTGTCGTCCAGCGTCGCGACGTTGAAGCTCGCGCTGCTGGCGCCGGCCGGGATCTTCACGGTGTACACGCCGGTGAAGTCCGAACCGTCGGCGGCGGTACCGCTGTAGACGATTTTCAGGGTCACTTCGGTCTGCGCCGGGTGGGTCAGGCTGACGGTGTAACTGGCGGTCTGGCCTTCGGTCACCGAGGTGCTGCCGCTGATGCTGACTTCGGTTTTGTCGATGGTATCGGTGACGGTGGTGACCGCCGGGGCAGTGCTCGGCACCAGGTTTTCGAAATTGCCACCGGTGGCGGTGGAGATGGTGGCCTGGACCGTGCCGGCGTCTTTGTAAACGTCATCGGATGGAGCCGGGACGGTGACGGTGCCGGTGGTTTTGCCGGCGTCGATGGTGATCACGGCACCGTTGCTCAGCGTGACGGTCACTGGCGTGCCGGCGGCGTTGGTCAGGGTCGCGGTGTAAACGATGGAACCGCCTTCAGCCACCGAGTCAGTTGCGCTCAGGCTGAGGGTCGTGGTGTCGACGGTGTCGGTCACGGTGGTGCTGACCGGCGTTTTGTCCGCCACCAGGTTCTCGTAGTTGCCGCCGCTGACGTTGGTGATCGAGTTGGTCAGCGGAGCATGGCCGGTCAATGCGTCGTTCGGCGCGGCGGTGGTCACGGTACCGGTGGTTTTGCCGACATCGATGGTGATCGTCTGGCCGTTGGCCAGGGACACGGTGACCGGGCTACCCGTCACTGGCGCACCGACGGTTGCGGTGTAAGTGACGGTTCCGCCTTCGGCGACGTTCGCGGTCGCACTCAGCGAAACGGTGCTGGTGTCGATGGTATCGGTGACGGTGGTCACTGCCGGGGCAGTGCTCGGCACCAGATTCTCGAAATTGCCACCGGTGGCGGTGGAGATGGTCGCCTGGACTGTGCCGGCGTCTTTGTAGACGTCATCGGATGGAGCCGGAACGGTCACGGTGCCGCTGGTTTTGCCGGCATCGATGGTGATCACCGCGCCGTTGCTCAGCGTGACGGTCACTGGCGTGCCGGCGGCATTGGTCAGGGTGGCGGTATAGACGATGGAACCGCCTTCAGCCACCGAGTCGGTCGCGCTCAGGCTGAGGGTGGTGGTGTCCGGGGTGTCGGTCACCGAGGTGTCCGCCGACTTGCCGTCGACTTCCAGCTTCTCGTAGTTGCCGCCCTTGGCGTCGTCGATCTTGACGCTCAGGGAGTTGCCGCCCGCCAG
>NZ_BOMA01000030.1:0-19625 GCF_016861935.1 Pseudomonas sp. 008 | reverse complement strand
TCCGACATGCACCAAGGCACCACTGACACTTCAGCGCTTTCTTCATCAGAGGCGTATAGCTGGGCCAAAGTCTCCATGAGACTGTCGCAAAAGGAACACGAACTCCAGAACGAGACTACCGATATCAAGCTGCTTTTTTGCATCATTTTGAATGCTTGAAAATGCGCCGCTGAACGATTTAGCAAATCTGTTTCGTCGTCAGGTTGAATCCGGCCAGGAACGGACGATCGAGTCTGGTGAAAAGCTCAGTATTAGGAGTGAAGCAATGCAATGTAGTTGTGGCAGTCGGGGCGACCTCGTAGAGATTGGTCATCACTATGCGGAGTTTGTCGCTGGTTTACGCTGCCTTGAGATAGGCCAATGGATCAAACTATTGCAGTGCCTTGATTGTGGTCAGTTTTGGCGAACGGATGAATGGGATAAATACCAAACCCTGTATGCGTTGAAGTTGAGTTCGCCAAAGGGCTGGGAGTCGGTCGATATAAAATCCTTGATAATAGAGCGTATGGTTGAGAATCACGGCGGATTAGATGCGTCTTTTTGTCTAGCTAAGAACTGCAAGCTACACGCACTCAAAGGGCGAGCATATTGCGGCCAACATTTTTACGACACTGGTGCAAGAGCTTGAGCAAGCTGATAGGGCTGACTGAAATCTGCCAATTGCTGCCTGTCGCCACCGTCCGTTTTGGGTCGTTTTCAGCCCTCCGCGGCGGGCAGAAATCGGCCAGAAGCAGGTTTTTACCTGACCGGTATGAGGCATTAAAGACAGTTATGACACTTTCCAAAGGCGACTTCATAAAACTAACCCACGTCGATTCTACGAAGGCGGTGTATGTTGATTGGATAAATGCTCGTGATGCGGCGCCTGGAGATATCGCAGTCGTCAAAGAAACTTTTAGTACGGAGTCTGGACTCATCGTCCGTCTATTGTGCGAGCCCCGGTCGGGCTTTCAAGAGTGGTGCACCACATTTTATGAAGCAGATTTGACCTACGAACTGTTGCTCATAAAACCAATTCACGATGACTAAACTTGAAAGTCCGCTTCGGGTTGTGGATTCCTGGCTCTCGCGGAAGGCAGGAGTCGACCCAGGCTGTGTAAAAACGCAGACACGGTTTTGAAGTCTGCGTCGCTACGTAAAATCTGCCAATGGTTGGTGGGTCAGTGGACCTGAAATTTGCGTAGGAACGCGCTTTTCGTTCTGGTTCTGACTGTCAAACCTGCTCTAAACCGTTTTTACACAGCCTCGGCCGAAAGCGGTCCTTGGATGAACGTCCGTTCTTGGCCAGCCCCCTTCGATACCGGCGCATTTATCGCTGCCGACCGGGTTTCTGGCAGCGTATAAGAGGCCGCCCCCGGCAGCCCAATCCTCAGAGCGACCTGCCTAAGCGCCATACCTCTAACTTCGCAACCCCCTCAAAGCAACCGTTCAATGGCAGAATCTCCTCAACTTGATCGTTTTGGAGAACACCATGCTTCGTGCGTTTGAACGAAGGCTCGACCCTTTTCCTCCTGACGAGGTACCACCGCCACCCGACGGCCTGGCTCGCTTCCTGTGGGCCTGTACGCGGGGTGCCCGCGGTTACATTCTGGTGTTTGCGCTGCTCAGTGCCGGTGTGTCGATTTACGAAGCCTGGCTATTTTCCTTCCTCGGGCAAGTCGTGGACCTGCTCTCGACCTGGCAGGCAGGCGGTGAAGCGGCTGCGCAGGAAAGTCGCGTGTTGTGGGGCATGGGCATCATCATGGTGGCCAGTGTCGGGCTGGTGGCGTTGCGCACCATGGTGCAGCATCAGATATTGGCGATTAACTTGCCGTTGCGGCTGCGCTGGGACTTCCATCGCTTGATGCTGCGGCAAAGCCTTTCGTTTTTTTCCGATGAGTTTTCCGGCCGGGTCACGACCAAGGTGATGCAGACTGCGCTGGCGGTGCGCGACATGCTATTCACCCTTATCGAGATCGCGCCCGGGATCGGGGTGTATTTCATCGCGATCATCGCACTGGCCGGCGGCTTCGCCCTGAAACTGATGCTGCCTTTCATTGCCTGGGTCGTGTTGTTTGGGCTGGCCATGTGGTACTTCGTGCCCCGCCTGGGGAAAGTCGGGCAGGAACAGGCCAATGCGCGGTCGATGATGACCGGGCGTATCTCAGACGCCTACACGAACATCACGACGGTGAAGCTGTTCTCTCACTCCAATCGGGAAGCGCATTTCGCGCGTGCAGCGATGGAGGATTTCAAACAAACCGGCTTTCGTCAGATGCGCCTGGTAAGCCAGTTCGAGATCGTCAACCAGGCATTGGTGGTGGCGTTGATCATGGCAGCAGGGGGGTATGCCCTGTGGCTATGGCACCAGGGTGAGGTCGGCGCAGGAGCCGTGGCGGCAATCACCGCCATGGCGTTGCGTATCAACGGCATGTCGCACTGGATCATGTGGCAAATGACCTCGCTGTTCGAGAGCATCGGCACCGTGCAGGATGGCATGGCAACCTTTACCCGGGGCCCAAAGGTGCAGGATGCGCCGGACGCGGGCGTGCTCGTGACCTCCGGCGGCGCGGTCACCTTCGATAAGGTGAGCTTCAACTACAATGGCGAACGTCAGGTGCTCGATGGCCTGAGCCTGCACATCCGTCCGGGCGAAAAGATCGGTCTGGTTGGCCGCTCTGGCGCCGGCAAATCCACGCTTATCAACTTGCTGCTGCGCTTTTATGACGTCGACAGCGGGGAGATTCGCATCGACGGCCAGAACATCGCAAAAGTGACGCAGGACAGCCTGCGCGGCTCCATCGGTATGGTCACGCAGGATACCTCCCTGCTGCACCGTTCCATTCGTGACAACATCGCCTATGGCCGCCCCGATGCGACCGACGCGCAAATCCGCAGCGCCGCGGCCAATGCCCAGGCTGATGAGTTCATCAGCCAACTGAGCGACCGGCAAGGCCATACCGGTTACGACACCCTTGTGGGTGAGCGCGGCATCAAGCTGTCGGGCGGCCAACGCCAACGCGTCGCGATCGCCCGGGTGATGCTCAAGAATGCCCCGATACTGCTTCTTGACGAGGCCACCAGCGCGCTGGACTCGGAAGTCGAAGTCGCCATACAGGAAAGCCTCGATGAAATGATGCAGGGCAAGACTGTGATCGCCATCGCCCATCGACTGTCCACCATTGCGGCCATGGACCGGCTCATCGTCATGGACAACGGACGCATCATCGAACAGGGCACCCACACCGAATTGCTCGGGAAGAACGGGATTTATGCGCGGCTGTGGCAGCATCAAAGCGGCGGGTTTCTGGGTGAGGATCGGGAAGTGGTCGAGGCTATGGATCAGGTGTGAGCGTGAAGAGGGCGCAGCAGGGGGCGATAGGGGCGGGCCACGACCATTGCCACTCGGCAAAGGTTGCTGTCGACCCAAAGTAGGCAGATCGGCCCTGACTCGGACCGGTCTGTCGATGGCGGTTAGAAACACCAGTCCTCAGCATATACGACGCGACAGAATGGTCCCGCCAGAGTCGCATTGTGATGAGCGACAATCTCTTCAGCCTTCAGCGCAGGGGTGCTGTTGCAGGTGTGGCCATCGGCGATCAGCACTGCATCGAATCCAAAATCCCGTGCAGCGCGGCAGGTGCTGTCGACACAGTATTGGGTCTTCATTCCGGTAATGACCACGCCCTGAGCGCCACAAGCTCGTAGCTGATCGGCCAGAGCAGTCTTGGTGAAGGCGTTGGGTCGGCTTTTCTCGAAGATCACTTCGTCGCCCTGTAGCTCCAGTTCCTCCACCAGTTGCGTCAACGGACTTCCAGGCTCGATAGGCGAACCAGGTGGACCAATATGGCGTGCGAGAAAAATTGGCGCACCTGCACGCCGGGCTTTACTCAACAGGTTATTCAACGTGTCTAGCAGCGCTTCGCCAGCCCACGGTTTATCCGGACCATGAAACAACCCAACCTGCATATCGAGAATCAAGAGTGCATACATAGTGCTTTTCCTTGCGTTTGGACCAGCGACACAAGGGCAAAAGAAAAGGCCCTGTCCATCGCTGGCGGGCCTTTGAAGTTCGTATGTTATTGGCTCACGACACCTCTCACGACCCGCCTCTGGCGGTCGTGGTAGTCGTGGTCAAGGCAATTCGTGGCTGATTCATAAAGCTGACAGTAGCTGCACGGCACCGGGTTGGCAAATGAGCGCATGAAGGTGAGGACTGATTCACGATCGTTAAGGTTCGCTTTTGGCCGATAGCCGTCCGCTACGAAGCGCAGCTATCGGCCCTGGATCGAAAACGCGGTCAGCACAACGACTTCTGGTAATAGAGCCGGGTATGTCCTGGTGGATAGTCTGCCAGGCGTCCGAATTCGGAGTAACCCAGTTTTCGATAGAAACCGGGAGCCTGAAAGCTGAAGGTTTCCAGCCAGATACCAATGCAGTGTTTTTTCTGCGCGACTTCTTCAGCCATGCGCATTAGCCGTTCTCCGATACCCTGACCGCGCATTGACTCGGGAACGCTGACAAGATCGATGAGCAGCCATCGATAAGAGATCTTGCCGTACAGCCCACCAATAACTTCGTTACTGTCAGCGTCTCGTAGCAACAGAGCAAAAGCTTCATAGGCGTCGTCCCCACCGTTGGCCAGGTTATGGGCCAGCAATGGGGTCAAAATTCCTAGTCGCTCTGCTTCAGTCGCATTTTCCGAAAGCTGGATTTCTACAGACATGGCGCTCTCCCTGAGCAGTGAGTAACGGGGTCAACAAGGTATGATTCTTAAGTCCTGCGCGTAGAGCAATACTCCACAATGAGTTGAGTGACCGCTGCCACAATCGCCTGATCCGCTTCAGGAGCGCTGAACAAGCGAAACTGCGCATCCGGCAAATCCGGCAATCCTTGTTCCGCCCCAAGAACCGCCAGTCCTTGCCCCAACTGGCTGACTGGCATGGGCGCTACCGCGAAACCAGCAAGCGCCGCGGCTCGCAATCCGGCCGTGCTGCTGCACAACATCGCCGTTCGTTGGGCGATCCCCGCCCGAGCCAGTTGTGTCAGGGCCACCTCGCGATAAGGGCACGGCTCGGGGAACAGGGCCAGCGGCAACGGCGTCGGTAACTCGGTGACGGGCTGCGCCGACCAGGCCCACACCAGCGGTTCTTGCCATAGCAGCAGCCCCGTGTCGCTGGTTTCGCACAGAGAGCCGATGACCAGTTCCAGATGCCCTTGTTTCATCGAGGCCAGCAACGTGCCCGGAATGCCCACCTGCACGTCGATCTCCATCCCCGGGTACTGCGCCGCGAAATCCTGAAAAGTCCGCATTAATCGCGATTCGACAAAATCTTCGGATACCCCGATCCGTAGTCGCCCGTGAAACGGCGTGCGTGTCAGTTCTGCCCAGGCATCACGGTTCAGCGCGAGGATGGTGCGTGCATAAGCCACCAGGCGTTCGCCATCGGGCGTCAGTTGTTGGGAACGGGTGGTACGCCTCAACAGGGGTTTACCAATCTGTTCTTCCAGTCGCCGCACGTGCCCACTGACCGCGGACTGGGTCAGGTGCAGTTTCTCGGCTGCACGGCTGAAGCCTTCTTCATCGACGACCGTGACAAATGTCTTGAGTAGCAGAACATCGAACATAGTTTGATATGTGATTAATTGGCTATTTATTTACGATTTATATTCCAAATGAAACTATGTTGCAATGTTTGCCGCCCCCCCATCTCCCATTACCCGAGGCGTGCCATGACTACTCTTCTGCATATCGAATGTTCCCCGCGCAAACAGCGCTCGGCCTCCCTTGAAGTCGCCCGCAGCTTCATTGCGCGCTATCAGGAAAACACCCCGGACACCGAAATCATCACCCTCGACCTTTGGAACATGGCGTTGCCGGAGTTCAATGATCAGGCCATGGAGGCCAAATACGCCGGACTCAATGGCACGCCCTTGACCCCGGTACAACAAGACGCTTGGAACACCTTAAAAGATCTGGCCGCGCACCTGCACAGCGCGGATGTGCTGGTGATGTCCGTGCCACTGTGGAATTTCAGCATCCCGTACAAACTCAAGCACTTCATCGACCTGGTGTCGCAGAAAGACATCCTGTTCAGCTTCGATCCGGAGCGCGGTCTGGAAGGCATGCTGCACAACAAGACCGCTGTGGTGATGTATGCCCGCGGCCTGGATTTTTCGGCGCAATCGATCACCCCGGCAGAACGCTTCGACTTCCAGAAGCCCTACGTGGAAGCCTGGCTGAAATTTATCGGCGTGACGGATGTGCACTCGGTGACTGTAGAGAAAACTATCCTGGGGGAAGACGTTGACCTCGGCGCGCGTGAGGTCGCGACTCAACAGGCCAGAGGATTGGCGGATAGTCTTGGTCGTTGACGCTTCCACTGCACCGTAGGTTATTCAACGCCCAACGGGATATTCAAACCCAGCTTCACGGTGCTCATCGAAACAAGGGTTTTGAAGCGTTTGACGTTATTGTTCTCAAAGAACAGCTCGCGGGTCAGGTCGGTGTACTGCTGCATGCTCCTGACCGCAACAGCGCCAGCAGGCCTGGTTGCGAATGCACAAGCCTTGCTAGCTCCTGGCACGGGTAAAAAACTCTGCGCTGTTTAGATCGATTATTTCTTTCGGTTCTTTATATAGCGCTGGGTCGAATATCCATAACCGATAAAACCACGTCCTCGCTTTGATTCTGTATGCGATGAAATCGATAGGGGCGCTACAGCAGACAACGGCGTCCCCGCCACGGCACTAAAGCGGTTTCAACATCAATTTCTGCTGCTCGGCCATCATCTTGTCGTCCCTTCGCCAGTCCTTAGAATCCGCCCCCATCAGCTTCGTCCAACTATCGAATCGCTTAGGGAGTTACACCATGATGAACGCCATGCAGATGCCAATGCCGATGATGAACACCAACATGTCGATGATGCCAATGATGGGCATGCCGATGATGATGGCGACCATGAGCTGCGAAATGATGGACGACGGCATGATGTGCAAAATGATGCCGGCTGCTGGCATGGATATGGCGATGTTCAAGAACAGCGCTGAAATGATGCAGATGATGATGAACTGCGGCATGCCGATGATGATGCATTGCGGCAACATGAGCATGATGTGCATGTCTCAGGCGAGCATGGCCATGCCAATGATGAACATGATGATGCCAATGATGGGCATGCCGATGCCGTCGATGAAGGGCATGATGGAATGCACCATGATGGCCGACGGCATGATGTGCAAAATCATGCCGATGGCTGGCATGAACATGGACATGATGAAAAGCTGCTGCGCCCTGATGATGAAAATGATGAACGATTGCAGCATGCCGATGATGATGAGCTGCAACGGCATGCCAATGATGTGCTGCACCTGCTGATCCTTGGCAGCAGACATTTAAAAGCCCCCGCGACCTGATGGTTGCGGGGGCTTTTTCATTCTGGCGACACCACAGATCCCACAAGGGATCTCGGTTCGGCGCGATGGAATTCAGTCCAGGCGTTCTGGATAGGTCACCACCAGATAAGCCACAGCCTCACTGTCGGCGGGGTTGCGATAGCGGTGGGGCTGGTCGGCGTAGAACAGGATCGAGTCGCCGGTGGACAGCAGGTAGCGTTCATCGTTGACGCTGATTTCCAATACGCCCTGTGACACCACCAGGTTTTCCTGCACACCGGGGCCATGCCCCTCGGAGTGGTCTTCGCCCAACGGGCTCAAACGCAGTTCGTAGAATTCCGATTGGCGTGCCACGTCGAACGGAAACAGTGCGCGGCTGACGAAGGCGCCATTGGCGCTGACCAGGCGTTTGCTCTGGTTCGCCGACAGCACCGCCACACCTTCGAAAGCCCGATGCTCGAGAAACGCCGCCACCGAAACCTTAAGGCCTTTGGCAATTTTGCACAGCACTTTGATCGACGGCACGCTGCGTCCGGATTCGATCTGCGCCAGCATGGCCCGACTCACGCCGCATTGCCGGGCCAGGGCGTCGAGGGACAGATGACGCTTGCCCCGCAGCCGTTGCAGGTTCTGCGCGACCCGCTCGCAGATCGGGTCTTCTTCCAGTTGTTCGAGGTTACTCAAGTCCGTCACGGGTTCGCCTGCGCTCACCAGAAAGCGCGAGGGTTGCTGCGCGTTCATGCGTGACGGGTCTCGGTCGACTGGGCGGCCTGGATCCACTGAAAGGCCTGTAGAGCGGCGTTGCGTGCGTACATTTCCCACATGGCCCGTGCCCGTTGCTGAGCCTGTTTGCGTTTGCGGTAGGTGGCGAAGTCGATGAGGTTGTCAGTCGGATTCATGGGGCACTTCACTGTGGTGATGAATGACGGGATGAGCTGAGAGTACGCGGATATTTTTATAACGATAAATACTGAATTTGTATTTATTAATGCTCTTTGGTTCTTATGAGTGGCCGCGTCAAAGCCCCCGACTGTTCCTGATCAACTCATAGGCCCGACGCACCAACGGGTTCACGGTGTTGGGCCGAATCCACAAGTGGTAGGTCACGTCCGGCAGCCGTGGCAGGCCATCGTTTTCGCCGAGCACGCGCATATCGGGGCCGAGCATTTCCATGCTTCTGGGCGTGACACCCAGCCCGGCACGCGTCGCGGCCTTGATGCCGATCAGGTTCGACGCCAGGTACGCCTGGCGCCATGGAATGTTGGCGCGCTCCAGCGCCTCCAGGGCGTAGCGACGATAGATGCTCGGTTCATCCACCAGAATCAGCGGCAAGGGTTCGCCCGGCGTATGGATGTACTGAGCTGAACAAATCCACCACACCGGCGAGGTACGCAAGGCGAAGCCTTCGAGTGTCGGGTCTTCGCGGGTGGAGATCACCATGTCGACCTTGCCCCGGTGCAGGTCATCCATCAGAAACGGGCTGCGGCCGACATCGATCTCCAGGCGCAAGCGCGGGGCCGAGCGGGCGATGTGGCTGAGGATCGGCGGCAGGATGGTGTCGGCGATGTCATGCGGCGAGCCGATCCGCAGCACACCGCTCAAGTTGCTTTCGCGCAGGGAATTCAGCGCATCGTCGTTGAGCGAGAGCATCTGCCGCGCATGACGCAACAACTGCAAGCCGGCTTCGGTCAGTTGCTTCTGACGCCCGCGCTTCTCGAACAGGTTCACCCCCACTTGTTGTTCCAGGCGTTGCATGTGCTGGGTGACCGACGATTGTGTGCGGGCCAGTTGCGCGCCGGCCTCGGCAAAACTGTGGTGATCGACCACGGCAATGAAGGTGCGCAGTAATTCGAGATCGAGGGTAGGTGAAGTCGCCATGGCCATTTCCGGGCTGTTTTTATATCAGGGCTGCAAACATAAACATTACATTTGTTTATGTGTTTTTGGCGATATTTTAGTGCTAATGCGGTAAATACGGGCGTTGTGAGGATTTTCGCTTAGCAGCAATACGGCAAGTTATAACGATATTAGATATTTGAATTTCCGTTACTTCAGGACTGTACCTAGGATGCCGCCTCATCAGGTCGGGGAACGCCGATCATCCATGAGGGGAAATCCATGTTGCTTGAGCGCTCACCTGTAAAACGATGGTTGCCTGTGATGCTGGGCGCCTTGATCTCATTGGCTACCAGTGCCGGGGCTCAGGCTGATGCCACGCTGGACAAGATCCAGCAACGGCATGTGCTGACGGTGGGGGTCGTACTGTCCGGCGGCCCCTTCGGCAGTATCGATCCGGGTACTCAGAAACCACGGGGCTTGAATGTCGACCTCGCTCAGGAACTGGGTCGGCAGTTGGGCGCCGAGGTGCAATTGGTGCCGGTATTGCCCGCCAACCGCGTGCAGTTTTTGCAGCAGGGCAAAGTGGATTTGTTGATCGCCAACATGGAATGGACCGCCGAGCGCGGTGAGATTCTCGGTTTTGTGCCAACGCCTTTCTACCGTGTCGGCGGTACCGCGGCGCTGCTCAAGGACAGCAAGATCAGCCGTTGGGAAGACCTCAAGGGCCAGCCCGTCTGCACCTCCCAGGGCAGCAGCTACATCAAGCCGCTCACCGAGCTGGGTGTGGAGATCAAGGCGTTCAAGAGCTCGTCGGAATCCTTGCTCGCACTGCGTGGCAACAACTGCGTCGCGGCAGTGCATGACGCCACGCTGATCAATCCGCTGATTGCCGACAACGCCGAATGGCAGGGCTATCGCGCGCTGAGTCCGGAACTCAACCCGGCCCCTTCGGTGATCTGGACCCGACCTGGCGAACGCGACACCCAGGCCCGGCTCGACCCCATCGTCAAGGAACTGCACCGCAGCGGCTGGCTGATCGACGCCCAGACTCGCAACCGCATCACCCCCGCGTCACCGGCCTTGGTGGAGTTGCAGAAACAGTTCCAGGCCAACGGCGCCTGAGCGGTTCACTTCATCGTTTCACTAGACCGTCGGCTGGCTCGGCGGTCATTCAAGGAAGTCGTGCATGAACCGATATTTTTCTGCTAGAAGCCTGGCCACGTTGTTCCTGGCTGGATGTGCAGCGCTCGGCGCCAGCCTCGCTCAGGCCGACGCCACACTGGACAAGATCGAACAACGCCACGCGATCAGCGTCGGGGTGATGCTCAGTGGTTCGCCGTTCGGCACCCTCGACCCCAAGACCGGCGAGCACCTGGGGTACAACGTCGAACTGGCCAAGGGCATCGCCAAGGCGCTGGGCGTCGAGGCGCAAACGGTCTCGGTG
This sequence comes from Pseudomonas sp. 008, assembly GCF_016861935.1. Classification (NCBI taxonomy): domain Bacteria; kingdom Pseudomonadati; phylum Pseudomonadota; class Gammaproteobacteria; order Pseudomonadales; family Pseudomonadaceae; genus Pseudomonas; species Pseudomonas sp. 008. The sequence goes on along the minus strand of NZ_BOMA01000030.1, from coordinate 8,968 downwards.
CTGGCGCCCAACCGGGTGCAGTTCCTGCAACAGGGCAAGGTCGACATCCTGATCGCCAACATGCAGTTCACCGAAGAGCGCGCCGAGATTCTCGATTACGTGCCCACGCCCTATGAAGAAGTCGGCGGCGCGGCGTTGATTCGCAAGGGCGCGGGTATCACCCAGTGGAGCGACCTGAAGGACAAGCCGGTGTGCGTGTCCCAGGGCAGCAACTTCATCAAGCCATTGCAGGAAAACTACGGCGCGCAAATCAAGGCGTTCCGCAGCCAGTCCGAATCGCTGTTGTCGCTGCGTGGCAATGGCTGCGTGGCGGCGGTGCATGTCAGCCCGACCATGCATACCTTATTGAGCGATGCCGAGTGGGCCGGCTATGAAATCCCGCTGCCGGGTGATTTGATCCCGTCGAACTCGGTGATCTGGGTGCGTAAGGGTGAGCACGATACCCAGGCGAAACTGGATGCCATTGTGCGCGACTGGCACCGCAGCGGCTGGCTGATCGAATTGGGCGAGCGCACCGGCATGGCGCCGTCGCAAGCCCTGCGTGACCTGCACGAGCAATACCGCAACGCGGCACCGCTGGCAGTGCGGTCATGAGTCGACCCTTGTTCGTGGCCTTGCAGCAACTGCTCGGCGCCCGGCATGTGCAGAGCAGCGAAGAAGCCGCGCCATACCTGACCGACAAACAGGGCCGTTATGTGGGGCAGGTGATTGCTGCTGTGCACCCGGCCAGTACGGAAGAAGTCGCGGCGGTGGTTCGTGCGTGCGTGGCCTGCGATACGCCGGTGGTGGTGCAGGGCGGCAACACCGGGCTGATGGGCGGCGCGACCCCGGACGCCAATGGCCGCGCGGTGTTGTTGCTGCTCGACCGGATGAATCGCGTGCGGGCGGTGGACACCGACAACGACACCCTGACCGTCGAGGCGGGCTGCATTCTGCAAACCATTCAAGACGTCGCCCGTGATGCCGGGCGTCTGTTTCCCCTGAGCCTGGGCGCTGAAGGCAGCTGCACTATTGGCGGCAATCTGGGCACCAATGCCGGTGGCACGGCGGTGTTGCGCTATGGCAACACCCGTGAATTGACCCTGGGTCTGGAAGTGGTCACTGCTCAGGGCGAAATCTGGAATGGCCTGCGCGGTTTGCGCAAGGACAACACGGGCTACGACTTGCGCGACCTGTTCATCGGTAGCGAAGGCACCCTCGGCATTATCACCGCCGCCACCCTGAAACTGTTCCCATTGCCCAAGGCTCGGGCCACGGCGCTGCTGGCCTTCGACTCGCTGGCCCAGACGGTGACGTTCCTGTCCCATGCCCGCGCCGGTTTCGGTGCCAGCCTGACCGCGTTCGAACTGTTGAGTGCCGGGTGCCTTGCGTTGCTGCGCGAGCAATTTCCCGAAGGCCCACAACCCTTTCTCGGCGCCTCTCAGCCCTGGTTCGCACTGCTGGAATTGTCCGATAACCACAGCGAGGGCCATGCCCGCGAGACGTTTGAACAGGTGCTGGGCGAAGCGTTCGAACAGAACCTGCTGGCCGATGCGCTGATCGCTGAAAGCCTCGCCCAGAGTCAGGCGTTATGGCTGTTGCGCGAGAACATGAGCGAGGCGCAGAAGCGTGCCGGTCGCAACATGAAGCACGACATCTCGGTGCCGATTTCCCAGGTCGTGGCATTTGTCGCCCATACCGATGCGCTATTGCAGCGCCATTTCCCCGGTGTGCGGCACTACACCTTCGGCCATCTGGGCGACGGTAACCTGCATTACAACGTCGCCCATCCGCACAACTCAACGGTCGAGGCGCACATGGCCCATTACGCAGCACTCAGCCAACTGGTGCACGACAGCGCCCACGCTTACGGCGGCTCCATCAGCGCCGAGCACGGTGTCGGCCAGCGCAAACGGGACATGCTCGGACGCTACAAAAGCCCGGTGGAACTCGAGCTGATGCGCCGGATCAAGCGGGCGCTGGACCCGAAAAACCTGCTCAACCCGGGCAAAGTATTGGAGGCAGTCGAGTCATGAGTGTTCGCCTGTCCAAACGCGTGCAGCGCGTCTCGCTGTCGGCCAATGCCGCCGCCAAATCCCAAGCCACGGCCCTGCGTGATGCCGGTCGCGACATTCTTGACCTGACCACTGGCGAGCCGGATTTCGACACCCCGGACCACATCAAGCAGGCTGCTTATGCCTCCATCGCCGCCGGTACCACCAAGTACACGCCGACACCGGGCGTGAAGGCCTTGCGCGTCGCTGTGCAACGCAAACTCCTGCGGGAAAATCATTTGGATTACCCGCTGGAATCCATCGTGATTTCCAACGGTGCCAAACAGATCATCTTCAATGCCTTTGCCGCCACCCTCGACGACGGCGATCAGGTGCTGGTGCCAACGCCGTACTGGCCATCGTTCCCGGACAGCGTGCGCTTCAACGGCGGCGAGCCGGTGTTTATAGGATGTGGATTGGAGCAAGGCTGCAAGCTGACGGCCGAACAATTGGAGCAACGGATTGGCGAACGGACTCGCTGGCTGATCCTCAACGGCCCCGGCAACCCCAGCGGCGCGGTGTACAGCGTGGCCGAGCTGCGCGCCTTGGCCGAGGTGCTGCGGCGTCACCCCCAAGTGCTGATTCTGCTGGATGAACTCTACGAACATATCCGCTTCGACGGTCGACCGGCCCAGAGTCTGCTCAACGTCGCAGCGGATTTGCAGCCGCGCTGCCTGCTGGTAGGCGGCGTGTCCAAGACTTACGCCATGACCGGTTGGCGCATCGGTTTCGGCGCCGGGCCGCAAGCGCTGACCCATGCTATGACCGTCGTGCAGTCGCAATCCACCTCGGGCGCCTCCTCGGTCGGACAAGCCGCCGCGTTGGCCGCCTTCGAGGGCGGACTGGGTTTCTTGCCAGAACAGGTCGCGGCCTATCAACAACGCCGGGATGCACTGGTCAGCGCCTTACGCGAAGTGGATGGTCTTGAAGTGCTTGAACCTCAAGGTGGTTTCTTCGTATTTGTACGCTGTGTCGGGTTGTTGGGGCGCTATCGCCCGGACGGTCAACGTCTGCAAAGCGATGCCGACGTCGTCGCGTATTTGCTGGAAGAGGGCGTGGCCGGCGTGGCGGGCAGCGCTTATGGCTTGTCACCGTGGTTTCGCTTGTCCATCGCTACTGCAACTGAAACCGTAGCCGAGGCAGGACGACGCATCGCTCAAGCCTGCAGGCAATTGCGGGGCGAACCATGAGTCATTTGTTGGAGCTATTCGTCCACTGGGCCGCCGGATTCGGCCTGAACTACGGCTTTGTGCTGGACGCTTATCAGCGCGGAACCCTGGAGCAGGGCGCGCTGACCACGGTGCTGCTGTGCCTGTTCACCATCGTCGGCAGCCTGCTGGCAGGGGTCGGTTTGGCGGCGATGTTGACCTCGGGTAAACCCTGGCTGGCAAAACCTGCGCGGGTGTTTGTCGAAGTCACCCGCAACACGCCGACGCTGGTGCAGCTGTATTGCGCATTTCTGGTGCTGAATATGCTGCTGACCCAGGCCGTCGGCGCGGCCAACCCGCTGACGCCGTTCGCCTGGGTGGTGATCGTGATTTCGCTGCACAAAGGCGCGTTCCATGCCGAAGCCTTGCGCGCCGGCATCGAAGCCGTGCCGGCGGTGACAATGGAGGCGGCCAGTTCGCTGGCGTTCAGCAGCCGCCAGTTGTTGTGGAATGTGCAACTGCCGCTGGCCTTGCGCTTCGCCTTGCCGTCGCTGATCAACAACCTGATCGACCTGGTAAAAATGACCGCTGTCGCCTCGGCCATTGCCGTCGGCGACATCACCTACGCGGCGATCATGATCTGGACCCAGAGCGATAACGTGTTGGAGCTGATGATTCTGATCCTGACGTTTTTCGGCCTGCTGAGTTTTACCGTCAATTGTGTGGGACGCCTGCTCGAAGCGCGCCTGAGGATGCCCGGTTATGGCCATTGAATCGTCCGTCACCGCGCCGCTGGCCTGGCCGCGTCGGCATGTCGGCAAGTTGCTGCTGTTGGCGGGGGCCGTGCTCTGGCTGGTGTATTTCGCGCCGCACAGCCCGGTACTCAAGGCTTTGCTGCAATGGTCGCCGGCCTTGGTCGTCGGGTTTGGCCAGAACATTCTGATCAGTCTGGTGGCGATCGGGCTGGGCTCGTTGCTGGGGTTGTTGGTCGGTGCCCTGACGTTGTCGCCGTTGTGGCTGCTGCGCTTGCCGGCGCGGATCTGGGTGCAGATTTTTCGCAACGCGCCGTGGCTGGTGCTGATCTATTTCACCACCTATGTGTTCCCGTTCGAGATCCACATCGGCGGCACTTATGTTTCGTTCCCGGACTGGGTCAAGGTCACGATTGGCCTGGCGTTGCCGGCGAGCGCCAATGTTGCGGAGATCTTCCGTGGTGCCGTCGCCTCGATCCCCAGTACCCAGTGGGAAGCGGCGCGTTCCCTGGCCTTCACTCGCGGGCAGATTTTCCGCTCGATCATCCTGCCGCAGTGCTTCAAGCGCATGTTGCCGCCGTGGATGAACCTCTACGCGGTGATCACCATGGGCACCGCACTGGCGTCTTTGGTGGGCGTGCATGACGTGATCGACACCGCGCAAATCGCCAGCAACACGGTGAACCTCACCGGCTTCACCGTGGTGATTTACCTGAGCTTGCTGGTGCTGTTCTTTGCTTACTGCTACCCGATTTCCCGACTCACCCAACGCCTGGAGCGACGTTATGCCTTCTACTGAAACCGTCGCCGAGCCCTTGGTCCGCCTGCGCGACCTGCACCTGTCATTTGGCAGCAACCCGGTGCTCAAGGGCATAGACCTCGACGTGCATCGCGGCCAGGCCGTGTCGATCATTGGCCCGTCCGGCTCCGGCAAGTCGACGATCCTGCGCTGCATCACCGGCCTGTTGCAGCCCCAGCGCGGGAGCATCCGCGTCGGCGCCACCGAGGTTCACACCCTGGCCCAGGAAACCCAGCGCATCGAGTTACGCAAGCGTGTGGGGTTTGTGTTCCAGCAGTACAACCTGTTCCCGCATTTGTCGGTGCTGGAGAACCTGGTGATCGCCCCGCGCAAAGTGCTGGGGCGCAATCGCGCCGAGGCCGAGAAAGACGCCCGCGCCTTGCTGGCCAAAGTGCGCATGGAGCACAAGGCCGATGCTTATCCAGGGCAACTCTCCGGCGGTCAGCAACAGCGGGTGGCGATTGCCCGGGCGTTGGCCATGCGCCCGGAGCTGATTCTGTTCGATGAGGTGACTTCGGCCCTCGACCCGGAAACCGTTGGCGAGGTGCTGACGGTGATTCGCGAACTCACCGAAGAGGGCATGACCTGCGTGCTGGTGACCCACGAAATGCGCTTCGCCGAAGAGATCAGCGACGTCGTCTACTTCACCGAAAATGGCGTGATTGTCGAACGCGGCAGTGCCGAGCAGATCTTCCAGCACCCCACCAGCGAACGGACCCAGGAGTTTCTGCGTCACGCCCTGGGCGATCCGGGACGCCGTCCCCGTGTCGCCAACGATCCGTATCTGTTGAGTAACCTGAGCCGCTACAGCCTGTCCGTCTAATACCGAGGAGTCTGTTCATGAGTACCGATAACCGTGCCGCCGTCATCGAGGATTTCCTCAAGAAAATCCGCGTCATCCATCAGCGTGGCGTCGACCGTGCCGCGTTGACGGAGATCGTCGCCTTGCTCGAAACCCTGGCCGAGCGCCGCGATCTGTTCAATTTCGACGTGTTCCCGGCGCCAGTGCCGGGGCAGGGCAGCACCGCGTTTCGCTACCGTCTGAACGACGATGGCGACACGCCGACGTTGTACCTCAACTCATTGCTGCCGGGTAAAAGTACGATCCCGCACAACCATGAAACCTGGGCGATCATCAGCGCCATCGAAGGCCAGGAAATCAACTACGTCTACACCCGTGATGACGAGGGCCGCGAGCCTGGGTTCACCACGTTGCACCTGGAAAAGGAAGTGATCGTGCAACCCGGCACGTCGATCTCGTTTCTCGGTGAAGACCTGCATGGCATCCGTGTCGAAGGCGAGCAGCCGACCCTGCATTTCCACCTGTACGGTCTGCCGCTGGAGTCGCTCAACGGCCGTTACGGGGTCGAGGCCGACGGGCGCATTCTCAATTACAACGCCTCGCAAATGGCGCCGTCGATCAAGGCCTACGCATGAATCGGACCGTAACCCCAGGGCAACTGCAGCAATGGCTGTTCGACGGGCAGGAAATTGCCCTGTTTGATGTGCGTGAGCATGGCCAATATGGCGAAGCCCACCTGTTTCACGGGGTGAACCTGCCCTACAGTCGCCTGGAGCTGGAGGTCCGACGCCTGGCGCCGAATCCTCAGGTGCGGCTGGTGATCTATGACCAGAACGGCGGGGGCATCGCGATGCGTTCTGCTCGGCGTTTGCAGGCGCTGGGGTACAGCCGCGTGCATATTCTCGACGGCGGTGCCGATGCCTGGAAGGCGGCAGGCCTGCAACTGTTCGCGGGTGTGCATGTGCCGTCCAAAGCCTTTGGCGAGTTGGTGGAAGAGGCCAGTGATACGCCGCATGTCACCGCCAGGCAGTTGGCTGAATGGCAAGCCCGGGGCGAGCCGCTGGTGGTGCTGGACGGTCGGCCGTTCGACGAATACCGCAAGATGACCATCCCCGGTTCTGTCTGCTGCCCGAATGGCGAACTGGGCTATCGCGTACAGGATCTGGTGCCGGACGACAGCACGCCGATCGTGGTCAATTGTGCCGGTCGAACCCGCAGCATTATTGGCGCCCAGACCCTGATCAATCTGGGGTTGAAGAACCCGGTCTACGCCTTGGAAAACGGTACGCAGGGCTGGTACCTGGAAGATTTCCGGCTGGAACATGGCAGCACCCGCCGCTATGCCGATGAGGTGTCATCGAAGACCTTGCCGCAACAACGCCTCGCCGCGGCACAACTGGCCGAGCGGGCCGGGGTAAAAACCGTTGCGGCGGCGCAGGTCGAGCAGTGGGCAGGGGACGCCGCACGCAGTTTGTTTCTGTGCGATGTGCGCACTGCCGAGGAGTTTGTCGCCGGCAGTCTGTCGGGTGCGCAACACACACCGGGTGGGCAGTTGATTCAGTCTACCGACCTGTACATCGGCGTGCGTCAGGCGCGGCTCGTGCTGATCGACAGCGATGGTATACGGGCGCCGATCGTCGCCAGTTGGCTGCGGCAGTTGGGGCATGAAGCTTATGTGCTGGAGGGTGGGGTGAGCAGCGGTCTGGCGTTGCCGACGCATGAGACGCCCGCACACGAAGCGTTGCCGGTCATCACGGCACAAGCCTTGGCCGATGAGTTGAAGGATGACGCGGTAGCATTGATTGACCTGCGTCCGAGCATGACCTTCCGCAAAGGTCATATCGCCGGTTCGCGCTGGTCGATCCGTTCGTTGCTGGCAAGTGAAGTGGCCGGTGAACAGCGAGCTCTGGTGTTGCTGGCCGATGACCCGCAACTGGCCGCTTTCGCGGCGCTGGAATTGCCGGATGTTCAACGTGCGCAAACCCGGCTGTTGAGCGGCGGTGTTGACGCCTGGCGCGAGGCGGGTTTTGCGTTGCAAGAGGATGCCAACACGCCGCCGGATCAGCAGTGCATCGATTTTCTGTTCTTTACCCATGATCGCCACGCCGGTAACAAGGACGCGGCGCGTCAGTATCTGGCCTGGGAAATCGGCCTGTTGGCGCAAATGAGCGCAGACGAAATCGCCAGCCTGAAACCGCTGCGCGCGCCGTCTCAAGCGACTCGTGATGCGCGGGTGCGTACCCGTCTGGTGCAGGCGGCGCGTACCGAAAAGGGCAGTGGCAGTCGAGGTGTCAACGTGCCCGTCACTCGTTTGAGCACGGTGCTGTTCGACAACCTGGCGCAGATGCGCGATGCCCGTGCTCGCCGTGACCGGGAGCGGGTGTTGAGCTATGGCGCCCGGGGCAATCCGACGGCTTTTGCCTTGGAAGATCTGGTGACGGAACTGGAGGGCGGTTACCGCACCCGACTGTTCGGCACCGGACTGGCGGCGGTGGCGCAGACGTTCCTGGCCTACCTGCGGCCCGGCGATCATGTGCTGATCACCGACGCGGTGTATGCGCCCGTGCGACGTCTGGCCCGCGAACTGCTTGGGCCGTTCGGCGTCCAGGTCAGCTACTTCGCGCCTGACGGCAGCGGGCTGCAATCTCAACTGCTAGCCAACACCAAAATGGTCTACACCGAAGTGCCCGGCTCGCTGCTGTATGAACTCTGCGACCTGCCGGCCATCGCCGCACTGTGCAAACCACGGGGCATCCTGTTGGCCGTCGATAACACCTGGGGCTCGGGCTACCTGTACCGGCCGCTGACCCTGGGCGCGGACATCTCGATCATGGCGTTGACCAAGTATCTGTGTGGCCACAGCGATGTGGTCATGGGCAGCGTCTGTACCCGGCAAGAGGTCTGGCAGCCGCTGGCGTCCATGAGCGACACCTTTGGCATCGCCGTCAGCCCCGACGACGCCTGGCTGGTGCTGCGCGGCGCCCGAACCCTGGCGCCACGCCTGGAGGTGCACGAACGCCAGGCCCTGGAAATCGCTCATTGGCTACAAGCGCAACCGCAGGTGAAACGGGTGTTCCATCCGGCGCTGGCCGATCATCCCCATCATGTACTGTGGCGGCGGGACTTCACGGGCAGTAACGGACTGCTGTCCTTCGAACTGCGCGATGCCGACGCCACGTACGTAGAGCGCTTCATCGATGCGTTGCAGGTGTTTGGTCTGGGCGCGTCCTGGGGCGGCTATGAAAGCCTGATCACCGTCGCCGACACCCAGGATCGCAATAGTGCGGCAGATCGCGCATTGAACCCGGTGCTGCGGTTGCACATTGGCCTGGAAGATGTCGACGCGTTGATCGAGGATTTGCAACGCGGGTTCACCGCTATCGCGGACTAGGACTTGCGCTGATGCCGGTCAGTCGCAACGCGATCTGTAGCAG
>NZ_BOMA01000029.1:0-25486 GCF_016861935.1 Pseudomonas sp. 008 | reverse complement strand
TGTGGCGAGGGGCTTGCCCCCGTTGGGGCGCGAAGCACCCCTAAAACCAATCACCGCGTTATTGAATTTAGAAAGCAGTGACTGGTTTACGACTGCTTCGCAGTCGAACGGGGGCAAGCCCCCTCGCCACACAAGCCCGCTCCCACAGGTTTTTTGTGTATGCCGCGGTTATTGGCAGAGTTCGCGGGTCACGCGTTCGAGCATCATCCGGTTGGACTCGTCCGGCCGGTCTTCCCAGGCGAACACCGAGACGGTGGCGATGCCATCGAACTTGATCTCGCGCAAGGTGCCGAAAAACGCTTCCCAGTCGACCTCGCCCTGGCCGATGTCCAGGTGCTGGTGCACGGTGGCGGTGACGCCCGGCGGGTTGACGATGTAGCGCAAGCCCGAGGACGCCTTGTGGTTGTAGGTGTCGGCGATGATCAAGTGACTCAGCTTCGAGCCGGCGTACTTGAGCATCGAGGCGATGTCACCCACGCCATCGTCATAGAAAAACGTGTGTGGCGCGGCGTAGAGGTAGTTGATCCAGTCGCGGTCCAGACCGCGAATGATGTCCACCGACTCGTTGTTGCGCTCGCAGAAATCATAAGGATGGGCCTGGATATCGAGCTTGATGCCTTCGCGTTCGAACTCGGGGATCAGTTCGTCCATGGAGCGCATGAACTGGTTCTCGCAGACCAATGGGTTGTCCGACTGACCGGTGAACTCGGTGTTGACCAGTTCACAGTCCATCTCCACGGCAATCTGGATCGCCCGCTTCCAGTTGCGCACGGCAGCTACGCGCAAACCTTCATCGGCGGCGGCCCAGTGGTACATGGGTAATAAGGAAGAGAGTTTGACCCCGGTGTCGCTCAGGGCTTTGCGAAATTCCTTGATCCGCGCCTTGTCGACTCGCGGGGCTTTATAGAACGGCAGGAAATCTTCCCGGGGCGACAGCTCTATGTGTTCGTAACCAAGCTCGGCGACCTTGTCGACCATCTTGCCCAGGGACAGGTTGCGGTACATGTAGGGGTCTAGTGCGATGCGCATTTTTTTGTTCTCCATCACCTTACGCTGATCGTTCCCACGCTCTGCGTGGGAACGCCGCCATGGACGCTCTGCGTCCGTTTTGTGACGCGGAGCGTCACGGGATGCATTCCCACGCAGAGCGTGGGAACGATCGGTTAGCCGTAGAAGTGTGGGCGATCAGGGAGTGCGACTTTGACGATCTGGCCGCTGTTCTGCGCCTCGATGCAGGCATCCGCAGCGACGGCGGCGGCGAAACCGTCCCACGCCGATGGCCCGCCGACCTGCCCGGCGCGCACGCCATCGATGAACGCCTGCAACTCGACGTCGTACGCGGCGATGAACCGGTCCTTCCAGTCCATCAGAATCGCATTGGACAGTTTCGCTCCGCTGCGCAGCTGAACCTGCGACGGCTCCGGCAGTTTGGCGATGCCCGTCTCCCCTACCACTTCGCACTGGATGTCGTAGCCGTACTGGCAGTTGACGAACACTTCCACGTCGATGCGCGTGCCCTTGGCGGTTTCCAGCAACACGATCTGCGGGTCTTTCAAATGGGCGTGGGCCTTGCTGGTCTTGCGCGGGAACACCACTTGCACCGACACATAGTCGTCGTCGAGCAACCAGCGCAACACGTCCAGCTCATGGATCAGCGTGTCGGTGATCGCCATGTCGGTCTTGTAGTTTTCACCCACGGTCGGGTTGCGGTGTGCGCAGTGCAGCATCAGCGGCTCGCCGATCTGGCCACTGTCGATCACCGATTTCAATGCCCGATAACCTTCATCGTACGGGCGCATGAAACCAACCTGCACCAGTCGCTTGCCGTGGGCCACTTCGGCCTCGACGATCTTGCGGCAGCCTTCGGCGGTGACCGCCAGCGGTTTCTCGCAGAACACCGGTTTGCCCGCCGCAATGGCCGCCAGTACGAACTCTTCGTGGCTCGGGCCCCAGGAGGTGACGAGGACTGCGTCGACGTCCGGCGCCTTGATCAGCGCGTGGCCATCGGGATAAACCTCGGCGGTCAGCTTCAGATCGGAGACGACCTTGGCTGCTTGCTGCAAATTGATGTCAGTGACCGCGACGACCTGACTGTTGAGCAAGGTCTGGCTGCAACGACGGATATGGTCCTGGCCGATGGCCCCGGTGCCGATGACGCCAATGCGCAACGAATTGGAAAGCGAAGACATATAAACACTCCTGTTGTTCGTTTCAGGGCAATCAGTATTGACGGGCCTTGGCCAATCGTTCGTTGAGGGTCTTGGCCACCGCATCGGTGCGCGCGCTGGTGGAGACTTGCGCCACGCCGACCCGCCACCATGACAGGTATTTGTGAATCATGGTTTTGGGCAGGACCTTGATGTCGATCAGCGTCGACACCGTCTGCAACCGCGCATCCGCCAACGCAGCTCGCAGCTCTTCAACCGTGTTCACCTTGTAGGTCTTGCAGCCGTAAGCCGCCGCGCTCATGGCGAAATCCACCGGCACGAAACCGCCATCGAGCTTGCCGGTTTCAGGATCGCGGAAACGGAACTCGGTGCCGAAGCTGTCCATGCCGTGTTCCATTTGCAGGTTGTTGATGCAGCCGAAGGTCATGTTGTCCAGCAACACCACGTTGATCTTGCGGCGCTCCTGGATCGAGGTCGCCAGCTCCGAGTGCAGCATCATGTAGGAGCCGTCGCCCACCAGCGCATAGACCTCGCGCTCAGGCTCGGCGAGCTTCACCCCCAGTGCGGCGTTCACCTCATACCCCATGCACGAATAACCGTATTCGACGTGGTAGGTGTTCACGCCCTTGCTGCGCCAGCTGCGCTGCAAGTCGCCGGGCAGACTGCCGGCGGCGGCGACGATCACCGCATCATCGGTCAGGGTTTCATTGAGCACACCGAGCACCCGGCTCTGGGTCAGGCAGGAACCGGTCAGCTCGATGAATTCGCGCAGCACCGCCGGGTCCAGGTGATCGTTGATTTCCGGGACGAAGTCTTGAGTCTGGTATTCGACCTGATAGATGCGGTCGACTTCCTCGTCCAGCTGCGCCCGGGCCTGTCGGGGTTGATCGCCCCAGCCGGAGCGATAGTCGCCCAACACAGCGGCCAAGGCGTTCAAGCCGGTTCTGGCGTCCGCCAGCAGTTGCACGCCATCGAGTTTCAGGGCGTCGCAAGGGCTGATGTTGAGGTTGAGAAATTGCACATCCGGGTGTTTGAACAAGGATTTCGACGCGGTGGTGAAATCGCTGTAGCGGGTGCCGACGCCTATGATCAAATCAGCGTCCTTGGCCAACAGGTTCGCCGCCAGGCAACCGGTTTCGCCGATCCCCCCGACGTTCAGTGGATGGCTCGACACCACCGCGCTCTTGCCGGCCTGGGTTTCGGCGAAAGGAATATCGAAGCGCTCGGCAAAGGCCTGCAACGCTGCATTGGCACCGGAATACTTGACCCCGCCGCCGCAGATGATCAGCGGTTTGCGCTTGCCTTTGAACAACGCCACGGCATCGCCGAGCATCGCTTCGGTGGCCGGACGGCGCTCGATGCGGTGCACGCGTTTTTGCAGGAAGTAATCGGGATAGTCGTACGCCTCGGCCTGCACATCTTGCGGCAAGGCCAGGGTGACGGCGCCGGTTTCGGCGGGGTCGGTGAGCACGCGCATGGCGTGGATCGCCGCCGTCATCAGTTGCTCGGGACGGTTGATCCGGTCCCAGTATTTGCTCACGGCCTTGAACGCATCGTTGGTGCTGATGCTCAGGTCGTGGAACTGCTCGATCTGTTGCAACACCGGGTCTGGTTGGCGGCAGGCATAAACGTCGCCGGGCAACAGTAGCAAGGGAATACGGTTAGCGGTGGCCGTCGCGGCAGCAGTCAGCATGTTCGCCGCGCCCGGGCCCACCGATGAAGAGCAGGCGTAGATCTTGCGCCGCAGGTGTTGCTTGGCAAAACCAATGGCCGCGTGGGCCATGCCTTGTTCGTTGCGGCCCTGATGGACGATCAGGTCGCCGCTGTCCTGTTCCAGGGCTTGCCCCAGCCCCAGCACATTGCCGTGGCCAAAAATGGTAAAGATCCCAGCGACGAATTTGCTCTGAACCCCATCGACCTCGATGTACTGGTTATCGAGGAATTTCACCAGGGCCTGGGCCATGGTCAGTCTTGTTGTGGTCATGCTTGCACCTTTTCCGTATGCGAATCCGATGTCAGCTCAGGGATTTCTGCAGGTGATCCATGCTCGCGCCGATCGCCGTCTGGATATCCGCCAGGTCATGGACGCTGTCGGCAAACGGTTCGAACGACAGGTAGCCGCTATAGCCGCTACTGAGCAAGGTGTCGATCTGCGCCGCATTGCCGAGGATGTCGCCCTCGCCCACCAGCACCCGATGGCCGTCACGAATGGTCGCCAGTGGCGCCTCGGCATCTTCGACGCCGGAGATGTGCACCAACCCGGTCAGTTCAGGGAAGAATTCATGCTCGCTGGCCAGGTGATGGTGGAAGGTGTCATGCACCAGACGAAACACATCCAGCCCTCCGATGGCCTTGATCGCATCGACTGCCGTGCGTTTGCGCCGCAGCGAGCATTCTTCGAAACCCAGCGGTTCGATGAAGCCGAGAATGCCGTGATCGCGCAGGATCGGTGCCAGTTCACTCAGCGCCGTGCGCAGGCCAGACGCACGCTGCGCTTCGGTTCGTGGATCGGCGCGGTCGTTCAATGGGCACATCACCAAGCCCCGTGCGCCACAGTCACGGGCATAAGCGGCAAGCTTCAGGGCGTGTGCGCGGCGCTCGTCATTCCAGACATCGAACGGATACAGCGCGTTGATCGACAGCACAGTGATGCCTTTGGCCGCGCACAGCTCACGGACGTGTTCGGGTGCGGTGCCATCCTCGATCTCGACGCCTTTGAGGTCGTTGCGAATCTCGATGGCGTCGGCCTTGAGGGTCACCGCCAACTCGATGAACGCCGGCAGGGACAGACGTGGGGCGACCATACGGTTCAAGGCGAAACGCAGGGGTTTGCTCATTTTTTGTTGTTCTCCGCACACGTGAATTATTTGGCTGTCGGCATGCTGAATTCAGGGCCCTTGGCGATGCTGTCGGGCCAACGCTGCATCACGCTTTTGTAGCGGCTGTAGAAGCGAATGCCTTCTTCGCCATACGCGTGGTGATCACCGAACAGCGAGCGCTTCCAGCCACCGAACGAGTGCCAGGCCATGGGCACCGGAATCGGTACGTTGATGCCGACCATGCCGACCTTGATGCTGCGGGCAAACGAGCGGGCAATGCCGCCGTCGCTGGTGAAGCAGGACACGCCGTTGCCGAATTCATGGGCGTTGATCAGCGCCACGGCGCTGGCGAAATCCGGTACGCGCACGATGCCCAGCACCGGGCCGAAGATCTCTTGCTGGTAAATGCTCATCTCGGTCGTGACCTTGTCGAACAGCGTCGCGCCGACGAAGAAGCCATTCTCGGCGCCCGGCACCTTGAAGTTGCGCCCATCGACAATCAGTTGTGCGCCCTGGGCCACGCCTTCGCCAATAAAGCCCTCGACCTTGGCCTTGTGTTCGGCGGTCACCAGCGGCCCCATGTCGCTGTCGCCCTGCATGCCATTGCCGACCTTCAGTTGATCGATACGCGGCAACAGTTTGGCAATCAACTGGTCACCGACATCACCGACGGCCACGGCAATCGAAATCGCCATGCAGCGCTCACCGGCCGAGCCGTAAGCCGCGCCGATCAGCGCATCCGCCGCCTGATCCAGATCGGCATCGGGCATGACGATCATGTGGTTCTTCGCCCCGCCCAGCGCCTGTACGCGTTTGCCGCGCGAGGTGGCTTGCTGGTGGATGTACTCGGCAATCGGCGTCGAGCCGACAAAGGAAATCGCCTCGATGTCCGGGTGTTGCAGCAAGGCGTCGACCGCCGCCTTGTCGCCCTGGACCACGTTGAACACACCGTCCGGCAATCCGGCTTCGGTGAGCAAACGAGCCATCAGCAAACTGGCGGATGGATCACGCTCAGACGGTTTGAGAATAAAGCAGTTGCCGGTGACCAGTGCCAGCGGGATCATCCACAGCGGCACCATCACCGGGAAGTTGAACGGCGTAACGCCCGCGCAGACGCCCAATGGCTGGCGCAGGTTCCAGTTGTCGATGCCACCGCCGATGTTGTCGCTGAAATCGGTTTTCAGCAGGTTCGGCGCACCGCAGGCGTACTCAACGATTTCGATGCCACGGGTCACTTCGCCCTTGGCGTCGGAGAACACCTTGCCGTGTTCGCGGCTGATGATTTCGGCCAGTTCGTTGTGATGGCGGTCGAGCAATTCCTTGAACTTGAACATCACCCGCGAACGGCGCAGGGACGATTGCTCGGACCAGGCCGGGAACGCCTTCATGGCCGAAGCGACGGCCTCATCCACGGTCTTCTGGCTGGCCAGCCCGACCCGCGCCTGAACGCTGCCGGTGGCCGGATTGAAGACATTGCTGAACCGCTCGCTACCACTGTCCTGCAGCTGACCGTCGATGTAATGGCCTATGACCGGGGCGTCGCTCATTATTCTTGTTCTCCCTTTGGATGTTGGAATTTAGAGATCCAGTAGCCAGCTGTGCTGCGGATCGTTATGGAACTGCCAGACGCGTTTCGGGCCGGCCATCACATTCAGGTAATACGACTCATAGCCGTAGGGCACGCTGACCGGGTGATAACCCTTGGGCACCACCACCAGGTCGCTGTTTTCCACCGCCATGGCCTGATCGATACTGCGATCGTCGGTGTAGACCCGCTGGAACACGAAGCCCTGGGGCGGGTTGATCTGGTGGTAATAGGTTTCTTCGAGAAAGCTCTGGTGCGGCAGATCGTCGGTGTCGTGCTTGTGCGGTGGGTAGCTCGACGAGTGACCGGACGGCGTACGCACTTCCACCACCAGCAGCGAATGGGCGGGCTCGGTGTCCGGCAAAATGTCGCAGACATAACGGGTGTTGGCACCCTTGCCGCGCACGCTGCGTTTCATGCTGTCGGGTTTGATCAGCCGCGCGCCGAGGTTTTCGGCGGTCGAACCGGGCGCCGCGCACACGGCGATTTGCACGTCGCTCAACGCCACCACCTGGGCCTGACTGCCGGGAGGCAAATACACGGCGAACGGTGATTTGTCTTCGAACACCGACTGGCGATCGCCGATGTTGTTCCAGTCGAACGCGCCCTGCCCCGGTGCTTCACCCTTGATGCCGACCCGACCGCTGAGCAGCACCAGGCACAATTCCTTGTCACCCGCGCTGACCGGAAGGGTTTCGCCAAGACTCAGGCGATAGGCGGCAAAACCGACGTATTCCAACTCACCCTGACCCAGCTCGACCATGGTCCGACCGCGGGCATTGCTCTTGACCAACAGGCTCATCGCGCGGTCCTCTCGTCGAGCAAGGCACGCAAGGTGTCGTAGCCTTTTTTGGCGTAGACGTAACTCGGTGCCACCGCCGGATCCTGCTCAGCTTCCACCACCAGCCAGCCGTGGTAATCGGCGCCCAGTAGCACGTCGAGCAAGGCGCCGAAGTCGATGTCGCCATCGCCAGGCACGGTGAAGGTGCCGTTGATGATGCAGTCCGGAAAGCTCCAAAGGTTGTTGCGCGACAGTTGCACCACCGGTTTGCGCACATCCTTGAAATGCACGTGACAGACCCGTTCGATGTGTTTGCACAGCACCTGCAGCGGTTCGCCGCCGCCCATGTAGCAGTGACCCGAATCGAACAGCAGGCCGACTTCGCTGCCGGTCAACGCCATCAGTTTGTCGATGTCGGCCGGGGATTCGACGTAGGCACCCATGTGATGGTGATACGCCAGACGCACGCCCTGGGACAGGGTGAAACGCGCCAGTTCGGTGAGTTTGTCGGCGTATTCTTGCCAGGCCTGCTCGGTGTGGAAACGCGGGCGCTCGACCAGTGGAATGCGCTGGCCTTGAATGGAGTCGGCGACTTCGCCATAGACCAACACCTTGGCGCCGTTCTTCGCCAGCAGCTCGACATGGCTGCCGATGGCGTCGATTTCCTCGGCCACGGAACGGCGGGCCAGACGGCTGGAATACCAGCCCGACACCAGCGCCAGGTCGTAAGGCCGCAGCACATCGCCGACGCCTTTGGCGTCCTTGGGGAACTTGCCGTTGAGTTCAAAGCCTTCGTAGCCAATGTCCTTGCCTTCGCTGAGGGCGGTGCTCAACGGCGTCTCGCCACCGAGGGACGGCAGGTCGTCGTTGCTCCAGGAGATCGGGTTGATGCCAATTCGGATAGCGGGCATGGCTGCACCTTTTATTGTTTTCTCTAAAAAATTCGGCCAATCATCTGTGGCCAGTGGCGCTCTTGTGGCGAGGGGGCTTGCCCCCGTTGGAGCGCGAAGCGGTCCCAAAATAGCGAGTGCTACGCACTCGAACGGGGGCAAGCCCCCTCGCCACAAAAAGCCCAATCGACCACATAACTTTGTTCAGGCTCGGGCCGTGCGCCAGGCATCGATCAGTTCGACGAAGGTGCCCTGCACCTGGCGAATCAGTGCCTCGTCGTCGATTTCACCGGCCATCCACGCGCGGCTCGGTTCCTGGAAAATCGTCCGGCCCACGGCGAAACCACGGCAGGTCTGGCTCTGGCTGGCCTGTTGAAACCCTTCGGCCAGGGTCGCTGCCGGGGCATTCAGGCCCAGCAGCACCACGCCACGGCAATACGGATCGCGCTCCTGAATCAGCTCGTCGAGTTGTTTCCACTCCTCGGCGCTCTGCGCTTCGATCTTCCACCACGCCGGGTAGATGCCCAGGTTGTAGAGGCGTTTGAGGGCGCGATAGAGCACGTCCGGATGCGGTGATGGGTGATCCTTGGGCGGAATGATCTCCAGCAGCAACTCATGCCCGCTGACTAGCGAGGCCTGATACAGGCCCTTGATCTGCGCTTCCTGCTCCAGACGCAGCAGTGGCTCGTCGTCGGGATGGAATTGCACCAGGCATTTGATGATCTGTTCTTGCGGCCAGGCGATCAGGTTGCTGCCGATCGAGCGCCCGTGTTCGAACGCCAATGGCCGCGAACCCTGCACTTCCACCGGCCGCGCCACCCACCAGCCACGACCGGTGGCGGCGTTCAGCGAGTCCTGGCCGAAACGTTGATCGGCCAGCAAGCCGACATCGGCGTCGACGCCCTGCTCACGCAAATCCGCCTCGACCCGTTCCACGGCCTTGATAAAGAGTTGTTTGAGTTCACAGATAGCGTTCAGGTCGCGCCCGCCCTTATGGGCCAGCTCTACCAGTTGCCCGCGATGATCGAAGGCAAAGATGAACAGTTGCTTCCACTGTTTGCGCGGCACGCTGACCTGGTGCAGACGCTGCAATGTCACGTCCTGATCCGGCCGGGTGATCGGCACCGGGCTGTTGAACAGGTAATCGAGTTCGGCGCGGGTCGGCATCGCCGGGGCGCAGGCATGGCGCGACACCACCAGACCGCCGCAGGCATTGGCCAACTGGCAGCAGCGCTCGTCGCTGGCGTCCTCCAGCCAGCCACTGAGGAAACCCGACATGAAGGCATCGCCGGCGCCCAACACATTCAGCACTTCGACGCGCACACCGGGATAGATCGCGCCGTCTTCGAGACGCGCCGGGATCGCCCCATGAATCACCGTGCAACCTTGCGGGCCGAGCTTGACCACCAGGGTTGCCGCGCTCAGGCGCCGGACATTGCGCAGCGCGGTGAGCAGATCCTCGGCGCCGCCGGCGATCAGGAATTCTTCTT
Organism: Pseudomonas sp. 008; assembly: GCF_016861935.1. Classification (NCBI taxonomy): domain Bacteria; kingdom Pseudomonadati; phylum Pseudomonadota; class Gammaproteobacteria; order Pseudomonadales; family Pseudomonadaceae; genus Pseudomonas; species Pseudomonas sp. 008. Next base: position 15,753 of record NZ_BOMA01000029.1, on the reverse strand, counting down.
CAGTGCCGACGATCAGGTCGAAACGCGGGAGGATTTTCTGCACGTGCTGGCTGACGTTCTGGTCGGCGACGAAACGGGTTTCGCCGTCTGCCTTGCCGGCCAGACCCCAGAGCACCGGGCGGTAGTCGATGTCCAGCACCCGTTTGACGTTATGCTTTTCGGCATAGTCCAGCGCCTGAATGCTCGCCTTGTAGACGCCGTCGGTGGAGAAATGGGTGCCGGTGATCAGCAGGGCTTTGCTGGAAGCGATAAAGGCTTCGCTGATGTCTTCGGCGCGCAACGCCATGTCGGCGCAGTTTTCGCGGTAGAACACCAGGGGAAAGGTTTCGCGATCCTTGAGGCCCAGCAGGACCATGGCGGTCAGGCGTTCCGGATCGACCTTGATGCCGCTGACGTCGCAGCCTTCACGGACCAGGGATTCAACGAGGAAACGGCCCATGTGGTCGTCCCCTACCCGGCTCAACATCGCCGACTTCAGCCCCAGCCGCGCGGTGCCGAAGGCGATGTTGGCGGACGAACCGCCCAGGTACTTGGCGAAGCTGCTCACATCCTCCAGCCGCGCCCCGACTTGTTGCGCATAAAGATCGACGCCAAGGCGTCCGAGGCAAATCAGATCCAATTGACGCCCACTGGCAAAACGAGTCTGGCCCATGCTGGCTCCTGTTATTTTTATCAGCCTGCGTTCGGGGCGATGAAGGCGCCGAACACTCTTGGTGGATGCAGACTAAAACGACCGGGGCCGAACAATCAATATTTATTCTATATATTTTTTACGTGGAATATTTTTTCCAATAAACTTTGATACAAGCGTTCCAGACACCGTGCATCGTTTCAGCAGACCCCAGGCCGATTGCAAGCTCAAGATTTTATTCCGGCCTACCCTGTAGACTGCGCACAGCCAACCTATTGTCAGGGGATGACGAGAACCGTCATTCCTATAAGAACAAGCCAGAAGGATTTTCTATGTCCCGCACCGATCAGCCGGCTACGACCGAGAGCTCGCCCGACAGCGATCTCGCCAGCCCTCCGATCAATGCCGAGCGTCTGTTGCAGCTGATCACCGAGGAGTACGAAAGTCTGCCGCGCCAGCTCAAACGCATCGCCAGCTACATGAGCCAGCAGAGCGACCGGATCATGGTCGACCGCATCAGCGACATCGCCCGCGAATGCGAAGTGCACCCGTCGGCCATCGTGCGCTTTTCCCAGCGCTTCGGCTTCAGCGGGTTCAGTGAAATGCAGGCGCTGTTTCGCGAGGCCTACACCCACAAGACCACGCCGGTGCAGAACTACCAGCAACGCATCCGCAGCATGATCGCCAACAAGTCGCAGAAGGCCAGCGGCGGCGACCTGGCGCGCGAATGCATCAACGCCACCCTGTCGGGTATCGAGCGTTTGGGGCTGGAACTCGATGACCAGGCTTTCGACAAGGCCGTGGACCTGGTGGTGAATGCCGATAACATCTACGTGGTCGGGGTGCGTCGCTCGTTTGCGGTGGCCGATTACCTGGTCTACAACCTGCAACACACCAACAAGCGCATCCACCTGGTGTCGGGCCTTGGCGGCAGCTACCGCGAGCAGATGCGCAGCGTGCGCGCCAACGACCTGGTGATCGCCATCAGCTTCACGCCCTACGGCAAGGAAACCCAGCACTGCCTGCGCATCGCCCAGCACCATCAGGCGAAAACCCTGATCATCACCGACAGCAACCTCTCGCCATTGGCCAAGCGCGCCAACACCGTGCTGCTGGTCAACGAGGGCAGCTCGTTTGCCTTCCGTTCATTGAGTGCCACCTTGTGCCTGTGCCAGGCGCTGTTCATCGCCGTGGCTTATCGACTGGAATTGAAGGTCGATGAGATTCATGAACAGGCAGGTTTTGAGGATTAGCCTTCGAGGATGAACAATAGGCCTGAGAATTAGCGCGAAACCGCTTGCAGGTCGCTGAACCTCGGCTAAGGTTGTCCCTCCCCAAGGACCGTCTGTAAGGAGAGGCTCAATGAAACTGATCGGCATGCTGGATTCGCCCTACGTGCGGCGCGTCGCCATTTCCGCCAAATGCCTGGGCATCCCGCTGGAACACGCGTCGGTTTCGGTGTTCAGGCACTTCGAGCAGTTCCAGCAGATCAACCCGGTGGTGAAAGCGCCGACGCTGGTGCTGGATGACGGTGAGGTGTTGATGGATTCAACGCTGATCATCGATTACCTCGAAGCCTTGGCCGCTCCGGGTAAAAGCCTGATATCCGACAATCCGGTTCAACGCTTGCGCTCGCTGCGGCTGATCGGCCTGGCATTGGCGGCGTGCGAGAAGTCGGTACAGCTTTACTACGAACGCAACCTGCGGCCAGCGGAAATTCAGTACGCGCCTTGGGTGGAACGGGTCGAAGGGCAATTGGCGGCGGCGTATTCGGCGCTGGAGCGGGAGCTGGGAAAACAGCCGCTGAAGACCGACGGCTCGATTGCGCAGGACGGGATTAGCTTGGCGGTGGCCTGGAGCTTTACCAACCTGGTGGTGCCGGATCAGGTGGAGGCCAAGCAGTTTCCACTGATCAACGCGTTTACGGCGTATGCCGAGGGGCTTGAGGTGTTTGTCGATACACCGATCGAGTAGGCAATACGCAGTAAGCCGAAACACTGAAAATCCCTGTGGGAGCGGGTTCCGCATTGGGCAATGCTCACCACAGGGCCCTGACGATCTGGCCGATTACCGCTTGGCCAATTCCATAATCATCCGCGACAGCAAATAAATCCGCGGCGCCACGCTTTCGACCTCGGCGTACTCTTCAGGCGTATGGATGTTGCCGCCGACAATCCCGAACCCGTCCAGCGTCGGCGTGCCAACACCCGCGGACAAACTCGCATCTGCCGCCCCGCCGCTGCCTTCTTCCGTCAACTTGCGGCCAATTTCGCCGTAAATGCCCTGGGCCATGGCCATCAAGCGATCCGATTCCGCCGTTTGCGGCATCGGTGGCAAGCCGCGCTTGAGGCTGGTGGTGACTTGCGTATCGGCAATCAGTTTGTCCTTCGACACCCGCGCCAGGTCCTTTTCGATCCGGTCGAATTCCTCCGGCACCGCCGCCCGCACATCAGCCTTGGCCGTAGCCTGATCCGGAATCACGTTGGTGCGGTCACCGGCCTTGAGCACGGTGAAGTTGATGGTGGTTTTCTTCGCTTCATCGCCCAGTTTGCCGAGTTGCAGAATCTGGTGCGCGGCTTCCATGGCAGCGTTACGCCCCAATTCCGGGGCAACGCCCGCATGCGCAGCCTTGCCTTTGACCTCGACCACAGCAGTGGCGCTGCCTTTGCGCCAGACCACCAGGCCATCGGCCGGGCGGCCCGGTTCGAGGTTGAGGGTCACGTCGTGGGCCTTGGCGGTTTTCTTGATCAGGTCGGTGGCGACGTCCGAGCCGGTTTCTTCACTGGCATCGAGCAGGAAGGTGATCTGCGCGTAGTCCTTGAAGTCGAGGTTCTTGAGGATTTTCAGCGCGTAGATCCCGGCGACGATGCCGCCCTTGTCGTCCATCACGCCCGGCCCATAGGCGCGGCCGTCCTTGATGTGGAACGGACGCTCGGCGGCGGAGCCTTCCTTGAACACAGTGTCCATGTGCGCCATCAGCAGGATCTTCGCCTTGCCGGTGCCTTTGAGGGTAGCCAGCACATGGTTGCTCTCGTCCGGGGTGTTGGGCACCAGTTCGATGGTGGCACCCAGTTTCTTCAACTCTTCGATGGCGATGTCGCTCACCTGGGTCAGGCCCGGTTCATAGCCGGAGCCGGAGTCGATGTTCACCAGCCGTTCCAACAGTTTCAGGGCTTCAGCCTTGTACTGTTCAGCATCGGCGAGGACTTGTTTGTGGGGTTCGGCGAAGGCTGCGGGGGTGAAGGTGCCGAGGGCGAGGGTCAGGCCAAGGCTGGTGGCCAGGAGAGAGCGCGGGAGCTTGAACGTCATGAATCGATCCTTGTTTCGTGTCGGGGTCTTTAGACCCTACCTGACTACGACGCAAGGCTCTACACCGGATGCGACACATACAAACCTGCATGACCACGCATTCCCTGTGGGAGCGGGCTTGTGTGCATATTGGGTCACACAGAATCAAGCAACTCTTTACGCGGCTTGCCGTCGCCATGGCAGATGACGCGGTTACGCCCGGTGGTCTTGGCTTCGTAGAGCGCCTGATCGGCGTCGTTGAGCCACAGGGTCGCGTCGTCATGGTCCGGGTTGAAGGCCGCTAGGCCGATGCTCAAGCTGACCTTCAGCGCCGGGTTCTGCTCGTAACCCAACGTGGCGAAACGAGCACGCAGCGCATCCATCGCCACGGCGGCGCGCTCCAGCGGCAGGTCCGGCAGCAGCACGCAGAATTCGTCGCCACCATAGCGGCCGGCGACATCGGCTGCCCGCAGGTTCTGCTTGAGGATTTTGCTCAGCTGACGCAAGACGATGTCCCCGGCGACATGGCCGTAGGTGTCGTTGATGGTCTTGAAATGGTCGATGTCGATCAACGCAATGGCCCCGCCCTTCTGCTGGCGCCGGCAACGCTGAAACTCGATGTCCAGCTGGTCTTTCCAGGCACCGTGATTCAGCAGACCGGTCAGGCTGTCGGTGCGGCTCAGGGCCAGCAACTCACGCTTGTGTCGGCCGAGGGTGTGGGCCTGACGGAAGCAGACCCAGCCCAGGGACATCGGATAAATCGACAGCAAAGGTAAACAGGCGTATAGCTGAAATGGACTGGTTTGCGGGACAAAAGCCGGCATGAACACCAGCAGCCCGAGGCCTATCCCGAGCACCTGCGCGACGGCACCCGCCAACAGAAAACGCAAGCCACCGATGGCCACGTTGTGCATCGCCATCATCGACAGCGTAGCTGCGCTGGGCAGCGGATTGAACTGCATGGCGGCCACCCAGAAACCGCCGAGAAACGCGTCCACCAGAATGTTGCGGTGTTCGGCGTGATAAGGAATTTTCGCCCGACGCGCCCATTGATAGGCCACATGCGGCCAGATGACGCCGTTGAACAGCATCACCACCCAGACCCAGGGCGCGGGGTCGAGTGGATACATCCCTGCACCGACACACAATAGTCCAAGGGCCAGACCCAGGATGCGCGACCCATAAAGCCTCCTGGCCAATGAAAGTCCCTTTCCTCCCTTTTTTTCCATAGAGGCCTCTGTACTACTGAACCGAGCCTGACAACACATGGGTGAAAGTGTTTGAAGTCTATCAGGGGAACGGCGAATAGCCATCACCGGATGACGGTCTGACAGCTGGTAGCTCCAATAGTGTGGCATCGCGATGAGGCGAGTGCCCAATGTTTGTCTATACATGAAGTAAGGGATCGATAAACCACGATAAACAGGAGGCCGCTGCAGAGGCTCCGCCAACCACCTTCCGTCCTGATCACTGCAAAAGGAATAGCCTGATGCTTTTGTTGGTTGTCGCTATCGCCGTTTTCGCGGCCTGGAGCTGGTTGAGCTACCCGGCCATCGGTTACTGGCTCTATGATTTGAACATGGCGCTGGAGGCCCGGCTGTATCGGTTGCACAAGCTTATCGTGCCGATCACCGAAATGACCGTCTCGACCTGGCAAGGCGGCCCCTACGAAGCCTCCAGCAACATACTGATGCTGCACGGCTACAGCGCCGACAAGAATATCTGGCTGCGCTTCGCCCGGCATTTCGTCAACGACTACCGGGTGATCATCCCCGACCTCGCCGGCCATGGCGAAACCGGCTTCAAGGCCGGTGGTGGCTACGACATTCCGGTCCAGGCCAAACGATTGATCCAGCTGCTCGATGTCTGCGGCGTCGAGAAGGTGCACGTGATCGGCAATTCCATGGGTGGCTACATCGCGGCATGGCTGGCGGTCAATTACCCCGAACGTATCGTCTCGCTGGCGCTGCTCGACCCGGCCGGCGTCACTGCCCCGGAACCCAGCGACATGGAGCGCCACCTGGCTCGCGGCCATAACCCGTTCCTGATTCATTCCCGTGAAGAGTTTCAGCACTTCTACGCCATGACCATGGCTTCGCCGCCATGGGTACCGGGGATCGTGCTGGACGCCGTCGCCCAGCGCTATGAACAGCAGCGCGACGAGCTGGAAGAAATCTTCAGGGACTTCCGGGCCAGCCCGCCGATGGAGCCAAAACTGCCCGACATCAAATGCCCGGCGCTGCTGCTGTGGGGGCGCAAGGACCGCTTGATCGACGTCAGCAGCGTGCCCGTCTGGAGCAAGGGCATCGCCGATCTGCGGGTGGAAATCTGGGACGGTGTCGGCCACATGCCGATGGTTGAGCAGCCGACCAAAACCGCACGCTTGTACCGGGAGTTTTTGCGGGCGCATCACATGACCCCCACCGCCTCGTAGCAGCTGCCGAGCCTGCGAGGCTGCGTTCGCCGGTAGCAGCTGTCGAGCTTGCGAGGCTGCGTTCGGCTGCGCAGCAGTCGTGAATCCGGCTGACGCAGTTTGCCTGATGCACTGCAAGCTCTGGTTTTACGACTGCTACGCAGCCGAACGCAGCCTCGCAAGCTCGGCAGCTGCTACGGGTTGGCAGATAATTCGGGGGGGATGCTCGGCGATTCATACGAGGCGCGATTGATGAACATTCTTTACGACGAACGCATCGACGGCGCCCTGCCCAATGTCGACAAGGCCATGCTGCTCAAGGCCTTGCAACAGGAGGTGCCGGACCTGGATATCCTCTGGCGCGAGGAAGAGCTCAAACCCTACGAATGCGACGGTCTCTCGGCCTATCGCACCACGCCGATGCTGGTGGCCCTGCCCCGGCATCTTGAACAGGTGCAGGCACTGCTCAAGCTCTGCCATGCCCGGAACGTGCCGGTGGTGGCGCGCGGGGCCGGCACCGGGTTGTCCGGCGGTGCGCTGCCGCTGGACAAAGGCGTGTTGCTGGTGATGGTGCGATTCAACAACATCTTGCACATCGACCCCGCCGCCCGCACCGCACGGGTCCAGCCAGGGGTGCGCAACCTGGCGATTTCCCAGGCAGCGGCGCCCTTCGGTTTGTATTACGCACCGGACCCGTCCTCGCAAATCGCTTGTTCAATCGGCGGCAACGTCGCGGAAAACGCCGGTGGCGTGCATTGCCTCAAGTACGGCCTGACCGTGCACAACCTGCTGAAACTCGAAATCCTGACCCTTGAAGGCGAACACTTGACCCTCGGCGCCGACTCGCTGGACGCGCCGGGGTTTGACCTGCTGGCGCTGTTCACCGGCTCCGAAGGCTTGCTGGGGATCATCACCGAAGTCACGGTCAAACTGCTGCCCAAACCCCAGGTCGCCAAAGTACTGCTGGCCAGTTTCGATTCCGTGGAAAAGGCCGGTCGCGCGGTGGCCGAGATCATCGCCGCCGGGATCATTCCCGGTGGCCTGGAGATGATGGACAACCTGGCGATCCGCGCCGCCGAGGATTTCATCCACGCCGGTTACCCAGTGGATGCCGAAGCGATCCTGCTGTGCGAACTGGACGGCGTCGAAGCCGATGTCCATGACGACTGCGAGCGAGTCCGCGAGGTGCTGCAACAAGCCGGTGCCAGCGAGGTGCGCCAGGCGCGGGACGAGGCCGAGCGCGTGCGGTTCTGGGCCGGACGCAAAAACGCCTTCCCGGCCATCGGCCGTCTATCGCCGGATTACTACTGCATGGACGGCACCATCCCCCGTCGCGAACTGCCCGGCGTACTCAAGGGCATCGCCAACCTGGCGCAAGAATATGGCTTGCGGGTGGCCAACGTGTTCCACGCCGGCGACGGCAACATGCACCCGCTGATCCTGTTCGACGCCAACCAGCCCGGCGAACTGGAACGGGCCGAAGCCCTTGGCGGCAAGATCCTCGAACTGTGCGTGAAAGTCGGCGGCAGCATCACCGGCGAGCACGGCGTGGGCCGGGAGAAAATCAATCAGATGTGCGCGCAGTTCAACAGTGACGAGTTGACCTTGTTTCACGCGGTGAAAGCCGCGTTTGACCCGCAGGGGCTGCTCAACCCCGGTAAGAACATCCCGACCCTGCACCGCTGCGCGGAATTCGGCGCGATGCACATCCACGCAGGAAAACTGCCGTTCCCTGATCTGGAGCGTTTCTGATGGCAGATTTCGATGCCAGTGAAGCCCTGCTCGAGCAGGTCAGGCAGGCGCTGGAAAACGCCACGCCGCTGCGCATTCAGGGAGGGAACACCAAGGCGTTTCTCGGCCGTGAAGTGGCCGGCGAAGTGCTCGACACCCGCGCCCACTGCGGCATCGTCAGCTATGACCCGACGGAACTGGTGATCAGCGTTCGCGCCGGCACACCGCTGAGCGAACTGTTTGCCGCGCTGGATGCCGCGGGGCAAATGTTGCCCTGCGAGCCGCCGTCGTTCGGCGAAGGCGCCACGGTCGGCGGGATGATCGCGGCGGGGCTGTCCGGGCCACGGCGCCCATGGGCCGGCTCGGTGCGCGATTTTGTCCTCGGTACGCGGGTGATCAGCGGTCTGGGCACTCACCTGCGCTTTGGCGGCGAAGTGATGAAAAACGTCGCCGGCTATGACCTGTCGCGCCTGATGGTTGGCAGTTACGGCTGCCTCGGGGTGCTGACCGAAGTCTCGCTCAAGGTGCTGCCCAAACCCCGGCAATGCCTGAGCATCAGCCTGGACATCGACTGCGCCCGCGCCTTGGCCAATCTGGCGCAATGGGGCCAGCAACCGCTGCCCATCAGCGCTGCCAGCCACGATGGCCAGCGTTTGTACCTGCGCCTGGAAGGTGGCGAAGGCTCGGTCGCGGCGGCCCATCAACGGCTCGGCGGCGAACCGTTGGACTCGGCCTATTGGTCCGACCTGAACGAACAACGACTAGACTTTTTCAATGAAGGCCTGCCGTTGTGGCGCTTGTCATTGCCCAACAACCTCGGGCCACTGGACTTGCCCGGCGAGCAGTTGATCGACTGGGGTGGCGCGCAACGCTGGTTGAAATCAGCAGCCGATAACATTCAATCACTGGCTCAGCAGCACGGCGGCCATGCCACCTGTTTCAGCCATGGCGTCACAGAAATGCCTTTCCAGCCCCTGGCCCCGGCGCTGCTGCGCTATCACCGGCAACTCAAGGCGCAACTGGACCCGCAAGGGTTGTTCAACCCCGGCCGGATGTACGCGGAGTTCTAGATGCAAACCAACCTTAGCGAGCAGTCCCGGAAACTGCCCCGCGCCGAAGAAGCGGACAAGATTCTGCGCACCTGCGTGCACTGCGGGTTTTGCAACGCCACCTGTCCGACCTACCAACTGCTCGGCGACGAACTGGACGGGCCACGCGGGCGCATCTACCTGATCAAACAAGTGCTCGAAGGCGCCCCCGCCACGGCCCAGGCCCAGTTGCACCTGGATCGCTGCCTGACGTGCCGCAACTGCGAAACCACCTGCCCGTCCGGGGTGGATTATCACAACCTGCTGGACATTGGCCGCGCCGTGATCGATCAAGCAGTGCCGCGCCCGGCCAGTCAACGGCTGTTGCGTCAGGGCCTGCGGGCACTGGCGCCGAACCCGAACCTGTTCAAGACCCTGCTGCAGATCGGCGCCACTTTCCGGCCGTTGCTGCCACGGGGTGTTGAGGCGAAGTTACCCCACGACCTCCCTGCTCCGGGCGAACGCCCCGTCCCTCGGCATGCGCGCCAGGTGTTGATGCTCGAAGGCTGCGTACAACCCGGTCTGTCACCGAACACCAACGCCGCAACGGCGCGGGTGCTGGATCGGCTGGGAATCAGCGTGATTGCGGCGCCGGAAGCCGGTTGTTGCGGCGCGCTGGACTATCACCTCGACGCCCAAGCTGTGGGCCTGGACCGCGCCCGACGCAACATCGACGCTTGGTGGCCGCACCTGGAAAGCGGCGCCGAGGCCATCGTGCAAACCGCCAGCGGCTGCGGCGCATTCATCAAGGATTACGGGCATCTGCTGGAGCGCGACCCGGTTTATGCGGCCAAGGCACGGCGAGTCAGCGAAATGGCCCTGGACCTGGTGCAAGTGCTGGCCGATGAGTCGTTGGAGCGAGTTTGCGCCGCCACCGACCGACGGATCGCCTTTCACTGCCCCTGCACCTTGCAGCACGCACAGAAACTCGGCGGCGCGGTCGAGGCCGTGCTGACGCGGTTGGGCTTCAATCTCACAGCTGTGCCCGACAGTCATTTGTGCTGCGGATCGGCGGGCACCTATTCGATCACCCAACCGGAGCTGGCCCGGCAACTGCGCGACAACAAACTCAACGCCCTGGAAAGCGGCCACCCCGACGTCATCGCCACCGCCAACATCGGCTGCCAGAGCCACCTCAACAGCGCCGGACGCACCCCAGTCAGGCACTGGATCGAATTGGTGGACCAAGTGCTGCGTTGACCGAACACTTCCGCGTTGCAAGAACAGTCCTTGGCAGAATGAAGTTCGTCAGAAACTTCGTTTGTCGGCGCCGCCGAAGGCTGCGATCTTTTCCGGCATCCGTTACGTCACTGCGCCAGGAATTTTTTTCATGAGCCACCCGAATTTCGTCAGCCCTGACCTGATCCGCCAACGCTTCTCCAAAGCGATGTCCGACATGTACCGCGAAGAAGTGCCGCTGTACGGCGCGCTGATGGAACTGGTGGAACAGACCAACCGCCACGTGCTGGACAGCGACCCGCAAATCGCCCGACAGCTGCACAGCACCGGGGAAATCCAGCGGCTGGACCTGGAGCGCCACGGTGCAATCCGCGTCGGCACCGCCACTGAACTGGCAACCCTCGCCCGCCTGTTCGCGGTGATGGGCATGCAACCGGTGGGCTATTACGACCTGACCCCGGCCGGCGTGCCGGTGCATTCCACCGCGTTCCGTGCCGTGCATGAGGCGGCGTTGCAAGTCAGCCCGTTCCGGGTGTTCACCTCGCTACTGCGCCTGGAACTGATCGAAGACACCGAACTGCGGGCCTTTGCCCAATCAGTGCTGGACCAGCGTTCAATCTTCACCCCGGCTGCGCTGACGCTCATCGAGCGCGCCGAAACCCAGGGAGGGCTGACCGAATACGAGGCGCAGGACTTCGTCGCACAAGCCTTGGAAACCTTCCGCTGGCACCACAGCGCCACCGTCACCGCCGAGCAGTACCAACAACTCAGCGCCCAGCATCGACTGATCGCCGACGTGGTGGCGTTCAAAGGCCCGCACATTAACCACCTGACGCCGCGCACCCTGGACATCGACATCGTCCAGGCACAAATGCCCGCCCATGGCATTACCCCCAAAGCGGTGATCGAAGGCCCACCCCGCCGCCAATGCCCGATTCTGCTGCGTCAAACCAGCTTCAAGGCGTTGGACGAGCCGATTGCTTTTACCGATCAAGCCGAGATGCGCGGCAGCCACAGCGCCCGCTTCGGTGAAATCGAACAACGCGGCGCAGCGCTCACGCCCAAGGGCCGGGCACTTTACGACCGTTTGCTCAACGCTGCCCGGGATGAGCTCAAGGAGTTCCCCAACGAAGCCAATGCCGCACGCTACAACGCGCTAATGACGCAGCACTTTGGCGAATTCCCTGACACCGTAGAAGAAATGCGCCAACAGGAACTGGCGTACTTTCGCTACTTCATGACCGAAAAAGGCCTGGCGGCGGATGGGCTGAAAGACGCGTCTCTGGAGGATTTGCTCCGCGACGGGTATGTGCGGGTTGAACCGCTGGTGTACGAAGATTTCCTGCCGGTCAGTGCGGCGGGGATTTTTCAGTCGAACCTGGGGGACGCGGCGCAAACCCACTATGGTGTGCACTCGAACCAACAGGCGTTCGAAAAGGCGCTGGGACGGTCGACGATTGATGAGTTGGGCTTGTATGCCGAGACGCAGCGGCGATCGATCGAAGAGTGTTTTGCAGCATTGGGCTTGAAGGTCACCGATTAGGCGTTATGGCCGCGAAAAGATCGCAGCCCTGCGGCAGCTCCTGCAGAAATACGTATTTCATGCAGGAGGGGCCGCCCCGTCGTTCGTCGCGTCGTTGCCGGCACGGCACGTTTTCGACCTTTTAAGCCGCACCGCCCTTGGCCTGTTGCTCCAGGTGCAGTTGCAGCTCTGGATCGATCTTCAGCGCAGCGGCCAGTTCGTCCAGATAATTGCGCTCGGCATCCTGCTGATCGTCCACCAGCATCACGCTGGCCAGGTACATCTCGGCGGCCATGCCCGGGTCCTGGGCGGACTGCGCCACATCGGCGGCATCCAGCGGCCGGGCGACTTCGTCATCGAGCCATTGTTGCAGTTGCGGGTCGTCGGTATGGCGGCCGATTTCAGTGCTGATCATTTGTTTCTCGGCGTCGTCGATACGGCCGTCGGCCTTGGCGGCGGCGATCAAGGCGCGAAGGATGGCGTGGCTGTGGTCTTCGATTTCCGGACCGGACAACAGATCAACGGTACGCGGCGCCTGTTGGGGTGCCGAAGCCTGGCTGCGTTGCCATGCCTGATAGGCCTGGAACGCCATCATCCCCAAAGAGGCCAACGCCGCATAGTTGGTGCCGCCCGAGCGCGTTTGGCTTGAACCGCCCGAAGGGGAACCGCCGCCCAACAGACCACCGAGCAAACCTCCCAGACCTCCGCCGCCAGCACCTCCACCCGCGCTGCCACCCAACAGGCCACCGAGCAAGCCACCCAAATCGCCCAAGCCGCCTTGAGTCGACGCCGCACCACCACCTTGTTGCGACAACGAGCCCTGGCCGGCCCGCAGTAATTGCTCAAGCAAATCGCTGGTGTTCATGACGACGTCCTCATTGATGGGCAGAAACCAAGTCAGGCAACGATAGTCCTCGCCGGACATTCCGCCAACTCCGTCTGGCTGACGTCAAAAGGTGCCCCTTCACACTCCTGACAGAAACTGACAGCGCCTCCTTTTATGCTGCGCCCACCTTCTAATGGAGCAACCCCATGATCACTCCCCGTTTCATTTTGCTTTTCGTGGACAATCCCGCCGTCAGTGCACGGTTTTATGAGTTTCTGCTGGAGCGCAAGCCCGTGGAAGAGTCGCCGACCTTCGCCCTGTTTGTCCTGGACGACGGCTATAAACTGGGGCTCTGGTCGCGGCATACCGCCGAACCTGCAACGACTGTAACGGGCGGCGGAACCGAGCTGGCGTTCCCGGTGGAGTCCGCCGAGCAGGTCGATGCACTGTTTGCCAAGTGGAGCGCCCTGGGGCTGACCATGCTGCAAACACCGACCGAACTCGATTTCGGTCGCACCTTCGTCGCCCTTGACCCGGATAGCCATCGGCTGCGTGTGTTCTTTCCTCATTAAGCTGACAACACAGGCAGACAACGCTCATGACGTACCCCGGATATTTCCGGGGTATTTTTTTGTGCGGCGTCTAAGATTCAAAGGTGGTGAACCTTATCCCCGAAAATCCGGTCGATACCTGCAACCCGATCCGGTTTGCCGACGCCCTCAATAGCAGGGTGATAACTGGCTTGCTTCATTTTCTGGAGAACGCCCCCGTGATATCCACCGTACACATCGCCAGGCTCAAAGCATGGGGCGCCCATGGTTTTACCGCCACCGGCGTGGTCACTGCTTTCCTCGCGACCCTCGCCCTGCTGGAGAACCAGCCCACCCATTGCCTGCTGTGGCTGGGCGTGGCGCTGATCGTCGACGGGCTGGACGGCGCGCTGGCACGCAAGGTCAATGTGCAATCGGTGCTGCCGAGTTTCGACGGCTCGATCCTCGACCTGGTGATCGACTACCTGACGTATGTGTTTATCCCGGCGCTGTTCATCTACCGTTACATCCCGTTGCCGGACTACACCCTGCTGCTGACCGTGTCGCTGATTCTGGTGTCGTCGCTGTTCTGCTTCTGCAACGTCAACATGAAGAGCAAGGACAACTACTTCCAGGGCTTCCCCGCTGCGTGGAACGTGGTTGCGCTGTGCCTGTACATCATCGGTCCGTCGCCGTGGATCACGTTGCTCACCGTGATCGGCCTGGCGCTGTTGACCGTGACTCGAATGAAATTCCTGCACCCGTTCCGCGTGCGCCGCTTCATGCCGATCAACATTGCCGTGACGGCCATCTGGTTGCTGTGCAGCTTGTCGCTGGTGCTCAACCATCCGGTCATCAATCCACTGGTGATGGGCCTGTGGCTGCTGATGTCGGCGTACTTCCTGGGGATCTGCATCTGGCGCACGGCGCTGGAGTGGTTCGACGGCTCGCGGCTCAAATAGGCACTGCAATCATGCCCATCCATATCGTGCGACTCGGCTCACCCCGCCCCGCAAATGAAGGCCTGCGCCTGGGCACGGTACGCCGCCCGCCCCGTGGCGTACCGAAGGCCGAATTCGCCAGCCGTGATTTCTATGATGTGTGGCAACCGCTGCTGTCCCCCAGCCCCGAACTGGTGGCCGAAGCCAAAGCGGCAGAAGACGCCAAAGCCTGGGAGGCTTTCAAGCGCAAGTTCAAGGCCGAGATGAACCATCCCGCGCCCAGTCAGCTGCTGGACCTGCTGGCCGCCCTCTCCCATCAAACCTCACTGGCCGTGGGGTGTTACTGCGAAGACGAGGCGCACTGCCATCGCTCCGTATTACGGGAGTTGCTGGAGGCTCGGGGCGCAAAGGTTGTTTAGATAAAAAGAACACCAAAATCCCCCTGTGGGAGCGGGCTTGCTCGCGAAGGTGGTCTGTCTGGCACATCGATGTTGGATATGCCGACGCCTTCGCGAGCAAGCCCGCTCCCACATTAGAACCGGACGAGGGGTTGATCATGGTCAATAATGAAAGGATTGAGATGTATTGAACGACCACCGTCTGCTCGCTTACCCACGGGAGGTTTGTCATGTCTGGTCAACCGCGCTTCATGCTGGTCGCCTCACCGCTGATGGAACACAGCCCCGCCTTTGACCGGGCTGCGATGCTGGCCAAGGCCGAGGGGGCGGCCCTGCACATCGTGGCCTTCGACTATCTGGAAGGCCTGGCGACCGCCAGCCTGGTCAACGAAAAGGCCATGGAGCAGATGCGCTTGGGCTATGTCGAGCGCCACCGCCAGTGGCTTGAAGAACAGGCCCACCCCTTGCGCAAGATCGGTGTGAACGTCACCACCGAGGTGGCCTGGGTCGAGCATCCGCTGGAGGAGATCCTGATTCACCTCAAGGAGCAGCCGATGGACGTGCTGATCAAGGCGCTGGATCATCCATCGCGGCTGTCGCGGCTGGTGTTTACCCCCCTCGACGTGCATTTGTTGCGTGAATGCCCGGTGCCGCTGCATTTCGTCAGCCATGCCACTCGCGCGTTGCCGCGCAAGATCGTCGCGGCGATCGACCCGTTTCACCGCGATGATCAATACAACAGTTTCAACGACCGGATCCTTCACGAAGCCTCAAAACTGGCGAGCGCCTGCAATGCCGAACTCGATGTGGTCTACGCCTATGACCTTTCATCCATCAGCGCGGACGAGTTCAACTTCTATAACGGTTCGGCGCTTTTCTCTTCGGACCAGGTCAAGACCCTGTTCGACCTCCAGGAGAATGCCTTCAACGAACTGGCCGCGCGCAACGGCATCGCGCCGGAGCAGCGGCACATGATCATGGGCAACCCCACCAAGGTACTGACCCACTACACCGAGACCCATGATGTGGATGTGATCGTCATGGGCCGGATCGGCCATCGCGGCATGGGCCGGTTGATCGGCAGCACGGTGGAGCATGTGCTGTACAAAATGCCATGCAGCGTGTGGGTGGTGTACACCGAGTCACTGGATGAGTGACTGCAACGGCTGAATACCAAATTGTGCACATACCTGTGTGGACGCGACC
>NZ_BOMA01000028.1:0-26171 GCF_016861935.1 Pseudomonas sp. 008 | reverse complement strand
CTTGCTGGCGATGGCATCGCTGCGGTCATCCAGACCCACCGCGGCGTCCCCATCGCCAGCAAGCCGGCTCCTACAAAAGTCGCCCAAAACGCCCCTGTCGCAAGACCGGGGCGTTTTTGTAGGCGCCGTCTGACCTGCAAACGTGACGCTTGCGCCGTGGATCAGGTACAATTCCCGGCTATTTTTCGGCGGGCTATGCCTGCAGCCTTTTTGAGTGTTGATCCGTGAGTGATTTGAGTCATATCCGCAATTTCTCCATCATCGCCCACATTGACCATGGCAAGTCGACGCTGGCCGATCGCTTCATCCAGATGTGCGGCGGCCTTGCCGAGCGCGAAATGGAAGCCCAGGTGCTGGACTCCATGGACCTGGAACGTGAACGCGGGATCACCATCAAGGCCCACAGCGTCACCCTGTATTACAAAGCCCGCGATGGCATCAACTACCAGCTGAACTTCATTGATACCCCGGGCCACGTCGACTTCACCTATGAAGTCAGCCGGTCGCTGGCGGCGTGTGAAGGTGCGTTGCTGGTGGTCGATGCCGGTCAGGGCGTCGAGGCGCAATCGGTTGCCAACTGCTACACGGCGATCGAACAGGGCCTGGAAGTCATGCCAGTGCTGAACAAGATCGACCTGCCACAGGCCGATCCGGAGCGCGTCAAGGAAGAAATCGAAAAAATCATCGGCATCGATGCCACCGACGCTGTCGAGTGCAGTGCCAAGACCGGCCTGGGCGTCGATGAAGTGCTCGAGCGTCTGGTTCACACCATTCCTGCGCCGACCGGCAACATCGAAGATCCGCTGCAAGCGTTGATCATCGACTCCTGGTTCGACAACTACCTGGGCGTTGTTTCCCTGGTTCGTGTGCGCCACGGTCGGGTGAAGAAGGGCGACAAGATTCTGGTCAAATCCACCGGCAAGATCCACCTGGTGGACAGCGTCGGTGTATTCAATCCAAAACACACTCCTACCGTCGACCTGAAGGCCGGTGAAGTGGGCTTCATCATCGCCAGCATCAAGGACATTCACGGTGCGCCGGTGGGCGATACCCTGACCTTGAGCTCGACGCCGGACGTCGACGTGCTGCCAGGCTTCAAACGCATTCAACCGCAGGTGTACGCCGGCTTGTTCCCGGTCAGCTCCGACGACTTCGAAGACTTCCGCGAGGCGCTGCAAAAGCTCACCCTCAACGATTCGTCGCTGCAATACACACCGGAAAGCTCTGACGCACTGGGCTTCGGCTTCCGTTGCGGCTTCCTCGGCATGCTGCACATGGAAATCATCCAGGAGCGCCTCGAGCGCGAATACAACCTGGACCTGATCACCACGGCGCCGACGGTAATCTTCGAGCTGCTGCTCAAGACCGGCGAGACGATCTACGTCGATAACCCGTCCAAGCTGCCAGACTTGTCTGCCATCGAAGATATGCGCGAGCCAATCGTGCGCGCCAATATTCTTGTGCCGCAAGAGCACCTGGGTAACGTCATTACCCTGTGTATCGAAAAACGTGGCGTACAGGTCGATATGCTGTTCCTCGGCTCCCAGGTACAAGTGACCTACGACCTGCCGATGAACGAAGTGGTGCTGGACTTCTTTGATCGTCTGAAGTCCACCAGTCGCGGCTATGCTTCTCTGGACTACCATTTCGATCGTTACCAATCGGCCAGCCTGGTGAAACTGGACGTGCTGATCAACGGCGACAAGGTCGACGCTCTGGCGCTGATCGTGCACCGTGACAACTCGCACTACAAAGGTCGCCAGTTGACCGAGAAGATGAAAGACCTGATTCCGCGGCAGATGTTCGACGTGGCAATCCAGGCCGCCATTGGCGGTCAGATTGTGGCGCGTACAACCGTCAAGGCACTCAGAAAGAACGTATTGGCCAAATGCTACGGTGGTGACGTCAGCCGTAAGAAAAAGCTGCTGGAAAAGCAAAAGGCCGGTAAAAAACGCATGAAGCAGGTCGGTAACGTGGAAATTCCACAAGAAGCCTTCCTTGCCGTGCTCAGGTTGGATAGTTAGGTCCTATGTCACTAAATTTCCCGCTGTTGCTGGTCATCGCCGTGTTCGTCTGCGGCCTGTTGGGGTTGCTCGATCTGTTGTTCCTGGCGCCGCGGCGCCGGGCTGCCATCAACTCCTATCAGGGGAGCGTCAGCCAGGCTGACATGGTAGTGATCGAGAAACTGAACAAAGAGCCGCTGCTGGTCGAATACGGCAAGTCGTTCTTCCCGGTGTTGTTCATCGTGCTGGTGCTGCGTTCGTTCCTGGTGGAACCGTTCCAGATTCCTTCCGGCTCGATGAAACCGACCCTGGATGTCGGTGACTTCATTCTGGTGAACAAGTTTTCTTACGGGATCCGCCTGCCGGTGATCGACAAGAAAGTCATCGAAGTCGGTGATCCGCAGCGCGGCGATGTGATGGTGTTCCGCTACCCGAGCGACCCGAACGTCAACTACATCAAGCGTGTAGTGGGCCTGCCGGGCGACCAGATTCGCTACACCGCCGACAAGCGCCTGTTCGTCAACGGTGAGTCGATTGCCGAACAACTGGTCGGCTCCGAGCCGGGCACGTTGGGTAGCGCCGAGCTCTACAAGGAAAAACTCGGTGCCGCCGAGCACCTGATCCGCAAGGAAATGAGCCGCTACCGCGCAACGCCGGACCATTCGTGGACCGTGCCGGCCGGGCACTACTTCATGATGGGCGACAACCGCGACAACTCGAACGACAGTCGCTACTGGGATGATCCGAGCATTCCCAAGGATCTGCTGGGCATGGTTCCCGACAAGAATATCGTCGGCAAGGCCTTCGCAGTCTGGATGAGCTGGCCGGAACCCAAACTCGGTCACCTGCCGAATTTCTCGCGGGTTGGTCTGATCAAGTAATCACACACGGCGCTGTTGAACACAGCGCCGAATGCATTTCTGGAGTCGGCACAATCGGCGACAGGAGCATGAAAACAACGATATTCAGGACGTTATTTTTGAACACAGCGTTAATTGTCCCAAGCCTGCGCCGCATCAAGGCCCTGGCGGTGGAATCCAACCACGAACTCAGCGTGGGTAAACCGTGAGCGTCTCCTTAAGCCGTCTCGAGCGTCAGCTCGGTTACACCTTCAAGGATCAGGAACTGATGGTCCTGGCCCTGACTCACCGCAGTTTTGCCGGGCGCAACAACGAACGCCTGGAATTCCTCGGCGATGCCATCCTCAATTTCGTTGCTGGCGAGGCGCTGTTCGATCGCTTCCCGCTGGCCCGCGAAGGCCAGTTGTCGCGTTTGCGCGCACGCCTGGTGAAAGGTGAGACCCTGGCCGTACTGGCCCGTGGTTTTGACCTGGGTGAATACCTGCGCCTGGGCTCCGGCGAATTGAAAAGTGGCGGTTTCCGTCGCGAGTCGATTCTGGCCGATGCCCTCGAAGCGCTGATCGGTGCGATCTACCTGGACGCCGGCATGGAGGTGGCGCGCGAGCGTGTGCTGGCCTGGCTGGCCGGAGAGTTCGAAGGCTTGACGCTGGTCGACACCAACAAAGATCCGAAAACCCGCCTGCAGGAATTCCTGCAGTCCCGTGGTTGTGAGCTGCCGCGTTACGAAGTGGTGGATATCCAGGGTGAGCCGCATTGCCGGACGTTCTTCGTCGAATGTGAAATCATCTTACTGAATGAAAAAAGCCGAGGTCAGGGTGTGAGTCGTCGTATTGCCGAACAGGTAGCGGCCGCCGCAGCACTGATTGCCCTGGGTGTGGAGAATGGCAATGACTGATTCAACCGCAACTCGCTGTGGCTATGTTGCCATCGTCGGCCGTCCCAACGTGGGCAAGTCCACGCTGCTGAACCACATTCTGGGTCAGAAACTGGCGATCACCTCACGCAAGCCGCAGACCACCCGCCACAACATGCTCGGCATCAAGACCGAAGGTGACGTCCAGGCGATCTACGTCGACACCCCGGGTATGCACAAGGGCGGCGAAAAGGCCCTGAACCGTTACATGAACAAGACCGCTTCGGCGGCGTTGAAAGACGTCGACGTGGTGATCTTCGTGGTTGACCGTACCAAGTGGACCGACGAAGACCAGATGGTCCTCGAGCGCGTTCAGTACGTGACCGGTCCGCTGATCGTGGCGCTGAACAAGACCGACCGCATCGAAGACAAATCCGAGCTGATGCCGCACCTGACCTGGTTGCAGGAACAGCTGCCGAACGCGCAGATCATGCCGATCTCGGCCCAGCACGGGCACAACCTCGACACGCTGGAGCGAGTGATCGCCGAGCACCTGCCGGAAAACGATCACTTCTTCCCGGAAGATCAGATCACCGACCGCAGCAGCCGCTTCCTTGCCGCTGAACTGGTACGCGAAAAAATCATGCGCCAGTTGGGTGCCGAGCTGCCGTACCAGATCACCGTGGAAATCGAAGAGTTCAAGCAGCAGGGCAAAACCCTGCACATCCACGCCTTGATCCTCGTCGAACGTGACGGCCAGAAGAAAATCATCATTGGCGACAAGGGCGAGCGCATCAAGCGCATTGGCACCGAAGCGCGCAAGGACATGGAGCTGCTGTTCGACTCCAAGATCATGCTCAACCTGTGGGTCAAGGTGAAAGGCGGTTGGTCTGACGACGAGCGCGCCTTGCGTTCGCTGGGTTACGGCGACTTGTAAATCGTCCAGCAGCACATCGATTCAATTGTAGGAGCGAGCTTTTGTGGCGAGGGAGCTTGCTCCCGTTCGGCCGATCCGCGCCCGGGCGAAGCAGTCGTAAATCCTGGCATCGCGGTTTTACCTGAAACACTGAGGTGCATGGTTTTGGGGCCGCTTCGCAGCCCAGCGGGACGGTGCGGCGTTCCGACAAGCTCCTTCGCCACAGTGGATCTCCAGAGATTCGGAAACTGATGTCATCCAGCCCGCCCATCGGCCAACCCGCCTACGTGCTCCATTCCCGCGCCTACCTCGAAAGCAGTGCGCTGGTGGATTTCCTCACGCCGCAAGGTCGGCTGCGGGCGGTGTTGCGCAGTGCGCGGGGCAAGGCCGGGACGTTGGCGCGGCCGTTCGTGCCGCTGGAAGTCGAGTTCCGTGGCCGGGGCGAGCTGAAGAATGTCGGTCGCATGGAAAGCGCCGGCGTTTCCACCTGGCTCAATGGCGAAGCGCTGTTCAGTGGTCTCTACCTCAACGAATTGCTGATTCGCCTGCTGCCCGCCGAAGATCCTCATCCCGCGGTTTTCGATCACTACGCCGCGACCTTGCTTGCCCTGGCCGAAGGTCGACCACTGGAACCATTGCTGCGCTCCTTCGAATGGCGACTGCTCGATGATCTCGGTTACGGCTTTGCGCTGAATACCGACATCCATGGCGACCCCATCGCACCGGACGGTCTCTATCGCCTGCAAGTGGATGCGGGCCTGGAGCGGGTCTATCTGCTGCAGCCGGGCCTGTTCAATGGTACCGAACTGCTGGCCATGGCCGATGCCGACTGGTCTGCACCCGGTGCGCTGTCCGCCGCCAAGCGCTTGATGCGTCAGGCGTTGGCCGTTCACTTGGGCGGGCGTCCATTGGTCAGTCGTGAGTTGTTTCGAAAGCCGTAGTCTCCCCGTATGCTGTGCACCGAACTTCCCCCTTCTTCAGGAGCGTTTCCGTGACCACCAGCAATCGCATTCTTCTTGGCGTGAACATCGACCACGTTGCCACCCTGCGTCAGGCCCGGGGTACTCGTTACCCGGATCCAGTCAAGGCAGCGCTGGACGCGGAAGAGGCGGGTGCTGACGGCATCACCGTGCACTTGCGTGAAGACCGCCGGCACATTCAGGAGCGCGATGTCCTGCTGCTCAAGGACGTGCTGCAAACCCGCATGAACTTCGAAATGGGCGTCACTGAAGAAATGATGGCATTCGCCGAGCGTATCCGCCCGGCGCACGTTTGCCTGGTGCCGGAAACCCGTCAGGAACTGACCACTGAAGGCGGTCTGGACGTAGCGGGGCAGGAAGCGCGGATCAAGGCGGCGGTGGATCGCCTGGCGAAGATTGGCTGTGAAGTGTCGCTGTTCATCGACGCTGACGAGCGGCAGATTGAGGCGTCCCGTCGTGTCGGCGCGCCGGCCATTGAACTGCACACCGGGCGTTACGCGGACGCCGAGACGCCAACCGAGGTCGCTGAAGAGCTCAAACGCGTGGCCGATGGCGTGGCATTCGGTCTGGCCCAAGGCCTGATCGTCAACGCCGGCCACGGTTTGCACTATCACAACGTCGAGGCTGTTGCGGCAATCAAGGGCGTCAACGAACTGAACATCGGCCATGCGCTGGTGGCCCATGCGTTGTTCGTCGGGTTCAAGTCGGCGGTGTCGGAGATGAAGGCGCTGATTCTGGCTGCTGCGTTGAAAGGCTAGATCGGCGGCGCTGCCATCGCGGGCAAGCCTCGCTCCTACAGTTTCGTGTCGATACGCAATTGTGTGTTCGGCCAACATACAAGGAGCGAGGCTTGCCCGCGAAGGCGTCGTCGGAGACAACAATAATTTAAAGTTGTGGGGTTTCCTGGCTCGGCTTGGTCTTGTCGACCCCCGGCACATGCAGGTTGCCCTCGGCGACCTGGGTGCCTTCGAGCTGCGGCTGCGTGACCCACGTCAGGATGTCGTAGTAGCGACGGATGTTTGCCACGAAATGCACCGGTTCGCCGCCACGGGCGTAGCCATAACGAGTCTTGCTGTACCACTGCTTCTGCGACAGGCGCGGCAGTATTTTCTTCACGTCCAGCCACTTGTCCGGGTTCAACCCTTCCTTGGCCGCCAGTTTGCGCGCGTCATCCAGGTGACCGCTGCCAACGTTGTAGGCTGCCAGCGCGAACCACGTACGATCCGGCTCCTGGATCGACTCATCCAGTTGATCCTTCATGTAGACCAGGTATTTCGCGCCGCCCATGATGCTCTGCTTGGGGTCCAGGCGATTGGAAACGCCCATGGCTTGCGCCGTGTTCTGGGTCAGCATCATCAATCCGCGCACGCCGGTCTTGGACGTGACTGCCGCTTGCCACAGCGATTCCTGATAACCGATCGCCGCCAATAGACGCCAGTCGACCTTTTCTTCCTTGGCGGACGCCTTGAAGTGCTTCTCGTACTTGGGCAACCGCTGCTGCAAATGCTGGGCGAAGGTGGTGGCGCCCATGTAGCCGAGTACGTCGACATGCCCGTAGTAGCGGTCTTTGAGGCGTTGCAGGGTGCCGTTTTTCTTCACCTTGTCGAGGTAGGCGTTGATTTCGTTGAGCAGGCTGTTGTCATCGCCGGCGGCCACGGCCCAGCTCTGGTTGCTGGCATCACCGAGGTCGAAGGCGACCCGCACGTTGGGGAAGTAGACCTGGTTCATCGCCACTTCGTTGGAGTCGACCAGGGTCAGGTCGATCTGACCTTCGTCGACCATGCGCAGCAGGTCGACGACTTCAACCGCGTCGGACTCTTCGTATTCAATGCCGGGATATTTCTTTTTCAGCGCTGCCAATTGCTCGGCGTGGGTGCTGCCCTTGAGCACGATGATCTTCTTGCCGACCAGATCGCCTGCGTCGGTCGGCCGCGACTGGCCGTTGCGATAGATGATCTGCGGGGTGACTTCGAGGTAGGAATGGGAAAACCGCACCTGCTTTTTGCGGTCCTCGCTGCTGACCAGGCCGGCAGCCGCCAGCACCGGGCCGTTCGGCTTGCCCACCTGATTGAACAGGTCGTCGAGGTTGTCGGCGGTTTCGATCTTGAGTTCGACCCCCAGATCGTCGGCGAAGCGCTTCACCAGCTCGTATTCGAAGCCGGTTTCACCGTTGCGATCCTGAAAGTAGGTGGCGGGGCTGTTCCGGGTAACCACCCGCAGCACGCCATCCTCCTTTACGCGCTCCAGCGTGTTGGGTTTATCAACACAGCCACTGAGCACCAGGAAGAGTCCGGTTGCGATCAGCCATTTGGCGTACCGCGGACGCAAAGCCGTTGGGGAAAACATCTGCGCAGTATACGCAAAGGACCACGAGCGCCATATCTCGACAGCGAAGGGCTTGTCTGCTAGGGCGTCAAAAACCCGCTTGGAGCCCGCAGGAATGGGCCCGAACAGCATTTTGTGACAGAAAAAATAACCCCCGGCGCGCACCTGTTCAGGGCCCGAACACCCGGCCCGACGTTCGGGTGCAACCGCGTGTACCGTTTCGGGTGATGTCGCGGGCGGTTTAGGCTAGAATGCACGGCCTCAAAGCACACCCCTTCCCGAGGCTGTCCCGAAGATGTTGATCCTGCGCGGCGCTCCTGCCCTTTCTGCCTTTCGCCACAGCAAACTCCTTGAGCAACTGAGCCAGAAGGTTCCAGCTGTCAGCGGCCTGTATGCTGAATTCGCTCACTTCGCCGAAGTTACCGGCGTCCTGACCGGCGACGAACAGCAGGTGCTTGCGCGCCTTCTGAAGTACGGCCCTAGCGTTCCGGTACAAGAGCCCACTGGTCGTCTGTTCCTGGTATTGCCGCGTTTCGGCACCATTTCGCCGTGGTCCAGTAAAGCCAGCGACATTGCTCGCAACTGCGGCCTGACCAAGATCCAGCGCGTTGAGCGTGGCATCGCGTTCTACGTCGCCGGCCAGTTCAGCGACGCCGAAGCGCAGCTGATCGCAGACGCGCTGCACGACCGCATGACCCAGATCGTGCTGGGCAACCTCGAACAAGCCTCCGGCCTGTTCAGCCACGCCGAGCCAAAACCGCTGACTGCCATCGACGTGTTGGGTGGCGGCCGCGCCGCGCTGGAAAAAGCCAACACCGAGCTGGGCCTGGCCCTGGCCGAAGACGAAATCGACTATCTGGTCAACGCCTTCCTTGGTTTGAAGCGCAACCCGCACGACATCGAACTGATGATGTTCGCCCAGGCGAACTCCGAGCACTGCCGTCACAAGATCTTCAACGCCAGTTGGGACATCGACGGTCAGAGCCAGGAAAAAAGCCTGTTCGGCATGATCAAGAACACCTACCAGATGCACAGCGAAGGTGTTCTGTCGGCTTATAAGGACAACGCCTCGGTCATCGTCGGCTCCGTGGCCGGTCGTTTCTTCCCGGACCCTGAAACCCGCCAGTACGGCGCGGTGCAGGAACCGGTGCACATCCTGATGAAAGTCGAAACGCACAACCACCCGACCGCGATTGCCCCGTTCCCGGGCGCATCCACCGGTAGCGGCGGCGAGATTCGCGACGAAGGCGCCACCGGTCGCGGCGCGAAGCCAAAGGCTGGCCTGACCGGTTTCACCGTGTCGAACCTGCAGATCCCGGGCTTCGAACAGCCGTGGGAAGTGCCGTATGGCAAACCCGAGCGCATCGTTACCGCGCTGGACATCATGATCGAAGGCCCGTTGGGCGGCGCTGCGTTCAACAATGAATTCGGCCGTCCGGCGCTGACCGGTTACTTCCGTACCTTCGAACAGTCGATCACCACCCCTCATGGTGACGAAGTGCGCGGTTACCACAAGCCGATCATGCTGGCTGGCGGCATGGGCAACATCCGTGAAGAACACGTCAAGAAAGGCGAAATCGTCGTTGGCTCCAAGCTGATCGTGCTTGGCGGCCCGGCAATGCTGATCGGTCTGGGCGGTGGCGCGGCTTCCTCCATGGCCACCGGCACCAGCTCGGCAGACCTGGACTTCGCTTCCGTACAACGTGAAAACCCTGAGATGGAGCGTCGTTGCCAGGAAGTCATCGACCGTTGCTGGCAACTGGGCGACAAAAACCCGATCAGCTTCATCCACGACGTCGGCGCGGGCGGTCTGTCCAACGCCTTCCCGGAACTGGTCAACGATGGCGACCGCGGTGGCCGTTTCGAACTGCGCAACATTCCAAACGACGAGCCGGGCATGGCCCCGCACGAAATCTGGAGTAACGAATCCCAGGAGCGCTACGTTCTGGCGGTCGGCCCGGCGGACTTCGAACGCTTCAAGGCGATCTGCGAGCGTGAGCGTTGCCCATTCGCGGTAGTCGGCGAAGCCACAGCCGAGCCGCAACTGACCGTGACCGACAGCCACTTCGGCAACAGCCCGGTGGACATGCCGCTCGAAGTGCTGCTGGGCAAAGCCCCGCGCATGCACCGTTCGGTGGTTCGTGAAAACGAGCTGGGCGACGATTTCGATCCGTCGACCCTCGACATCGCCAACTGCGTCGAGCGCGTTCTGCATCACCCGGCCGTGGCCAGCAAGAGCTTCCTGATCACCATCGGCGACCGCACCATCACCGGCCTCGTGGCCCGTGACCAGATGGTTGGCCCGTGGCAGGTTCCGGTGGCCGACGTTGCCGTTACCGCCACCAGCTTCGACGTTTATACCGGTGAAGCCATGGCCATGGGCGAGCGCACTCCGCTGGCTCTGCTGGACGCTCCGGCGTCGGGCCGCATGGCCATCGGCGAAACCCTGACCAACATCGCCGCCTCGCGCATCGCCAAGATCTCCGACATCAAACTGTCGGCGAACTGGATGTCCGCCGCCGGTCACCCAGGTGAAGACGCGCGTCTGTACGACACCGTGAAAGCGGTCGGCATGGAACTGTGCCCTGAGCTGGGCATCACCATTCCGGTGGGCAAGGACTCGATGTCCATGGCCACTCGCTGGAACGACGAAGGTGTCGATAAGGCGGTTACTTCGCCGATGTCGCTGATCGTGACCGGTTTCGCGCCAGTGGCTGACATCCGTCAGACCCTGACCCCGCAACTGCGCATGGACAAGGGCACCACCGACCTGATCCTGATCGACCTCGGTCGCGGCCAGAACCGCATGGGTGCCTCGATCCTCGCTCAGGTTCACGGCAAGCTCGGCAAACAGGCGCCGGACGTCGATGACGCCGAAGACCTGAAAGCCTTCTTCGCGGTGATCCAGGGCCTCAACGCCGACGGTCACCTGCTGGCTTACCACGACCGTTCCGACGGTGGTCTGCTGACCAGCGTGGTGGAAATGGCGTTTGCCGGCCACTGCGGCCTGAGCCTGAACCTCGACGGTCTGGCAGAGACTTCCGCCGATATCGCCGCGATCCTGTTCAACGAAGAACTGGGCGCTGTGATCCAGGTTCGCCAGGACGCCACCGCGGACATTCTCGCGCAGTTCAGCGCTGCTGGCCTGGGCGACTGCGTATCGGTGATCGGTCAGCCGATGAACAACGGCGAGATCAGCATCACGTTCAACGGCGATACCGTATTCGAAGGTCAGCGTCGTTTGCTGCAACGTCAGTGGGCTGAAACCAGCTACCAGATCCAGCGTCTGCGTGATAACGCCGATTGCGCCGAACAAGAGTTCGACGTGCTGCTGGAAGAAGACAACCCGGGCCTGAGCGTCAAGCTCAGCTATGACGTCAACCAGGACGTCGCCGCGCCTTACATCAAGAAAGGCATTCGTCCACAGGTTGCCGTGCTGCGTGAGCAGGGCGTCAACGGTCAGGTGGAAATGGCGGCCGCGTTCGACCGTGCCGGTTTCAACGCGATCGACGTGCACATGAGCGACATTCTGGCCGGTCGTGTCGACCTGAACGACTTCAAGGGCATGGTTGCTTGCGGCGGTTTCTCCTACGGCGACGTACTGGGTGCCGGTGAAGGCTGGGCCAAGTCCGCGCTGTTCAACAGCCGCGCTCGCGATGCCTTCCAGGGCTTCTTCGAACGTACCGACAGCTTCACCCTCGGCGTGTGCAACGGTTGCCAGATGATGTCCAACCTGCACGAGCTGATCCCGGGCAGCGAGTTCTGGCCGCACTTCGTGCGTAACCGTTCCGAGCAGTTCGAAGCCCGCGTGGCCATGGTTCAGATCCAGGAGTCGAACTCGATCTTCCTGCAGGGCATGGCCGGTTCGCGCATGCCGATCGCCATCGCCCACGGTGAAGGCCATGCCGAATTCGCCAGCGAAGAAGCCTTGCTGCAAGCCGATCTGTCGGGTTGCGTGGCGATGCGTTTCGTCGACAACCACGGCAAGGTCACCGAGAAATACCCGGCCAACCCGAACGGCTCGCCGCGCGGTATCACCGGTTTGACCAGCCGCGACGGTCGCGTGACCATCATGATGCCGCACCCGGAGCGTGTGTTCCGCGCGGTGCAGAACTCGTGGCGTTCGGAAGACTGGAACGAAGACGCACCTTGGATGCGTATGTTCCGTAACGCTCGCGTCTGGGTGAACTAAGAGCGGGGAGCTGATTGCCGTGTACAAGCTTTGCTTTTTTGTTCCGGCCAGTCATGTTGAAGTGGTCAAAAGCGCTGTATTCGCCGCCGGTGGCGGGCGGATCGGGGCTTATGACCACTGTGCATGGCAAGTATTTGGCCTGGGTCAGTTTCGTCCACTGGAGGGCAGTCACCCGTTCATGGGTGAAGCTGGGCAGGTCGAGCAGGTTGAGGAGTGGAAGGTTGAGCTGGTGGTCAGCGATGAGTTGATTCGGGCGGTGGTGGTGGCTCTGAAAGAGAGTCATCCCTATGAGACGCCGGCTTATGAGGTATGGCGGTTGGAGGATTTCTGATCTTCCTGGCCGCTGAAATGAGAAACCCGCTGAAGTGATTTCAGCGGGTTTTTTATTGGCTGCGATTTAGGGCGTGGCGGCCTTAGGGCCGACCAGGTTCTTGTTGATTGAGTACATATCCATTGCTGCGGTAACGGCGGCTTATGGTTTCGCCCTTACGGCGACTCCCTTTGGCAAACGCCCCAAAGGAAGCAAAGGTCTTCGCCCCAAGCGTCCGGCCCCTCGCTGAGGCTCGGCGTTCCTTCGCTCCGGTATCCATCTGGGGGCATCGCCCTACGGTCTGCTTCGCTACGACCTACATGCGATGGGTTCGACTGCGTCGAACGGCGCTGCGCGCCAATCCCCAGATGAACACCTGCGCTCAGCCTCCCGAAGGGGCGGGTGGGTCAAGATCAAAAGCGGCAGGCGAGCTAACGCTCGACCTGTAGTTTGGTGGGTGTACGCCGCTCCACTAATGTGGGAGCGGGCTTGCCCGCGATGGCGGCCTTACAGGCAATGATGTTTATTTATCTGTAAAAACTTCAGAACCTTCCCACAAGTCTTTCAGGTTGTCCGTCGGAAGTGGGCTCTCTAACCTTTGGATGTCGCTGCCAATTCAGCGATCGGGACTGCAAGCCCGCCGATAGTTTGTTAGGCACCTTTAAGCGCACCTATAATCGTGGCGCTTAAATCAATGGTCATCGATTTATGGTGGCTGTGTGCGGGAGATCTTCGGGTCTGCCGAGGTTGCCTAACGACTCGGTCTTGCAGACCCGCGCACAGCTGCCACCCATCATCTGCAAGTGATGCTGGTAGCTCCAACTTTTTGTTAGGAGTTTCACAATGATCAAAGACAGCCCAAATCCTCCAGAAACAGACGTAGAAACAGATTTAGAAACAGATTTAGAAACAAACATGGAAAACGAATCCGTTTCCCCCTACACCTGCCTCAATTCCAAAAAACTCCACGATGCCGCAATCCGTGCACTCGATCACTATCTCGCGCCACCTTCCCAGAAGAAGGTCAAAGCCGAGCAGCGTCCAAGTACGATCTTCGTCGTCGCGCCCAACGTAGATTCAGAAACCCTGTTGGCTCATGCCTGTGAAACACTGGCTTCGGCGAATGTCATGGCCAGTGAGTTGGCGTTCGATCTCACCGGCCCAGCCTGCAATCTGGCCTTGGGCATTCAGCAGATGATTTCGTTGGCGGAGTTGTCGGTGAACCGGGTGCTGGATCAGGTCGATCCGCAGGGGTAGCACAATGAAAAAGCCCGCTGGACCAGTGACGGTCAGCGGGCTTTGAGATTTTTATTGGTAGTGCGGGCCTCTTCGCGGGCAAGCCTCGCTCCTACAGGGGAATGGTGTCGGACATCGACGTGCAAACAACACATACCTCGTAGGAGCGAGGCTTGCCCGCGAAGACTGACTGTCCCGCGCCTATGATCTAAACCCTGGCACTCACCTCACTGCGATTAACCAACGCTTCCAACGCACCACTCAAACTTGGCGCCTTGTCGCCAATCAACAGATGCCAAACGCCCCCCTCAAGTTGGCTGACACCCTGGCAACCAAGCGCTTTCAACTGGCCTTCCGACAACCCCGTGCCATCCGCCAGCTGCAACCGAATCCGGGTCATGGCGATGCAATCCATCTGCAGCACATTCTCGCCGCCGCCCAGCGCCTTCAACCATTGTTGGGCTTCAGTGTTCGTCACCGCCACAGGTTTTGGCTCATCGATATCAGCGGTAGGGGAGGCCACAACCGCGCGGCCCAAAGCCGGCATCGCCAACCGGATCTCGTCGGCAATGCTGTCTGCCATCGGCCCGACCACCACCTGCAAACTGCCGCCCTTGCCCGGACGCACTACCGCCATTGCACCCAACGCTTTCAAGTCCGCATCCGAGGCTTTGTTGCGATCAACCATGTCCAACCGCAGTCGCGTGGTGCAAGCGCCGACCGTGATCAAATTCTCCGCAC
This sequence comes from Pseudomonas sp. 008, assembly GCF_016861935.1. Lineage (NCBI taxonomy): Bacteria > Pseudomonadati > Pseudomonadota > Gammaproteobacteria > Pseudomonadales > Pseudomonadaceae > Pseudomonas > Pseudomonas sp. 008. The sequence continues at coordinate 11,755 of NZ_BOMA01000028.1, read as the reverse complement.
CGCCCAGCGCCTTGATATATGCCCCGGCGCGTTCATTCTCGGTGACCACAACTTTGTCGCCAGCCTGTACATCCTCACGCCCCGGCGTCTTGAGGTTGAAGCGGCGGATACAGAAATCAAACACCACGTAGTAGATCACTGCATACGCAAGACCCACGGGAAGCACGCGCCAGCCGTTGGTGGATTCACCCCAGCCCAGAATCATGTCGATGAAACCGCCGGAAAAGGTAAACCCCAGGTGAATGTTCAGCAGGTTGGTGACGGCCATTGACAGTCCCGTTAGCAGCGCATGAAGCAAAAACAGCAGCGGTGCGAGGAACATGAAGGCGAATTCGATCGGCTCGGTGACGCCGGTCAAAAACGAGGTCAGGGCCATGGACAGGAAGATCCCGCCCATGACTTTGCGCCGTTCCGGCAGGGCGTTGCGGTACATCGCCAGGCACGCGGCGGGCAGGCCGAAGATCATCATCGGGAACATGCCGGTCATGAACTGGCCGCCTTTCGGGTCGCCGGCAAAGTAACGTGACAGGTCGCCGGTCACCAGTGCGCCCGTGGTCGGGTCGGTGAAGTTGCCGAACACGAACCACGCCATGTTGTTGAGGATGTGGTGCAGGCCGGTGACGATCAGCAAGCGGTTGAACACGCCGAAGATGAACGCACCAAAGCTGCCGCTCTCCATCATCAACGTGCCGAAGCCGTTGATGCCGTGCTGGATCGGTGGCCAGATGAAACCGAAGATGACGCCCAGGCCGACGGCAGCGAACCCGGTGACTATCGGCACGAAACGCCGACCGCCGAAGAACGCCAGGTATTCCGGCAGCTTGATGTCTTTGAAGCGGTTGTACAGCGCACCGGCCATCAGGCCGCTGACGATCCCGGCCAGCATGCCCATGTTGATGCTCGAGTCGAGCACCTTGAGGGTGGAGATCATCACCAGATAACCAATGACCCCGGCCAGGCCTGCGGTGCCGTTGTTGTCCTTGGCAAAACCGACCGCGATGCCGATGGCGAAGATCAGCGCCAGGTTGGCGAAAATCACCTGGCCGGCGTCGTGGATGATCGCGATGTCCAGCAGGTCAGTGTCGCCCAGACGCAGCAGTAACCCGGCAATCGGCAGGATCGCGATCGGCAGCATCAGCGCGCGACCGAGGCGCTGCAGGCCTTCGATGAAGTATTGGTACATGGCGGATCTCCCTGGATTCTTATCGTTGTTGTTCAGCTCAGAGGCCATTGCTGGTGACAGGCGTGACGCACCGCGCCGGCGCTGCTCAGCTTGAGCAGGTCCTGGCTGATGCGTCGGCATTCGGTGGCGTCGAGGTGACGCACGCGGTCCTTGATTTCACCGATTTGCACCGGGCTGACCGACAACTCGCTGACGCCCAGGCCAATCAATACCGGCGTGGCCAACGGATCGGAGGCGAGGGCGCCGCAGACCCCGACCCACCGGTTATGCACCGCTGCACCGGCGCAGGTCTGGGCGATCAGCCGCAGCAGCGCCGGGTGCATCGCATCGACGCGGGAGGCGAGGCCGGCGTGGTCGCGGTCCATGGCCAGGGTGTATTGCGACAAGTCGTTGGTGCCGATGGACAGGAAGTCCGCGTGCTCGGCCAGTTGCTCGGCCAGCAGTGCGGCGGCCGGAACCTCGATCATCACGCCCAGCTGCGGGCGCTCACTCACATTAAGTTCAATGCACAACGCGTCGAGACGCTGGCGGATGTGCAGCAACTCATCGACTTCGGTGACCATCGGCAACAGGATCCGGCAGCGCGACAGCGGGCTGACCTGCAGCAGGGCGCGCAGTTGCTGATCCAGCAGTTCCGGGCGCACCTGAGCCAGACGAATGCCGCGCAAACCAAGCACCGGGTTCGCTTCGACAGGGAGCGGTAAATAGTCGAGCTGTTTATCGCCACCGACATCGATGGTGCGGATGTTCACCGACTTGTCGCCCATGGCGTCGAGCACGGCTTGATAGGCGGCGTGCTGCTCCTGTTCGTCCGGCGCGGTTTGGCGGTCGACGAAGAGGAATTCGGTACGCAGCAGACCGACGCCATCGGCACCGTTGGCCAGGGCATCAGCTGCCTCGGCACTGGAAGCGACATTGGCGGCGACTTCGATTGGCAAACCATCAAGTGTCAGTGCCGGGACGTGAGCCTGAGACTGTTGAAGCGCGCGACGTTGCTGATGATCGAGTTGCGCCTGATGCACCTCGGCCAGGCGCTCGGCAGTCGGTATCAGTTCGAGGCGACCGCCGTCGGCATCCAGCACCACCGCTTGACCTTGCTCCTGATCGAGCAGCGTCGAGCCCAGTGCAACCATGCACGGCAAGCCTTTGCCACGAGCGAGAATCGCCACATGGGAAGTCGCGCCACCTTCGGCCATGCACAACCCTGCCACCCCTTGCTGGCTCAGTTGCAGCAAATCGGACGGCGTCAGTTCATGGGCCGCGACGATAGCGCCGGCCGGCACGTCGTAATGCCAGGCTTCGCCGAGCAGGGCACGCAGCACCCGTTGCTTGAGGTCACGCAGGTCGTTGGCGCGTTCAGCCAGCAACGGACTGCCGAGTTGCAGCAGTACCTCGCATTGCACGTCGATGGATTGACTCCAGGCGTGAGTTGCGGCGATGCCTTGGTCGATGGATTGATGAGCCGCATCGAGCAGCGCCGGGTCTTCGAGCAATGCCAGGTGCGCGGCGAAGATCGCTTCTTCATCGGTGTTCTTGTGCTTCTTCGCTTGGGCCCGTGTGCCGTCGATTTCGCTGCGTACTTGAGTCAGCGCGGTGTCCAGCGCGTAACGTTGTTGCTTCGGCTCATGATTACCAGCATCTACTGGAAGACTGATCGAGTTCAGACGAAACAACGGCCCGCCCACCAGGCCTGGAGCTGCGCACACACCGTGCAGCACACCCGCTTCGGCGGGGCGATTGCGTTGGGCTATTGGCGTTGGTGCGGCAGCGTGGTTGTCTTCGGCCAGGGCTGTGGATAACGCGGCCAACAGGGCTTGCAGCGCCGCTTCGGCATCCGGCCCCTGGCAACTGACCCGGATTTCATCCCGCTCACCGACAGCCAGCCCCATCAGGCCGATCAAACTGTCGCAGGCCGCCGATTTACCGGCGAAGTGCAGCCAGGATTTGCTCTTGAACTGTTGGGCGGTTTGGCGGATCAGCGCCGCAGGCCGGGCGTGCAAGCCACCGCGATGGGCGACATGAACATGCCCTTGAACCTCGATGCCGAGCACTTCAATGTCGATCTGCGCGCCGTTCGTTACTTTCGGCACGATGTGCAGCAGCGGATCGCCCACCTTCACTGATTTCAGCGTAATCGGACGTGCTTGGAAGTCCTGACTGTTGGTCAGAATCATCAGGCTGACCAGGCTTTTGCACTGCTGCGCGACCTGGTCCAGGTCATAGCGCAGCAGCGGCTGGCCATTGCTGACCCGCGCACCTTCCTTGACCAGCATCGAGAAACCGACACCCTGCAACTCGACCGTATCAAGGCCCAGATGAAGCAGTAATTCGGCGCCGTTATCGGCGCGCAAGGTGATGGCGTGACCGGTGCGGGCGATGTGGATCACGACCGCTTCACAAGGCGAGTACAGAGTGTCGTTCAATGGATCGATGGCGATCCCATCGCCCATGGCGCCACTGGCGAACACCGGGTCCGGGACTTTCGCGAGTGTGAGCACCGGGCCGCTGAGCGGGGCGCTGAGGGTCAGCTCTTTATTGTTGTTGTGCATGGCTCGGTCTCATCAGGAAAGCTTCAAATCGGACTCAGTGCGTGCGCGTCACTTTGCTCAAGTGACGCGGCTGGTCCGGGTCCATGCCACGGGCGACGGCCAAACCGGCGGCCATAACGTAGAAACTCTGGATCGCCAGAATCGGGTCCAGGGCCGGGTGTTCGGCGCGGGTCAGGGTCAGGTCGCGTTCGGCGACGTCATCTGGCGCGGCCAGCAGCACGCGGGCGCCGCGTTGACGCATGTCGGCGGCCAGGCTCAGCAACCCGGCCTGCTCGGCACCGCGCGGGGCGAAGATCAGCAGGTGGTAGTTCTCGTCGATCAACGCCATCGGGCCGTGCCGCACTTCGGCGCTGCTGAAGGCTTCGGCCTGGATCGCCGAGGTTTCCTTGAACTTGAGTGCCGCTTCCTGGGCAATAGCGAAGCCGGCGCCACGGCCGATCACCATCAAGCGCTGGCAATCGCGCAACGCATCGATGGCCTGGCTCCAGTCCTGTTGCGCCGCCTCACGCAAACCTTCCGGCAGGGCAAGGCCGGCCTCCAGCAATTCCACGTCTTCTTTCCAATGGGCGATCAGGCGGGCGCTGGCGGTGAGGGTGGCGATAAAACTCTTGGTCGCGGCGACGCTGCTTTCGGTGCCGGCGCACAGCGGCAGGCTGAATTCGCAGGCCGCTTCCAAAGGCGAGTTCTCGGCGTTGACCATGGAAATGCTCAGGGCGCCGCGTTTGCGCAGCAAACGCAGGCTGTTCACCAAATCCGGGCTCTGCCCCGATTGCGAGAAAGCGAACGCGACCTGGCCGCTGACCTTCAACGGCGCCTGTTGCATGGTCACCACCGACATGGGCAACGACGCCACCGGAATGCCCAATTGCTGCATGGTCAGGTAGGCGAAATAGCTCGCCGCGTGGTCGGAACTGCCGCGAGCCACGGTCATTGCCACTTGCGGCGGCTGACGGCGCAGGCGCGCGGCAATCTCGATCATCTGCGGGTCGAGTTGCTGCAATTGGGCTTGCACGGCCTCGAACGAGGACAGCGCCTCTTCAAGCATTTTTGAAGTCAATGTCTTCTCCTTCGACCATGACGGCGGTCAGTGTGAGTGAGCGATCCAGCCGCACGCAGTCGGCCCAGGCGCCGGGTTGCAGGCGCCCGCGTTCTTGGAGGCCGAGGTAGTCGGCGGGGAATTGCGAAAGACGTTGCGAGGCTTCGCTGATCGGCAGGCCGATCTTCACCAGGTTGCGCAGGGCCTGATCCATGGTCAGGGTGCTGCCGGCCAGCGTGCCGTCGGGCAGGCGCACACCGCCCAGGCATTTGGTCACGGTGTGGCTGCCGAGTTTGTATTCGCCGTCGGGCATGCCGGCGGCGGCGGTGGAATCGGTGACGCAATACAGGCACGGGATCGAGCGCAAGGCCACGCGGATCGCACCGGGGTGTACGTGGAGCAAGTCCGGAATCAGTTCGGCGTACTTGGCGTGGGCCAGCGCCGCACCGACGATGCCGGGCTCGCGATGATGCAACGGGCTCATGGCGTTGTAGAGGTGGGTGAAACTGCTGGCGCCGGCGGCCAACGCGGCGACGCCTTCCTCGTAACTGCCCAGCGTGTGGCCGATTTGCATGCGCACGCCGCGAGCGCTGAGGGCGCGGATCAAACCGTCGTGGCCGGCGATTTCCGGGGCGATGGTGATCACTCGGATCGGCGCCAGCGCCAGGTATTCCTCGACTTCGGCCATCAACGCGGTGTGGGCGAAATTCGGTTGGGCGCCGAGTTTTCCGGGGTTGATGTAGGGACCTTCCAGATGCACGCCGAGTACCCGGGCGCTGCCTTTGGGCCGCTGCTCGCAGAACTCGCCGACGGCTTTGAGCACGCTGGAAATCTCTTCGCTCGGCGCGGTCATGGTGGTCGCCAGCAGCGAGGTGGTGCCGAAGCGCACGTGGGTTCTGGTGATGGTTTCGAAGGCTGGCGCGCCTTCCATGATGTCTTTGCCACCCCCGCCGTGAACATGCAGGTCGATGAAGCCCGGGAGCAGATACGGCAGGTCGTTGTCCGCCGGATCGCAAGGTTCGCCTTCGATGGACACGACCTTGCCGTGCTCATGGATCAGCCGGCCACGAACCCAGCCGTGGGCGGTGAGGATGTTGTCTTCGGACATGATCGGCTCTCTGATTTAGCGGCGCAGCTCTGCGACAAAGTCGTAGTAGTCGTTGCGGCAATAGGTGTCGGTGACTTCGATCGGTGTGTTGTCTTCCAGGTAACCGACCCGGGTCATCAGCAGCATGGCGGTGCCGGGGGCGATGCCCACCAGCGCGGCGAATTCGTCGGAGGCGTTGATCGCCTGAATGTGTTGCAGGGCGCGGACCACCGGTTTGCCAATGCCGTCGAGGTATTCGTAGAGGGAATCGCCCACCGCTTGCGGCTTGGGAATGATCGAGGCGGGCAGGGTGCTCATTTCGATCGCCATCACTGTGTCGTCGGCTTTGCGCAAGCGTTTGAGCCGCGCGACCTTGTCATTGGGCGAGAGGCCGAGGCGGATCAGTTCTTCGTGGGTCGGCGGGGTGATTTCTCGTTCCAGCCATTGCGAGCCGGGGACGAAACCCTTGAGCCGAAGCATTTCACTGAAGCCCGAGAGGCGCGACAAAGGCTGTTCCAGGCGCGGGGTGATGAACGTGCCGGAGCCTTGGTTACGGCGGATCAGGCCTTGCTCGAACAGCACTTCCAGCGCTTTGCGTGCGGTGACGCGGGAGATGCCCAGTATTTCGCTGAGGTTGCGTTCCGACGGCATGGCCTGCTCGGCTTTCCACTGGCCGGCGTGGATCGCCGCTTCCAGATTGCGCGCCAGTTGCAGGTACAGCGGCGTGGGCTGGGTGTCGTCAGGGCGTAGTGCCTGTAGATCGTTCATGTGCGTTGGTCCGATGCGGATATTGGAGTGTTGTCGCCCGGTAATGCGGCGAAACTAATACCACTTAAATACCATGTCAATGCCGCTACTTTGCTGTTGACGCGTTAAATCCAGCTCTGATTGATAGGGCCTAGAGGGGTTGGTTTGAAGTGGTATTAGAGGAGGGGGTATTGAAAGCAAAGATCGCAGCCTTTGATAGCGCCTACAGAGCGAATTGGTATCTACCCGCTAGGCGCTGACGAAGGCTGCGATCTTTTGAAATTATTTTTCGATGCCGACCGAAGGTAGCGGCCAGAACTTATGCTGGAGTTCGCTCGATCCCTTGTGGCGAGGGGGCTTGCCCCCGTTGCGTTGCGAAGCGGCGCCAAAAACTGCCACCTCGTTCCAACTGAATCACCGCGCTTGCTGATTTTACGACTGCTTCGCAGCCGAACGGGGGCAAGCCCCCTCGCCACAAAAGCTCGTCGCCAGCCTTGAAGGTAGCCGTTACGGGCGGATTTCGATCATCGTGCCGTCCGGTACCAGACCCCAGACTTCACGCATGTCCATGTTGCGCATGGCGATGCAGCCATCGGTCCAGTCCAGCGTGTGGAACAGGTTTTCCGGGTTCTCTTCGGTGTCTGGAGTACCGTGGATCATGATCATGCCGCCAGGCTCGACGCCTTCGCGCCGGGCGCGGGCGGAGTCGCTGATGTTGGGATAGGAAATGTGCATCGCCAGGTTGAAACGGTCGCTGGTCTTGCGCCAGTCCAGCCAGTAAAGGCCTTCGGGGGTGCGTTTATCACCTTCCATCAGTTTCGGGCCAATGGGGCGTTTGCCCAATGAAATGCGATAGGTCTTGAACGGCTTGCCGTCGTTGATCAACTGCAACTGGTGGGCAGACTTGAGGACCAGAACTTTTTCGATGACTTTGCCGTCCGGGGCGGTCGCGACGGAAGCCTGGGAGACTGCAACGAACGATAAGCAAAACAGGGCAAGCAACCAGCGCATTGAAACGATATCCCTAAGAGGTGTCGCGACTATTTTATTTATAGATGGTTTTTTATTAACAAGTGCTCAGATGATGGCAGGCTGAGCGAGCGGCGGGATCGACTCTGAGCGCACGGGGTAGACCTCGGCCCGCCGGTCAGCGAAGTAGCATTCTAATGTACGGCCTACCGTGCGGAAAGCCAGTTCGCCCCAAGGAATGTCGGCTTCTTCGAACAGCTGCACTTCCAGGCTCTCGGGGCCTGCGGAAAAGTCCAGATCCACCAGCTCAGCGCGAAAGAATACATGCACCTGACTGATGTGCGGCACATCGATCAGCGTATAGATGCTCAGGTTGCGTACCCGGGCGCAAGCTTCTTCGGCGGTCTCGCGAATGGCGGCCTGTTCGATGGTCTCACCGTTTTCCATGAAACCGGCGGGCAAGGTCCAGTAACCGAGCCTTGGCTCGATGGCGCGACGACACAGCAATACCTTCGAACCCCAGACCGGCACGCAACCGGCGACGATATTGGGGTTCTGGTAATGAATGGTATGACAGCTGTCGCAGACAAAACGCAGGCGCGAATCGCCTTCGGGAATGCGCTGGGTCACCGGGTTGCCGCATTGACTGCAAAATTTCATGCTTGGGTTCCTGAATGCTGCGCCTATCTTGGCGTGCAGCGGTGTCGGTCGGCAAGTTGTCGTTTCGCGACATGAGGCTGTTCGGGGGTTGGGCGGCCGGTGCGATTGGTGCATGATGCAGGGTAAGGCACAGATCGAGAAGACTCATGCTGGACGAGCTACTGCACCGGGTAAGCAATCACACACCGCGAACGCTGGAAACCGACCGACGTTTCCCCGAAGCCGCGGTATTGGTGCCCATCACGCGCAGTGACGAACCGGAACTGGTCCTGACCCTTCGCGCGAGCGGGCTCTCGACCCATGGCGGTGAAGTCGCTTTTCCCGGTGGTCGACGCGACCCTGAAGACCCTGATCTGATCTTTACCGCTCTGCGTGAGGCCGAAGAGGAAATCGGCCTGCCGCCGGGGCTGGTTGAAGTGATCGGCCCACTGAGCCCGCTGATCTCTCTGCACGGCATCAAGGTCACGCCCTATGTCGGCGTGATTCCGGATTTCGTCGAATACCTGGCCAACGATGCCGAGATCGCCGCAGTGTTCAGCGTGCCTCTGGAATTCTTCCGCAAGGACCCGCGCGAGCACACCCACCGCATCGACTATCAAGGCCACAGTTGGTACGTGCCGAGCTATCGTTATGGCGAGTACAAGATCTGGGGGCTGACGGCGATCATGATCGTCGAGTTGATCAACCTGCTCTATGACGCGAAAATCAGCCTGCACCAACCGCCCAAGAGTTTTATCAACACCTGAAGCCATCGCTCGTATGGCGTGAATCCCGCTTTTCGCTAGTGAGCCAGCCTGGCCTTGAGGACAACACGATGAAATACCGCTTGGGCGACGCCCGCGTCGAGACCCATCCGCAGAGCTGGGTCGCACCCAATGCCGTGCTGGTGGGCAAGGTCAAACTGGAAGAGGGCGCCAACGTCTGGTTCAACGCCGTGTTGCGTGGCGACAACGAATTGATCCTGATCGGCAAGAACAGCAACGTGCAGGACGGCACCGTGATGCACACCGACATGGGCTATCCGCTGACCATCGGTACCGGCGTGACCATCGGTCACAACGCGATGCTCCACGGCTGCACGGTGGGCGATTACAGCCTGATCGGCATCAATGCGGTAATCCTCAACGGCGCGAAAATCGGCAAGAACTGCATCATCGGCGCCAACTCGCTGATCGGTGAAGGCAAGGAAATTCCGGACGGTTCGTTGGTCATGGGCTCGCCGGGCAAGGTGGTGCGAGAGCTGACCGAGCCGCAGAAGAAGATGCTCGAAGCCAGCGCTGCGCACTATGTGCACAACTCGCAGCGTTATGCCCGCGATCTGGTCGAGCAGGAACAATGAGCACACCTGAACGTGAGCGACCGGTCTCGTCGCCGTGCGTGAGCATTTGTGCGCTGGATGAGGATGACATTTGCACCGGGTGTCAGCGCACGGTGGAAGAAATCACCCGCTGGAGCCGGATGGACAACGAGGAACGGCGCAAAGTGTTGGGGTTGTGTCATGAGCGGGCGAAATCGAGTGGGCTGATCTGGATGTTGCCTTCCAAATCCGATTCCTGATTTTTTGTGGTAGCGCGGCTTTTGTGGCGAGGGGGCTTGCCCCCGTTGCGTTGCGAAGCGGCGCTAAACCTGCGACTTCATTCTTTCAGGCGTACGGCGTTTGCTGATTTCACGACTGCTGCGCAGCCGAACGGGGGCGAGCCCCCTCGCCACAGGTTATCTATGCGCTGAAGATGAAGTACCCTGTGCACAAAATTGACAGGTATCTCCCGTCCATGCTCTTCCTGATCGCCTACATCAGCAGCGTCGTGCTGATCAATTACGCCTTTTCCACCGCCCCGCACCTGGACATCATCTGGTCGGCCTGGGGTGGCCTGGTGTTCGTGCTGCGCGATATGGTGCAAACCCGCTTCGGCCATGGCGCGATCGCGGCGATGCTGGTGGCGCTGATGTTGTCCTACGTCACCTCCGATCCCTCAATTGCTCTCGCCAGCGCCACGGCGTTCGCCGTGTCCGAGTGCATCGACTGGCTTGTGTTCAGCCTCACCAAGCGCCCGTTGCACGATCGCCTGTGGATAAGTTCGGCCCTGAGCATCCCGCTGGACACCTTCATCTTCTTCGGCATGATTGATGCGCTCACACCGGGCGTGATCTTCACTGCGCTGGGTTCGAAGTTCGCGGGCGTCACCGTGGTCTGGTTGGCCATGGCCTGGCGTCTGCGCAAACAGGCCGTCGTCAGCTGAAGCCAAACCCTCAGGTTCATGTAAAATGCCGCGCTTTCTCCCCATGGGAAGCGCGCTTCCCTCGATGATCCGCTCCTTTGAGGACCTGAGATGACCCGTATCGGAACTCCATTGTCGCCAACCGCGACCCGCGTATTGATGTGTGGCTGTGGTGAGTTGGGCAAGGAAGTGGTGATCGAGCTGCAACGCCTGGGCGTTGAAGTGATTGCCGTGGATCGCTACGCCAATGCGCCGGCCATGCAAGTCGCCCATCGCAGCCATGTGATCAATATGCTCGACGGCGCCGCCCTGCGTGCGGTGATCGAAGCCGAGAAACCGCACTTCATCGTGCCGGAAATCGAAGCCATCGCCACCGCGACCCTGGTGGAGCTGGAGTCCGAAGGTTTCACCGTGATCCCCACCGCGCGTGCTGCACAGCTGACCATGAACCGCGAAGGCATCCGTCGCCTGGCCGCCGAAGAGCTGGACCTGCCAACATCGCCGTACCACTTCGCCGACACCTTCGAGGATTACCGCAAGGCAGTCGAAGACCTGGGCTTTCCGTGCGTGGTCAAACCGGTCATGAGTTCCTCGGGCAAGGGCCAGAGCCTGCTGCGCAGCGTCGATGACGTGCAGAAAGCCTGGGATTACGCTCAAGAAGGCGGCCGTGCCGGTAAAGGCCGCGTGATCATTGAAGGCTTCATCGACTTCGACTACGAAATCACTCTGCTGACCGTGCGTCACGTCGGCGGCACTACGTTCTGTGCGCCTGTCGGTCACCGTCAGGAGAAGGGCGACTACCAGGAATCCTGGCAGCCACAAGCCATGAGCCCGGTTGCTTTGGCCGAATCCGAGCGCGTTGCCAAAGCGGTCACCGAAGCCTTGGGCGGTCGTGGCCTGTTTGGCGTCGAGTTGTTCATCAAGGGTGATCAGGTGTGGTTCAGCGAAGTCTCGCCGCGCCCGCATGACACCGGTCTGGTGACCCTGATTTCCCAGGACCTGTCGCAGTTCGCACTGCACGCACGGGCGATCCTGGGCCTGCCGATTCCACTGATCCGTCAGTTCGGCCCATCGGCGTCGGCGGTGATTCTGGTGGAAGGGCAGTCGACTCAGACCGCTTTCGCCAACCTGGGTGCAGCGTTGAGCGAGCCGGATACTGCGTTGCGTCTGTTCGGCAAGCCTGAGGTCAATGGCCAGCGGCGGATGGGGGTGGCGTTGGCTCGCGACGAATCCATCGAGGCCGCTCGTGCCAAGGCGACCCGCGCGTCCCAAGCTGTCGTTGTAGAGCTGTAACCGCATCGCGGC
>NZ_BOMA01000027.1:0-28456 GCF_016861935.1 Pseudomonas sp. 008 | reverse complement strand
CTACAGCAGCCTCTGTTGCTGTCAAGCACTAAATTTCAAATTTTCTTCATGAAATTCAACTACTTGCCGCCAACTCAGCTTCAAACTCCTCGTTAGCGGGAGGCGAATAATACAGTGTTTTATTTGGTGGTCAACCACCTGTTGTAATTATTTTCACCTAATCCATGCGGCTTAGGCGGAGTACCGACTTCTGCCTCATAAGCTGTCCAGGCTTTGCTTGCATTACCCGTCGACAAACCCGCCCTCTTTACCAGCTGCGCTATGATCGCGCCCCTCTGCGCCAAGAGTCTTGAACGGGATGTCTATGTCTTTGCCATTAGCTGACGCTCATCAATCACTACCACCCGTACTCGTCGGCCCGTTATTGCGGCGCCTGGAACCTGCGCGGCTGGTGCTCTGGCTGGTCGGGTCGCGTGCGCTGGCGCTGACGCTGCGCCTGCAAGGCATCGATATCCGCCTCGATGCGGATCAATGCACGATCATTCCCGTCGGCACTCATGCCTTTATTCATCTAATAGATGTACCACTGAACACCGCCCTGCCCTGCGACACGCTGATCGAGTACGACCTGCTGATCACCGAGGCGGGTGGCGCTCCGTCGGGCATCGCCGAGTGGGCACCTCACCTACTATATGGCGAAGCGCGCTGCCCGAACTTTGTGTTGCGCTCACAGATCGATCAGTTGCTGCATGGCTCCTGCCGTAAACCTCACCATCCGGCGGCCGATGGCTTGCTGTGTGTCGACCGGTTGCTCGCGTCAGAGCCGGACGCAAGCAAGCGTCCGGCTCTATTAATGATGAGCGGTGATCAGGTGTATGCGGATGATGTCGCGGGACCAATGCTGCGTGCAATTCATGCCTTGATCGAACATCTGGGGTTGTTCGACGAACACCTCGACGGCGCAGTAGTCAGCGACAGCACCAAACTCTACGAACATCCGGCCAGTTACTACCATCGTGCGGATTTGTTACCGGCGCTTGAGAGCAACGAAACTCTGCGCGAGCGATTTTTCGGTGGGGCGCGTAAGCCGATTTTCACCAGCAGCAGCGCCGACAATCATTTGGTGACCTTCGCCGAAGTCATGGCCATGTACCTGCTGGTGTGGTCGCCAACGTCCTGGACGCTGATCGCGCCGCAACCACCGACACTGACGCCCGAACGACGCAAGCGTTATGCCCTGGAGCAGACGCGCATCGATGGGTTCAAGGCGGGGCTGGGTGGTGTCGCGCGGGCGATGGCGCATTTGCCATGCCTGATGATTTTCGATGACCACGATATTACCGATGACTGGAATCTCTCTGCGCAATGGGAGGAAACGGCCTACAACCATCCGTTCTCCAAGCGCATCATCGGCAACGCGCTGTTTGCTTATATGTTGTGTCAGGGTTGGGGCAACAACCCGGATGCGTTTGGCAGCGTACTGGAAAAAACCCGCTTATTGAGCGTCACGGGGCAAGACCATCACCTCGACAGCGAGGTCCAGGACGAATTGATCGATGAACTGCTGAGTTTTCAGCAGTGGCATTACGTGCTGCCCACTCGCCCGGCGCTGGTGGTGCTCGACACCCGCACCCGGCGCTGGCGCAGCGAGATGAACCTCAAACAGCCGTCGGGCCTGCTGGACTGGGAAGCGCTCAGTGAGCTGCAACAGGAATTGCTCGATCATCCTTCGGCGATCATCGTTTCACCGGCGCCGATCTTCGGCGTCAAACTGATCGAAACCGTACAGCGCGTGTTCAGTTGGTGCGGTTATCCACTGCTGGTGGACGCCGAAAACTGGATGGCTCATCGCGGCGCGGCTCAAGTGATCCTGAACATTTTCCGACACTCCCGCACACCCGGTAACTACGTGGTGCTGTCCGGTGATGTGCATTATTCCTTCGTCTATGAAGTATTGATCCGACACCGCAAGGCCGGCCCGCGTATCTGGCAGATCACCAGCAGCGGTATCAAAAACGAATTCCCACCCGCCTTGCTCGAATGGTTCGACCGCCTCAACCGTTGGCTCTACTCGCCCCGCTCGCCCCTTAACTGGCTGACCAAACGCCGACGCATGCGCATTGTTCCGCACATTCCCGAACACGCCGAAGCTGGGGAACGGCTGTGGAACTCGGCAGGAATTGGTCAAGTGTTCTTCAATGAAAAGGGTCAACCACAGGATATTTATCAATTCAATGCGGATGGATCGCCGAAGACGCGAATGATTGCGCCAGAAGTGTCCGAAACAGCCGACTGACTTTGCATGAATAACCATGAGCAATCATTACCCGGCCACCCTAAAACTCACTCGAACCCTGATCATCGGCAACTCCGGCTCGGGCAAGAGCTGGCTGGCCAAACGAATGGCCGAGCATCTGCAAGCGCCCTGGACCGATCTCGACCTGATTCACTGGGTATCCGATGAACACAGCATCGCCCGTCCCCGCAACGAAGCACTGGGAATGGCGCGGGTGGCGGCGAGTGAAGAGCGTTGGGTTATCGAGGGTGTTTACGGCTGGATGGTCAGCGAACTTGTGGAGCAGGCCACTGCGCTGATCTGGCTGTGTCTGGAGGACGAAGATTGCGTGAACAACATTCGCCAGCGAGAAGCGAGGCGGGACGAGAAGGAAGAGTTGCTGATTGCGTTACTCGATTGGGCCGGCAGCTACCGTACTCGCCAAGGGTCCAGTGGATTTGCCGCGCATCAGCGTTTGTTTGAAGGGTTTAGCAGTTCAAAACTTCAACTGATGAACCGGGCTGAAGTCTCCGCTTTCGTCAGTACGGTGCAGCAAACCAATTGATAGCCCCCGCAAGATAGCCCCCGCAATTTTCTTGGGGGCTTATTTCACTGAGGGAGACACCGATTTTGTAGGAGCTGCCGAAGGCTGCTCCTACAAAGGGAAGCGGTGTATACACAGAAGGTGTCAGGCCGCTTTCACCGCCCGCACCACCCCTCTGACAATCATTTCCACTTCCCGCTCATCGATCGTCAGCGGTGGCAGCAGGCGAATGGTCTTGCCCCGTGTCACGTTGATCAGCAAACCGTGATCCCGCGCGGCAATCAAGGTCAGGTCGCGGATTGGTTGGGCCAGTTCGATGCCAATCATCAATCCCTGGCCACGGATCACCAGGACGTTCGGGTCGTCGGCCAGTTCGACGCGCAATCTGGCAAGCAGGCGTTCGCCCTGAAGTCTGGCGTTTTCCAGCAGGCCTTGTTCCTCGATGATCTCCAGCACGGTGCAACCCACCCGACACGCCAGCGGATTGCCGCCGAATGTACTGCCGTGGCTGCCGGGTGTGAACAAATCCGCAGCCCTGCCCCGAGCCAGGCAGGCACCGATGGGCACTCCGTTACCCAGGCCTTTGGCCAAGGTCATGACGTCCGGGATGATGCCTTCGTGCTGGAACGCAAACCACTGGCCGGTACGGCCGATGCCGGTCTGGATTTCGTCGAGCATCATTAACCAGGCGCGCCGGTCACAGAGCTCGCGCACCGCTTTGAGATAACCGGGCGGCGCCACTTGCACACCACTTTCGCCCTGAATCGGCTCCATCAGAATCGCCACAATGCGTGGGCCGTGGGCTTTCTGCGCCTTTTCCAGGGCAGCGAGGTCACCGAATGGCACTTTAATGAAGTCCCCCGGCAACTTGTTATACCCCAGGCGCACCGCCGGGCCGTCACTGGCCGACAAGGTGCCGAGGGTCCGTCCGTGGAAAGCATTCTCCATGACCACTACCTGCGGTTGTTCGATGCCTTTGTGCCAGCCGTAAAGCCGCGCAAGTTTCAGCGCAGTTTCGTTGGCTTCGGCACCGGAGTTATTGAAGAACGCCCGCTCCATGCCCGATAGCCGAACCAGTTTCTGCGCCAGCCGCTGTTGCCAGTCGATGCTGTACAGGTTGGATGTGTGCAACAGCAACCCAGCCTGTTCGCTGATGGCCGACACGATTCGCGGATGGGAATGACCGACATTGGTCACCGCCACGCCCGCCACCGCGTCCAGGTATTCACGACCGGCTTGATCCCACAGTCGCGTGCCCAGGCCTTTGCTGAAACTCAGGGCCAAAGGTTGGTAAGTGCTCATCAGGCAGGTGGCGGTCATGACATCAAGCTCCATCAATAGTCGGTGTTTTTGCAGTATCGTTAGCCACCTGAGCTGGATAAACACTGAAATACTTCAATAATTTTAAAGCTGGGCTTGATAATGGATTTATTCCAGGCAATGACCGTTTACGTAAGAGTGGTGGAAGCCGGCAGCATGACCGCCGCCGCTTTGCAGTGCGAAATGTCCACGACCATGGTCGGTAATCACCTGCGGGCTCTGGAGCAACGCCTGGGTGTGCGCTTGCTCAACCGTACGACACGGCGTCAGCGTTTGACGGAATTCGGCACGGCGTACTATCAGCGGTGTCTCGAAGTGTTGGGGCTGGTGGCTGATTCCGAACGCCTGGCCGAACAAACCCTTGACGAGCCGAGCGGCACTCTGCGCATCACCGCACCGCTGACCTTCGGCACCGAACGGCTCGCACCGGCCCTGAGCGAGTTCACCCTGCGCTGCCCGCAAGTCAAACTCGACGTCGTTTTGACCAACCAGCGTCTGGACTTGCTCGACAACGGTTTCGACGTGGCGATTCGTCTGGGCACGACCGAACTGTCCAACATGATTTCTCGCCCGCTCATCGACTACACGATGACCCTGTGCGCATCGAAGGATTATCTGGAGCGTCGAGGCACACCGGAGAAACCCGCCGACCTGCAACACCATGACTGTTTGGCCTTCGCCTACCCGGCCGGAGATGACTGGCACTCGGTAGCCAAACAATGGCGCCTGAAGGGGCCCGAAGGCGAAGTCATGGTGGCGGTCAGCGGGCCGATGTTGATCAACAGCTCGGCGGGGCTGCATCAAGCGGCGCGAACCGGCATGGGCATCGTGATGGTGCCCGATGCGCTGGTGGAGCAAGACCTTCGGGACGGAAAACTGGTGGCCTTGATGCAGGATTACCAACTGCCAAGTCGGCCGATGAACCTGGTGTACGCCCAGGACCGCTACCGTTTGCCGAAATTGCGCAGCTTCGTTGACTTTGCACTGCGGTGGTGGGGCAAACACTAGCCGGGGCAATACGCCATGAATTAATCTCCTCGACTGACGAGTCACGTTGATATCAGGACGGCAGGGAGACCGATGATGGGTGATGCATCGAAAATCGAGCCGTTGAAGTTCGATCTGTCAGATTTTAACGAAGACATGCTGCACACCGTTCTGGAACTGGTCAGCGATGGCATCTGGGACTGGAACGCCAACACCGGGTTCGTCTATCGCAACCCCGGGTGGTACGAGATGCTCGGCTATACGCCTCATTCCCTGGACAACAATGTGTTGACCTGGGAAAACGTGATCCACCCCGACGATTATTCGCGGGTCATGGCATTGTTTGATGACTACCTGGATCAGCGCGCTCCCGGTTATCAGGCCGAGTATCGCTGCCGCATGCGCGATGGCACTTACACCTGGATCGAGGATCGCGGCTACGTACTGGCACGTAATGCCGACGGCTCGGTGGCGCGAATGATCGGCGCGCACCGCAGCATCGAAGACAAGAAACGCCTGATCGAAGAAATGGAGCGGCGTAATCAATCCCTTGAAGCCATCGTCAAGGAACGCACTCGGGAGTTGTCCCGGGTCAATCAGCAGTTACAGATTCAACTCGAAGAAAATCGCAAATTGGCAGAAACCGATGTGCTGACCGGCATCGCCAATCGCTATCGACTGGAGAAAACCCTGCCCAAGGAATGCGACCGCGCCCAACGCTTCCGCGAACCCCTGTCGCTGATCGCCATGGACCTCGATGACTTCAAAAACATCAACGATCACTACGGTCACGCCCTGGGAGATGCAGCGTTGGTGCAAGTGATCGAGAGTGTGAAGCACTGCGTGCGCAAAGGTGATCTGTTGGCGCGCTGGGGCGGTGACGAATTCATCCTGATCCTGCCCAATACCTTGCTGGCCGACGCCAGGTCACTCGCTGAAAGAATCCGTCATGGCCTGGCGAGCCTGCTGCCGGTCGGGGACTATCAAGTGACCATGAGTTTTGGCGTGGTGCAGCGCTTTGAAGAAGAACAACAGACCGGGTTGCTGGCCAGGGCCGATCAGGCGCTGTATCGGTCGAAAATCGCGGGCAAGAATCTGATTTCAGGTTGAGCCGCCTGCCTACATGCCCGCTTTTACCAATACTGGTTTTTCCTGATACCGATCCGGATACAGTTGCTTCAACTGCGCCACTTTCGGCAGGTCATTGATCACGATGTAGGGGTACGTCGGGTGCTCGGTCAGGAAGTCCTGATGCTCCTCCTCCGCCGGGTAGAAGCCGTTGTAGCTTTCCAGCTTGGTGACAATCGGTTTGTTGAATGAATGAGCAGCGTCGAGCTGGGTGATGTAGGCCTGGGCGACGCGTTGCTGTTCGGTGTTTTTCGGGAATAGCGCCGACCGATACTGGGTGCCTCTGTCCGGGCCCTGACGGTTGAGTTCGGTGGGGTTGTGAGCCACCGAAAAATAGATCTGCAACAGGGTTCCGTAACTGACCTGAGCGGGATCGAAGGTCACTTCGACAGCCTCCGCATGGCCGGTATCCCCCTCGCTGACCCGCTCGTACTGAGCGGTATTGGCTGCGCCACCGGCATAACCGGAAACCGCATTTTTCACCCCTTTGACATGCTGAAACACGCCTTGGACGCCCCAGAAGCAACCGCCGGCAAAAACCGCCGTTTCGCTGTGCGCCTGGGTGGTTTCGTCAAGCGTCGGCGCCGGGATGATGACCGCCTCTTCGGCGCCCGTGAACGAGAACGCAGAGCACTGACCGATAACGGTGGCGGCGGCCAAACCCAGAATTGTGCGACGCCAGTTGAATGGGTTTTTCATGGGCTGTCTCCTGAATGAATGGGGGCTGTCAACCAAACGTAAACGCATACGCCGACACACCCTGATCGAGAAACTCGATGCTGAACGTCCGGTCCTTTACGCCTGAGGTCTGGCGTACCAGTTGATACAACCGCTGCTCGGTGACGCTGCCGCTGCCATCAGGCGCGACGTCGATACCGTGGGCATCACCTGGGGGCTTGCCGTCGATCAACACTTTGAAACGCACCGGTTTGCCGTCAGCACCGGGGCCCAACACCAAGTGCAAATCGCGAGCGTGAAACCGATAGACGATACGACTGGCCGCAGCGTTTGAAACGGCCCGCTCCGGACCGACAGCCCATTGACCGTCGAGGCTCCAGTCATTGAGGGCCAGTTGTGACGGTGGCTTATAGGCAGTCGCCTTGTCCGGCACCAGGCTGGTTTCAGAGGCGAAATGCTCCATCCGCCGGTAGCCGACATAGGTTTCGGGGGATTGCACTTCATTCATGTCCGGGGCGAGTTGAACACCCTGGGCGTTGGCATTGATCAGCCCCTGCGCGACTTTCGCGGCCCCCGCCTCACGCAACAGTTGCTGAATCACTTGCTCGGATTCGGCGTACTTGCCTTCACCAAAATGGTGATAACGAATGCGTCCCTGAGCATCGACAAAGTAATGGGCCGGCCAGTATTCGTTGTTGAAAGCGCGCCAGATCTTGTAGTCATTATCAATGGCCACCGGGTAGGTGATGCCCAGGTCCTTCATGGCTTTGGTGACATTGCCCACATCCCGTTCGAAAGCAAACTCGGGCGCGTGGACACCGATCACCACCAAACCCTGATCGCGATACTTCTCGGCCCAGGCCTTCACATACGGCAGGGTGCGCAGGCAGTTGATGCAGGAGTAAGTCCAGAAATCCACCAGCACGACCTTGCCCTTCAACGCCTGGGCGGTGAGTGGGGGCGAGTTGAGCCATTGCACGGCGCCGTCCAGGGATGGAAGGCTGCCCTCAATCGGCAGCGCGCTCGGCGCCTTCGCGGTCACTTTCATCGCATCGCCAGCGGCCATGCTGCCAGCGGGTTGATCGCCGGCCCGTGGAATCTGCGCCATCATTGTCCCGCTGTTGGCCGGTGTCTTACTGGCCAATCGGTTAACCAGCACCTGCTCGATGCCGCCGGTGGACGCCGTCGAAACCCGCGCCAGAATCCCGGTATCCAGCCCAAGGGCAATCGCCACCACACCGACCAGCATCGCGACGCCCAGGCCACGACGTAGCCACTCGCCAGCGCCTATTGAGCGCTTCATTGCGGCGAAGACTTTACCGCCCAGCAGCAGTGCCGCGGCGAGAGAAGTGGCGGCACCGGCCGCGTAAGCCAATAGCAACAGGGTGGTCGCGATGCTTGCCCCTTGCAGCGCCGCACCGGTCAGCAGTAAACCCAGAATCGGCCCGGCGCAGGGTGCCCAGAGCAGGCCCGTGGCGACGCCGATCAGGAATGAAGCGCCGGGACGCGGACGGGAATCTACGCCCGCGGCTTCCGACAGCCGACCGCCGGCCGCCACCAGTGGACGCGTCAGGCGTTCGGCCAGCCGCGGCAGCAACAGCGTCAGCCCGAACAGTGCCACGAACAGCAACGCGAGCCAGCGACCGTACTGATTGACTTGCACCACCCAACCGCCGCCCACCGCCGCCAACGAGGCGACGAGCGCGAAGGTCAGTGCCATCCCCGCCAGCAGCGGCAAGCCACTTTTCATAAACGGCTGCCCGGTGCGAGCGAAGACAAAGGGCAATACCGGCAGAATGCACGGACTGACAATCGTCAGCACACCACCGAGATAAGCGAGGGCCAGAAGCCACATAACGTCGACCTGCATGAAGTGAGTGAAAGGAAGTGCCCATGGATCACGCCTGTGGCTTGAAGGTCAGCGCCTGGCCGTTCATGCAGTAGCGCAGACCGGTGGGCTTTGGCCCGTCCTCGAAGACATGCCCCAGATGACCGCCGCAACGACGACAGTGCACCTCTTCGCGCAATACACCGAAGGAGCGGTCCTGTCGGGTGGCCACCGCGTTGTCCAGGGGCGCCCAGAAACTCGGCCAGCCAGTACGACTGTCGAACTTGGTGTCGGAAGAAAACAACGACAGATCACAACCGGCGCAGGCAAAAACGCCCTTGCGGTGCTCGTTGTTCAGCGGGCTGCTGTAGGCCCGTTCGGTGCCCTCTTCGCGCAGTATTTCGTACTGCTCGGCGCTGAGCCGGGCGCGCCATTCGCTGTCGCTGTGGGTCACCTCGAAAACCTCCTGCGCGCGGGCTTCATCGACCAGCGCAATGCTTGTGGAAAATTTTGGCAATACACCGATCACCAGGGCTGCAGCCCCCAGCCCGCCGCTCGCTACCAGAAACTGTCGCCGTGAAAACATGGCCTTCTCCAAAATTCCAGGTGCCTTGCATGGAACACAGCCTAGGCTTGAGTTGATCGCCAAATCCTCACGAGGAGTTAAATAATTCGTGATAACTCAACCTCAGGAAAACCCGCACAATGTGTTCATTGCGTCACAAAGGATTGAGCTCCATGGAACAGACCAAACGCGTCCTGGTGGTCGAGGACGACCTGCACATCGCCGACCTTATCTGCCTGCATCTGCGCGATGAGCAGTTCGAGGTAGTGCACTGCGCCGACGGCGACGAGGGCATGCGTCTGTTGCAGCAAGGAAGCTGGGACGCACTGATCCTCGACCTGATGCTGCCCGGCGTCGATGGCCTGGAAATCTGCCGCCGCGCCCGGGCCATGGCCCGCTACACACCGATCATCATCACCAGTGCGCGCTCCAGCGAAGTGCATCGGATTCTGGGACTGGAGCTGGGCGCCGACGATTACCTGGCCAAACCCTTTTCCATGCTCGAGCTGGTGGCACGGGTCAAGGCACTGCTGCGACGGGTCGACGCCATGGCCCGCAATCTGAAAATGGATGCAGGCAGTCTGATCAGCGATGGCCTGTCCATCGACCCGATCACCCGTGAAGTCTCCCTCGACGGCCGGCGTCTTGACCTCACGCCACGGGAATTCGACCTGCTGTACTTCTTTGTCCGTCAGCCTGGCAAAGTCTTCTCGCGCATGGACCTGCTCAATGCGGTGTGGGGCTACAGCCACGAAGGCTACGAACACACGGTCAACACTCATATCAACCGCCTGCGGGCAAAGATCGAGGCCGATCCGGCACAACCGGCGCGCATCCTCACGGTGTGGGGCCGTGGCTACAAATTCGCAGCAAGCGGAGAGCAGCCATGAGGTTGACCCTGACCCAACGCCTGTCCCTGGTGTTCGCCGTGCTGTTGCTGGTGTGCAGCGGCACCTCGGTATGGATGCAGGTACGCTCCAACCAGATGCATGAGCTGGAAGTGGTGCAAGGCTTGTCGCGGGATCTGGCGCAACACATCGCCCACGACACCGTGCTGATGGACCGCAATGGCCCGATGCCCAATGCCGTGCGCGAACTGTTCAGCCAGCTGATGCTGGTCAATCCCAGTGTCGAGGTCTATCTGCTGGATACCGGCGGCCGGATTGTCGGCAGCGCCGCGCCTGAAGGCCGAATACATCGGGAGCAGGTCGATCTGGTGCCAATCCAGCGCTTGCTCAAGGGCGAGGCATTGCCGATTCTCGGCGACGATCCGCGCAGCGTCGATGGTCGCAAGGTGTTCAGCGCCGCGCCTTTGCGGGTCAACGGTCAGCCGGCCGGTTATTTGTATGTGGTGTTGCTCAGCGAAGCGCACGACCGCTTCGCCGAGCGCGGAGCCACCAGCGCGGCGCTCAATACCGCGTTGTTGTCCATCGGACTGGTGGCGTTGCTGTGCCTGATTGCCGGCCTCACGGCATTCGCCCTGATCACCCGGCCATTGCGTCGCTTGACCGAGAAAGTCAGTCAGTTCGATATCAACGGCGTTCCAACCGCTTCGCCGGAACCTGAGCCGGAGCCGGAGCCGATGGAAAAGGCCGCCAGCCACGATGAAATAGCTGTACTCGACGCGGCCTTTCGGCAGATGCAAGCGCGCCTCGGTGAACAATGGCGCTCGCTGACCCGTCAGGATCAGGAGCGTCGCGAACTGGTGGCCAACATCTCCCACGACCTGCGCACGCCGCTGGCTTCGCTGCACGGTTACCTGGAAACCCTGTCGCTCAAGGACGCCACCTTGTCCCCCGCCGATCGCCGTCGCTATCTGGGAATCGCCCTGGATCAAAGCCGCAAGGTCGGCGGCCTAGCGCAATCGTTGCTGGAACTGGTGCGGCTGGAACACGGTTTCGTGCAACCGGTGCTGGAGCGTTTCTCCCTGACTGATCTGGTGCAGGACATTTTTCAGAAGTTCGAACTCAGCGCCGAAGCGCGCCAGATTGAACTCAAGGCCACCTTCGCCCCCAACGTCGCCGTGGCCTGCGCCGACCTGGGGCTGATCGAGCGGGTGCTGACCAATTTGTTCGATAACGCCCTGCGCCACACGCCCCCAGGCGGAGAAATCGAACTCAGCCTCCGCCCCCAAGGGGCTTTTATCGAAGTGACCGTCAGCGACACCGGCCCCGGCATCGCCCCCCAACTGCGTGAAGGTCTGTTCCTGCGGCCATTCAACATTGGCGGCGCACGGCGCGATGGCGGGCTGGGGCTGCGGATCGTGCACCGGATCCTGCAATTGCACGGTCGCGAGATCGAGCTGATTGATGTGCCGGGACGCGGCGCGACTTTTCGCTTCTCCTTGCCGGCGGATGAGCAAACGGCGGAGCAATGGATGACTCGTTCGATGAATATGAATTCGACGGGGAAATAGTCGATAGCCTCGGCCATGGCAGCAGCTATTATCCGGACTCTTCATTCCCGGCACGGATGCTACGTAATGCTCAATACCCTGCAAAACACCCCGCTATGGGTTTATGCGATCTTTCTGCTGCTCTGTTACTACGGCGTCAAAGCCTTATCCCCAACCCATGAAAGCAAAACGTCGTTGCTTGTCACTCCACCGCTTTTGCTCGGCTGGTCGTTGTACTCGCTGAACCTGACGCTGAACCCTCAACTATCGATTGGCTGCTGGTTGGCCGCCGTCATTATGGGCAGCCTCACGGCACTGGTTGTATTTGCGCACAAGGGTATTGAGCTGGATGATCCGGAAACCGGGCTGATCGTGCCGGGCACGGTTAAAACACCGGTGCTCTACCTGCTGTTTTTTGCCGTGAACTATTACTTTGGCTATCAGGATGAGGTGCATCCGGAGTTCGCCGTCACGCTTGAGATGGTGTTGCTCAAGGCTACGGCGTCGGGTTTTGTCTGCGGATTGATCAGCGGGCGGGCGCTGAAACTTTATCGGGTGCTGCTGACACTCCAGGCAAAACGCCCGCAGATGTCAGTCAGCTAAAAGCGCTCTCACCAAAAATGCAGACCAGCCACCGGTTCATCCGTGACAACACAGCGCTGGTCCAATAGATTAGGCGGCCTGAAAAAGCCCTGTGCTTTCTCGCCTCTATCCAAGTTAAAGAAGTAGTGAAATTTCAATGTCCGATTCCAATACCGCTGAATCCGTAGTCACCTTGTCGTCCAAAGCGGAATACGAAAACTCCATCAATCTTTCACAACACGTGCCTCAGGCCAAGACCATCAGCGAGATGGTTCTGGACGCTTTTCAATCCACCCGGGAAAGCGACCAGATCCGCGAACTGCGCGCCGCGATTCGCCAGGCTCACGACAGCTTCGATGACGATAAAGCCTACGAATTGATGGGCGAACTCAAGCAATTGAAAGACGCCGAAGCGGCCGATATTGCCGCCTTGGAAGACCTGAGCAGCAAATTCCCGATCAGCCGCATTCTGTCCAGCTTCAAGGACGACCCGGCGTTCCAGGAAATCGTTTATGGCCTGGCGCTGAAAGTGCTGAACCAGACTCACCAAGCCATCAGCAACCCGAGCAGCGGCAAGAGCAAAGCGGCTCGCGCCAAAAAAGAAGTCGAAGTGTTCACCATCAGCAAGGACGGCATCAGCGTCACCCTGCCCCTGCGCACCCCGCGCTCGCGCCTGAACGTTGACCGTGAAGCGCTGGAATTCCTGGGCTTCACTTTCGTCGGCGAAGGTGAAGAAGCGGAGCTGGAAAGCGAGACGTTCCTGGACAATGCCGGGGCCGAACAACCGGTCAACCGAAAAAACATCATCACCGCGCTGCAGCAGCAGACCGCGTTCGACGGTTACAGCATCGCCGCGCAGTAACGCTAAACGCTGCACACAAAAATCCCCGCCATCGAGCGGGGATTTTTATTGCCTGCGCGCACGAGATTGGCACTCGGCTCAGGTGCTGCACGCCATCTCAAACCGCCCACAAAAACGGTTTAGCCCTGATGAAATCTTGTAGTTTCCATAAAGAGAAAACGATCAGACAAAGACCACTAGACCAATTCAATAGGCGAGTGCTTTTCCTTCCAGACAATGCCCTTCCAATAACATCGCCCCCCATTACGTACACCATCTGGCAGGCGAGACTGCCGACGAAAAAACCAGCGAGCGAAAGAGGCACGTTAACAGTCGCTTCGTCTGAGTGATTAGCGATGACATAAGAGGTGATTGCCACAATGGTCAACGGATTGCTCAGCGTTAACGCAAACACAGAGAAAAAGCCTGATTGGCGTGTGATGCTCATTGTCGAATCAGAGGACGCAGTGATCCTTATACCCAAATAGAAGAGATAGGCTATTGAGACAACTGTCAGAAGATCCAGATAGCCCAATACAAAGGTTTTGATCAGCGCTACCCCCATCAACGCGACTGCGGCATACAGAGCATCCGCCAGGGCTGCTCCGAACGCACCTGGTACGGCGCTCAATCGTCCATGCAAGATGGACTGCCTCAATATAATCAAGGCAATCGGCCCAAAGGTGATCGACAACACGATTGAAAATAATAGAGATCGCTGAAAATCCTGCACGTCCTTGCCCTCTGATTCCATTTCCCTTCACGATACTAATCCTGACCCGAGATGGTCATTCATCCCTGCCCGGCCCAGCTGAACCGTAGCGAGCAAAGCAGGTGCTGGCATTAGGAGACTTCCTAAATGCCATACTCCGTTTTCCTAAACAATCTGATCCTTCGCACAACCAAGAGTTATGCAAAAGGGGCTCGAGTTCAGAACCACCTGAATCGCCCCCAACAAAAAGCCCCGCCATTCTCTCGAAAGGCGGGGCTTTTCTTTACAGCATCCGACGCTTAAGGCGCGTACGTCAGCAGCAACTCGCTCGGCACTTTGAAGTCCAGGGACATCATCACGCTCAACGCAGTAATGGTGAAGATCGAGAACACGAACAGCTTGCGTGCCCAGACCGTGTCATCCACTGCCTTGTAGCCGGTCCAGGCCATGTACAGCCAGTACATGCCCATGGCCGCGGCGACGGCGAGGTAGCTCATGCCGGCGTAGCCGCTGAAGGTCAGCATCAAGGTCGCCACGAGGAAGGCCAGGATGTAGAGCAGGATGTGTTTCTTGGCCACTTCAATGCCGCGCTTCACTGGCAGCACCGGAATCGATGCGGCCAGGTAATCGTTGAAGCGGAAGATTGCGATGGCGTAGGAATGCGGCATCTGCCACAGGCTGAACATCACCAGCAACGTCAGCGCGGCCATGTCGAAGTTATTGCTGACTGCGACGTAACCGATCACCGGCGGCATCGCCCCCGACAGACTGCCCACCAGCGTGCCGTGAACCGACTTGCGCTTGAGGTACAGGCTGTAGAAGCCGACGTAGATGACAAAACCGATCACCGCGAACAGCGCGGCCAACGGGTTGGCCACCTTGTACAACAACGCAACGCCGGCGACACCCAGGACGGTCGCATAAGCCAGGGCCAGTTTCAGGGAGATCAAGCCCTGGACCAGCACCCGGTTCTTGGTGCGCTCCATCTTCAGGTCGATGTCGCGGTCGATGCAGTTGTTGAACACGCAACCGGAGGCTACTACCAGGGACGTGCCGATCATCGCGGCCAGGAAAATGGCCAGATCGACATGCCCTTTGGAGGCCAGGAAGAATCCGCCTGCCACAGAAAGCACGTTACCGAAAATGATCCCCGGTTTGGTGATTTGGATAAAGTGCTTAAAGGACATCCGGACTTACCTCAGTGCGCCATCATGTTGGTGTGGATGCTGAACATGATCCACAGCGACAGGCCTACCAACAGGACAATCACGATCGCGGCAAAAACAAACGCAATCACGTTGTTACGCTGCGCCGCGGAACGGTCCAGGTGGAGGAAGTACACCAGGTGCACCAGCACCTGGATCACTGCGAAGGCCAGTACGATCCACAGGGTCATCGCTTTTGGCAGCGACGGGTACATCACCAGGCCAAAAGGAATGACGGTCAGGATCACCGACAGAATGAAACCGATAGCGTAGGACTTGACGCTGCCGTGGCCGGCGTCGTGGCTATCGTGGGAATGAGCGTTAGCCATTTACATAGTCCCCATCAGATAAACAACGGTGAATACGCAGATCCACACCACGTCCAGGAAGTGCCAGAACAGGCTCAGGCAGCTCAGACGGGTCTTGTTGGTCGCCGTCAGGCCGTTTTTCTGCACCTGATACATCATGATCGCCATCCAGATCAGACCGCTGGTCACGTGCAGACCGTGGGTGCCGACCAGGGTGAAGAACCCGGACAGGAAGCCGCTGCGGCTAGGACCGAAGCCCTCGGAGATCAACATGTGGAACTCGTTGACTTCCATGCCGATGAAGCCGGCGCCGAACAGGAAGGTCAGGGCCAGCCAGCCCAGGACCTGGTTCTTCTTGCCCTTGAACAACGCCAGCATGGCGAAGCCGTAGGTGATCGAACTGAACAGCAGCAGAGCGGTTTCGCCCAGTACGTATGGCAGCTCGAAGATGTCGTGGCCCGACGGGCCACCCGCTACGTTGTTAACCAGTACCGCGTACGCCGCGAAGATCGACGCAAACAGAATGCAGTCGGTCATCAGGTAGAGCCAGAAACCGAATACGGTCATCTCGCCCGAGTCGTGGTGATGGTCATCATGCCCATGTCCATCGACATGGGTGTGTCCAGCATTGGTCACTAAGTTCGACATGGTTTAAGCCTGTTCCAACGAGGTTTCAACACGGGTGGTGGTGGCTGGAATTTTCCCGGCCGCTACCAGACGCTTGTGCTGCTCGGCTTCGATGCGCTCGATCACGTCGACCGGCACCATATAGCCTTGATCATCACGTGCAGCGTGGATCACGAAGTAGCCCACGGTGCCAACCAGACCAACGATGGCCAACCACCAGATGTGCCAGATCATCGCGAAACCGAACACGGTCAACAGAGCACCCATGACCAGACCGGTCGCGGTGTTGTTTGGCATGTGGATCGGCTCGTACTTGGCCGGAGCCTTGTACGCGGTGCCGTTTTCCTTGGCTTCGGTGAACGGGTCGATGCCTTCTGCTTTTGGCAACACGGCAAAGTTGTAGAACGGTGGTGGCGAGGAAGTCGACCATTCCAGGGTGTGGGCATTCCATGGGTCGCCGTGCTCGCACATGTTCTGCGGCAGCTTGCGGTCACGGATACTCACGTACAGCTGGATCAGCTGGCAGGCGATACCCGCAGCGATCATCACCGCACCGAACATGGCAACGTACAGGTACGGTACCCACTCAGGGTTGGTGGTGGCGTTCAGACGACGGGTCATGCCCATGAAGCCCAGAACATAGAGCGGCATGAACGCGACGAAGAAGCCGGAGATCCAGAACCAGAATGCTGCCTTGCCCCAGCCTTCGTGCAGCTTGAAGCCGAACGCTTTCGGGAAGTAGAAGCCGAAACCTGCGATGTAACCGAATACCGCGCCGCCGATGATCACGTTATGGAAGTGCGCGATCACGAACAGGCTGTTGTGCAGTACGAAGTCAGCACCCGGGATGGCCAGCAGTACGCCGGTCATGCCGCCGATAGCGAAGGTCACCATGAAGCCCAGGGTCCACAGAACCTGGCTGGTGAAACGCAGACGGCCTTGATAAATGGTGAACAGCCAGTTGAATAGCTTCACACCCGTCGGGATCGAAATCAGCATCGTCGCCAGACCGAAGAAGGCGTTGACGCTGGCACCCGAACCCATGGTGAAGAAGTGGTGCAGCCAAACCATGAAGCCCAGGATCGAGATCGCGCCCGATGCGTAGACCATCGAGTGGTGGCCGAACAGACGCTTGCCGGTGAAGGTCGAGATGACTTCGGAGAAGATCCCGAACGCTGGCAGAATCAGGATGTAAACCTCGGGGTGACCCCAAGCCCAGAACAGGTTGACGTACATCATCGGATTGCCACCAAGTTCATTGGTGAAAATGTGGAAATCCATGTAACGGTCAAGCGTCAGCAAAGCCAGGGTAGCGGTCAGGATCGGGAACGAAGCCACGATCAGGACGTTGGCCCAGGTGCAGGTCCAGGTGAAGATCGGCATGTCCATCAGCTTCATGCCAGGGGTACGCATTTTCAGCACGGTGGCCAGGAAGTTGACCCCCGTCAGCGTCGTACCTAACCCGGATAGCTGCAGCGCCCAGATGTAGTAATCCATCCCCACGCCCGGGCTGTATTGCAGGCCCGACAGCGGCGGATAGGCAACCCAACCGGTCTTGGCGAATTCGCCAACGCCCAGGGACAGGTTGATCAGCACCACGCCGGAAACCAGCAGCCAGAAGCTCAGGGAGTTCAGGAACGGGTAGGCAACGTCACGCGCGCCGATCTGCAGCGGCACTGCAAGGTTCATCAGGCCGGTGAAGAATGGCATCGCCATGAAGATGATCATGATCACACCGTGAGCGGTGAAGATCTGGTCATAGTGTTCAGGTGGCAGGTAGCCAGGCGAACCCTCGGTGGCCATGGCCAACTGGGTACGCATCATGATGGCGTCGGCAAAACCACGCAGCAGCATGACCATGGCGACGACGATGTACATCACGCCGATTTTCTTGTGGTCGACCGAGGTCAACCACTCGGTCCACAAATAGGTCCACTTCTTGAAGTAGGTGATTGCAGCGAACAGTGCCAGACCGCCGAGCGCGATCATGGCGATGGTCACCATTACGATCGGCTCGTGGAACGGGACCGCTTCCCAACTTAATTTACCAAACATCGTTTACTCCTCTGCCCCGGCAGCTGAATGCGAACTCATGTCCATCCCTTCCATGGCGGCCACTTCGTGCTCTTTCTTCTCGTGGTGCATTGGCTTGCCCGGTTTCATACCTTCGTACTTGTCGACGATGATCTGGAACAGGTTCGGCGTGACCGAGGAGTAAAGCTCGACTGGGTTGTTCTGGCTCTGCTTGGACAGGGCTGCGTATTCAGCTTGTTCAAGCTGTTTAGGTGCCTTTTTGACTTCGCTTACCCAGGCGTCGAAATCTTCCTGAGAAGTGGCGATAGCTTTGAATTTCATGCCGGTGAAACCCGCGCCGCTGTAGTTGGCGGAGATACCGTCCATTTCAGCGTTCTGGTTGGCGATCAGGTGCAGTTTGGTCTGCATGCCCGCCATCGCGTAGATCTGACCGCCCAGAGCAGGGATGAAGAACGAGTTCATCACGGCGTCGGAAGTGATCTTGAAGTTGATCGGGGTGTGCGCCGGGAACACGATCTTGTTGACCGTGGCGATGCCTTGTTCCGGGTAGATGAACAGCCACTTCCAGTCCAGCGCGACCACTTCAATGGTGATTGGCTTGACGTCGGATTCCAGCGGCTTGTAAGGGTCCAGTGCGTGGGTCGACTTGTAGGTGACGTAACCCAGGGCAATGATGATCAGTACCGGAATAGTCCACACCGCGATTTCGATCTTGGTGGAGTGGGACCATTTTGGCGTGTAGACGGCGTCCTGGTTGGAAGCGCGGTATTTCCAGGCGAACAGGAACGTCATGACGATGACCGGCACGACGACCAACAGCATCAGCAGCGTTGCGGTGATGATCAGGTTTCGCTCATCCAGGCCGACCTGGCCCTTGGGATCGAGCAAGGTCATGTTGCAGCCTCCCAGCAACAACGTGCCGAGCAGCGGCAATAAGCCTAGTAGTCTGGGGTACCTGTTTTTACTCATCTCACGACCTCTAAAGCAGCTTGCGCAATGCAGTTGGGTTTTGATCGCCAACACTTCACCCTGCCAAGGGTTGGCATTTTTCTTGGATTGAATAAGGGCCTGCCCGTCGCGCGTCAGACGCGGTTCGACAATTGCTGGGCCTGCGGTGTGTTCTTATTCGAATTCGTGGTCAAGGGCCTTGTTACAGACCAATTCCATTTGGTGCGGATCGTCGGAAGGCACCGACAATGGGGAGTCGCATGAAGCCATCAGGCTTCTCGACGCCCTGTTCTACTCATAAGCCTGAGTCAGGATGAGCAGTGCCGGGAATTCAGTGCGGGCGATTGTAGATATGTAGCGATTCATAAACCATGTCTCATCCCGAAATAATTTTTATCCGTTCCAGCAACAATCATTCACGGTTTTTGCAAAAGTGGGCCATGGTATCGAAATTAATTCTCAACAAAAACACCAAAAAATGTAGGTGTACCGCGCGAAGTTCAGACAGCTTCCTGGGCTCTGCGCTCGCCTCAGACCCTGCTCTACCCCCTATGTGACAAGGGCTTTGGCAATTCGCCAGCCCCTGTTAAAACTGCCTGTTTCGGCTGATTGGCACTGAAAGCGGTAGTGGCTTACAGAGCCTGTTTTAGGTACCTGAAGGTGTCCCGATTCCATGTCTTGAAATGACTTGCGACACTCGAGCTGTGACAACATGTCGCACACATGCCGCATCCATAATTGTCGCGCATCAAGGTCTTTTCATTTGAGCTTTGAACATGCAAAACGCCCCGGCCTCTCAACGAGGACCGGGGCGTTTTTTGTTTCCTGCAACGGTGTGGCGGATGGCCTCAGCGCAGCGCTTTGCGGTTACGCCAAGTGAGCAGCGGCACCAGCACCACGACCAGCACGAACGCCGTCAGCGCCCACTGTGCCAGGGACAAACCAAGGATCGGCGGGTACGGCGTGGAGCAGAAACCGTCGACCTGGAAGCCCAGCGGGAAGATCTTCGCCAGCGGCAGGCCGTCGACGATCGGTTGCAGCACATCGATGCCGCAGCTGACTTCCGGGTACAGCTGGGTATAGACGTGATGCCCGGCCACCCCGACGCCTGCGATGGCGCTGATCACCACCAACGCCTCGAACAGCGTGATGCTGCGGCGGGTGCGCATCGCCGCGCCGATAAACGCGAAGAGCGCGATCAGCAACAATGCGTAGCGCTGCAAGATGCACAGCGGGCACGGCGCCTCGCCCAGCACCACTTGCATGTACAGCGCGCCACCGATCAGCGCCAGGCAGATGATGCCCAGCAACACCAGATAGCGCCGTTCACGTCCCAACCGCATTGTTTCCTCGCTCATCGCGTTTCCCTTCTGTGTCCGTGGATCAGCTCGCCGGCGGCTGCGCTTGCAGCTGCTGCAACAGGCTGATGTTGTCTTCGATATGCCAATTGGCCGCGATGCGACCGTTGTCGATCTGATAGATATCGGTTGCCCGGAAGTCTACACGCTGCCCCTGACCTTTGAGAGCCTTGAACGGGCCGGTGAAGTGCCCGCGAAAGTGCAAATGCACCACCACCCGATCACCGGCAATGATCATTTGTTCGATCTCGCAGCTCAGGTCCGGCACCGCCGTGCGAAAGAACTTCGACGCCAGCAGCGGCCCGGTCGGCCCCTGAACCCGGCCTTCGGGCGGGGTCTTGTCGACGAACTGCTCTGACAACGCAGCCTTGGCCAACGCCTCCTCCCCGGTGTTCCAGAAGCTGCCATAACGCCGGGCGGCCAATTCCATGGCATCGCGCTGCGCCTTGGGCAGACTCTGATCGACGATCAGGGATTGCGGCTGGAGCAAGGCCGGCTCGGCGCAAGCAAAGGGGCTCGCCAACAGCGCAGCGGTCAGGCCGAGGCCGGCCAGGGTTGAACGGCGGGAGAAAGTGATGCGAGTCATGGGGCGATCCTGATCATGTAAACGAACGAGCGCCTATCATCAGCATCGGGGAATAAACGATAAACCGGTTAAGAACGGATTAACCTTTAAGCGTTTTTTACGAATCGGGACCGAGGTGAAGCTTTCGCGGGCAAGCCTCGCTCCTACAGAGTTCGATGTGATCGACATGTGACCTGTAGGAGCGAGGCTTGCCCGCGATGAAGGCGACTCGGTCTCCCGAGTCGCCGCAACCGCTTACTCCAACGCCGCAGCCGGCCCGAAGAACTCGTAGCGGCTTTGCTTCTCCGGCACACCCAGGGCCCTGAGGTGACGCTTGATCGCTGCCATGAAGCCTTTAGGCCCCAGGAAGTAAGCATCTACATCGCGCTGCTGCGGCAACCACTCGCCGAGTTGCTCCTGGCTCAGCAGGCCAATCTTGTCCGCCGCCGGGCTGACGCCATCGTCTTCGGCGTAGCAATAGAAACGCTTGAGCTGCGGATGACGCTCGGCCAGCCCGTCGATCCAGTCGCGGAAGGCGTGCACGCTGCCGTTGCGCGCACAGTGGATAAAATGCACCGGCCGCTCCGTCGCCAGCGCCGCTTCGAGCATTGCCAGCGTCGGGGTGATGCCAACGCCGCCACTGATCAGCACCAGCGGTTTGTCGCTGGCGGTCAGAGTGAAATCGCCCGCTGGCGGAAACAGCATGATGCTCGCGCCGACGTGCAATTGATCGTGCAAATGGTTGGAGGCGCGGCCACCGGTTTCGCGCTTGACGCTGATGCGGTACTGGCCCTTGTTCGCCAGCGCCGACAGCGAATAGTTACGCCGGATTTCCTCACCATCGAGGATCAGTTTCATGCCGATGTACTGGCCGGGCTCGGCCGCGAGAATCGGCCCTTTATCCGCCGGTTCGAAGTAGAACGAAGTGATTTCCGAACTTTCCTCAACCTTGGCCGCCACGATGAATTCCCGCGCGCCGCGCCAGCCCCCCGGTGCCTGGGCTTTCTGGTCGTAGATACTGGCTTCGGCACCGATCAGGATTTCGGCCAGTTGGTTGTAGGCCGCGCCCCAGGCGCTCATCACTTCAGGCGTGGCAATTTCGTCGCCCAGTACTTCAGAGATTGCCCGCAACAGGCAGCTGCCCACGATCGGGTAATGTTCCGGGAGGATTTGCAGGGCCACGTGCTTGTTGATGATCTTGGCCACCAGGTCGCCCAACTGATCGAGCTGGTCGATGTGCCGCGCGTACATCAGTACACCGTTGGCCAAGGCGCGAGGCTGATCGCCGCTGGCCTGGTGGGCCTGGTTGAACAGCGGGCGGACTTCCGGGTATTCGGAGAGCATCATGCGGTAGAAGTGAGTGATCAATGCCTCGCCACCGCTTTCCAGCAGCGGTACGGTGGACTTGACGATGGCACGGTCTTGAACGCTAAGCATAAGAGCAACTCCTGGGCTTTATATGAATACCCTTTGCTTATCAGTTTCCATGCCAACAATTAAAACCTTATAAATCAAACAGTTAAAAACAAAGTAGTCATATCGACACACATCGCTTTATAGTCATAGCGACTACACGGAGTCATTATGACTGCAAAATTACTGCTCACGACCCTGCTGCCCCTGGTCTCCGACCTGTCCCGCGAGCTGCCCGAAGGCGAGCGCTATCGGCGCCTGCTCGAAGCCATGCGCGCCCTGCTCCCTTGCGATGCCGCCGCCCTGCTGCGACTCGACGGCGAATGGCTGGTGCCGCTGGCCGTGGACGGGTTGAGCACCGACACCCTCGGCCGCCGCTTCAAGGTCAGCGAACACCCGCGCTTCGAAGTGCTGCTCAGTAGTCCCGGCCCGACCCGCTTCGCCGCCGACAGCGACTTGCCCGATCCTTATGACGGCCTGGTCGATGGCCTGCACGAGCATTTGGAAGTCCACGACTGCATGGGCTGCCCGCTGTTTATCGACGAGCGCCCGTGGGGCCTGCTGACCCTCGACGCCCTCGACCCTGAGCGCTTCGAGCCGATCGAACTGGACGCCCTGCAAGCCTTCGCCAGCCTCGCCGCTGCCACCGTAAACGCCGCCGAGCGCATCGAACGGCTGGCCAATCGCGTCGAAGACGAACATCAGCGCGCCGAGGTTTACCGTCAGGCCAGCGGCCAGCAGAACCGTGAAATGATTGGCCAGAGCAAGACTTACAAGCGCCTGGTGGAAGAGATCAATCTGGTGGGCGGCAGCGATCTCACTGTGTTGATCACCGGGGAAACCGGGGTCGGTAAAGAGCTGGTGGCCCAGGCCATCCACGCCGCGTCGCCCCGGGCCGACAAACCGATCATCAGCCTCAACTGCGCCGCCCTGCCAGACACACTGGTGGAGAGCGAACTGTTCGGCCATGTGCGTGGCGCCTTCACCGGCGCGATGAACGATCGTCGCGGCAAGTTCGAACTGGCCAATGGCGGCACGTTGTTCCTCGATGAAGTGGGCGAACTGTCGCTGGCGGTGCAGGCCAAATTGCTCAGGGTGCTGCAGAGCGGGCAATTGCAGCGGCTGGGGTCGGACAAGGAACATCAGGTCGACGTGCGGCTGATCGCAGCGACCAACCGCGACCTGGCCGAGGAAGTACGCAGCGGCCGCTACCGCGCCGACTTCTATCATCGCCTGAGCGTTTACCCGCTGCTGGTGCCCGCATTGCGAGATCGCGGTCGGGATGTGCTGTTGCTCAGCGGCTACTTCCTGGAGCAAAACCGCTCACGCATGGGCCTCAACAGCCTGCGCCTGACCAGCGATGCCCAAGCGGCGTTGTTGGGGTATGGTTGGCCGGGGAACGTGCGGGAACTGGAGCACTTGATTGGCCGCAGCGCGTTGAAGGCGCTGGGTAATTGCACGCAACGGCCGAAGATTCTCAGCTTGAGCGCGGCGGATCTGGATTTGCCCAATGGCGGCGTTGAACACGCAGCGGAACCCGTGGTTGCTGCGCCGGTAGCTGAATTGGTTTCAGGGGATTTGCGTGAAGCCACCGAGCACTATCAGCGCCAATTGATCAGCGCTTGCCTGGAACGGCATCAGCACAACTGGGCCAGCGCGGCGCGGGAGCTGGGTCTGGATCGGGCGAACCTGGGGCGGATGGCCAAGCGGTTGGGCATGAAATAACGCGGTTATTATGTTGGGCGGTATTTGTGGCGAGGGGGCTTGCCCCCGTTGGAGTGCGAAGCGCTCCCCGCTTTTTCCAGCTAGAGCTTCATCGCTGGTTTCACGACCGCTTCGCGGTCGAACGGGGGCAAGCCCCCTCGCCACAGGTAAGCTCCCTCCCACAGGGTCACCGTTTGGCTGGCAATGGGCATTTCCCCTAAAGCCAGCCCCCAACAAGTCGATAACCCGGCATCGATAGCTGTTGGCGATGCTCATAATCGCCTCACCTTTTCCACAGAAGGTTTTTATGTCTTCCAACAAAGCCCGCGCAGATTCACTTTCGCTTCTGCTGTTTACCTTGCGCAGCGGCAAGCTGATGGCGATCAACCTGCTGAAAGTCAGCGAAATCATCCCCTGCCCGCCGCTGACCAAGCTGCCGGAGTCGCATCCCCACGTCAAAGGCATCGCCACCCTGCGCGGCGCGTCGTTGTCGGTGATCGACCTGAGCCGCGCCATCGGCGAACGACCGCTGGAAGACCCGAACGGTGGCTGTCTGATCGTCACCGACGTCAGCCGCTCCAAGCAGGGCCTGCACGTTCAGGCGGTGAGCAAGATCGTCCACTGCCTGACCACCGACATCCGTCCACCACCCTTCGGCTCTGGCGGCGTGCGCTCGTACATCACCGGCGTGACGTCGGTCGACGGTACGCTGGTGCAGGTGCTGGACATCGAAAAGGTCATCCACGGCATCGCGCCGGCGCAGATCGAAATGGCCCCGACCGAACTGAGCATGGAAGAGGCTGAAGTACTGGGCAATGCACGGATTCTGGTGGTCGATGACAGCCAGGTCGCCCTGCAACAATCGGTGCACACCCTGCGCAACCTCGGCCTGCAATGCCACACCGCCCGCAGCGCCAAGGAAGCCATCGACTGCCTGCTGGACCTGCAAGGCACCGCCCAGCAGATCAACCTGATCGTCTCGGACATCGAAATGTCGGAGATGGACGGCTATGCCTTCACCCGCACCTTGCGCGAAACCCCGGACTTCTCGCACCTCTACGTGTTGCTGCACACCTCGCTGGACAGCGCGATGAACAGCGAGAAGGCTCGACTGGCCGGGGCCAACGGGGTGCTGACCAAGTTCTCCTCGCCAGAACTGACCAAGTGCCTGATCGAGGCGGCCAGGGTCGTCGCCGAACAAGGTCACTGAGTGTTGGCCGAGGACTTTTGTTTTCTGATGCGGCGCAACCTCGCGGAGGATGTGCCGCATGCCACATGGCCAAACGGCATTGAGCTGACCGAGTACCGCCCCGAACTTGCCGAAGCCGTTCATCACTTGATGGAACTGGGCTATCGGGATGGCGGCGGCCGCGTACCGGCGCTGGAAGTCTGGCAACAGCGGTTTGAAGCCGATCCTGAATACGATCCGACCCTGTGCTTCATCGCTCTGGATGCCGAAGGCATCGTCGGCGTCGCCCAGTGCTGGACCAGTGCCTACATCAAGGATTTGGTGGTGCACCCGCGCGCTCGAGGCCTCGGACTTGGCCGTGCGCTGCTGCTCCATACTTTCAAAATGTTTGCGCAGCGCCGCGAAGGTTTTGTGGATTTGAAGGTGCGGGAAGACAACCTTCGGGCGCGGGGTTTATATGAAAGTGCCGGGATGTATGTGGTCCGGCGGGAGCCGGTGCCTGTCTGACACACCGCTTTCGCGAGCAAACCATCAGGCATACTCCGACCTTGACCACTACACGCCAAGGATGCCTGATCATGAAAGCCACCACCCTGACCTTCCTCTGTCTCACCACCCTCGCCGCCCATGCCCACGCCTCCAGCCCCGATGCCTGGGCCGCCTTCGACAGAGCCGTGCTCGCCAGTTGCACCAAGGCCAGCGGCCTGAAAAAACCCCAACCCGTCGGCAACGCCGCGCAGTTCGATGACCGGGTCGGTTATACCGCGCTCCTGCTGCAAGGCCAGTACCCGCAAAAACACATGAAAGGCCAGCAAGGCACCGAGCTGTGCCTCTACAACAAGAAAAGCAAAACCGCCTACGTCACCGAATGGGACTCCATCCGTCCAACGGCAAAAGCGCAGTGACTGGCGCATAACTTGCTTTGGCACAGGCCTTTGCGGTGGCTTTCTGTCGCCGTTTCATGCCCTCACAGGTCACTGGCCGTTCAATGAATACACCGTTTTCCTGCGTCGGTTGTGGCAAATGCTGCACCGACCACCATGTTCCCCTGACACTGGCCGAAGCCCGCATGTGGGCGGCCGATGGCGGCCAGGTGATCGTGCTGGTGGAAGCCTTTCTCGCCAATGGCCTGGGCCTGCCAGCACAACAACGCGAACACGCCGAACGCCGTTCGGCGCTGGTTCGCAGCGGCACCTGCGAAGCGCACGTGGCGATCACCTTCGCCGCCTACAACGTCGGCCCCTGCCGGAATCTTGACGAAGACAACCTCTGCCGCATCTACGAACGCCGCCCGCTGGTGTGCCGCATCTATCCGATGGAAATCAATCCGCATATCCCGCTCAACCCGGCAACAAAGGATTGCCCGCCCGAGTCATGGGAAAAAGGCCCGGATCTGATTGTTGGCGGTGAATTGGTCGATCAGGAATTGGCAGGATTGATCCAGCGCTCCCGCCAGGCGGATCGCGACGAGATTCAGGCCAAGGATGCGATTTGCGCGCTATTGGGGATTCGAACGACAGCGCTGAAAGGCGATGGGTTTACCGCATATCTGCCGGACATGACCGCGTTTGCCATGGTGATCGATCAGGTGGCGCAGCAATCGCAGGCCGGGTCGGGCGGAGAATGGCTGTTTCATGTGTCTGGCGATGATATCGCCGGGCAAGTGCTGGCGGCCGGGGCGCAGGTGGTGACTGAAGCGCCGCTGAACTATGCGTTTATTTCGCTGCGGGCGGCCTGAGCCAGAGGGTGTGTTGCATTTAATGGCCTCATCGCGAGCAGGCTCGCGATGACGGCAGATCACGCACCGCGCAGGTAAAAACTCAGCGCTTACCCATCGAACGACGAGTGCCGGGAGGCGCTGCGCCCGGGGTCTTGGTGTGGCCGTTCTTGGCGCCATTCTTGTACCAAGGCTGGCTGGTGCTCTTCGCGCCGGCCAGTTCCCCCGGCTTGAACGGAAACTTGAACGCCGGGATCGCCGCTTTGGTTTCGCTGTCGGCGCTGGAGTCGACGCTGTCGGGCAGGTCTGCCTGGTCGTCGCGCAAAGCGTCGGCAACCGGCGGTTGTGTCGGGGAAGTCATGAAAGCTCCGGGTGATGCTAAAGAGTCGGGCCCGGTAGGCGAGCCGCGAAAGGCGGCAGTATACCTGTGTCGGAGGCCGCAAGCTTCAAGCCGCGAGCGAGTCCGTCGGGTTTTGTGCTGACGGACCTGCCGCCTTCGCGGGCAAGCCTCGCTCCTACAGGTCATGTGTCGATCACATCGAATTCTGTAGGAGCGAGGCTTGCCCGCGAAGAACGATAACGCGGTCAATCTGACTGAACGCCTGCCTACGTCTGCGGATCGACGTTATCCAGCGCCCGGTTCACCGCCAGCTCCGCCAGCATGATGCTCTGTTGAATCGCCAGCGCCATGTAGCGCTGCGGGCCGGTCAGGTCGTTGGCGAAATCGCTGGCCAGGACACTCGCCGTGGCTAACGATTCGTAGGCGTGGACCAAGAGGCTTTCGGTATCCATATTCGGGGCGACCATGAACATGGTGCTGGGGCGGCGTTTTTTTTCGGTGTAGGGCGTTGGGGGATCGAGGTAGTAGTCGAGCGCGCGTTTTATGGCTTCGCGGTCTTTGAGTAATTCTTCGGCGCGCAGGGTGTCGGCGATAGGGTTGGTTTTATTGAAGTTCGAATCAGAATTACCGTCATCCATCTGTAGCTCCTAATCTCAATTGGAGCCATCACTTACCGTTATGGTCGTGAGGCTTTCGCCTACTTATTGCGGGGATCTCACGCCCGGTCGCTGAATGTGCAGCGACAGCCAAAGACTAGAGAGCCCGCTTCCGACGGACAACCTGAAAGATGTGTGGGAAAGGTCTGCGTTCTGACACATCGATTAAACATTCAAAAGCGGAACGCGGAGCGTCCCTGGAGGCGTTCCCACGCGGGAGCGTGGGAATGATCGTGCAGGTACAGACGAAAGAGATTGGTCGGCTGTCAGGCCGCCTTCACGAACAAGCCCCCCCCCACCATTGAACGGTGCACACCCGCCCCTCACCACTCAACAGGCCGAGCGTTAGCTCGCCTGCCGCTTTTGATCTTGATTCACCCGCCCCTTCGGGAGGCTGAGTGGAGGTGTTCATCTGGGGATTGGCGCGCAGCGCCGTTCGACGCAGTCGAACCCATCGCATGTAGGTTGAAGCGAAGCCAACCGTAGGGCGATGCCCCCAGATGGATACCGGAGCGAAGGAACGCCGAGCCTTAGCGAGGGGCCGGACGCTTGGGGCGAGACCTTTTGGTTACTTTTGGGGCGTTTGCCAAAAGTGAC
>NZ_BOMA01000026.1:0-28569 GCF_016861935.1 Pseudomonas sp. 008 | reverse complement strand
CACCGTTGGAAGTGATCGTCGGTGAGTCGTTGCTGCCGGCGATATGCACGGTGACCGAAGTGAGGGTGCCATCGGCACTGCTCACCGCGAAGGTGTCGGTGTAGGTGGTGCCGGCAGCGAATTCGTTGTGCGCGGAGTTGGCGACGTAGGTCCAGGCACCGCCGGTGCCGATGGAGAACTGTCCGTAGCTGCCGGCGGTGTTGGTTTGCGCGACGAAGGTTGTGGCGCTGTCGACGTCGCTGATGGTCAGGGTGCCGGCGGTGGAGATGTCGACGGCGGCATTGGTCTCGGTGAGGTTGGCGGTGCCAGCGGACAGCACGGCCGCATCGTTGGTGCCGAGGATGTGCACGGTGACCGAAGTAGCGGTGCCATCGGCACTGCTCACCGCGAAGGTGTCGGTGTAGGTGGTGCCGGCAGCGAACTCGTTGTGCGCGGAGTTGGCGACGTAGGTCCAGGCACCGCCGGTGCCGATGGAGAACTGGCCGTAGCTGCCGGCGGTGTTGGTTTGTGCGACGAAGGTTGCGGCACTGTCGACGTCGCTGATGGTCAGGGTGCCGGCGGTGGAAATGTCGACGGCGGCATTGGTCTCGGTGAGGTTGGCGATGCCGGTGGACAGCACGGCCGCATCGTTGGTGCCGAGGATGTGCACGGTGACCGAAGTGAGGGTGCCGTCGGCACTGCTCACGGCGAAGGTGTCGGTGTAGGTGGTGCCGGCAGCGAACTCGTTGTGCGCGGAATTGGCGACGTAGGTCCAGGCACCACCGGTGCCGATGGAGAACTGGCCGTAGCTGCCGGCGGTGTTGGTTTGGGCGACGAAGGTTGCGGCGCTGTCGACGTCGCTGATGGTCAGGGTGCCGGCGGTGGAGATGTCGACGGCGGCATTGGTCTCGGTGAGGTTGGCGATGCCGGTGGACAGCACGGCCGCATCGTTGGTGCCGAGGATGTGCACGGTGACCGAAGTGAGGGTGCCGTCGGCACTGCTCACCGCGAAGGTGTCGGTGTAGGTGGTGCCGGCGGCGAACTCGTTGTGCGCGGAGTTGGCGACGTAGGTCCAGGCACCACCGGTGCCGATGGAGAACTGGCCGTAGCTGCCGGCGGTGTTGGTTTGTGCGACGAAGGTTGCGGCGCTGTCGACGTCGCTGATGGTCAGGGTGCCGGCGGTGGAGATGTCGACGGCGGCATTGGTCTCGGTGAGGTTGGCGATGCCAGCGGACAGCACGGCCGCATCGTTGGTGCCGAGGATGTGCACGGTGACCGAAGTGAGGGTGCCGTCGGCACTGCTCACCGCGAAGGTGTCGGTGTAGGTGGTGCCGGCAGCGAACTCGTTGTGCGCGGAGTTGGCGACGTAGGTCCAGGCACCGCCGGTGCCGATGGAGAACTGGCCGTAGCTGCCGGCGGTGTTGGTTTGGGCGACGAAGGTTGCGGCGCTGTCGATATCACTGACGGTCAGGCTACCACCCGTAGTCAGCGGAGCATTGGTTTCGGTCAGTGTGACACTGGCCAAGGACAGCACGGCGGCGTCGTTGCTGCCGGTGACGGTGACGGTCACTTGCTGGGTGTCGACGCCGCCGAGGCCATCGCTGACCTGGATGGTGAACACTTCGTTATGGCTCTCGCCGGCCTGCAACGATTGCACCGCACTGGCGACGCCATTGGTGCCGTTGGCCAAGGTGTAAGTCCACTGACCGCTGCCGTCGACGGCGATCGAGCCGTAGGTTCCAGTTGCCGAGCCATTGATGGACCAGGTGGCGGTGGCATTGTGATCGATGTCGCTCGAGCTGAATTGGCCACTGACGCTGAGGGTGGTGTCTTCCTTCACTGCGCCGATATCGTTGCCGCTGGCGAAACTGAGCACCGGCGCATCGTTGCTGCCGGTGACGGTGACGGTCACCTGCTGGGTGTCGACACCACCCAAGCCATCGCTGACCTGCACGTTAAACACTTCGTTATGAGTCTCGCCGGCCTGCAACGATTGCACGGCACTGGCGACGCCATTTGTGCCGTTGGCCAGGGTGTAGGTCCACTGGCCCGTGCCGTCGACGGCGATCGAGCCATAAGTGCCGGTATTGGACCCGGCAATACTCCAGGTGGCGGTGGCATTGTGATCAATGTCGGCCGAGCTGAATTGGCCACTGACGCTGAGCGTGGTGTCTTCCTGCACGTTGCCGGCATCATTGCCCGACGCGAAGCTGAGCACCGGGGCGTCATTGCTGCCGGTGACAGTGACGGTCACCTGCTGGGTGTCGACGCCGCCGAGGCCATCGCTGACCTGCACGCTGAACACTTCGTTATGGCTCTCGCCGGCCTGCAACGATTGCACGGCACTGGCGACGCCATTGATGCCGTTGGCCAGGGTGTAAGTCCATTGACCGCTGCTGTCGACGGCGATCGAGCCATAAGTGCCGGTATTGGACCCGGCAATGCTCCAAGTGGCGGTGGCATTGTGATCAATGTCGGCCGAGCTGAATTGGCCGCTGACGCTGAGCGTGGTGTCTTCCTTCACTGCGCCGATATCGTTGCCGCTGGCGAAACTGAGCACGGGCGCATCGTTGCTGCCGGTGACGGTGACAGTCACCTGCTGGGTGTCGACGCCACCGAGGCCATCGCTGACCTGCACGCTGAACACTTCGTTATGACTTTCGCCGGCCTTCAGTGATTGCACCGCACTGGCGACGCCATCGGTACCGTTGGCCAGGGTGTAGGTCCATTGACCGCTGCTGTCGACGGCGATCGAGCCATAAGTGCCGGTATTGGACCCGGCAATGCTCCAAGTGGCGGTGGCCGCGTGGTCGATGTCGCTCGAGCTGAATTGGCCGCTGACGCTGAGCGTGGTGTCTTCCTGCACGGTGCCGGCATCGTTGCCCGACGCGAAGCTGAGCACGGGCGCATCGTTGTTGCCGGTGACGGTGACAGTCACCTGCTGGGTGTCGACGCCACCGAGGCCATCGCTGACCTGCACGCTGAACACTTCGTTATGGCTCTCGCCGGCCTGCAACGATTGCACGGCACTGGCGACGCCATCGGTGCCGTTGGCCAGGGTGTACGTCCACTGACCGGTGCCGTCGACGGCGATCGAGCCATAAGTGCCGGTATTGGACCCGGCAATACTCCAAGTGGCGGTGGCATTGTGATCAATGTCGGCCGAGCTGAATTGGCCGCTGACGCTGAGCGTGGTGTCTTCCTTCACTGCGCCGATATCGTTGCCGCTGGCGAAACTGAGCACGGGCGCATCGTTGCTGCCGGTGACAGTGACGGTCACCTGCTGGGTGTCGACGCCACCGAGGCCATCGCTGACCTGCACGCTGAACACCTCGTTATGGCTCTCGCCGGCCTGCAACGATTGCACGGCACTGGCGACGCCATTGGTGCCGTTGGCCAGGGTGTAGGTCCATTGACCGCTGCTGTCGACGGCGATCGAGCCATAAGTGCCGGTATTGGACCCGGCAATACTCCAAGTGGCGGTGGCATTGTGATCAATGTCGGCCGAGCTGAATTGGCCACTGACGCTGAGCGTGGTGTCTTCCTGCACGTTGCCGGCATCATTGCCCGACGCGAAGC
This sequence comes from Pseudomonas sp. 008, assembly GCF_016861935.1. NCBI lineage: Bacteria > Pseudomonadati > Pseudomonadota > Gammaproteobacteria > Pseudomonadales > Pseudomonadaceae > Pseudomonas > Pseudomonas sp. 008. Next base: position 25,011 of record NZ_BOMA01000026.1, on the reverse strand, counting down.
TGAGCACCGGCGCGTCGTTGCTGCCGGTGACGGTGACGGTCACTTGCTGGGTGTCGACGCCGCCCAGGCCGTCGCTGACCTGGATGGTGAATACTTCGTTATGAGTCTCGCCGGCCTGCAACGATTGCACCGCACTGGCAACGCCATTGGTGCCGTTGGCCAGGGTGTAGGTCCATTGACCCGTGCCGTCGACGGCGATCGAGCCATAAGTGCCGGTATTGGACCCGGCAATACTCCAAGTGGCGGTGGCATTGTGATCAATGTCGGCCGAGCTGAATTGGCCGCTGACGCTGAGGGTGGTGTCTTCCTTCACTGCGCCGATATCGTTGCCGCTGGCGAAACTGAGCACCGGCGCATCGTTGCTGCCGGTGACGGTGACGGTCACCTGCTGGGTGTCGACACCACCCAAGCCATCGCTGACCTGGATGGTGAACACTTCGTTATGAGTCTCGCCGGCCTGCAACGATTGCACGGCACTGGCGACGCCATTTGTGCCGTTGGCCAGGGTGTAGGTCCACTTACCGGCGCCGTCGACGGCGATCGAGCCATAGGTGCCGGTATTGGACCCGGCAATACTCCAGGTAGCCGTGGCCGCATGATCAATGTCGCTCGAGCTGAACTGGCCGCTGACGCTGAGCGTGGTGTCTTCCTGCGCCGCGCCGGCATCGTTGCCGCTGGCGAAACTGAGCACTGGTGCATCGTTGCTGCCAGTAATGGTGATGGTCACGGTCTGCGTCGCCGAAGCAGCGTTAGCCGCGCCGCTGTTGTCGGTGGCGACCACCGTGTACGAGAAGGTGACGGTTTCACCTGCGCCGAGGAAGTCGAGGTTCTGGCTGGTGCTGTAGTCCCAACTGTTGTGATCGACCGAGAAGCCGGCGACCAGTGCCGAAGCCACGCCCGCATCGAGCGTGCCGCCGCTCCAGGCGATGTTGCCGTTGGAGGTGTGCGACACAGTCACCACGTCGATGTTGTCCACATCGGCAAAGCTCAGTGCGCCGCTGTCGCTCAGTGTGGCCGTACCGTTGCCTTCGCTCATGGCGCCGGTGGTGTCGGCAATCGCCAGCGTCGGCCGGTCGTTGGTGCCGGTGATGGTAATGGTCACGGTCTGTACCGTGCCGTCACCGATCGCCACGTTATAAGTCTGGGTGAGGGTCTGGCCTTCGCCCAGGAACTGCACGGCGGCGTTGTCTACCGTGAAGTGCCAGCCCAGCGAGCCGCTGCCCGTACCGGTGCTGTCATGCAGTGGATCTGTGGTGAAGCTGCCCAGATAGCCGGAAGCGCCCGGTGTGACGGTGACGCTGTGGGTGTCGATCAGGTCGGCGTCGGTGAAGGTGATGCTGCCGTTGGCGGCGTAGTCGCCACTGTCTTCCTTGGCATCGCCGGTCTGCACGCCGCTGGTGATGTGCACCTGGTCGTTGGTGCCGGTGATGGTGATGATCACATTTTGCGTTGTCGACGAACCATGCCCATCGTTGATGGTGACCACATAGGTTTCGGTAGCCGTCTGACCTTGGGCCAGGTACTGGGCTACCGCATTGTTCACGGTGTAAGTCCAGTTAACGGTGCCATTGGCCGCATTGGCCGCTTCAACCACAGAGGCCAGGCTGAAGTTGCCCAGCGCTGTGGTATTGCCTCCCGCCGCCACGAATGAGGCGGTATGCGTGTCGCTCAAATCGACATCGCTAAACGCAATCGTGCCCGTCGTGCTCAGCGAATCGGTTGTGCTCGGCGTTGTGGGCGCATCTTCGGTGACCGTGCCGGCCTGCACGCCGATGTTCATCGTCACGCTGTCATTCATGCCGGCAAATTGCACTTGTGCAGTAGCCCAGCTGAGGGTGCCATTGCCGAGACGAATCGCATACGTAAAGCTGTCTGTCAGGGAAGCTCCGGCGGCAAGCGACTGAAGTTGCGTCTTGAACGCAGTCGACAATGTAGCGGCGTCGTAGCCGACCTTGCCATCAGAAGTAATCCAGATCTTTGCCCCATTGAGGCTGCTATCGCTACTCGTCGCCTCGATTCTGCTCGTGTCCTGGACCAGGAGGTCGGCCGGGGCATAAACCTTGGTGGCGGTAGAGAGACTGGTCCCATCATCAAGTGACCAGAGTGTCTTTGCGTTACCGCCCAGGTCATTGGACATGACGTCCAGGTACACGACCCCCAGCAGATCTTCAGTGATGCTCGCGCTGCTCGTGCCAATGACACCTGTGGTGAAAATGTCGTCCTGCGCCTGCGGTGTATTGGAAAACGAAGTAACGGTGCCGCCGCTGGTTGTGGTGGTGGTAGCCATGTCTTTCTCCCGAGAATGCTTTTTTTATTGGAATCGCCAGGGACTGCTAACAGGACGAAGTCCCGTGCTTGCGCCGCTCAGAGTGTTCAGGAGCGGTACGGGGCGGCTACCGGACATCGTCGACCGTCTGGGCTAGACGGGACAGGCGCTGCCGGCAGAGGGGTGCTGGTCTCGCGGGGGTGAAGAAACTCGCCGTACTTGAGGAGCGAATCGCAGGAGCGGTCGGGCGAACGTGGGCCCAAGCCTGAGGCTGCGCTGCGCGTGGCGCGCAGTATCCTGAGAGCACCCATAGGGAAGGGACTCCTGAAGTAATGGCTGGATGAGGCCGTATTTTGGTACAGCACTGATTCAGGGATACGGCCTTTCCTGATATCAGTTTGATAGGTGTTTAGTTGTGGGGTCAGGCTTTGTAAAGGTGTTAAGCGCAGGTAACAGTACGATGTGCCAATATTCCGACAAGTGGATGTTTTGGTGTCAATATTATGTCGATTTGTTTTTGGCGAAGTGCCCGTCGGTACTCAATAGTGGTGTGCCTAAAATGAGCTGAAACCCTTATGCAGCAAGGGCTGGCTGCGTAATTCCAGTGCAAGGACACTCTAGAGTTGCAGCGTCTGCGGTTAAAAGAGCCCGTCAGAGCATTCCTCTGGCGTTTTTTTTTCTTGCTCGAACCACCTGACGACTTACGTGGAAAGTCAGTCATTGCTGTGTATTACTTCTGACTCCACTCAAGGAGCCAAGCAATGCGACACAGAGGTGCACAGTTCTGGTTATGGACCGACCCCCGATTACCTCACCACATCCATGAAGAAGTGCTCGGTGACGGGACGCAAGTGGAAGTGCGGGCACGACTGAGTCGTGAGGGGATCACCCAGGTGTTCATCGGTGTTTACGATAACTATGGGATCATGCTGTGTGAGGAGTTTCACGACAGGGGTAGTGATGAGACTTACTGCGCGGCGTTGAAGTGGGGCGCGCTGCGAGCGGGGGAGATTGTAGCGGGCACGCAGGCGTTCGTTGCACCTCATCGGGTGCAACTGACGCTAGGCACGGTCATCACCGATGAGTCGGTACTGGCGCTGCGGCGGATGGAAATGAACGAACGTGAGCGTTTCAAGCTCAGCTGCGAAGATGCGTGGTCGGAATACCTGGCCGCCAAAGCGGCCATGCTCAACCTCATGCGCGCGCCCAAAGTCGATCCCAGGGTCTGGGCGGACCACAAGGAGCGACTGAAGCAGGCGATTGACCGGCGCGTCTGTGTACAACGCGCCTATTTACGCTGAGCTATTCAGAACCTGATGCCCGGTGCTGTCGCAGGGTCTCGATGGTCGCGATCAGGTCATCGTAGGACACCGGTTTTCCAATGTACTGGTCAAAGCCCGATTGACGAGCCTTTTTAATATCGCTGATAGCGCCATAGCCAGTCAGGGCAATGGCCGGCACATCCTTGATGTGCGGCAACTGACGTAATGCTTGCATCAGTTCATGGCCGTTCATGACCGGCATGCCCAAATCCGAAATGATCAGGTCGAAGTGGCTGTTGGTTGCCGCGTCCAGAGCATCCCATGGACGATCGAAGGCAACAACTTCGGCGTCCTCCATTTCCAGCAGCATTTTCAGGGTTTCCAATACCTCGGCAGAGTCGTCGACCAGCAGAATCGTCAGGCCGCTCAGTTTTCCTGATACCTCGTCGGTTGGCGTTGTGGTTTGGGTTTTACCTTCACTACTGGCCAGCGGCAAATAGACAGTGAAGGTACAGCCTTCCCCAGCCCCCGGCGAACTCACTTCAACCGTGCCATGTTGGGCCTCGGTCAATTGGCGCACCAGTGACAAACCGATGCCCAGCCCTTCGCGCTGGTGGTTGGCGTGCTGTGTTTCAGCCTGGCCAAACAGGTCGAATACGTGTTCGAGGTTCTCGACCGCGATGCCGGTGCCATTGTCCTTGACTTCCAGCCGCGCCATGTCCCCAGCCTGGCTGGCGATCAATTGCACGCGGCCGTCGGGCGGGGTGAATTTCAGTGCGTTGTTCACCAGGTTCCAGATGATCTGCTCCAGGCGCGTCGGATCGGCGCGCACCATCAGCGGCTCCGAAGGTACATGCAGCTCGACGGTGGTGCTGTGCTGGTCATTGAGGACGACGGTGTAAATATCGCGCAGCACACTGGCCAGATCCACGGCGATCGGTTTGAGCTTGAGCTTGCCGGTGCGCACGCGTGCGACATCCAGCAGGTCGTCGATGATCCGCGCCTGGCTGCTGACAGCATCGCAGATGGTGTTGACGGCTTTGGCGGCCGGCGCCACCGACTTGGTCACCGGCAAGCGCCGCAACAGTTCGGCGTTGAGCTGAATCAGGTTCAGAGGATGCTTGAGTTCGTGGGACATGACCGCGAAGAACTCATCCTTGAGGTAATTGGTGTTCAGCGTCTCGGCCAGTTGTTGGCTCTGCTCTTCATGCTGGCGTTTGTGGCCGGTCAGATCCCGGGCGATTTTCACGTAGCCGTGAAGGTTGTCACCGTTGAGCTGGGTCACCTCGCCGCTGCAATAGAAACGGCTGCCATCCTTGCGTAGATGCCAGCGTTCATCTTCGGAACGGCCATGGGTGCGAGCCCCCAGCAGTTCGGTTTCAGGCACGCCGGAGGCGCGGTCTTCGGCGGAAAAAATGAAGTCGTAGTAAGCGCCTTCGGCCTCGGTCTTGCTGTAACCGAAGATCAGCTCGGCGCCTTTGTTCCAGGTGGTGATCACGCCTTGTTCATCAAGGGTGATAATCGCGTAGTCGCGGGTGCTTTCGGCCACCAGACGCATGCGTTCTTCGCCCAGGCGAAGTTCTTCTTCGGCCGCGCGGCGTTTGGTGATGTCAATGAACGTCAGCACGGTGCCGTCGATACGGTCTTCGCTGGAGCGATAGGGCAGCAGGCGGGCGATGTACCAGTGCTTGTCGGTGCTGCTGACTTCACGTTCGATCATGTTCAATGATTCGAACACCGATGCCGCGTCACTCGCCAGGTTGTCGTAGTGCAGGCGATGCGTGATGTCGAGCAGGGAGCGGCCGGTATCCACCGGCAACATACTGAAAATATCGGTGGCACGCGGAGTGAACCACTTGATCCGCATGCTGCGGTCGACAAACACCGTGGCAATGTCGGTGGAGGCGATCAGGTTGGTCAGGTAGTCGTTGATCTTGTCGGTTTCTTCGACTTTGGTTTTCAGCTCGTAGTTGACCGTCAGCAGCTCTTCGTTGATCGATTGCAGCTCTTCCTTGCTGGTTTCCAGCTCTTCGGTGGCCGAGCGCAGTTCTTCGTTGATCGCCTGCATTTCTTCGTTGGAAGCTTTCAGTTCTTCACTGGAAATTTCCGATTGTTCAATGGTGTCCTGCAAGTGCAGTTTGGTGCGTTGCAGTTCACGCTCAAGATTGGACAGCACCTGGCTTTCGGTTTGCAGCAGGGGCGTGGCCGTCGCTTGCACAGGATCGACTTCGACTTCCTCGAAAATCACCAGGATGAACTCGCCATCCGACTCGTCATCCTTGTAAGGCTGCGCCTCCAGACTGACCTTGTAACGCCGCTCTTCGCGCTTGATCGGCACCTCGCGTGATTTCACGGCCAGGCCGCTCTGCTGGACCTGGAACAGCGTGGTGCGGATTTCCAGGCGCAGTTCCGGAAGGATCAGCGTCAGCAGGTTGCGTGACAGCTCACCGCCCACATGTCGAAGGAAATGCCCGGCACTTTCGCTCATGTGCAGGATATCGGCGTTGGTATCGACGATCATGCTCGGTGGGGCGTAGCGTTCGAGGGCGCGCTGGTGGATGTCGGCGAACGACAGTTTGCGCTGCACGACGTTTTGCGGCGCCTGCCGGGAAATATTGGAGCGCACATAACCACCGCGCGGCACGGTCGGCGTACGTCGGCTACTGGCGGTGCCGGTTTTAGCACGGAAGATCCGGTTGCGTTTGTCCACCGGCGTAAACAGCTCATGACAAGCGTCTGCGCTTTCGGAAGACCCCAGGAACAGAAAACCGCCGGGGCGCAAGGCGAAGTGGAACATCTGCAGGATTTCGCGTTGTACTTCGCGATCCAGATAGATCAACAGGTTCCGGCACACGATCAGATCGATTTGCGAGAAGGGTGGGTCGGACAGCAGGCTGTGCTTGGCGAACAGCACCTTCTCGCGGATTTCCTTGCGAATCCGATAGTGCTCATCTTCCTTGATGAAGTAGTGCCGCAGCCGCGTCGGCGGTACATCCGTCACGATGGCTTGCGGGTACAGACCGGCCCGGCCAAAGCTGATGGCGCGCTCGTCGATGTCGGTGGCGAAAATTTGCAACGAGGCCTTGCTGTCCTCCAGTTGCAGCTGATCGTTCACCAGCATCGCCAGGCTGTAGGCTTCTTCGCCGGTGGAGCAGCCAGCCGACCAGATCCGGATTTCTTCTTTCTCAGGCTGGGCCGACACCGCGGCACCGACCAGCTGCGGCACGATATCGCGCTCCAGCGCTTCGAAGGCTTCGCGATCGCGGAAGAAGTTGGTCACGCCGATCAGCATGTCTGCCAGCAACGCTTTGGTTTCTTCGGGATTGCTTAGCAGGTAGCGGTAATAAGCTCCCAGGTCTGGCTGGGCCGTGACCTGCATCCGGCGTTCGATCCGCCGCAATACTGTCGCGCGTTTATAGTGCTTGAAGTCATGACCGGTGCCGGTGCGCAACAGGATCAGGATGTCGTGCAGCATTTGTTCGGCGAGTGCTGCGTCACGCTCGGACACCGAGGCGAAGGATTGCAGTTCCGGATCGTTGGCGGCAGGCAAGCTGATTTCCCGGGAGTTGTGCCACAGGTCCAGCAGCTTTTGCGGCATTTCTACTACGGGCAACACCAGATCGACCATGCCGGTCTCGATGGCCGCCCGGGGCATACCGTCGAATTCGGCGTCTTCCGGCACCTGGGCCAGAGTAATGCCGCCCTGTTCCTTGATGCGTGACAGGCCGACCGCGCCGTCGGAACCGCTGCCCGAAAGCACCAGGCAGAAGGCGCGCTCGCGGTGCACCTGAGCCAGATCGCGGAAGAACAGATCGATCGAGGCGTGGCGCCCCAGTTGTGGGTCGTTTTCAACAACCTCAAGGTTATTGCCATTCATCAGCAGTCGCCGCGCCGGCGGGATGACATAGACCCGGTTTTTCTCTATCGGTACGGTTTCGGTGACCTGCAGAACCGGCATCCGGGTCGATTCCTGGATGATCTTGTCTGCGACGCTTTGGTGGTCGGGTGACAGGTGCAAAATGATCACAAATGCCATGCCGTTGTCTTGAGGCATGTTCTCGAAAAACAGCTTGATAGATTGCAGCCCGCCCGCCGACGCGCCAATACCCACCACCGGAAAGTCCAGGGTGCTGGGGGTCAGGGCCTTTCGCTCGAGAGCCATGGCCGAGTGCTTGGGGGTGGTGGTCATTTCCTGGCCTTTACCGGCGATTTAGAACGTATTGAGTTCAAGCGGACAATAATTAGCGTGCTCCAATAAATCAGGATAATCCCGTTTTTCAATAACGCCTTCAAATATTTAGCGCGTCCATGTGCAGCCGTATGATCTTTTGGCAGTAAAACGAGCGATTGCACCTCCGTTGCTTCAAGGGAACGCGACTACTTGCCGATAACGCGACAAGCCGTTGTGATTTCATCGCTGGCGGCCGGTAAAGCTCATCACGTGATTGTGCGAAATTGCTTGATGGCCAATGGCCTCTCGCTATCATCTGCGCGCCCGAAAGGCCGCGAAGCTGAACTCGCAGCCATTGCCTTTAGGTTGTTCTTCCTTAAATTGCCTGGAAATCTTCGATGCTGTCGTATCACCAAAAAAGCTTTTTGATCGTCGATGATTTCTCGGATTTCCGCAGTTCCGTCAGGTCCATGCTGCGGGAGCTGGGGGTCAAGGATGTCGATACCGCCGATACCGGTGAGCAGGCGCTGCGCATGTGCTCGCAGAAGTCCTACGACTTCATCCTGCAGGATTTCCACCTGGGCGATGGCAAGAAAAACGGTCAGCAGGTGCTCGAAGACCTGATGATCGAGAAGCTGATCAGCCATGAAAGTGTGTTTGTCATGGTCACCGCCGAAACCAGCCAGGCCATGGTGCTTAGCGCGCTGGAGCATGAGCCCGACGCTTACCTGACCAAACCGTTCAACCGCTCCGGCCTGGCTCAGCGCCTGGAGCGACTGGAACAGCGCAAGACCTTGCTCAAACCGATCCTGCAAGCGCTTGACCGGGGCAAACCGGTTGAAGTGCTCAATGCCTGCATCGCCCTGTGCAAACAGGACATTCGTTATTCGCCGCTGTGCCTGCGTTACCGCGCCGATGCGTTGCGCGACTTGAACCAGAACGAAGCGCTGGAGCGTCTTTACGACAGCATCATTGCGGATCGGCCTTTGCCCTGGGCGTTTGCCGGATTGGGCCAATTGCTGTTTAAGCGTGGGCAGGTCAGCCAGGCCAAGGGCATTTACGAAAAAGCCTTGAAAGTCTTCCCGATGATGCCGGCCCTCTACGATGGCATGGCCGATGTGCTGGTCGCCGAAGGCGACACCAAAGCGGCGCAGAAAGTGTTGGAAGAGGCAATTCGCCTGTCGCCGCTGGCGGTGCGCCGGCAAGCGTTGCTGGGCAAGTTGGCAATGGCCAACGAAGATTTCGACACTGCCTCCAAAGCCTATCGCCAGGCCGTGAACCAAGGGGCGCAGTCACGTTTCAAGGATGCGGAAAGCAACCTCGGCCTGGCCCATGCCTTGATCAGCAAAGGTGCGGAAAAGGGCCTGGACACGCGGACCCGCCTGGAAATCAACACGACGCTGAGTGCCGTGGCGAAGGAGAATCCTTCCGACCCAGGCCTGCAGATTCGTGCGCGTCTGATGAAGGCCACCAGCCTGCTGCTCAACGATGCCGAGACCGCCGAGAAGCTCACCGAGCAAGCGATGATGCGCCTCGATGGCATGGAACAGTTCATGAGCGCCGAAGCGGCGCTGCTGGTGGCCAAGCAGTTGCAAATGCTGGGGCAGGCGAGTGCCGGTGCTTCGATGTTGAAAAACTGTGCGGAAATCTACGGCGACGATCCGACCGTGATGAAGGGTATCGCCAAGCTGACCGACGACCCGACCATCCTCAACTCGGGCAACGCCGCCGCCGACCTCAACCGTCAGGGCGTGCGGGTGTACAAGACCGGCAATCTGGTGGAAGCCCGGGAAGTGTTCCGCAAAGCCCTGGCGCTGCAACCGAAGAACATCAGTATTGCCCTGAACATGGCGCAGTCGCTGCTGCATGGCACCGACACCAGCGTGCCGTCGGCTGAGCTGGAAGAGTGCCGGGCCTGCCTGAAAACGGTCGGCCTGATGCCCGATACCGATGCGCGTTATCCGCGCTACCAGAAACTGAAAATCAAGGCGTTCGGCGAATGATCGACAGCGAACCGTCACTCGACTTCTCCACGGTGATTGCCTCCACCGTGCACGACATGAAGAACTCTCTGGCGATGCTGATGCAGGCCCACAGTCAATGGCTGGCGCGCTTGCCTGATCCCGAGCGGCAGACCCCGGAGCAGGGCGTCATCGACTTCGAGTTCGCCCACCTCAATGGCATGCTGGTGCAGTTGCTGGGGCTGTACAAGCTGGGCGTCAACCAGATGCCGTTGCAGCCGGCCTACCATGAGCTGGATGACTTCATTGAGGCGCAACTGGCGGCTCATCAAGAAGTGTTCGCCAGCCGCGGCATTATCGCGACCTATGAAGTGGACCCGTTGAGCCCGCTGGGTTTCTTCGATCGGGAGCTGATTGCCTCGGTGCTCGCCAACAGCATCAACAACGCCATCCGTTACGCCCGGCATGCCTTGTTGATCAGCGTCAGCGATGAGGCCGGGCAACTGGTGCTGACCATCAACGACGATGGCGAGGGTTATCCACCCGAGATGATCGAGCGTCAGGCCGACTATGTGCAGGGCATCAACCACAGCAGTGGCAGTACCGGCCTGGGCCTGTACTTCGCCGGGCGGATTGCCGCCTTGCACCAGCGCAATGGCGTGGGCGGACGCACCGAAATCAGTAACGGCGGGCCATTGGGTGGCGGCGTGTTCAGCCTCTATCTCCCCTGAACGACACGTTCCTCACAGGATTGCGCCTTTTTGTTTGACGCTGCTTGATATTCTGAACAGCTGGAGCCTATTTTGTACGGGTCGCCGTTCGCGGCTCGTATAACAACAAGGATTGCGTCATGACAACCGATGGCCATCGTTCACTCGCGCAGCGATTGACGGGCATTGATGAGATTGAATGTATTACGCCGGACCTGAACGGCGTACCCCGCGGCAAGGTGATGACCGCCGAAGGATTTCTTGAGGGGCGGCGTTTGCAGATGGCGCGGGGAGTGCTGCTGCAATGCATCATGGGCGGCTATCCGCCGGCGCATTTTTACGGCAGCGATGATGGTGACCTGGCGCTGGTGCCTGATCCGGCGCAGATTCACCGCTTGCCTTGGAGTTCGCACCCTCGGGCACTGGCCATATGCGATGCGCAGGAACTGACTGGCGAGAGCTCGCACCTGTCGACTCGCGGCCAACTCAAGGCGGTGATCGCTCGCTACGCCGCCCTCGGTTTGGCGCCAGTCGTGGCGACCGAGCTGGAATTCTTTGTGTTCGCGCCCAACCCTGACCCGACGCAACCCTTCCAGCCGCCAGTGGGCCTGGACGGTCGTCGCGAGGACGGTCATTCGGCATTCAGCATCAGTTCCAATAACGGCTTGCGGCCGTTCTTCACTGAAGTCTACGCAGGCATGGCGGCGCTGGGCTTACCCCGCGATACCTTCATGCACGAGATGGGCGTCAGCCAGTTCGAGATCAACCTGCTGCATGGCGATCCGCTGCTGCTGGCCGACCAGACCTTGCTGTTCAAGCATCTGCTCAAGGAAGTCGCGCTCAAGCATGGCCTGACCGTGGTCTGCATGGCCAAGCCGTTGGCTCACACGCCGGGCAGTTCGATGCATATTCACCAGAGCGTCGTCGAGATCGGCACCGGGCGTAACGTGTTCAGCGACGAGGCTGGCGAGCCGACCGCGACCTTCCGTCATTTCATCGGTGGCCAACAGGCCGGCCTGGCGGATTTCACCGCGCTGTTTGCGCCGAACGTGAACTCTTATCAGCGCCTGTGCCATCCTTTTGCATCGCCCAATAATGCCTGCTGGTCCCACGACAACCGCGCGGCCGGCCTGCGCATTCCAGCCAGTTCACCGGTCGCTCGTCGGGTCGAAAACCGCTTGCCGGGGGCTGATGCCAACCCGTATCTGGCGATCGCCGCGAGCCTGGCGTCGGGGCTGTATGGCATCGAAAACAAACTGGAACCGAGCGAAGCGGCCCGGGGCGAGTTCGTGGTGCCGGATAATCTTGCGTTGCCGTGTACCTTGCATGCCGCACTTGAACGTCTGAAACGTAGCCAATTGGCGAAGGAACTGTTCGGCAAGGAGTTCATCGAAGGCTACATCGCTTCGAAGACCCTGGAGTTGACCAGCTTCCTCGATGAAATTACTCCCTGGGAACGGCGTGTTCTAGCAGCCCAGGCCTGACGACCTGTCGCCATCGGGCTATCGTTGTCGATAGCCCGATACTCACTGCAAGGAGCCGCTCGGAACGCCAATGCGCCAAATCCTGAAATCCTTTCGAGGACTTTATTTCGCCTCGCTGATGATGTTGATCGGCTCGGGCCTGTTGAGTACTTACCTGGCCCTGCGCCTGGCGGCCGATAAGGTCGACAGCCTGTGGGTCGGCGCATTGATGGCGGCCAACTATTTCGGCCTGGTGCTGGGCGGCAAGATCGGCCATCGGCTGATTGCCCGGGTCGGGCATATTCGAGCTTATTCAGCCTGCGCCGGGATCGTCGGCGCGGCGGTGCTGGGCCATGGCCTGGTCGATTGGCTGCCCGCGTGGCTGTTCCTGCGGGTGATTGTTGGCCTGGGCATGATGTGCCAGTACATGGTGATCGAAAGCTGGCTCAATGAGCAGGCAGAAGCCAAGCAGCGTGGCGTGGTGTTCAGCGGCTACATGATCGCTTCGTACCTGGGGCTGGTGTTGGGGCAGCTGATTTTGGTCATGCACCCGGGCCTGGGCCTGGAACTGCTGATGCTGGTCGCACTGTGTTTTGCCCTGTGTCTGGTGCCGGTGGCCCTGACCCGGCGGATTCACCCGGCACCTTTGCACCCGGCGCCGATGGAGCCGCGCTTCTTCATCAAACGCGTGCCGCAGTCACTGAGCACGGTGTTGGGGGCGGGATTGATCGTCGGTTCGTTCTACGGCCTGGCGCCTCTGTATGCCTCCCAGCAAGGATTGTCCACCGAGCAGGTCGGTCTGTTCATGGGCACCTGCATTTTTGCAGGCCTGGTGGTGCAGTGGCCGTTGGGATGGCTATCGGATCGTTATGACCGGGCGGTATTGATCCGCAGTTTTGCGTTTAGCCTGGCACTGGCAGCATTGCCGCTGGCGATCATGCCGCAGGTGCAACTGGAGGTGCTGTTCATCGCCGGGTTCCTCTGCTCGTTGGTGCAGTTCTGTCTGTACCCGCTGGCGGTGGCGTTCTCCAACGACCACGTCGAGGGTGATCGCCGGGTGTCGCTGACGGCCATGTTGCTGGTGACCTACGGTGTCGGCGCGAGTGTCGGACCGTTGGTGGCAGGGGTATTGATGAAGTTGTTCGGCAGCCAGATGCTTTATGCCTTTTTCAGTTTTTTTGCCTTGGTGCTGGTGTGGCGAATCCGCCCGAAAGCAGTCACCAATCTGCATCAGGTGGACGATGCTCCGCTGCATCACGTGGCCATGCCGGACAGCATGACGAGTTCGCCACTGGTGGCTTGCCTTGACCCGCGCGTCGATGAGCAGGTGGTGCAGGATCAGATGCAGAATCCGGTCAACCCGGAGGCTGATGTCAATCCGGATACCGAGCCCGAACCAGAACCAGAACCAGTTTCGGATACAGAAGACCCGGACGCAGGTCGCGAGCAAAGTTTTACCGAAGCGCGGCCGTGATCAAGGCATAAAAAACGGGCAGTCACCGTAAGGGACTGCCCGTTTTTTATTGGCGGGGCGTATCAGAAATCGTCTTTATCGAAGCGCCGCGCTTCACGTTGCAGCTGATAGACGAACCGCTCGACTTGCCGTTGTACCAGGCCGCTCATGTTGTGAAAACGCACGCCGGCGAAGGTAGTGTTGATCTTTTCTTCAAAGTGCAGGTAACGCAGTTCGACCGGTGCCGTCATGCTGCCAAAGGGCAGGGCGGCGATGAAGCGGTCGTAGACCTGGCCCAATTGCAGCTTGGCGGTAATGTCGCCTTCGAAGCGCAACTTGCAGCCGGTGGCGGAGATGTCCAACAGTTTGCCGCCGAGGGGCGACTTGAGTTTCTCACCGCCCAGCTCGACATTGACCAGTTGTGCCAGCTTCAATGCAGCGCGGAAAGCATTGCGGCGCTGGTGGTAAACCACCTCATCGGGCAGCGTGCCACGGTAGCAGCGGCCATCGCCGGACTCGTCGATAGTCAGCGGGCCATTGCTTTCCCAGGCGATGCGCACGCCGTCGTGGAAGCCTTCGACCTTGAACGGTTCGCCGGCCAGCAGAAAGCGTTCGCCGTCGCGCGGGATCATTTCGTCCAGGGCGATCATCTTGCTGTCACGGTCGACGTCCACCAGATAACTCTGGAAGCGCTGGCTGCGCTCGTGAAACGTGATGATCAGCGGGTCATGGCTGTCTTGCAGCTGACGCAGGTTGCCGGAGATTTCCAGGGGCGTGGTGAGCACCTTGGGTGGCTGCGGAGCATCTTCCGCGCTTAAGGCATTGGACACGAGGTATCAATCTCCAGACAAATATGACTACTGGCCGGCATTCTGCCAGCATGTTTCGCGTCTTGATAGGGCGTGCTCATTGAAAGGCTTAAGCCTGACTGAGCGGGCGTGGCTTGGCGAGCTTGGAGGTTGATCCGCGGGCATCGTAGAGCGCTGGCGGCTCGCCGCCGGTGAGGATTTTCAGCTGGTTGGCCGTGGCGGCCTGCTGCACCAGAATCGACTGGCCATTATTGGCATTGGCGGCCTGGCACTGGGCCAGGAGGTCGGTCAGCACGTCGCTCTGTCCCAGCAACCGTTCGCCAATGCTCGACTGGCTGGCGAGTTGCTCCAGGCCCTGGCGGTTGGTTGGCAGGTTGAGGCTGGCGAGGATTTCACTGCGCTTGCGGCCATGCTGTTCGAGCAGAATGATCAATGCCTGTTTATGCGCCAGAATTTCTTCGAGCAGTGGCATGTCGCGACCGTGCAAGGCGAGGGACTCGGTTTGCAGTAGCTCCAGCAGCTGTTGCGCCGGGGCAAAGTCGTCGATGATCAGTTGCAGTAAATGAGTGTCGTGCATGGCTGGCCTTGGGTTTTAAGCGTCCAAAAGCCTGGCGCGGGCCGTGGCCTAGCGCTGGGCTTCGAAGTTGAGCAGTTTGCTGGCTACACGGTTGCTGTCGACTTTATAGCTGCCATCGGCAATCGCTGCTTTCAACTCGGCCACGCGGGCGTTGTCGACGGCAGGCTGATCGCGCAGCTTGTCAGTGACCTTCTGCAACTGTTGAGCCTCATTGCTGAGGTGTACCGATTCCCCGCTTTTGGTGGTACTGGCCTGTTCGGCCGGGGTATTCAGCGGCGTGGATTGGCCGGCTTCGGCGGTTTCCTTAGCGGTGCTGGTACGCGTACTGCCCGTAAGTGACGAGGAGCTGTTTAAACGACTGAAATCGATGACCATGACAAAAAACCTCTGGATATTTGGACGCTTGCCATGTTTTCGGCGATTCCCCGAAAAACTTTAGGCCCATTTATCAATGAGCTTGCATGCGCCAGCGCATGCCCTGCATGCGGCACAGTTTAGGCAACCGCCAGGCGGTGCGCCATCACTTCACAAACACAGAGCCCTTACATGGCCACTTCCACCTGGCCGGGCGCGGTGACTTGCGCCTTGATGACCCGCTGGGAGTTAAGGTTCTTCACGCGAATCTGTTCGCTCAGGCCGCCGTTGGACAGCGCTTCACCCGGCATGCGCACACTGAGCGTACCACTGCGGGCGGTAATCACCACCTGGTCGCCCTTGCGAACCACTTCCGCCTGTTCGAGATGCACCAGCGTAATGATCTGATCGGCGACCATTGGTCGGGTAAGTTTTTGCCCGATCGCCTGATCGACGGAAGTCAGAAACCCTTGGTTTATCAGGCTGATATCACGCTCGCGCAGGGTTACGTCCTGAGGTTCGATAATCCCTGTGCGCTTGAGCGGACGAGTGGTCGTCACAATGTCGCGAAACAGCTTCACTTGAGCGGGCACGAAGACCGTCCAGGGCGAGGCGCCATCGCAGCGAACCTTGACCGTGACCCGTCCCAGAGGCCTTGCCGGGCTCTCGAGGGTGGCTGTCAATTCCTTGTCGCACATAGGCATGCGCAGGCGCGGATCGAGCTGGTTGACCTGGATTTCGTAGCGACCTTGCGTTTGACTGGTGGCCAGATAGTCCTCTACGGTGAATTCAAGAAAGCCCTGGGTGACGCCGATAAGCATGTCAGGCAAGGTAACCGTATCAGCAAGGGCAGGGCTGCCAGCGTTGAACAGGCAAGCGGCCGACATCGCGCAGAGCAATCTGCGGCAGGTTGATGTCAGGTGTCGGAAAAATGTCGGTTCTGTGTTCATAAGAGTTAAAAAGCAAGCGCCGTGCCGTTTCGTGATGAATGTGCGTCGCAACACACTTAGCGTTGGTGTAGGAGTCTGGGCATGGCTGGTGTAATGGATTCGGTGAACCAGCGCACGCAACTGGTAGGGCAGAATCGCCTTGAGCTGTTGTTGTTCCGTCTCGACGGCCAGCAGCTGTATGGGATCAACGTGTTCAAGGTTCGCGAGGTGCTGCAATGCCCCAAGCTGACCCTGATGCCCAAGTCCAGTCCTGTCGTGTGCGGTGTGGCGAATATTCGGGGGGCAACCATTCCGATCCTGGATCTGGCGATGGCGACCGGTGCCGGTCGGTTGCTGGACCAGAGCAATCCCTTCGTGATCATCACGGAGTACAACACCAAGACCCAGGGTTTCCTGGTTCGGTCGGTGGAGCGCATCGTCAACATGAACTGGGAGGAGATTCATCCGCCACCCAAGGGCACGGGGCGCGATCACTACCTGACGGCTGTGACTCGGGTCGACAACCAGTTAGTCGAAATCATCGACGTCGAGAAGGTGCTGGCGGAAGTGGCGCCGACGCCGGAAGCGATTTCGGTGGGCGTGGTTGATGTTGAAACCCAGCACAAGGCGCTCTCTTTGCGCGTATTGACGGTCGACGACTCGTCGGTGGCGCGCAAGCAGGTGACCCGTTGCCTGCAAACGATCGGTGTCGAAGTGGTGGCGTTGAACGACGGTCGGCAAGCGCTGGATTACCTGCGCAAGCTGGTCGACGAGGGCAAGAAGCCGGAAGAAGAGTTCCTGATGATGATCTCCGACATCGAGATGCCGGAGATGGACGGGTACACCCTGACGGCCGAGATCCGCAGCGACCCGCGCATGCAAAAGCTCCATATCATCCTGCATACTTCGTTGTCGGGTGTGTTCAATCAGGCGATGGTCAAGAAGGTCGGTGCCGATGACTTCCTGGCCAAGTTCCGTCCTGATGACCTGGCATCCCGGGTAGTCGACCGGATCAAAGCAGCAGATAACAGCTAGAGGCCTTCTGCCCCTGGCGGTCAACACGATTTAAGAGGCGGTATCTTTGTCTACGGGTAATTTGGATTTCGAACAGTTCCGGGTATTCCTGGAAAAAGCCTGTGGCATTTTGCTCGGTGAAAACAAGCAATATCTGGTCTCGAGCCGTCTCAACAAACTGATGGAACAGCAGGGCATCAAATCGTTGGGTGAGCTGGTTCAGCGCATCCAGACCCAGCCGCGCAGCGGTTTGCGCGAGACGGTGGTGGATGCCATGACCACCAACGAAACCCTGTGGTTTCGTGACACCTATCCGTTTGAAGTCTTGAAGAACAAGGTATTGCCTGAAGCGATCAAGGCCAGCCCCGGTCAGCGCCTGCGGATCTGGTCGGCGGCGTGTTCGTCGGGTCAGGAACCGTATTCGCTGTCGATGTCCATCGATGAGTTCGAACGGGTCAACATGGGCCAGTTGAAGATGGGCGTGCAGATCGTTGCCACCGACCTGTCCGGCAGCATGCTGACCAACTGCAAGACCGGTGAATACGACAGCCTGGCCATCGGTCGCGGTCTGTCGCCCGAGCGCCTTCAGCGTTACTTCGACCCCAAGGGGCCGGGGCGCTGGGCCATCAAGGCACCAATCAAGAGTCGGGTGGAGTTTCGCTCGTTCAACTTGCTGGACAGCTACGCGAGCCTGGGCAAGTTCGACATCGTGTTCTGCCGCAACGTGCTGATCTACTTCTCCGCCGAGGTGAAGAAAGACATCCTGTTGCGCATTCACAGCACGCTCAAGCCGGGCGGTTATCTGTTCCTTGGCGCGTCCGAAGCGCTGAACGGTTTGCCGGACCATTACCAGATGGTCCAGTGCAGCCCGGGGATCATTTACAAGGCGAAGTGATTCGTTGACGGCATAAAAAAAACGGGAGTCCTCAGGGACTCCCGTTTTTTTTGCCTGCTTGTTTCTCATAGGCACCCCAATACCTGTAGGCGCGAGGCTTGCCCGCGAAAGCGTTGGGGCGGTCAATGATGATTGTTGTCTGACACACCGTTTTCGCGGGCAAGCCTCGCTCCTACAGTTGATCGGTGTTGCCCTGGGAAAGCGGCAGAAAAGCGGCAGGCGGCGGAAATCGGTTGCCGCTTTTCTGGCATTGCCGCCTCACCACTGCCCGCAAAGCCCCGGTTTACGGGGTTTTTTGAATTGGCACGCCGCTTGCTATGTTCACGTTACGAAAAATCAGGTCACCCGAAGGTTTCCCGACATGAGCATCAGCTTCGATAAAGCGCTCGGTATCCACGAACAAGCCCTGGGCTTCCGCGCTCAGCGTGCCGAAGTCCTGGCCAACAACATCGCCAACGCCGACACCCCGAACTACAAGGCTCGGGATCTGGACTTCTCGAAAGTGCTCGCCGAGCAGAACGAGAAAACCAAAAACGGCAAGTTCGCCTTGAGCATGACCAACAGCCGTCACATCGAAGCTGAAGGCCTGGGCAATGGCGACGAGTCGCTGATGTATCGCACGCCGATGCAACCGTCGATCGACCAGAACACCGTGGACGCCCAACTGGAACAGTCGAACTACGCGGAAAACGCGGTCAACTTCCAGGCCAGCTTCACCCTGCTCAACAGTAAATTCAAAGGGCTGGTGTCAGCCCTGCGCGGAGAGTAATTCATGTCCCTGTCCAGTGTTTTCAACATTGCCGGTAGCGGCATGAGTGCCCAGACCACTCGCCTGAACACCGTTGCCAGTAACATCGCCAACGCCGAGACCGTTTCGTCGAGCATCGACCAGACCTACCGCGCCCGTCACCCGGTGTTCGCCACCATGTTCCAGGGCGGCCAGAGCGGCGGCAGCGATTCGCTGTTCCAGAACCAGGACGCGGCCGGTCAAGGCGTGCAAGTGCTGGGCGTGGTCGAAGACCAGAGCAACCTTGAAGCGCGCTACGAGCCGAACCATCCGGCCGCTGATGCCAAGGGCTACGTCTACTACCCGAACGTCAACGTCGTCGAAGAAATGGCCGACATGATTTCCGCAAGCCGTTCGTTCCAGACCAACGCAGAAATGATGAACACCGCCAAAACCATGATGCAGAAGGTCCTGACCCTCGGTCAGTGATAAGGGGCGACTTTCGATGAGTGTTACCGATACCACCAGCGGCGTAAGCATCAAGGATGTCCTGGCCAACTCTTCGGTCAAGACCACGACCACCAGTGATGGTCTTTCCGCGGCGACCAGCAGTGCCACCGGCAGCAAGGCATTGGGCAAGGATGCGTTCCTGCAACTGCTGGTCACCCAGCTGAAAAACCAGAACCCGCTCGATCCTCAGGACAACAGCGCGTTCGTAGCCCAGTTGGCGCAGTTCAGTAGTCTGGAAGGCATCACCACGCTGAACGACACCGTCAGCGGTATTGCCGGCAACTACAACTCCTCGCAAGCCTTGCAGGCTTCTTCGCTGGTGGGCCGCTCGGTCATCGCGCAGACCGACAAAGCGGTGGTTGATACCTCCAAGAGCCTCAACGGTACCGTCGTGGTGCCGACATCGGTTTCCGCAGCCACCGTCAAGATCACCAACTCGGCAGGCACGGTCATCCGCACCCTCGACCTGGGCAGTCAAAGCGCCGGCAATGCCAGCTTCATTTGGGACGGCAAGGATAGTTCGGGAGCGGTGGCACCGGCGGGTACTTACACCTTCGGCGCCACGACCACCATCGATGGCACGAACACCTCACTGATTACTTACCTGCCGGCAACGGTCAACAGCGTGACCATCAGCCAGACCGGCGGTGAGTTGATGCTGAACCTGGCAGGCCTGGGCAGCGTTGCCCTGTCCAAAGTGCAAACCATTGGTCTATAGAGCCGACTAACACGGCACAAAGGAGTGGAATATGTCTTTCAATATCGGCCTTAGCGGTCTCTATGCAGCCAACAAACAACTGGACGTGACCGGCAACAACATCGCCAACGTCGCGACCACCGGTTTCAAATCGTCCCGTGCAGAATTCGAAGACGTGTACTCGGCCACTCGCCTGGGTACCGGCAGCAAAACCATCGGCAACGGCGTACGCCTGGCCAACGTTTCCCAGCAGTTCAGCCAGGGTGATGTGAACAACACCGGCAACGTGCTGGACATGGGTATTCAGGGCAACGGCTTCTTCATCCTCAGCGACAACGGTTCCCTGAGCTACACCCGTGCCGGTGCGTTCAAGACCGACGCTCAAAACTTTGTGGTCGATAACAACGGCAACCGACTGCAGGGTTATGGCGTCGATGCCAACGGCAAGATTGTCAACGGTGTATTGACTGACTTGAAGATCGATACGTCGAGCCTGAAGCCGAATCCGACGACCCGAATTGATCAAACCCTTAACCTCAACTCGTCGGAATTATCGCCGACCGTGGCTACGTTCAGCCCTACGGATACCAACAGCTATAACAAGACCATTTCCACCAAGGTCTATGACAGCCAGGGCAACGAACACACCATGGATCAGTACTACGTGAAGACGGGTACTAACACCTGGAAAATGTATACCTACATGGATGGCCGTACTCCATCCGATCCGGCTAACAACACACTGACTCCGCTGACTGCCGACATCGTTTTCAACTCGGACGGCACGGTCAAGACCCTGACCGGCAGTACCGGTTTTGCTAACGTCGGTGGCACGCTGACCATGACGGGATGGAAACCTGGGGCAATCACAAACGCCAATACAACACCTGTTACCTGGGGCTTGAACGGGGCTGATGCTGCGGCCGCCGGTATTGCGGTGTCCATGACTAAGGTCTCTTCCTATAACTCGCCAACCGCCCGTACAGCCCAATACCAGGACGGCTACGCCACCGGCCAGATCTCCAGCCTGACTATTGACGCCAGCGGTGTTATGACCGCCAACTTCAGCAACCAGCAAACCAAGGCTATCGGCCAGGTGGCGGTGGCCAGCTTCGCCAACGAGCAAGGCTTGCAGCCAATTGGCGGTACGCGCTGGAAAGAAACCTTCGCCTCCGGTGTGGCCGGTGTCGATGCGCCGAAGACCGGTACCCTGGGTTCAGTCGTGTCCAACTCGCTCGAAGAGTCCAACGTCAACCTGACCAACGAACTGGTTGATTTGATCAAGGCGCAAAGCAACTACCAGGCGAACGCGAAGACCATCTCCACCCAGAGCACCATCATGCAGACCATCATTCAGATGACCTGATGTGATTCGATAGCTCTAAAAAACCGATGCCGCAAGGCGTCGGTTTTTTTATGCCCGATAGAAAAGCGGTTGAGCAGGTTTCTACCGTTCGTCGGGTCTGTCTGGTGCGGAACTTGCACTCTCGGCGAGCGCGGGTCGATACGCGTCAAGTTTCTTTCGGCCTGCGTCATAAAGCCAGAACACGCGTTCGGCGACATGGAAGCCATGCAAAACCCTAGGGATGGAACACCAGTGAAAAGTCATAAAGCCGTCAGTGCGCCTGTCGTGGCGCTGCAACTGAAATCGGTATTGCGTCAGGGTTTGATCGGCGCGGCAGTGTTTTCTGGGGTGATCAATATTCTGGCGCTGATCGGCCCGGTGTTCATGCTGGAAGTCTATGACCGGGTCATTCCCAGCCAAAGCATACCGACGCTGGTCGCCCTGGGGCTGCTGGTGCTTGGTGTCTACGCGTTGTCCGGTCTGTTGGACATCGTACGTTCCCGGGTCATGATCCGAATCGCTTCGTCCCTCGATCTGGCGTTATCGTCCAGAGTCTTCAGCGTCATTTCCGGCGCCTCGTTGAAAACGCCGATTACCGGGGATGCCTTGAAACCGGCGCAAGAGCTGGATCAGATCCGTGGCTTCATCGGTGGGCCAGGGTTAGTGGCTTTCTTCGATTTGCCGTGGATGCCGGTCTATCTGGCCGTCTGCTTCTATATCCACCCGTCGTTCGGCTGGTTGACCACTGCGCTGGTGATTGTCCTGATCGCCTTGACGATCATGACCGACCGACAAACCCGCAAGTTGATGCAGGCCTCGGCCGAAGCGTTGAACAAACGCAATCATCACGGCCAACAGTCCCACCAGAACGCCGAAGCGCTGGCAGCCATGGGCATGGTCGACAATGCGTCGACCATTTGGCAAAACCACCACAGCACGTACACGACCTTGCAGAGACGCTCGGTGGACATTGGCAGTTTTTTTGGTGGTATCTCGAAAAACCTGCGTCTGGCCGTGCAGTCGGGATCGCTGGCCCTTGGTGCTTATCTGGTGATCAAAGGTGATCTGAGCGGCGGCACGATGGTCGCCGCTTCAATCATCGTCGCCCGTACGCTGGCGCCTGCCGAGCAAGTCATTGCCACCTGGCGCAGCTTGCTGGGCGCGCACATCGCCTGGAAGAAACTGCTGGAAGTCTTCAGCCTGTTTCCCGATCAGCAGAGCAAGACTGAACTGCCGGCGGCTCATCGTAATTTGCAGGTGGAAGGGGTTTTCGCCGCGCCTCCTGGTGGCCAGCGGCTGACGCTGCAAAACGTCAATTTCACCGTGGCGGCTGGCATGGCTGTCGGCGTGGTGGGGCCGAGTGCCTCGGGCAAGTCTTCATTAGCCCGCGTTCTGGTGAATGCCTGGCGCCCCGCGCGCGGACATGTGCGGCTCGATGGCGCGCCCCTCGATCTGTTGACGGACCAGGCTCGAGGTAAGCTGATTGGTTACCTTCCACAAAGCGTGGGCCTGTTCACCGGCACTGTCGCCCAGAACATCGCACGGCTGGACCCATCGGCAGCGGACAGTGCGATTGTTGCCGCCGCCCAACTGGCGGGTGTTCACGAGTTGATTCTGCAATTACCCCAGGGCTACGAAACCCAGGTCGGTGAGGGCGGCGTCAATCTGTCCGCCGGCCAGCGGCAACGCGTTGCCCTGGCACGAGCGTTGTTCGGCGACCCATTTCTGGTGGTGCTCGACGAGCCCAATTCCAATCTCGATGCCGAAGGCGAGCATGCGCTGGCCAAGGCGATCCTGGCGGTCAAGGCGCGGGGCGGCATTGTTGTGGTCATCGCCCATCGCACCAACATCCTGTCAGTGATCGATCAGGTGCTGATTCTGGAAAACGGCGTCCAGGTTGCCTTCGGGTCTAAAGAATCCGTGCTGAGAAAACCCGCGCCACCGGCCTCCCGGCCCACAACCAATGTCGTGGAAATGGGAGTATCCAACTGATGCATAACGATCAAGAAAGTACCTTGAGCCATTCGCTGTCCCGCCACTTGCGCCTGGGTGTGATCTCGCTGGTGGTATTGCTCGGCGGCGGTCTGACCTGGGCGATCTGCACCAACCTGTCCGGTGCGGTGATTGCCACCGGCACCCTCGCAGTGGAAGGCAGCGTCAAAAAGATCCAGCACCCCACCGGCGGTGTAGTCGCCGAGTTACTGGTCAAGGAAGGCCAGCAGGTAGCGGCGGGAGATGTCTTGCTGCGCCTCGATGCCACCTTGCAAGCGGCCAGTCAGGCCATCGTGAGCAAGTCGTTGAATCAAGCGTGGGCACGCCAGGCGCGCCTGGAAGCCGAACGCGACAATGTCAGTGAAGTGGCAGTGCCGAAAGAACTGCTCGCACGCATGAGTACCGATCAGGCGCGCGTGGTCATGGCCAGCGAACAGCAATTGTTCCTGGACCGGCGTGCGTCCCGCGAAGGCCAGAAGAAGCAACTGCGCGAACGGGTCCAGCAACTCAACGAAACCATCGTCGGCCACGACATCCAGCAGAAAACCAAGTCCGAAGAAATCGAACTGATCGACAAGGAATATCAAGCGGTCAAAAAGCTCTTCGACAAAGGCCTGATGACTCTGGATCGGGTTAATGCCCTGGCCCGTGGCATCGCCCGGCTGCGCGGTGAACGCGGACAGCTGATGGCCTCCATTGCAGAAGCGCGGGGCAAGATCGCCGAAACCGAGCTGCAGCGGCTTCAAGTCGATCAGACCTTTCGCAGTGAAGTCTCAGAGGAATTGCGCGACTTGCTCGCACGCCAGGGCGAGCTGATCGAGCGTGAAATCAGCGCCAATGATCAGCTCAAGCGAATCGACATCACCTCGCCCATTGCCGGGCGGGTACAGCAATTGGCCGTGCACACCGTGGGCGGGGTGATTTCCCCGGCTGAAGGCTTGATGCAGATCGTGCCGGCTGATGATGAGTTGTTGGTGGAGGCGAAGATCAGTGCGCAGGACATTGATCAGGTGTCTCTCGGTCAGGACGCCACGTTGCGCCTGAGTGCTTTCAATCGCAGCACCACTCCCGAGTTGAGCGGCACCGTGGTTCGCCTCTCGGCGGATCTGATTCAGGACGAACGCACGGGTGTTGGCTTCTACCGCGCGGGCATCAGAATTCCTCAGAGCGAACTGACAAAGCTTCAAGGGCTGGCCCTGGTGCCGGGCATGCCGGTGGAGTCGATGATCAAGACCGGCTCCAGAAGTGTCATTTCTTATTTGCTCAAACCAATCAGTGATCACGCTCAGCGGGCATTCCGGGAAGGGTGATGCTCAGCTGAAGTGTTGTGTTGGCTACCGATTTATCAAAACGGCAAGGAAGAAAAAATGGCAGTGATTAATGGAACATCGGGTACGGATACTCTGATAGGTACTTCGGTGGCTGATGAGCTCTATGGGTTCGCAGGTAATGACTCGCTGGATGGCGGGGCAGGAAATGATTTGCTGGATGGTGGTGCGGGTGCCGATGTGTTGAATGGCGGTGCGGGTACTGACACTGTTTCCTATGTGAACTCGACGTCCGCAGTTAACGTGGATTTGCTCACTGGAAAGGGCACCGGCGGTGATGCCCAAGGCGATACCTACCTAGGTATCGAGCGGGTAGTGGGCTCGGCGTTCAACGACACGCTGACTGGCTACAACCCGATCCATATCCTGGAAGGTGGCGCCGGCAACGATGTGTACGTCATCAGCAACCAGGGCGCGACGGTGGTCGAGCAGGCCGGCGGCGGTGACGACGAAATGCGCACCCAGCTCAACACGCAAGTGCTGGCCGATAACGTCGAGCGTCTGACCTTTGTCGGCACCGGTAACTTCACCGGTACCGGCAATGCTGG
>NZ_BOMA01000025.1:0-29453 GCF_016861935.1 Pseudomonas sp. 008 | reverse complement strand
TCCAGGTAATGCCGCCGTCGCTGCTGCTCACCGCCGTGAGTGTACCGTTGGCGATGGTCAGGTCCGCGTTGGTGAAACCGCTCACCGCCTGATCGAAGGTGATGGTCACCAGTGAGGTTTCGCCGATTTTCAGTGCGTTGTCGGCGACCACGATGGTCGCGGTCGGCGGGACGGTGTCGATCACGTAATTGTTCGAGTTGGTGGTGCCGCTGCCGGTGTTGCCCGCCAGATCACTGACCCCGGTGTTGTTCAGGGTGATCAGGTTGGTGGTGTCGTTGATGCCCGCCGAAGGCGTGAAGGTCGCGGTCCAGGTGATGCCGCCGTCGCTGCTGCTCACCGCGCTCAGCGTGCCGTTGGCGATGGTCAGGTCGGCGTTGGTGAAACCGCTGACTGCTTCGCTGAACGTAATGGTCACCAGCGAGGTTTCACCCGCGGTCAGCGTTGTATCGGCCACCACAATCGTGGCGGTCGGGCGTACCGTATCGACGGCGTAGTTGTTGGAGTCGGTGGTGCCGCTGCCGGCGTTGCCCGCCAGGTCGCTGATCCCGGTGTTGTCCAGGGTGATCAGGTTGGTGGTGTCGTTGATGCTCGCCGAAGGTGTGAAGGTCGCCGTCCAGGTGATGCCGCCGTCGCTGCTGCTCACCGAGGTCAACGTGCCGTTGGCGATCGTCAGGTCCGCGTTGGTGAAACCGCTCACCGCCTCGGAGAAGGTGATGGTCACCAGCGAGGTTTCGCCGATTTTCAACGCCGTGTCCGCGACCACGATCGTGGCCGTCGGGCGCACGGTGTCGATGGCATAGTTGTTGGAGTCGGTCGTGCCAATGCCCACGTTACCGCTGGCGGCCGCCTGCACGCCAGAGTTGTCCAGGGTGATCAGGTTGGTCGCGTCGGTGATGCTGGCGGTCGGGGTGAAGGTCGCCATCCAGGTAATGCCGCCGTCGCTGCTGCTCACCGCCGTGAGTGTACCGTTGGCGATGGTCAGGTCCGCGTTGGTGAAACCGCTCACCGCCTGATCGAAGGTGATGGTTACCAGTGAGGTTTCGCCGATTTTCAGTGCGTTGTCGGCGACCACGATGGTCGCGGTCGGCGGGACGGTGTCGATCACGTAATTGTTCGAGTTGGTGGTGCCGCTGCCGGTGTTGCCCGCCAGATCACTGACCCCGGTATTGTTCAGGGTGATCAGGTTGGTGGTGTCATTGACGCTGGCCGACGGCGTGAAGGTCGCCGTCCAGGTGATGCCACCGTCGCTGCTGCTCACCGCGCTCAGCGTGCCGTTGGCGATGGTCAGGTCGGCGTTGGTGAAACCGCTGACTGCTTCGCTGAACGTAATGGTTACCAGCGAGGTTTCACCTGCGGTCAGTGTTGTATCGGCCACCACAATCGTGGCGGTCGGGCGCACCGTATCGACGGCATAGTTGTTGGAGTCGGTGGTGCCGCTGCCGGCGTTGCCCGCCAGGTCGCTGACTCCGGTGTTGTCCAGGGTGATCAGGTTGGTGGTGTCGCTGATGCTCGCCGAAGGCGTGAAGGTCGCGGTCCAGGTGATGCCGCCGTCGCTGCTGCTCACCGAGGTCAACGTACCGTTGGCAATCGTCAGGTCCGCGTTGGTGAAACCACTCACCGCTTCGTTGAAGGTGATGGTCACCAGCGAGGTTTCGCCGATTTTCAGCGCATTGTCCGCCACCACGATGGTCGCGGTCGGGCGTACGGTGTCGACCGTGTAGTTATTGGAGTTGGTGGTGCCGACGCCAGCGGTGCCCAGGCCGTTTATCACGCCGGTGTTGTCCAGGGTGATGACGTTGGTCGTATCGGAAATACTGGCGGACGGGGTGAACGTTGCCGTCCAGGTGATGCCGCCATCGCTGCTGCTGACGGAGCTCAGGGTGCCGTTGGGGATAGTCAGGTCCGCGTTGGTGAAACCGGTCACGGCCTCGGAAAAGGTGATCGTCACCAAGGACGTTTCGCCGATGCTCAGTGTGGTGTCGGCGACCACAATGGTCGCGGTCGGCGGTGGCGAATACGCGGTATTGAGTACGCCACCGTCGTTGTAGATAGTCGAGAAAGAGGTCGGCGAGGTGCCGGTTGAACCTCCGCCCTGCGCGGTACCGCCTGCGCCACTGGCTGCGGCATTGCCGGCCAGGGCCGCGAAGTTGGCGGCCGTCATCAGCAGCGTGCCCTTGTTCCAGATCGCACCGACGCCCCTGCCGCCAATGCCGCCATTACTGGCATTGCTGCCTTGGCCACCACCACCGCCACCGCCGCCACCGGCACCGATGTTGTTGCTGATGGTCGACGTGCCGATGACGGTGATGGTGCCGCTGCTGGCGTTGTAGATCCCGCCCACCGCGTTGCCGCCAGCGCCACCGACCTTGTCCCAACCGGACCCGCCGCCGCCACCGCCAATGGAAATCGTGCCATTGGTGGCCGTCGCACCGTTACCGCCATTGCTGTAATAGGAAACGCCCACCCCGCCAGCACCGCCAGTGGTGGAACCACCGCGACCGCCCATGTGGGTGGCGTCATAACCGCCGCCATAACCACCGACACCGGCGCTGCCCGCCTGGCCGCCCAATGTGCCGGTGCCCGGCCCTGCCGAACCGCCGTGCCCGCCGCCCTGGCCGCCTAAACCGCCACCGCCACCGCCGCCACCGCCGTAAAAAGCGCCCGTGACACCGCCGCCGCCACCGCCACCGGAAGCGGCGTTGGAGGTCACGGTAACGTTTTTCAGGGTCAGAATCCCTGCGTTGAAAATCCCCCCCGCCATCGCGCCCGTGGCACCGTAGCCACCGTTGCCACCGTTGCCCGCCACCAGGCCACGGGTGATCACCAGGCCATCAAGCGTCACGGCGCTGCCAGACGACACTTCAATTACTCGGGTCTTGTACTGACCATCGAGAGTCACATCTGCCACACCGTCGTTGTTCAAGTCGCCATCAACGTAGACGCTCTTGTTGATCAGCAACTCGGAGGTCAACTGCACCGTCATGCCGGTGCTGAATGTGACGATATCGCCGTTCTGCGCCGAGGCGAGGGCGGCACGCAACGAGCCGACGCCCGTGTTGGCGTTGTTGGTGGCGGTCCAGGTGGCCAGGCCCCAGTGATAGTCGTTCATGGCCGTGGTCGAGAGCACGTTGGCGCTTTCGATGTTGCCGGTGGCAATTTCCAGATTCCAGTCGCCACCCACCCCGGTGCGGTTGCTGGAAGCGGCGATATCACGGCCGGTCAGTTGCGCCAGCGAGTCGACGAAACTCAAGCCGCGCTCGCCTTCGGCGGTGTAGCAGCCGTAGATCATGATGTCGCCGCCGACGTTCATGTCCTTGCCGATTTCCGCCAGCACGGCGCTGCGGGCCGCGACGTTATCGGCCGACAGATAACTGTTACCCAGCCACAGATCGCCTGCGTTGCCGTGGGCGATGATCTGCACCGAACTGATGCCTTGATGGGTATCGAGGTAGTCGGCAATCTGCTGCAAGCCGTCCTTGCTCGCGTCCAGCTGAACCACCTGAGTGCCAGGTGCGACGCCTTTAAGCAGGCTGTCGGCGTCCTTGACCCGCGAATCGACGAACACCACGCTTTGTCCCGGTACCGCGACAGGCGTCGGGGTTGGCGTGGCATCGGCCTGGCCGTGGGTATCCTTGCTGGCGACCGGCTGATCGGCGGTCGGTGCCTTGACCGCGTCGGCCGTGGCATGGGTGTCAGCCTGGGCAGTATCGGCCACCGTGGCGGCTACCGCGCCGTCGAACAGCATGCGGGGCTCCAATGACATGATCATTGGCGAGGCCAGCGCTCGTGCGCCTTCGGTAACCCGCGACTTGCCTTTGCTCCACCACATGCTGCTCACCCGGACTCGAACTTTTGACAGATCAATGAAAACGCCGCGATCAACTGATCGCGGCGTCGGCTTTCATACGAATGACATTGGCGGCGCTGGCTGAACCATCGAGCCAAAAGGACAACTCGGCGTATTGCTTGAACAAATCCGGCGGCAGGATCGTGCGCCTGGACTGCAATTGAACCTTGGCCTTCACCTTGTGCAGCCCCGAGAGGCCAAGGGCCTGGTCGAATTCCGGCGCGTCGTAGGCCAAATGATCGAAATCATGTTCGAACCAGGGTTCGCCGATGAAGTCGTAGACCAGCCGCATCACCCGCTCCGGCGCCTGGCTCAGCAGGTCGTAATCGATGATCAGCAGTGAGTCGGCGTGTTCGCCGTAATAGGCTTCCTTGAGGGCGGCCCAGGAAAACCCCACCAACCGATTGCGTTGGGCCAGGGTTTCGCAGCGGCTGTAGACCGTATTGCGCTCGACCGCGTCGCCGAACAGCTTGGTGTTTTCGAAGGGATTGGCGCGGTACAGGCGCTCGATGCTGTCCATGACCCAGGCGACATTGCGCACACAGGCAATGATCTTGGCTTGAGGGAACAGATCGCTGATCGCCGGCAGGCGCGAACTCCACAAGCGGTTGGTGTCGAACACCACCGGTTTGTCGGCCTTGTCGGCGTAGAAAGAGTCGAACAGGCCGCGCAACAGGCGGCGACGCATATCGGTGTCGATCACCGCACCGAATTCGCTGCCGGCGCTGCATTGCTCCAGAACACCGGAAAAGAGTGCGCCCACGGGGCTGGTCATGCCGGCATGAAAACGCGGATTCTGCAAAAGAATGGCAGAAAGCAGGGTCGAGCCCGAGCGCGGCAAGCCGGAGATAAAGTGGAATTGCTGCAATCCATTCACCCGTCATTCAGTCCTTTGTACGACGGAGCGTAGACCATGAATGGCCTTACAGCTAGTGGTGTTTTGATATCAAATCGGAGCTAAATCGACTGGAAAACGCAATCTATATAACTGTTTAAAAGTTGAATCGTTTAAGCCCTGAAACCACGAATTACTTCAGCACATACAAGCGTGCCACGGCACCTCCCCCCCGGGCTTCGTCGACGCGTCGCCAGCCCGCGGGCAATGGAGCGAACTCATCCGCCCCCTCGAGGGTACCGACCAGCCATACCCGACCAGTGCCTTTGGGCAAGGCATCGAGGCTATCCAGGTAGATGTCATTGGTCACCAGCGTACCGAAACCGTAGGCGTTCGGCCGGCTCGACCGGCCATCGGCCAATGGTGGCGTGTACAGCATCGGTTTGGCGTTGGTCTGGTTGTAATAGACGTAACTCAGGTACCAGAGCATGTCGCTGGTGACGATTCGGTCGCCGGGCATGAAGTGCTGGTTCACGTGTGTGGCCATGACGCTGATCTGATCCTCAGTATCCACCGTGGCATTGTTCTTCAGCCCCACCAGCTCGACACCGGCAAACAGCAGCAGCACGGCCAGCGCCAAGACCTTGAGGTCTGTGTACAAGCGATCGACGGCCAGTGCGACAACCATCGGCAGACCCAAGGCGTAAGCGGTCAGGTAACGCTCGATGAACACCGGCGAGATGAACGACACCGCAAACACCAGCAATAACGGGACCGCGGTGTAGATCACCGCCAGCGCACTGCCACGGAACACACTGCGGTCGCGGGCCAGCGCCACGCCCGCCAGGGCCACCAATGCCAGTGGCAGCGCAATAAAAATCAGCGTGGGCAGGTTCTCGCCATCGTCCTGGATCAGGAGCGACCAGATCATCGACGGCAATGAGTCGAGCATGACGGGGGGCTCCCACCCCACATCACCATTGGCCTTGAGCAGATCCAAGTGCTGGATCAGATCGATCAGGCTGGGCACCCACGGCAGGTACAACAGCACAATCGCCACATTGGCCAGCCACCAGCCCGAGCGCTGAATGTGCCGCAGTCGATACCCTGGCTGCACACGGATCAGGCCCAGATACAACCAGTGACACAGCACGCACAGCGCGGTGAAGTAATGGGTGTAGAACGCAACTGTCATCAGCAGGGTGTAGATCACCAGATAGCGCGTGCGTTGTGGCCGTTTTATCCAGTACACCAGGGCGATCGTGGCGCCGATCAGCCACATCCCCAACAGCGAGTACATCCGCACTTCCTGGCTATACCGCACCGCCGTGGGCAACAGCGCCAGCAGAACCCCGGCCAGCAACGCGGCGCGGCGGGTCGCGAGCAGGTCCACCAGCCAGACACCGAGCCCGACCGTGGCAATCCCCGGCAGCGCGCTCAGGCAACGAATCGAAAAAATGCCGTCGCCGAACAGCTCGATCCAGCCGTGCAGCAGCATGAAATACAACGGCGGATGCACGTCATGGGCCGCATGCTCCCAGATCCCGGCCAGGGAATACTGGCTCAGCAGCAAGCTGGACCCTTCGTCGCCCCAGATCGCCGCCGCCGTCAGGTCGTAAAAACGCACCAGCGCGGCCAATGCCAGGATCGGCAGCAGCCAATGCTCCCGCGCCCACCGCAATAAGCGGCGGGCAGCCGCCCATGAGCCCGGTGTCGCGTGCGGATCCTGAGTGTCACCCAGCGGTGTTTCTCTACGTGCCTCCATTGCCTCCCCTTTTTCGACCTGATGTGCCTCGACCCAATGAGCTTCGACCCAGTGAATATGCAATTTTCTCAAGCACTGTAGGACAGGCTCAGGCCCGTCGTCGATGCTGGCTTTAAGACGGACGACGTCCGGCAATCATTCCGATCAGCGTCTACGCTTTGGCGTGGCGTGACCCAGCCACGGAGATGAACGGAGTCGGCTGATCACTGCGATCCGCCCGGATAACCGGGCCTGCGATGTGACATATCAGACACTAACCTGAGGGATGAGGAACTATGGAAGTATTCATGGGCACTATCCAACCTTTCGCCTTTAACTTCGCCCCCAACGGCTGGGCCCTGTGCTATGGCCAGACGCTGGGGATCTCGCAATACCAGGCGCTTTTCTCACTGCTGGGAACCTACTATGGAGGCAATGGCACCACCAATTTCATGCTGCCCAACCTGCAGGGCCGCATGCCGATTGCCCAAGGCAATGGCCTGGGCCTGACCCCGCGTGTCATCGGCGAGGTCTCCGGGACCGAAAACGTCACCGCGACCATCAATAACCTGCCCAACCACACCCACGCCCTGTCCGGGCTCACGGCCACCACCACCCTGCAACTGGCCAGCCCGGCGAGCAACCCGGTCACCAACCCGACCGCAACCAACTCGTACATCGGTGCCTCGGGCGGCGGGCCAGGCTCGGCGAGCATCTACTCCGATCAGCAAGGTGCCGCGGCTGTGCCGCTCAAGGGCGTAACCAGCACGGTGACAGGGGAAATCTCGTCCGCCGGCAATGGTTTGCCCATGACGGTGATGAACCCGTTCCTGGTGCTCAACTTCAGCATCGCCCTGAACGGATTGTTCCCTTCGCGTAACTGAGGGTCTGGCCGGGGGATGCACATCCCCCGGCCACTTTTGCTTGATGGAGGGATGCCATGCTGCAACAGGTTCAAAGCCAACACTTTCAGGCACTGCTGGGCAAGACCGGGACGCTGCGGCTGCCCGATGGCAGTGAATTGCCGATCCATATCGACACCCTTAAAGAAACGCCCCATTCACAGATGCCCAAAAGCGAGCGCATGCCGTTCAGCGTCGAGCTCAACAGCCTGCAACCCACTGACTTTGTCGATGGCTTGTGTGCGCTGGAGTTGCCGGAACTGGGCCAGGTGGAAAATATTTTCGTCTCGCGAGTACCGACCATGGGGCGGGATCCCGACGTGGGTTATTTCTACATCGCCTTCAACTGAGACTTTGTGGGAGCGGGCTTATGTGGTGAGCCTCTCACCACAGTTTTTTGTATTGCTCTTAACCCTGCGGGTACCACACCAACCGCTCCGCCGCCGGGTTGCGCTCTTCAACCTGAAACCCCAGCGCCAGGTAATGCTGGCGCGCATGGGGATTGTTGGCCCAGACCACCGTCGCCACCGGGCAACGGATTTGTTGCGCGGCTTTTTGCACGCCTTGCAGCACCGTCCGCCCGTAACCCCGGCCTCGGGCCTGGGGGATAAACGCCAGGTACAGCACGCGAATTTCATTGGGACCGAAGTCGGTGGTCAGCGCGCCGATGGCTGTGTCGAGTTTCTCGATCACGTAATGCATGGCATTGGGAAAGTTTTCCCCCAGTCCTTGCTCCTGCACGGTGAATTGCTGGGCAATCACCTGCTCGACCACTTCCTGCTCGCCGTCGATCCATTGCAGATCCGGCCGCGCCGCCTGGTAAAGGCTGTGCAGGAAAGGTCCATCGCTGGTCCGCGAAGGTCTGACCACCAGGCCGTCCGCCGCCACTGAATTGCTGTTCGCCATCGCTGCTCTCCCTAGAAACCGCTTTCCCTGACCCCCAAGGCCGCCATGCGCCGCCAGGCAACGCCCAGCAACGATTCGCCACTGCCCTGCAACACCACGATGCCGCGCAAAGGTTGCACCGGCGTCGGCGTCTCTTCGAGGATGCTCAACCGCGCGCCATACTGCGCCTGCACCGGCTCGGCGCGCTGAAGCTGATCCCGGCGCACGGCAATCGGCCCATGATGATCGGAAGTCAGCGCCTCTTGATCGACATAAGCCGCGCCGTTGGTATCGATTTCGCTTAATTGCACGGCGATCGCCGGGTGCATCGGGTCATCGGCAATGAACCGCCCGCGAGCACCCGGAGCAACACGCCAGAGCTCGGCTTCGGCCAGATAACCGCGCAACCGCGCGCCGTCTTCGACCACCCGAACCAAAGGCTCTTTAGTCGAAAGCCAGCGCCCGACCGTTAACTGCGGCAGCAGATCGCGTACCTTGCCGGCGTGGGGTGCGCGTAACAGCAGTCGCTCACGCTGGGCGACCAGCCCTCGGTATTCAGCCACCGCTTCCGCCAGGCGCTGCTCGACGATTCCGGCGTCGGCTGCAGTTTCGCTGCGGCTGGCCTGACGACGCATCTGCAATTGCTGGATCTGGATCTCGCGACGAACGATCGCCTGGCGTGAGTCCAGGTCCGGTGTCTCCAGCTCGATCAGCACTTCACCCTGAGCGACAACCTGGCCGTCGTGCACATTCACCGTTTTTACCCGCGCCGCCACCGGCGCGTGCAGGGCGCTGGTGCGTCCCGCCTCCAGCATCGTCGGCAGCTCCACCGCGCTGCGCCACGGCAGCGCCAGCAGCAACAACAGCCCAAGTAATGTCAGGCTACTGATCAGTACCCGAGGCGTATGCGCCTGTTCGCGACGACTCCACCATTGCCGCCACTCGTTCAGGATCGGCAGGAAGATGAACCACACCAGCTCCACCAGCATCAGGAAGATCCCCAATACCTTGAAGAACAGGTGATAAACCGCCAGCGCAATCCCGAAAAACAACGCCGCGCGCCACAGCCACGAGCCGTATCCCCAGATCAACAAACGCCGCTGCATCTTCGGCGACCACGGCTCCGGCGCCGGGGCAGCGTAGCCGAACAGGAACTCGCGCAATCGCCAGCGACACAAGGCAAAGGCGCGCCCCTGAAGGTTGTCCACCTCCCAGAAGTCGCTGAGCAAGAAGTAGCCGTCGAAACGCATGAACGGGTTGAGGTTGATCACCAGCGTAGTAATCCAAGTCGCACTGGCGAGCATGAACGCCGCCGTGCGCCCGGGGCCATCGGGCAGCAGTGACCAGGCGAGCAGCGCGATACAGGCCAACACCAGTTCCGCCAGCACCCCGCCGGCGCCGATCAGCAATCGCGCACGTCTATCGTTGACCCGCCAGGCGTCGCTGACATCGGTGTAGAACATCGGCAGCAGCACCATGAACGCCACGCCCATGCTCTGTACCCGACAGCCGGCGCGCTTGGCCATGAAGGCGTGGCCGAACTCGTGGCACAGCTTGGCGAAAAACAGCGCCACCGCGAACGCCAATGCGCCGCCGAGGCTGAACAGGTGCGGAAAAGTGGCGATGAATCGCTGCCAGTCCCGCGATACCAGAAACACCCCGAGCCCCAGCGTCGCGGGCAATCCGTAGCGCAATGCGCGCGGGCCGAAATGCTCCAGCCACGGCCAGACGCGATTGAGAAAGGCGTCCGGGCGCCATAGCGGAATCCGGAAAAACAGGTATTGATGCAGCAGGATTTTCCACAGGCTCTGGCGCTGAGCCGCGGCCTTCAGGCTGTAACTGGCACGCTGCGATGGGTCGAGGGCGCTGATCAGGTCGTGGCCGCGCAAAAATTCCAGCAATTGCTCAAGCACCGCGCCGTCCAGCGGCAGCCCTGGCTCGCGGTTGGCGGCACGCAGCACCTGCTCGGGATCACCCAGGGACCAATGACGCAGCAAGCGCATCGCCGCCGCGCCGAGTTTGAAATAACGTCCACGCACCGGATCGGCCAGGGTCCAGCACGGCGACCCGTCGAGGGCCGGGGCTGCCGCCGACAATTGCAAGTCTGCCCGCAGGCTCGGCAAGCTCATCTAAAGGCCCACGCTCTGACGCAACCCGGCCAGCGGTCGACGCAACAGGTACAGCGCCAGCGGCGCACGGTCACCGAAGACTTTCGCGGTGCCACGCAGGCCAATGCGCGGCGGTGCGCCGTCGAATGTCGCATCCAGTCGATAAGCCAGTTGCCCGCCAGCTGTTGGCTGCGCTTCATAGGCCGAACGTTCGAGCCTGGCCTGGTACCGCTGCAGTGGATCACTGTCGAGAAACAGTGCGACCTGCGCCCCCGGTTCCAGGGCAATCGCATCGCCCACGGCCAATTCGATGCGCAACTCGGCCTGATTCGGGTCGGCGAGTTCCATCAAGCGCTCGCCGGTCTGC
This sequence comes from Pseudomonas sp. 008, assembly GCF_016861935.1. Classification (NCBI taxonomy): domain Bacteria; kingdom Pseudomonadati; phylum Pseudomonadota; class Gammaproteobacteria; order Pseudomonadales; family Pseudomonadaceae; genus Pseudomonas; species Pseudomonas sp. 008. The sequence goes on along the minus strand of NZ_BOMA01000025.1, from coordinate 18,765 downwards.
ACCGGTTTGCCGGTCCAGCGTTCAGCGTCGGCGAACACCGCGATGCCGTCTCGCTCGGCACGCACTTCGCTGCGTTTGAGCAGTTCACGGGCGTAATCCCGTTCGGCGCGTTTCTGCTCGACACGTGCGGCCAGCAGATCGATTTTCGAACTGGATTCGGCATCGGCGAAGGAGCGTTGGGAATTGGCCTTGAGTTCTGCTTCGGCAACGCCCAGGGCGCGCTCGGCCACATCGGCCTGCGCCTTGAGCGTGGTGCTTTCGAAGCGCAGCAGCAGATCACCGGTTTTCACCGTCTGGTTGGGTTTGACCAGGAACTCGGCGATCACCCCGTCCAGTGGCGCGGCGACCACCCGGCCGCCCAACGGGACGACTTCGGCCGGTGCCAACACCGATTGGCGCACCGGAATCAGCAACCCGAGCAACAACACGGCAACCAGCGCCACCTGACGCTTACGCGTCCAACGCAGTCGCCAGGGCTTGCGCGGTTGCAGCGCCAGCCAGGCGTGACTATAGGTGTCGCCCAGTTGCGACAACAACACCTGCTCGGCAGGGTTCCATGGCACATCCCGCGCCAGCCACAGCCCGCCGAAGATCTCGCCCTGATGATCAATCAGCGGCAGCCAGAACACTTGAGCGGCCGACAGACTTTGCCAATCGGCCTGAATCGATTCGCTGAGCAGATCGGGCGCGATCACCCGTGCCTGTTTCAGCACTTCGAGCTTGAACAACTGCGTGACCGCTTGCTCGACAAACGCCACGAACGGCGCATTCGGCTCCACCGCACTGACACCAGTCACCGCCTGCACCTTGCCGGCGATCAACAACGCGGCATGGCGGAAACTGAACAGCGCCTGACCGTCATTGACCAGGCTGTAGGCCAATTGAGCAGGATTGCGCGCGGCGCGGGTCTGGCGTTCGAGATCGAGAAACCTGGCAAATACCTGCTCGGCGCCACCCGTCACCGGCGCGTTCATTTCAGCTCCGCGAAACGCGCCGTCCCGCTCATGCCGGCCAACAGGCCGCTGGCGTTGGGCAGTGTCGCCACCAGCAGCAAGGTCTGGCTGCCTTCGTCGATCCGCGCGCCGAGGCGCTTGACCGTGGCATCCAGCGGCTGACCGGTTTCATCGGGAACAAAGCTGAACGTCTGGCCGGGCTTGAGCTTGCCCATCCAGCGTGACGGCACCAACAGGTGAATTTCCAGGGTGCGGTTATCGACCACATCCAGCAACGGCGCGCCGGCGGCAACGCTTTCGTAGCGCTTGACCTTGCGCTCGACGACCTGGCCATCGAACGGCGCGACCACGCTGCAGCGCTTGACCTGAACCTGATAAACCTGAGATTGCGCCTGGGTTTCGCTGACCTTGGCCTCGGCCCGCGCCACTTCAAAGCGCCCCACCGAATTCAACGCCGCCAGTTGCCGGTTATGGGCCAGTTCCTCACCGGCGCCACGGTTGGCGGCCTGAGCCGCGTTGAGCTGAGCCTGATAAGCCGAACAGTCAAACCGCGCCAGGGTGTCGCCCTTTTTGAACGACTCGCCCTCACTGAACGGCAACTCGACAATCCGCCCGGACAACTCACTGGCGAGCACAGCCTGATCCCGGGCTCGCAGCACACCACGGGCCTCACTGCTGGCTGACGCGTTACCGCCGACCGCGTTGCTTTCCAGCAACGGATCGTCTGGCGCAGGCGTTTGCGCCTGTACTACGCACGTTACAAAGGTTAATCCCGCAACCCAAATACGAAAACGCCGCATAACCGTAACTCCCTGACGGATGAGCGGAGTCTACGACAGCGGGGGGGCGCGTCAAGCAGATAGCCATCATTGGTTGGAAATGTAATGTTTCAAAAAGGACAAAATTTTCAGAGCGGTCGTTGATTTCCGAGCTCGATGAGTATCGGTAATAAATCCCACAAGAAATCAGGAACGACCATTCGATCAAAAACGAAATCGGCAATAGACACTTCATCCCCTACAAACGCAACGGCACATCTACCCTTTCCGCCGTAACAATCATTAATAGATGGGTCCAGGAATGGCTTGACCATCAACCAGACAAATGCACAAAACTGGCTTGCCGGCGCTGGGGATGTCCCTCCGAGTGATGCCTTGGTCAGTCAACGGTTGACGTCATCGCTAACTCGACTTAGGATCGTCTTACTGAACCCCGTACGCAGAGATTAAGTTCACTGGCAGTTGGTGGTGAAGAAACCGGCCTAGGCCGGTTTTTTCGTTTCTGAGGATTGAGTTTGTGCGTACCGCTTTCTTTGTTGATGGCTACAACGTGTTCTATGGATTGCTCGCGGGTACCCCATACAAATGGCTCAATCTGAAAGGCTTGCTGGGCCATGTCGCCCACATCGAGAACCCACAAAATTCACTCATCTCGGTTGATTACTTCACCTCATCTGTCAAACCAGAACTTGCCACTCGCGGCAGAGTGTCCAAAGAAGCTCAAGACACCTATGTGCGTGCTTTAAAAGCGACTAATGTTGCCGTTCACTATGGTCGCCATAAACTTGAGCCAGCTAAAGCACCTCGCTTCATTGACAGAAAGACCGCCGCCTCTCGCCAAGACAAGATCGACATCTGGAAGCTTGAAGAAAAAGAAACGGATGTCCACATCGCAATCAGCATGTATCGCACTGCGGCAAGGCAGGCCAAGCTCCATTTCCATGAGCAAATCGAACAGCTAGTCCTGGTATCCAGCGACACCGATATGACTCCAGCCCTGAGAGCAATTCGAGAAGATTTCCCAGACATAAGAGTTGGAGTCATTCTTCCTCATCGAGCCGAGTTAAACCGTCCATCACCAGGCTCTTTAAAGGAGCACTCACACTGGATGCGACGTGTCGTAACCTCAGAAGAGCTGCAGTCGCACCAGTTTCCAGTTCGTGTGGCTACTCATAAGACACCCGCGATCAAGCCGGATTATTGGTAACGGCCCCTGCCACCGGATACACCGACTCCCATCCCCCACCCAACGCCTTGTACAACCCGACCATCGCCAACGACACCCCGGTCGAGCTCTCGACCCATTGCTGCTGGGTCGCCAGCAATTCGCCTTGCACGGTGAGGACGTTGACGAAATCCACCACACCTTCGACGTATTGCTGTTGTGCGGTGCGCAGGGCGATCTGGTTCTGGCGCACGGCTTCGGCGAGGCTGTCGCGACGCAATTGGCTGGCGTTGTAGGCGGTGAGTTGATTGTCGATTTCATGCCAGGCCCGCAGCACGGTTTGCTGGTAAGCCAGGGCCGCTTCCTGTTGTTGGGCTTCGCGCAGGTGCAACACGCCCCGCAGCCGACCGCCGTCGAACAGCGGCAGGCTCAATTGCGGACCGATGCCGAACGAGCGCGAGCCCCAGGAGCCGAAATCGCTCAGTTGCAGGGCCTGCGAACCGATGTTGCCCGACAGGGTGATTCGCGGATAGAAATCCCCCTTGGCCACGCCGATGCTGGCGGTCGCGGCATGCAGTCGGGCTTCGGCCTGGCGGATATCCGGGCGGCGCTCGGCCAATTGCGACGGCAAGCCGATGGCGACCTGTCGCGGGGTTTGCGGCACCGGGGTGTCTGTGGATAACTCGGCGGACAACGCTTGCGGCGGTTCGCCCATCAACAGGCTCAGCGCGTTGATCAGTTGCGACTGACGCTGCTCCAGCGCCGGTAAACGCGATTCGATGGCCGCGACTTGCGCGGCGGCTTCGGCGACGTCCAGATCCGTCGCCACACCGTCGGCCAGGCGCAGTTGCGAGAGTTTCAAACTATGCCGGGCGACGTCGAGGTTCTGCTCGGTGACAGCCCGGGTGCTTTGCACACCGCGCAGTTGAATGTAGTCCTGAGCCGTTTCGGCGAGCACTGACAGCAGCACGCCACGGCGATCGTTTTCCGCCACCTCCAGGGTGGCATCGGCGGCTTCGGTTTCGCGGCGTACACGACCCCAGAAATCCAGTTCCCAGGAGGCGGAAAAGCCTGCATCCCACAGGTTGTACGCCGAGTCGCCGTTATTGCCCGACGGATCGTTCAGGCCTTCACCACTGTTGCGTTTGCGCCCGTAGCTGCCAGTGGCGGCGGTGTTGGGATAGCGCTCGGCGGTGATTACCTGGCGCGCGGCGCGGCTTTGTTGCAAGCGGCTGCTGGCGAGTTTCAAATCGAGGTTGTCGGTCAGGGCGCGCTGGGTCAGGGCCGAGAGTTTCGGATCGTGGAACACTTCCCACCAGCGTTCGTCCATCTCGTTGGGAACGACCTGACTGGCGGCGGCTTTGGCCGGTTTCGACCATTGGGCGACTTGCTGTGCCTGAGGGCGCTGGAAGTCCGGTCCGACGGTGCAGGCACTCAACGAAAGCAGGTTCAACACAATAGCGACAGAACGAATGCTAGCTCTGTGGCGAGGGGGCTTGCCCCCGTTGGGCCGCGCAGCGGACCCGAAATTTGCGAGCGCTGCGCACTCGAACGGGGGCAAGCCCCCTCGCCACACGGATGTGCGATTAGCGAAGTTCATCGTTGTGCGACCTCATGCTCATCGGCCGTAGCGCTGGCAGTATCAATACTCGCCTCCACCGACATCCCCACCCGCAACCGCTCAGCCAATGGCTGGCCTGGATCGAGGATGATTTTCACCGGAATCCGTTGCACAACCTTGGTGAAGTTGCCGGTGGCGTTGTCCGGTTTGACTGACGCGAAGGTCACGCCGGTGGCCGGTGCGATGCTCTCGACGCGTCCCTGCAGGGCTTCACCACCAAGGCTGTCGACATGCACCTGCACGTTCTGCCCCGGCTGTACGTCGGTCAGTTGGGTTTCCTGAAAATTGGCAACCACATACGCCCGCTCCAACGGCACCACGGCCAGAATCTTGCTGCCCGGTGTGACATAGGCGCCGACCCGCACCGCGCGCTCGCCGACCATGCCGTCCTGGGGGGCAACGATGCGCGTATAGGACAGTTCATAGCTGGCCATTTCCAGCGCCGCTTGCGCTCGTTTCAGCCCACCTTCGGCGGCATCGCGCTGGGCAGTCAGGATCTCCACTTGTTTGCGTTCCGCCGCCAGCACCGCTGTGGCATTGGCCAACCGAGCGGTGGCCTGATCGATGCGCGTGCGCGCCTGCTGGGCATTCTGCACGGTGCCGGCGCCCACCCCGGCGAGGTGGTTGTAGCGGTTTAGTTCATGCTCGGCGAAAGCCATCTCCGCCTTCGCCGAAACCACCGTAGCCTGGGCCTGAGCGATCACCGACGTCTGGCGCTCCAGGGTTGCCCTGGCGTTTTGCAGCTGCGCCTTGGCCACCAGGGTTTGCGCGTCGGCGGCCTCAGCGGCAGCGCGCAGGTCGCGGTCGTCGATTAACGCCAGCAGTTGCCCGGCCTTGACCTGTTGGTTGTCCTCCACCAGCACATCCTTGATGAATCCCGCCACGCGCGGCGCCACCAGGGTGAAGTCCGCCGAGACGAAAGCATCATTGGTGCTTTGCTGTGTACGCTTGCCGAACAAGCCCGGCGCCACCAGGTAAATCAACACGCCGACCACCATCGCTGCGGCAACGCCGACAGCGACTTTTTGCTTTGATTGAGTCGTCATAAAAACCTTCTGTTCCAGTGAAGCGTTCAAGTTGGTGCGCGCGGTGGATAGATCCGCGTCGGCAGCCAAAAAATCAGCAGGATCAGCGCCACCGCGACGCCGGCCATGCACAGATAAAGATCGGAGGAAGTCAGCACCACGGCCTGCTGATGCAGGCGGTGAGCGAGGTTCGCGCTGGCGCTATCAACCAGAGGCGAGTTACCGAGGTTGTCCACCAGCATGCTCGAGTGGAAATGCAGCCTTGCGGTGGTCAGCGCGTCGATGACCCCGGTGGCGATCACCGCCGCCAGGCCTTTGACCGTGTTGAACCAGGCCGAGGCGAACGGCCCTTCCATCGGCGTGATGCTGCCGGTGGAGAGCATCAGCAACGGCAGCACGGCCATGGGCTGACCGAAAATCTGCAGCCATTGCAGGACGTAGAAATCGTCACGAATCCACGCTGACGTCAGCTGCGAGCCGCCGATGCAAGACAGCGCCAGCATGCTCAGGCCGATGCCCAGTACCCAGCGGCAATCGACCCAACGCAGGTTGCACAGCGCCGCCACCAACGGCAGCGCGATCAACTGTGGCAACGCCGCCAACAGCATGATTGGCGCCGTCTGCAGCGGGCGATAACCCTGGACCTGAGCCAGGTAACTGGAGGGAATGATGACCACCGCGAGCAACACCACCAACACGCCGGCCAGGGTCAACAATGCGAACGACAGGTTGCGGATGCCGAGCATCTGCAACTTGAAGAACGGAATCGGTTGCGACCACTCGTTGATCAGGAACAGCACCAGCAGTAGCAGCCCGCCGCCGAGCAGTGCGCAGACCAGACTCGACTCGAACCAGTCCAGCCGATTGCCTTCCAGGATGCCGATCACCAACATGCAAATCGCCGGAAACCCCAGTAGCAAGCCACGCCAGTTGAATGACTTGAAGCGTTCCAGGCGCAGCGGATCCTGGGGTAGACCGTAAGCCACCGCCGCCATGGCAATCAGGCACGGCACGACGATTTGCCAGAAGGTCCATTGCCAGCCGACGTACTCGGTCCACAACCCGGCCAGCGGTGTGCCGAGACCGGGGCCGAAGGTCGCCGTCAGGGCATAACCGGCCAGGCCGTAGAGTTTCACGTTGGCCGGCAGGAATCGCAGGGCAACGGTCATCAGCATCGGCGGCAGCGCGCCGCCGGCCAGCCCTTGCAGGGTGCGCATGACCAGCAGGCTTTCGTAATTCGGGGCAAACGGGCACAGCACGCCTAACAGGGTGAAGACGCTGATGGCGCACAGGGTGAAGCGCCGCAACGAGAACGTCACCGAACACCAAGGCGCAAACGCCATGGCGGCCACCGAGGTCGCGGTGTAACTGGCGACCAGCCAGGTGCCTTCGTCGTAACCGATGGCCAACGCACCGCGAATGTCGGCGAGGGCGACCTTGGTCACCATCTCGTTCAGGCCTGACACCAACACTGCCAGCAACACGCCCACCAGGCCGATGATGATTCGCAGGCCGAAGACCGGTGGTGCGACGGCGGTCGCTGGAGTAGTCGCAGCGAGAGGCGCCGTGACCGTGAGGGAAGTCATGTACTGCACGCTCCGGAAGGGGGATACCGAAGCATTTTAGGAAGCGCGGGGGCTTACGAAAATTGACTTATTGGCAGCTTATAAGTGCATTACACGCAATGGTTAAAGGATGCGATCCCTTGATCTTCAAACCGGCTGTGCCGCCAGCCAGGTCTCGTCGCAACAAGCCTTGAGCGTTTCGCGCATCCAGCGGTGCGCCGGGTCTTTGTCGAAGCGCGGGTGCCAGGCCTGGGTCAGCATGAGGGTAGGTAGCGGAATCGGCAGGGTGAACGAGCGCAGCTTCAAGCCCAGGCGCCGCACACTCAGCAATGCTTCTTTGGGCACCGGCAGGATCAGGTCGGAATCCGGCAAGGCGAACATCGCCGCATGGAAACTCGGCGCAATCACCGCCACCCGCCGCTCCAGCCCCAAGGCGTTGAGCGCCGTGTCGATCGGCCCACGGGCGATCCCGCGACGGGACATGCTGATATGGGAAAAGCCGGCGTAACGCTCGGCGGTGATCTCGTCGTCGAACAGCGGATGGTCTTCGCGCACCAACCCGACAAAGTGGGTGGAGAACAGGTTTTGCACCTTCACTTCCGGCATCAGCGGCCGATTGTTGCTGACGCTCAGATCGATGCGCCCTTCGCGCAAGGCTTCATCATCCCCGTCGCCCTCGGGGACAAAGCGCAGTTCGCAATGCGGAGCCTGGCGCTCCATCGTGTCGAACAGCTTGCCGCCATAGACGCCCACAAAGAAATCATTGGCGCGAATGCTGAACCGCCGGCGCAAGCTGCCCAGGTCCACGTCATCGGCAGAACGGAACAGCAAAGCGGCCTGCTCCACCAGGTCCCGCACCTGCTCGCGCAGCTCCAGCGCCTTGGGTGTCGGCACCAGGCCACGGCCGGCGCGTACCAGAATCGGATCGCCGATGGCCTCGCGAATCCGCGTCAGCGTCCGGCTCATCGCCGCCGGGCTGAGGTTCATCCGTCGCGCAGCGCCCACCACGCTGCCCTCGTCGAGCAAGGCGTCGAGGGCGACCAACAGGTTCATGTCCGGGAGTTGCATACTGAGCACTTATGGTTGGTCTGGATTGATTCAGACGCAATGCTAGCAGATCAAAAGATCACCGCTGCATCCCCCAACGCTTCACCGTTACCCGCTCCAACGTATCGAACACCAGATTCTCCACCAGCAACCCGATCAGGATCACCACCGCCAACCCGGCGAATACCTTATCGGTGTACAGCTCATTACGGTTCTGGAAGATGTACCACCCCAACCCACCCTTGCCGCTGGTGGCGCCAAATACCAGTTCAGCGGCGATCAGCGTGCGCCAGGCGAACGCCCAGCCGATTTTCAAACCGGCGAGGATCGACGGCAACGCGGCCGGGATCAGGATGAACAACACGAAACGCATGCCCTTGAGGCCGTAATTGCGCCCCGCCATGCGCAGGGTTTCCGAAACGCCAAGGAACCCGGCATAGGTGTTCAAGGCCAACGCCCAGAGCACCGAATGCACCAGTACAAAAATCAGACTGTTCTGCCCCAGCCCGAACCACAGCAGCGCCAGCGGCAACAGCGCAATCGCCGGCAACGGGTTGAACATCGAGGTCAGCGTGCTCAGCAGATCGCGACCCAATTGCGTCGACACTGCCAGCGTGGTCAGGGCAAACGCCAGCACAATCCCGATCAGGTAGCCCTTCAACAACACCACCAGCGAAATCCACACCTTGCCCAACAACTCACCGCTGAGCAGGCCGTCGTACAGCGCGCTGGCGGTTTGCAGAAAACCTGGCAGCAGCAGGTCGTTATTCTGGTAACGGGCAACGGCTTCCCAGAGCAGCGCGAGCACAATCAGGATCAGGCTTTTACGCAACCAGCCCTGTTGCCAGAGACGCTGACCGAGGGGTAACTCACGCTCCAGCGGGACGCTCGTCAGCGGCTGCAAAACGGTTTCGTACTCTTTACGCGCGGATGATAACGGGCTCATCGGGCACTCCTTTCAATGGCTCAATAAGCGATGCGAATGTCGGAAAAATCCAGCGCGCGCTCGGTTTCCGGTGACTGGCCTTCATCGAACAACAGCCGATGAATCCGCCGCGCCGATTCCTGGAACGCCACACCGCCGAGGCTGTGCAAATCGTATTGATGGCTGTGGACTTCGGCTCGCACCCGTCCCGGATGAGGCGACAGCAGCAGAATCCGGTTGCCCACCACCAACGCCTCTTCGATGGAGTGAGTGACGAACAGCAGCGTGAAACGCACCTCCTCCCAGAGCAGCAGCAACTCTTCCTGCATCTTGCGCCGGGTCAGCGCGTCGAGGGCGGCGAAGGGTTCATCCATCAACAGGATTTTCGGTTGCATCGCCAACGCCCGGGCAATCGCCACCCGAGCTTTCATGCCGCCAGACAAGGTATGCGGATAGGCATCGGCAAACGCCGCCAGACCAACCTTGTCCAGATAGTGCAGCGCCCGCTCTTCAGCCTCTTTACGCTTGAGGGTTTTGGAAGCGAGCAGCGGAAACATCACGTTCTGCTTGACGGTTTTCCACGGCGGCAGCTGATCGAACTCCTGGAACACCACGATCCGGTCCGGCCCCGGCGCATCGACCCGCTGGCCTTGCAGGCGAATCTCGCCCTCACAGGGCGGGATGAACCCGGCGATCGCCTTGAGCAACGTCGATTTGCCGCAGCCGGACGGACCGAGCAACACAAAGCGGTCCGCCGGATCGATCTCGAAACTGACCTGATGGGTCGCTCGAACCACACGCGCGGGCGTGCGGTATTCCAGGCTGACCTTGTCGACCGACAGCAGCGCTTGCGCGACCGCGATCGGATTGCTGACCGTGTGGCCTTGCAAGGGGGCGTTCATGTCGATCAGCTCCCTTGCAGCGGTTTGGCATCCTGGAAGAAGTAATCCTTCCACGAATCCGGTTTGTTCTTGATCGCGCCGACGCGGTAGAGGAACTCGGCCAGTGGGTAAGTGTTTTTCGGCGTGACGGTAAATTCGAACTGCGGGTTGTCGATGATTTTCAGCAACGCCGCACGGTCGATTTTTGCCTTGGTGACACGGATGTACGTGTCGGCCGCCGCGCCTTTATCGTTCTGCGCAAACTCGGCCGCTTCGGTCAGCGCCGCGATGAAGGCTTTATAGGTTTTCGGATTCTCGTTGCGGAATTTCTCGGTGGCAAACAACACGGTCGGCGAGTTCGGGCCGAGCAGGTCATAGGTGTTCAGCACCACGTGCACGCTAGGGTTTTCCAGCGCCTGATCCTGGAATGGCGGGTTGGAGAAGTGCCCGGTCAACTCGGTGCCGCCAGCGATCAGTGCCGCAGTGGCATCCGGGTGCGGAACGGCGATGGTGTACTTGTCGAGGCGATTGAATTCTTTGTCGCCCCATTGCTTGGCTGCTGCGTATTGCAGGAAGCGCGACTGCACCGACACTCCGACCGCCGGCACCGCAATGCGGTCCTTTTCGGTGAAGTCAGCGATGGTTTTGACCTTCGGGTTATTACTCACCAGGTAGTAAGGGAAGTTGCCCAGGGAAGCCACGGCCTTGACGTTCTGTTTGCCGTGAGTGCGGTCCCAGATGGTCAGCAGCGGCCCGACGCCGGCACCGGCAATGTCGATGGAACCGGAGAGCAACGCATCGTTGACCGCCGAGCCGCCGGAGAGCTGGGTCCAGTCGACCTTGATGTCGATGCCTTCCTGCTTGCCGTATTTCTCGATCAGGTTCTGATCGCGCACCACGTTGAGCAGCAGATAAACGATGCCGAATTGTTCGGCGATACGAATTTCACCCTCGGCATGGGCCACGGTCGGCGCCACCAGGCTGCCGGCGAGCAGGCTGAAACCCAGGCCGATAGCGGCGGCCAACGGTGCAAATGGAAGACGTTTGGACATGAGGGTTCTCCGAAATCAGAAAGGCGCATCGCCCTGGATGGTGGTGCGATACAACTTGCGGCGCAGATGGCTGGGGCATCCGGCGGCGAGGTGAATCAGCGAGCGGTTGTCCCAGAACACCAGGTCGTGGGCCTGCCATTGATGGCGGTAAATGTTTTGCGGCAACACGCTGTGGGCGTAGAGCTCGTCGAGCAATTGTTTGCTCTCGTCTTCCGGCAAACCGACGATGCGGGTGGTGAAGCCCTCGCTGACGAACAACGCCTTGCGACCGTTTTCCGGGTGGGTGCGGACGATCGGATGAACAACTTCAGCGACCTGAGCCAGTTGCTCCGGCGTCAGGGTCGGACGCCAGTTGCCCTCGAATTTGCTCTCGCTGTAGCGCGCCGTGTAGGAATGCGCGGCCGAACGACCTTCGACGGCTTTACGCAGCGCCTCGGGCAGGCTGTCCCAGGCTTTGTGCATGTCGGCGAACAGCGTGTCGCCGCCTTCGGAGGGCAGCTCCTGGGCATGCAGCATCGAGCCCAGGCTCGGCAGTTCTTTATAAGAGAGATCGGAGTGCCAGAACTTGCCGGCATCACCGAGGCCGATGGATTGGCCGTTTTCGATGATGTTGGAAACGATGAGGATTTCCGGATGCCCGGCCAGCAGGAATTGCTTGAGCACGTGGATCTGCAACACGCCGAAACGGCGGCTGAAGGCGATCTGCTGTTCGGGGGTTATGCGCTGGTCGCGGAACACCACCACATGATGATCCAGGTGCGCACGGTGGATTCGGGAGAAGTCCTGGTGATTGATTGGGCGGGACAAATCCAGGCCGATGATTTCGGCACCGACGGCGCCGCTGAACGGGCGGATTTCGAAGGTTTGCGACGCGAGGGTGGCGGCGCTTGTTGGCTCAGGCTTTGGGGAAAAAGAGACAGCTGACATAAAAATCACTCCCACGCACGGCGCGCTCAAGGGCGCGCGTCGATCAGAAACTCACGGAGGTCCCGTGTTGGTTCGTGTCGTGCGGCGCGCCGATTGGTCGGCAGGTACGCAGGGAAGTGACTTTATAGGTATAAGAATTTAAATTTAAATACCGTTAACGAATAACGATATGGCCGAACAGGCGATGTATAGCCTGTGGCGAGGGAGCTTGCTCCTTCACCACAGGTTTAGCGTCCTACCGCTCGTGCAACGCCTCGGCGCGAGCCCGGATAATCGGCTTGAGCAAATAACTGAGTATGGTCTTCTTGCCGGTAATGATATCCACCGACGCCACCATCCCAGGAATGATCAGCAACGGCTTCTCATCCGTCCCGAGGTGGCTGCGCTCGGTGCGCAGTTTGATGATGTAGTACGTGGTCTTCTTGTCTTCATCGGTGATGGTGTCGGCACCGATCTGCTCCAGCTTGGCTTTCAGCCCGCCATAAATGGTGTAGTCGTAAGCCGTGAACTTCACCGTGGCGTCTTGCCCCGGATGCAGGAAGGCGATGTCTTGCGGGCGAATCTTGGCCTCCACCAGCAAGGTGTCGTCCAGCGGCACGATTTCCACCAGGTCGCTGCCCGGCTGGATCACGCCACCGATGGTGTTCACCAGCAACTTGTTGACGATGCCGCGCACCGGCGATGTCACCAGCGTCCGGCTGACCCGGTCTTCCAGCGCCTTGCCGGTGGCCTGGGCCTTGTTCAGATCGGTGCGCGCTTCGTTGAGTTGGGTCAGGGCTTCGCTGCGGAATTTGCCGCGAGTCTCATCGATCTTGCGCTGCACTTCCTTGATCGCCGATTCGGCGCGAGGGATCGCCAGGGTGGTGGCGTCCAGTTGGCCGCGGGTTTCGACCTCGGCACGCTTGAGTCGCAAAACCTCAACCGGGGACACCGCGCCCTGAGCCACCAACGGCTCGGACATGGCGATTTCCTGACGCTGCAAGGACAGGCCGCTGCGGTATTGGGCCTGTTTGGAGGTGAACTCACGCAGCTCCTGCTGCTTCTGGATCAACTGTTCCTGCAAGCCACCGATCTCATCGTGCAATTGCTGACGACGACTGATGTACAACGACTGTTCGCTGGCGGCCTGGCCGGGTACGGCTTTGAGCACATCGGCGGGAAAATTCAACGGACGGTCATCGACCTCGGCGCTCAAGCGCTCCACACGCAACAGCATCGACAGCCGATCGGCCTCGGTTTCGCCAACGTTGGAGGCAAACCGTGTGTCGTCCAGACGTATCAGCGGCGCGCCAGCCTCGACGATTTGCCCTTCCTTGACGAACAGCTCGGAAACGATGCCGCCCTCAAGGTTCTGGATTTTCTGGATCTTCGACGACGGAATCGCCTTGCCGTCGCCCTTGGTGACTTCATCGATCACCGCAAAATTGGCCCACAGCATCAGGAACACGAAGAAGCCGATGATCGCCCAGATCGTCAACCGCACCACGCGCGGGGCGTCCTCGATCAGCGCTTTGTTGACCTCGGGAAGGGGTTGGCCTTGCAGCGACGCGGAGCCTTTGAAGTAGCGGCGGATGGATTCTTTGACCCCGGACTTAAGCAACACTGATCTGCCCCTTTTTCAACGCTTCCATCACGGCGGCTTTCGGGCCATCGGCGAGAATCTGCCCGCGGTCGATCACCAGCAGGCGATCCACCAGCGACAACAGCGAGGCCCGGTGCGTCACCAGCACCACGGTCTTGTTTTCCACCACGGCAGCGAGGCGTTGTTTCAGGCGCTCTTCGCCAGTGTTGTCCATGGCGCTGGTGGGTTCGTCCAGCAACAGGATCGGCGGGTTGAGCAGCAACGCTCGGGCCAGGGCGACATTCTGGCGCTGACCGCCGGACAGGTTCTGCCCACGCTCACCGACTTGCAGTTCATAACCTTGCGGGTGCAGGCGGGCGAACTCATGGACGCCGGCCAGCTCCGCGGCTTGCAGCACCAATTCGTCTTCGACATAGCGCGCGCCCGACACCAGGTTGTCGCGCAACGTACCGGCGAGCAATTGGATGTCCTGGGGCACGTAGCCAATGTTGTGGCGCAGTTCGCTGACGTCGATCTGGCGGATATCCACACCATCCACCAGCAACGCGCCGTCGTCCGGCTGATAGAGGCCCACCAGCAGTTTGGCCAGGGAGCTTTTGCCCGAGCCGCTGCGACCGATGATGCCGATCTTCTCGCCTGGCTTGATGATCAGGTTGATGCCCTTCAGCGCGGGGTTCTGTTGATTCGGATAGGTGAAGGTCAGCTGACGGCATTCAATGGCGCCTTGCAGGACCTTGCGGCTCAGCGGGCGCTCGTCGAAATTGCGCTCCTGGGGCAACTCCATCATCTGATCGACCGAGGTCATGGTCACGCGGGCTTGCTGGTAGCGGGTCAGCAGACCGGACAGCGAGGCCAGCGGGCTGAGGGCACGACCGCTGAGCATGTAACAGGCGATCAAACCGCCCATGCTCAGGTTGCCGGCAATGATCTGGTACACGCCGAAGACGATCATGATCACCCCGGCCAATTGCTGAATCAGCAAGGTGATGTTCATCGCCAGACCAGACAGCATTTTCACCCGCAGCTCAAGGCGGCTGAGGGTGCCGATAGTCTGTTCCCACTGGTACTGGCGTTCGCTTTCAGCGTTGTTGACCTTGACCGCATCAAGACCGGCGAGGGTTTCGATCAGGCTCGACTGGCGCTCGGCGCCCAGGGCCATGGTTCGCTCCATGGTCGCCACCAGCGGCTTCTGCAAGGCATAACCGATCAGCAGCGCAATCGGGAACGCCAGCACCGGAATCCACACCAGATGCCCGCCGAGGATCGCGATGACCAGGAAGATCAACAGCGTAAACGGCAGGTCGATCAGGCTGGTGAGGGTCAGCGACGCGAGGAAGTCGCGCAAGCTCTGAAATTCATGGATGTTCTGGGCGAAGCTGCCGACCCGCGCCGGGCGGTACTTCATGGCCATGCCGACGATGCGCTCAAACAGCGTCGCTGAAATGATCAGGTCGGTTTTCTTGCCGGCCAGGTCCAGGCACAGGCTACGCAGGCTCTTGAGAATCAGGTCGAACACATAAGCGCCGGTGATGCCGATGGCCAGCACCCAAAGGGTCGATTCGGCCTGGTTCGGCACCACGCGGTCATAGACATTCATCACGAACAGCGGCGCGGCCATGGCGATGATATTGATCAGCAGACTGGCAGCGATGGCGTCGACGTACAGCCAGCGCGAACGCTTGAGGGTGTCGCGAAACCACGAACGCGCGCGCGGGATCAGCGTGCCGTGATTGACGTCGAATTTGTGCTGGGGTTGGGCGAAGAACACTTTGCCGATGTAGTCGTCGGCGAGCAGTTCACGACTGACGCAGACTTCGCCACCATCGCTTTCACTGAGCAGCAAGCGGGCCTGGTCTTCACCGTGCCAGCCGAGCAGCACTGCACTGCGTCCGTCCTTGAGCAGCAACAGCGCCGGCATGGCGATTGCCGGAATCTGCTCCAGTTTGCGTTGCAGCACCCGCCCTTGCAGCCCGGCGCGAGCGGCTGCACGAGGCAGCAGTTCGACGCTCAGGCGCTGTTTGGGCAACGGCAGGCCGGTGGTCAGCATCGCCGCGCTGGCCGGCTTCTGGTGCAAAGTGCAGAGGGCTAGCAGGCCGTCCAGTAACGGATCGTCATGCAGCGCGCGTGGATCATGAATGAGTTGAACTCGACTGACTTCTGATTCCACGCTCGACACTCTTGGCTAGCTAACAGTTGAAATGGGGCAGGACTCAATTCATCCCAGGCAGCTGGACCTTGGGCTTCACGTCATTCTGCACAACGGATGCCAACGGTGCGACCACGCCCTGACTTTTGAGCAATTCGCCCATGGTCGCCTTGATTCGGTACTGAGTAAATAACTGAATGTTTTTGATCTCGACCAGCCGACGGGAAGCGGTGAACAGCTCGTTTTCACTGTCGAGCAAGTCAAGCAGCGTCCGTTCGCCGAGGCTGAATTGCTTCTGATACGCGCCGCGCACGCTGGCGCTGCGATCGACATATTGCTGGGCGATCGGCACCTGGGCGTTGGCGTTGTTCAAGGCATTCCAGGCCAGGCCCAGTTCTTCATTCAACACACGCAGGGCGTTGTTGCGGATATCCAGCGCCTGGTTCGACAGGTAGGACTTGGATTCCAGATCGGCCTTGTTGCTGCCACCGGCGAACAAATTGAAGCGCATGCGCAGCATGGCCTGCCATTCGTTGTTGTGACCGTTCTGACCATCGAGGTCGTTGTCGGCGGTGCGACCCAGTTCGGCATCGAAGCGCGGGTAGAAGCTCGACTTGGCGGCTTCGTACTGTTTCTCGGCAGCAGCGATATCCGATTCGGCGGAACGCAGGATCGGGCTGTTTTCCAGCATCTGCGCCCGGGCTTCATTCAGGTTGGCCGGCAACAGCGCCATAAAATCGGCAGGCCGCTCCAGTTGATCGGGCATTTGGCCGACGGCACTGAGGAAGTTGGTCTGGGCGTCTGCCAGGTTGGTCTGCTCGGTGATCAGGTTGTTGCGGGCCTGGGCCATACGCGCTTCGGCCTGATCGAGGTCGGCGCCGCTGCCCACGCCGCGCTGGGTACGCAATTTGATCTGGTCAAAAATCCGTTCGTGGTTTTTCAGGTTGTCTTCGGCCAGGCGCACGAATTCACGACGGGTCAGCACATCGAGATAAACCTGAGCCACGGTCAACGCGGTGCGTTCCGAGGTGCCCATCAAGGAATAAGCACGGGAATTAACGGTGGCTTGTTGACGCCCCACTTCGCTGGACGTCGCAAAACCGTCAAAAACCATCTGTGACAGACGTAAACTTGACTCGCTCCGGTTCAGCGTTTCCCAGTGGTTGCTGCCGCCAGCGGCACGGGTGGAGACACTGTCGGTGCCTTCGCGACCATAACCGCCCAGCAGATCGACCCGTGGCAGGTATCCACCTTTTGCAGCCTTTAATTGATAATCCGCGGCCAGCCGACTATTGACCCCTGCCTGGATTTCCGGATGGACATCCAGTGCCTGTTGCATGGCCTGCGGAAGGGTTTGCGCCTGAACAAAACTGGCGGCAAGGGCGAAAGGTAGAACCTTGAACAGGTGCAAACGCATAGTTGGAATTTCCCGGGACTTCTTGTCTTGAATCACTGCAGAACGTGGCGCTGCATCGCATGGTGGCAACCGGAATGACCGTATGTCGGAAAGTTCAAAATCGGAACTGGATCACACGCTGTAGGACAGGTCGCCGCTTAAATATCAATGTGACATTACCTTGACGATTGTTTAGGATGACTCCCATAAGGTCAATAGTTTGGCATAAAGTTAATTTCTAAAAAATATAGCCAAATTATTGACGGTTACGCGTCAAAGCTATGTATCGAATTTTGTAAGAACGTCCAGCCCGATCGGCGAACACGCCCGAGCGGTTCATGGAAGTCAACTGAACGTGACACCCGGAGAGTCTTCAATGAGCAGTGTTGTTGCCATCGTCAAAAGCATTGTTGGTCAGGTTTTCGCGGTGTCCCCAGAGGGCATCCGCCGCGTACTCGTTGAAGGCGACCGGTTGTTTGTGGGCGACCAGGTGGACACCGGTGCCGCCGGCGCCATTACCCTTGAACTGGCTGACGGCCGGACCCTGGACCTGGGCCGCGACACTCAGTGGAGTGGCAGCAATCCGGACTCCAGCACCGACCTTGCGCAAGCCACCGCGCAAGCGGCGCCATCGGTTGACGAACTGCAGCAAGCCATCGCTGCCGGAGCCGACCCGACCACCGCGCTTGAAGCCACTGCTGCCGGCCCGACCGCCGCGAGCGCGGGCGGCGCTGCCGGTGGCGGCCACAGCTTCGTGGCTCTGGAGGCAACCGCTGCCCGGGTCGATCCGACCATTGGCTTCCCGACCGCAGGCCTCGCCACTGCGGCTTCGGCAACACAAAACACCACCGGTGGTCAGACGGCCGATACCAGCACCAACGCCCTGCGCGAATCAACGCTGAGCCTGAGTGCCACGCCGACCATCACAGAGGCCGGTGGCGTGCTGGTTTACACCGCGACCCTGACTCAGGCACCGCTGACCGACCTGACCATCACCCTGTCCAATGGCGCGGTGATCGTGATCACAGCCGGCCAGACCACCGGTACCGTCAACGTTCCGCTGGCGCCGAACGACACTGTTTATAACGATCCGACCCAGATCGACGTGACCGTCACTGGTACCACGGGCGGCAGCGGTATCGTGGTCACCCCGCCGACCACTCCGGCCGTGACCCAGGTCACCGACACCATCGACACCACCACTGTCACGCTGACAGCGGGCCCAAGCGTCACCGAAGGTGGCCAGATCACCTACACCGCCACCCTGACCAATCCGGCGCAGACGCCGGTTACCGTGACCCTGTCCAACGGTTCAACCATTACCATCGCCGCTGGAAACACCACCGGCAGCGTGGACGTGCCGACGCCGGCCAATGACGTCTACAACAACGGCAGCACCGTCAGCACCACCATCACCGGCGCTACTGGTGGCAACTTCGAGAACCTGGTGCCGAACCCGACACCTGCCGTCACCACCATTACCGATTCCGTCGACACCACCACCGTCACCCTGACGGCTGGCTCGACTGTCACCGAAGGCGGTCAGATCACCTACACCGCGACCCTGACCAATCCGGCGCAGACGCCGGTTACCGTGACCCTGTCCAACGGTTCGACCATCACCATCGCTGCTGGCGACACCTCCGGCAGTGTCAACGTTCCGACACCGGCCAACGACGTCTACAACAACGGCAGTACCGT
>NZ_BOMA01000024.1:0-35249 GCF_016861935.1 Pseudomonas sp. 008 | reverse complement strand
TTTTAGCTTACCGGAATTTTCTTGTCTATGCTCGCACTAGCACCCGATATCTCGATCACAACACACAGGTATCAACTGAGGATAGGTTATGTCCGATGACGGCTATGGGCGCAGCAGAGCAAGTATTTTTTTTCCGGTTTTCAGTATAGGGCAGGCAAAGCTGGTGATTGTGTTGCTTCTCGTTTTACTGGTTGCGGTCAGCGCCCTTGTGCCCGATACAGCTGAGGGAGGAAGTTGGTTGCTGGTCCAGCAGATGATCTTGGTTGGATACAAGGATATTGGGAGTCTTAGTGAAGGGTCAAGCTATAGGTTGGTAGTAATAGTTGGTTTTTCTATGGCGGTTATTCTGTCTTTGGTTGCTGCCATTGTGCTGTCGTTGACTCGTATTAATATGCATGCCTTTCGGGCTGTCGAGGAAAAAAGCTATTTATCAAGAGTTTTGACTGTCGGGGTCATACTAGTATTCTTGTTGCTACCAATTTTTCAAGAGTTGCCAAATAGTGAGTTGCAGTTCTCATATCATGTGCTTAAGGCAATGTGGGTAAGTAGATTGTTGATAATCGGGGCGAGCGTTGCGTATTTTGTGCTCTCTTTGTCGTTTTGGGTGCTGGTTTTATTTGAGGTCTCTAACATTCTGGGGCGGAGGTCGTCAACACGTAATTGAACTCTGCCATGGCCAAGCAGCAAGTCGCTGACCCAGACTGTGTGAAAATGCCAGTGTTTGTCTAACCTTCTGATCGTCTAGATCGTATTGGGGGCGATCTCGACGATGAAAAGGTTAGACGATTACTGGCTCTTTCTCACAGCCTGGCCCCAAAGAGGACGTAAGCTTGCCCCTCATCTCGTGGCATAGCAGCATAGTGAGAATTTACTCCTTCGCTATCACCTATCACGCACCTCCAAGGTCACCATGTCCATAAATCTTGATGAGCTACTGAAAACCGTAGACGACGAACAATCATTCATCGGCTTCATTGAAGCTCTAGGTATGGATTTCGCCGAGGAGCGTTTGCTGGAGGAGACCTCTCCGTCGTCTCCCTATGGACCGGGGGCGTTGGGGTGGGAAAACGGCTCTATTGATACCTTTCTTGATGCTGCCGCAGCGTGGGCGACTGCCAGCTCACGCAGTTCCCCTGTGAGTGCCAGTAGATCAAACGTATGGCAACGCTGTGCGGCCATTTTGCTGGCTGGTAAATTTTATGAGTGAGCCCAGCCATTGCTGTTCGAAGGACAACGACCGAACGAAGGCTGCCGGTCGTGAAAGTCCACTATCGACTCATACTGTTTTAAACCGCAGGTCTTGAACTGCTCGGCGGTGTTTTCACACAGCCTGGGTCGTTTTCTGCCTGTCGTGACAGGCAGCAATCGGCCGAAGCTGTGTAAAAACGATTTAGAGCAAGTTAAACGGTCAGAACCAGAACGTTACTGGACAATCGAGACTATAGTCGGCCTGGTAATACGCATTCTGCCTGCCTATTTCTCCATACAGGCCTTCATCATCACCCTAAGCTTGGCGGGGTCTGGCTGCTGATTAAAGCGCCCTGCCCAGGCATGTTCGACCTACACCAGCACGGTCAACCAGGCCGACACCAGCAGCAAAAAAGCCAGTGCATGGTTCACGCGTTTGAACGCCTGTGGCGAACCAAAAAACCGAGCACTACCCACGCCGAGCAACGCCCACAGAGTCATGCACGGCAAAGAGACCAACAGGAACACCAGCGACAACAACACCAGCCGCATGGTCTTGTCGCCGCCACCGGCAAACACGCTCACTACCGCCACCGCCATCATCCAGACTTTGGGGTTGAGCAATTGCAGGGTGGCGGCACCGAACACACTCAGGCCCTCGTCGCGCGAGGTAGTCGGGTTCAGGGACGGCGGCGCGCTTTGAAAGATCTGCCAGGCCAGCCAACTCAACCAGAACGCCCCGATCCAGGCCATCGCCTGCTGCACTCGCGGAAACCGCAGCAGCGTCTCGCCCACGCCGAGCCCGACGGCAAACACAATCAGCGCCGCCGCCACGCATGCGCCAAAAACGATCGGCAGCGTAGCGCCCAGCCCCCACCGCGAACTGTGGCTCAGCACCAGAATATTGGTCGGCCCCGGAGTGATCGAGGCAACGAACGCAAACAGCAGGAAAGGCAACAACGATTCCATGACTCAGACTCCCTGAGGACACATCGAAGGCGCAGAAAGGAACAGCGAAAAAGACATGGCATGGACTCCTTGATCAGATAGGAGGCCATGGTCGCGGGTCAGCTGGTTTCAGTCTGGAAGGTTTGAGCAACGCTTGCGATAGTCCGCTGGCGTGAGCTGGTAGGCACGGCGGAACCAGCGCCCCATATGGCTTTGATCGGAGAACCCGAGAGCACTGGCCACCTGCACCGGCGACTCGCCCCGCGCCAGTAGCTGCCGCGCCTTGGCCAGGCGCAGCTGGATCAGATAAGCATGAGGCGCCAGCCCAAAGGCTGCCTTGAAGGCCCGCGTCAAGCGAAAGCGATCAACACCACAGGCTTGAGCCAGATCATCCAACCCGATGTCCTCGTAGACATGGGCATGCAGATAGTCACGCGCAACCTGGGCCACCAACGGCAGACGCGGATCAAAGGCCTGCCGCTTGCGCCAATCAAGGTGGCAAGTGAGCGACCCCAACAAGGTATCGATGGCGCTCTGGCGCACGATGCGCAAGTCCCCCTCATGGAGCACGTGGAAGGCTTGATAAATGGCAGTGGCCAGGCCCGGATCCTGGCTCAGGGTGTCGGCAAAGCCCGGCTGACTATCGGCCGGCGCGTGCTCAAACAACGCATGCAACTCCCGTTCAAGCCAGTGCGGATCGAGGTAGAGCATGGAATAGGTAAACCCTTCCTCGGTCGGCGCATGCCCATCGTGGATTTCCCCCGGCTCCAGCATGAATACCTTGCCCGGCGTACTAAGATGGCGAACGCGTCGGCAATTGAACTGCTGCACCCCCTGTTCGGTGACCCCCACCAGAAAACTGTCATGCCAGTGCGGATCGTAGGCATGCCCCTGAAAATGGGCACGAATCGATTCAATCCCGGTATCGGCATCCTGGGACAGCTCAATCCAGTTGCGTTTATCCACGGAAGGCTCCAGAGGTATGGTTCAGCTTTGAACTGTGCGGGCGACTAAATTACCGCGCTTTTGAAAAGGACGTTTAGAAGATTTGTGCGGTTTGATGCTGAGCCATAGCTGCCTATGCTGAAAGGCAGAAATCGACCCATTGCAGCCGTTCGCTAACGACTGCAAATTGCCGATTTCGGCCTATCACGACGAGCCACAATCGATCCAAATCAGGTAGTCGGGGCGTAGTGACAGCGGCCCAACCGTTGATGGTGATCGTGCCCAAGGATCACCGGTTCAAATTGAAGCTATGCTGGAAAAAACATCGGATTTGTACATGCCGGACAGCCAATTACGGTGAAAGCCGAAATATTCTTACTTTTGGTGGCGGAGAAAAGAATGGGTACTAATGCATCAAATCGTTATAGAGATGCCTATAAAAATTTCGCGATAATTAGTTTTGTTGGTTATTTGGGGTATGCGGTTGTTATGTTGTGGTATCAGTCCTTGGCACAGATTCCAAATAAGTTGAATGAATCGTCAGGTGTGCTTGCGGAGGAAAGGGTTGGACGTAAGCTTATGACGAAAATCACCGATGGTGAGGATGTGTATTG
This sequence comes from Pseudomonas sp. 008, assembly GCF_016861935.1. Taxonomy (NCBI): domain Bacteria; kingdom Pseudomonadati; phylum Pseudomonadota; class Gammaproteobacteria; order Pseudomonadales; family Pseudomonadaceae; genus Pseudomonas; species Pseudomonas sp. 008. Next base: position 31,554 of record NZ_BOMA01000024.1, on the reverse strand, counting down.
GTTTACCTGTGCTTCGAGTTTAGGGGGCTATTCTACATGTATCACGAAGCAAAAAAGCTCTGAACTGTTGGGCCGGCATGCAAGTGTTTTCTGGTATGACCAAAAAATATTTCCTGCATTAGAACAGCGGAAATTAGTCGTTTTGGTGGTGGAAGGAAAAGAAATTATCAGTAGGGCGATGTCCGAGGAGCGGCTGGCTAGAGGTAAGGGAGCTAGTTTTTGGGTACTCGGTGTCGTTGGTTTTTTTGCGTTTTGCGTTTCTGCTTTCTTTGTAAAGAAGGCAGGGCGGAGTTAAAGTGGTTCAGAAAATATTAGATGCTATTTCCAGTGTCATTTCTTACCTAAGTACTCCAGAGAGTTCGACGCCAGTTATTAACGAGGATTGATTTTGGCATAGGATATCTAACAATTAAGCTAAGGGACGGCAGCACGCTGATCAATTCCGACAACCATCCAAGCATGGCTGCTCATTTGCTGATCGCTCCGCCCACCGTCTGCTCTTGGCCGATTTCTGCCGTTCGTTAAGGGCAGAAATCGACCAGTAGCAATCGCATTCGACAGGTGAACGTCTGAGCGCCTCGCTTAGATATGCAGCCAAGCCAGCGAGCCCAACATGACGCCAACACCCGCGGCCCCAAACGAGATCCGCTTGAGCCATTCCTTACGCGTCAGCAAGGTAATGGCCGCCAGTGAAATTGCTATTTGAATCGCTGTCATTGCCTGGGCCCAGCGGTGATGCTGATGCAACGCCTGCTCTGACTTCTCGTCCCACTCTCTTGCCTCCTGTTCGAATGCTTCAGCCTTCTTGCGCGCCTCCTCCTTCTGTTCCCCGTACCGCCGCGCCTCAGCAACATAATGGGTGGAATCCAGCCCTGGGAGATGGCTTGCCAGATCCGACAGGTTCTGCCGGCTGGACTTGGCCTGGTAGTAACTCCACTCGTTGGCGGCTTCGGTTTTCTGGATGGCGGCGTTGTTTTTGTCCATGGCCGCCTCATTCTCCGTTGAGCCGGCCTGATAGCTCATCAGGGCGCCGACGGTCGCCATGATGGCTGTCATCACCGCAATCTTGCTGGCAAAACTGTCGCCTTGTGCATGCGCATGATGGGTGGTGTGCTCAATATGTTGCTCGTGTGGGCTGGGGACTTCGAACTCTTCAGGCATGGGTGTCGATCTTGGAGGCGTTAGTGGAGATGGACAGCATTATGAATTGTCCCTGATTCTTTGGACACAATTGACTGGCAGCCAGTAATCGGTTGCAGACTATTCTTGATCTGGGTAACCAACCGGTCGCACCGAAGGAGGTCACTCGTTTATGCACTGTGCCCTTTTCTAAATCCGCCGCGGTTCGATCTGATGCATGAAGGCAAATCGATCTGCGCCGTCATCGAGTTCCGATGAACTACCGGCCTGGGGCACGGCCCCAGGCACTTTTGTCTGACACCCTGAAACGGAGACGCCAGCATGAGCACCTTGCAACTTCACCCTGCACTGGACAATGGCATCCAACCCGCCGCCGCGAATTTCACAGGTGGCACCCTGCAATGCCTGTGTGCGACCGACAAGGTCGAGGTCAAGATCGACGCACAAACTTTGTATAACCACGCGTGCGGCTGCAGCAAATGCTGGAAACCCAAAAACGCGACATTCGCCGTTATCGCCGTGGTGCCTCGAGATAAGGTCAGCGTCATTGCCCACGGCGAAAAACTGGAGATTGTCGACGAATCCGCCACCATCCAACGCCACGCCTGCAAGCAGTGTCACGCCCATCTCTTTGGGCGCATCGAGACCAAGGACCATGCGTTTTATGGCCTGGACTTCGTCCACACCGAGCTTTCGCCACAGCGCGGATGGGCTGCGCCGGGATTTGCGGCGTTCGTGTCCTCCATCATCGAAACCGGCACGCCGCCAGCGCAAATGAAGGCTATCCGCGAGCGCTTGCGATCGATCGGCCTGGAACCCTATGACTGCCTGTCCCCGGAGTTGATGGACGCAATGGCGACCCATGTCGCCAGACAGAAAGGCCTGCTCCCCGCCGCCTGATTGATCGGTCGCCGCGGTTTCTTTTCCGGACCGCGGTCCGATTCACCAGTTCTGTGGGAGCGGGCTTGCCGGATCGCCGGACCGCGGCAATGGCTTCACCGCAAGCACACCGGTCTTTCCCCAAGCAACTACCGGCGCCAGCATCAGGGCTCTGCTGGCCGCAGATAGGGCTCGATAAAGCCGCAGCCAAGGATCTCGTTCAGGCGTTGCGCATCGTTCATTCGGCGAAACAGTCCAATAGTCTTCCACGGCGCGTGACCATCGACATTGGGCGCTCCCAATCCGGCCAACAGGTCGGCGATCAGTATTGATCGGGTCTCGAAAGAGATGCGTGTCAGCCCGGTACTGTTGCCGACGCCGGCATGGGCATGAGCCCCGGAAAAGGCGATCAGGCTCCCCGGAGCGATATCGACGGCAATCCCCTCCCGCGGGTCGATCGCTTCCAACAGATGTGGAATGGCTTCGTCGGCATCCACGGCATTGCGGCCGTCTCGATGGGATCGCTGCAAAATGGCGCGCATATCGAAATCTGCGCTCGAATTACCCAGCGGTCGCTGCCAGAGGCCTGGATACAAGGCGACGGTACGCCCTGCCGCGATGGGATAGATGGGCGCCCACCAGTTGGTTTGTGCATAGATATTCGACCCCCAGGTATCGCGGTGAAACGCGATGGTGGCCGTCGTGCGGGCACGCGGTGTCGACTGCTCCGGCTCGCAATGTGGCTGAAAACGCAAATGCAGGCGATCGCACGCCAGGGTATCGGGGGCGATGCCAAGGCTTTGCACGACGTCCTGCCAGCGCTGCTGGACCTCAGCCGAGCCTGCGAAGTCGTTCTGAATTTTCGCAAAGCGCTCAGTCTGCTCAGGGTGGCTCAAATGGCGATGGATCTGTTGCGGCGACCACGGATGCAGCGCGTCTTCGAGGAACGCACGCGTATATTCCACCAGCGCCGTCATGGGCTGCAGGTCAGTGAAGCGAATGATCTCGCCAGCATAGATCCGGTCATGCAATTGGCGAGCGGTGCTCGGTATGGCAAGCGAGCTGTACATGACTGGAAGTCCCCTGAAGATGCGCCCTCCTGACTTTAGATCCACGCCGAGTGTGGCGAAAGTGGCAGGTGAGGCGAAAAAGCGCGGATCAGGCCCCGGGGACGTGAGCAACAGGCGACCGTCAAGCCATGAATGGGACGCTTATGACAGTTCTTGGCAGGCAGTTAACAGCCAGAAGCCGACACTAGATAGCAAACCTCAAAGAAGCCGAACAATGAGATCGTCGGCTATTTAAGCCGCGGTGTCCTAGAACTTTTCTCTTTTTATCGGTCTATGTGGACAGGCACATCCTCGGTAAGCGCGACCTCGCAGGCTTCCCGCAGTCAGATAGCCACACGTCCATTGTCAATCAGAGGTTGTCTTCGCTCATGAAATTCCATGACCCACGGATGGTGCTCTTCGGCCTGTTCGCGTTCGCGGCAGTGGGCTCCGCATCAGCAACACAAATGAAGACCTCAACCCCTGTTTTCGCAACTGAAGTGGCAGCCGTTCAGGCTCCGGTCAAGGCCGCCGGCAACCCTTGGCCAACCTTGGCCAGTATGGCTGGCAAACAGCCTGGCCCCTTGCTGGCCCATGACGACCGATACTGGCATGACGGCCGTTGGCACGATCGTAGAGATGATTGGCGCCGAGACGAATGGCGTAGAGAACAGTGGCGCAGAGAGCAAGCCCGTCGAGAAGCTGAACGCCATCGTTATTGGGAGCGCCACGATGATCGGCCCATGCGGCACCGCTACGAGGACGATCACCGCTACTATCGTCGCTAGCCTGGGAATAGAGGTCGATGACGCCTTGGGAATGGCGGAACAGACGGAAGTCTGACAATTGATGTGACGCGACGGTCGAAGCTGGACCGCCGCCGACCCGCCAGAAGACACTCAGAAACTCATCCGTGTACCAGATAGGCTCCCAACGGAACCCGATGCCGTAGCTTCTTGCATTTGCCGGGTGGGGGCTGATGCCCGGGCGGGCGATCAGGAAACCAGATTCGGCATTTACCCGGAGGCGGCCAATGGCCGCGGGGAATCTCAACTTCATCGTACGTGGGCGCTGGCTCGACGGAAGCCGATTGCAATTCTCCTTCGGGCATTTTGCGAGCGAAGTTGCCAGCATCGCGCCCAGTATTCGGAGCGGCTTGTTCAGCAGCGGCCATTTCTGCTTCGCGGAGCCTTTGAGCCTCCTCCTCGAGCCCCTTCTGTACTGCAACCTGGTCCTCTTTGGCGTTGGGTGAGGTGCTCGATGCGTTGGCCTGCTGCGCCGCCTGGATCAATTGGAAGTTGCGGTTGCGTAACGCTACGTTGCTGCCAACCCTCATGTTCGAGCGCACCGCCAACGTTTCAGCCTGCTGATACTGCCCCTGCTGAAGACGCAACACACCGAGATAATGCAGTGTCGCTGGATTGTTCGGCTGGATATGCAGGGCACGCTCCAGCGTGGCAGCGGCTTGGTCCAACTGGCCATTTCCATACTGCCGCGAGGCGGTTTCGATCAGGGTGGTTGATGCGCTGTTACTTTGCGAAGTCGCCCTTCGCTCGGCAGCAACCGAACAAAGCGACGCGACGGCGCAGAACGCCAGGATGAGACCCGGTAGAAAATTTTTAGTTGGCATCAGGGGCGGACTCGGCTGATCTCGGACGGCACTGTCATAAAACAGGCCACCAGCGCTGCTCGGTATCTGCGATACAGGGCCCCCATTGACCTGGCCTGTACCCTGAAGTTCCCGCAGCTACAGCCACTGCGGACGGCGTGGAATCCGCAGGTCACCGCAACCGGTATCATTTTTTCCTGAAATTTTAAGCTGGTATCATTCAAGCACTGACAAACCGAGCAAAAAATATGAATCGCCGTAAAAAAATAAATCAGCTGTTAAAGGCTAACGCCAAAAAGGCCAGTGCCAAATTGGCACCGAAAAGCAAGACTAAATACATTAGTAAAGCTGACCGATTGAAGCTGGCAGCTGAAGCCAGTCAGGACTCAATCATTTCCGCTGAGAGCTGATTTACGTAACCCTCGCGACTGATAGCTTCCAACCCAGAGCGCTCATCCCTGCCCAACCGATCTGACAGATTGCGCGGGCGCCAAAACTGCTACAGCGGTTTTTTTGTTGAGCTGCAGCAGTTCCCTTAGCACGAGTTTACAAACTTGCTTCTTTGTAGGATGACTGAAGAAACTCTGCTATCAGCGATGTGATCTGCTGCTGAATCACCCCACGTGAGCGACCGCCGTCGCCATCCAGGCAAATGATGCCATCGCCTGGTACATCGTCTTCGAGCAGTTTCTGCGCGCCAGGTTTGCACATCGACAAGAAGCTGAAATGGCTTGCGTCGCTGATTTCGACGTAACGGCTTGTCGCCGCGGGCAAGCGTTTGGCCAGGTTGGCAGACTCCAACTCAGCAGGAAGCTCGCGCGACGGTACGCCGGCAGCGATCACCAGGGCTGGTACCGGCAGCGCGGCCAGGCTTTCATCGGTCAGGCCCCGTGAAAGGCCAATGTCCAATGTAACCACAGCAGTGACGCGTTTATCGCGCAAATCGGCGGCCAACGCGGCCTTTGATTTTGAGGTGCTTGCAGGGTTTATCGTTTCGTAGACGGTGCAACTCGCTAACTGCGGGTGAGCTTTGCAGTCAAGGGCGAAGCGGTCTGGATCGAAACGAGCGCCGGCTATCTCCAGGGCGGTCCAGCCGCCGAGTGAATGGCCCACTACTGCAATTCGGTCATTGGCGACCAAGCCGAATTTTTCTGGTTGAGTCGTAACCCTATCAATGACTCGGCGCAAATCAACGGGCCGCTGCCATAACTGCGCCGCTGCTTGAGGGCTACGGTCATGAGTGGTGGTGCCAGGGTGATTGATCGCGGCAACGATATAACCCCTATGAGCCAGGGCACTGGCAAGCCAGATCTGGTTGCTCCAATTCCCCCTGTACCCGTGGGAGAGCACCAACAATGGATGCTTGCCAGCAGCGGGCGGCGCGTTACGAACGGCAGAAGCACCGACAAACGCCACATCATCGCCGATCAATTGCGTGGCGGCGGTAGTTGCACTGGGGTACCAAACGGCCATCTCCAGTGAGCGGTCACTGTTCGAGTCCGTCAGTGTGGAAGATTGGAAGCCGACAGGGTTCTCGTCAGCGAGTGCGAGAGTAGTCAGACAGGTCAACAACAGGACGCCGAAAGCTATTTTCAATGTCGTTTCTTCCTTGATTAGACAAATGCATGGCAACCTGAACCCGCCGCCAGGCGAATCCACCTTCGTACGGAGTCGAAGCTAACGTGGCTGCATAGTGAGCACGGACATTAAAGCCCACGATCGAACCGCCGGGCATAACTTACATCGTTAACTCTGTTCGCGGTCTTTTAGAGAGAAGGCTGAGCGTCCGCTTTCCCGCGTGTCTTGCCCAGTGAAAGGCAGTCACCACCCGCTAAGCATCCTGCAATTTCTCACGCAGAAACTCGATAAACCGTTGGGTTTTCGCCGGTAACAGTCGCGTCTCGGTGAGGGCATAAACCGAGACGGGCGAAGCCTGCCACTGCGGCAAGACTCTGCGCAGCGTGCCATCGGCGAGGTCTACCTGTGGGAGCAGCGCACCGCCGCTCCCACAGGAATGAGTCGCTACATCTCAACCTGCGTACCCAGCTCAATCACACGATTGAGCGGCAAATTGAAGTATTTGAGGTTGCTGTTGGCGTTCTTCAGCAAGAACGCGAACAGGGTCTCGCGCCAACGGGCCATGCCGATACGCTTGGTCGGGACGACCGTCTCGCGGCTGAGGAAATAGGTGGTGCGCATCGGACTGAAATCCAGCTCTTTCAAATGGCACAGACTCAACGCCAGCGGCACATCGGGCTCCTCTATAAAGCCGAAGTGCAGACTGACCCGGAAGAACCCTTCGCCAAAAGACTCGATCTCGAACCGCTGATCCGCAGGCACCCGCGGGCGGTCTTCAGACACCACGGTGAGCAACACCACCTGCTCGTGCAGCACCTGGTTGTGCAACAGGTTGTGCAACAGCGCATGGGGAACTGCATCGGATCTGGCCGTCAGAAATACCGCGGTACCTTGCACACGATGGGGTGGTTGCGCGCGAATGCTGCTGATGAACAACGGCAGCGGCAGAGCGGTTTCGTCCAGTCGCTCGACAATGATCTTGCGGCCGCGCTTCCAGGTGGTCATCAAAATGAACAGGGCAATACCGGCGATTACCGGGAACGCACCACCCTGGAAGATCTTCGATATGTTGGCGGCGAAGTACAGGCTGTCGACCACGAGAAAACCCAACAGCATCGGAATCGCCAGCCAGCGCGGTGTTTTCCACAGCAGCAGGACCACGGCCGAGGACAGGATGGTCGTGATCAACATGGTCCCCGTCACCGCCACGCCATACGCCGCCGCCAGCGCACTGGACGACTCGAAGCCGATGACCAGCAACACGACGCCGACCATCAGCGCCCAGTTCACGAGGCCGATGTAAATCTGCCCCTGCTCCTGACTGGAGGTGTGCTGGATAAACATACGCGGCACGTAACCCAGCTGAATGGCCTGGCGAGTCAGTGAGAACGCCCCGGAAATCACCGCCTGGGAGGCGATGATGGTGGCCAGCGTCGACAACGCGACCATCGGCAGCAGCGCCCAGTCGGGTGCCAATAGATAGAATGGGTTGCGTACCGCTTCCGGGTTTCCGAGGATCAACGCACCCTGGCCAAAGTAATTGAGCACCAGGCCAGGCAGCACCAGCATGAACCAGGCGCGGGCAATCGGTTTGCGACCGAAATGGCCCATGTCGGCATACAGCGCTTCAGCACCGGTCAATGCCAATACCACGGCGCCCAGAATGGCGATGCCAATCCCCGGATGAACCACGAAGAATCGCACCGCCCAAGCAGGATTGAGCGCTTGCAGCACTTCCGGGCGTTGCAGAATGCCGTATGTACCGAGAATGCCCAACACCACGAACCACAGCACCATGACCGGGCCGAACAGGATGCCGATACGCGCCGTGCCATGTTTCTGGATCAGGAAAAGTGCTACCAGAACGATAACGGACAGCGGAACGACCCAATGCCCGATGCCCTCGAACGCAAGTTGTAGACCTTCAACCGCGGAGAGCACCGAAATGGCCGGGGTGATCATGCTGTCCCCGTAAAACAGTGCCGCGCCAAACAGCCCGAGCAACACCAGATTCCGGCTCATTTTCGGATACGGCGCCGAGGCCCGGCGTGCCAGTGCCGTCAAGGCCATGATGCCGCCCTCGCCCTGGTTGTTGGCGCGCAGGATAAACAGCACGTACTTGATCGAGACGACCCAGATCAGCGACCAGAAAATCAACGACAGAATGCCCAGTACACCGTCCTGATTGGCCTGGACGCCATAGTGGCCGGCGAACACTTCCTTGAGGGTGTAAAGCGGGCTGGTACCAATGTCCCCATAAACCACGCCGACCGCGGCGACGAGCAAGCCCACTCCTGATGTTTTGGCGTGGGAGTTTTCATGGGCGGGGATCGCTGTTTCGCTCACGGGTAGCTTCTCTGAGATTGAAGGAAATAAATGGCATGCCACCTTCGAGCAAGAGGGTTTGCGGGGCTACCGGGTAAGCATTGGAACTCAGCCATGAAACCCCACGGCCTGATAATGAGATTAGTCCATGGGTGTCATGCCGTTCGTTCAGGCGACCTGGAGAGTTTTGCAGGCCTGTCGACGATCAAAAAAACGCGGCAAGTATCCTCGCAGGGGAAAACACCTACCGTAAAGAAAGCGTAAAAATGTACGGACAGCAGCGAGCGAATTTCGATCAAGTTTCTTGTGCGCGACCAAAAATTGTCCTTAATTAGAGGCAAGGTTCTTTCCGGGACCTGGCCACATCGCTATATCCTGTATTTCAACCCGAATCACCTGAATCGAGTGCCAAGGCACCACCAGCATGGAGTTTGCGAATGAGCCAAGGGCCTGTCCATGACGACGACACCGCTATTGGAGCTACCTGTACACCCTCAGAAGGTAGCGAGCAAACCTCCCCGTCCCTTCACGACCTCGGGTTGAGCGATGTCCTTGAGGCACTGCCCGAGGCCATCTACACCACTGATGCCAAGGGTCTGATCACCTTTTACAACCGTGCAGCGGTGGCGCTGTGGGGAGTGACCCCGGCGCTTGGGGAGAGCTCCTTTTGCGGCTCCTGGAAGCTCTATTGGCCTGACGGCACGCCGCTGCCCCACGATGAATGCCCCATGTCCATGGCATTGAAGGAACAGCGTCCTGTCAGAGGGCTTGAAGCCATCGCCGAGCGTCCGGATGGCACACGCGTACGCTTTCTGGCGTGCCCATCGCCGATATTCGATGCAGAAGGCGGCCTGATAGGCGCCGTTAACATGCTGATCGATCTGACCGACCAGACCGTTGCCGATGAGGCCGCGCTGATCCATGACGCGCTGGTCGAATCGTCCGCCGACGCGATCATCGCCAAAGACCTGAACGGCACGATTACCAACTGGAACGCTGGCGCCCAGCGACTCTTCGGTTACACGGCCGAGGAAGCGGTCGGCCAACCCATTGACATGCTCATCCCCCTGGATCGGCGGGATGAGGAACCCGGCATTTTGGCGCGCATCCGTCGAGGCGAGCGCATCGAACACTATGAAACCCTCCGGCGGCGCAAAGACGGCAGCCTGGTCGAGATCTCTCTCGCCGTCTCCCCCATCAGAAATCGGCAAGGCCGTATTGTCGGAGCGGCCAAAATCGCTCGCGATATCACCGAGCGACGACAGGCGGAAGAACAAAAGAGCCTGCTCATCAGAGAGATGGATCACCGGGTGAAAAACCTGTTCACCCTGGCAAACAGCGTGGTGTCACTGAGCGCACGTTCGGCAACGACCCCCGGTGAACTCGCCTCCGCCGTTTGCGCACGGCTGAACGCATTGGCGCGAGCCCATACCCTGACCATACCGCACGGTTTGAGTAACGAGCAGCCAACGACATTGCATGCCCTCATACAAACCATTCTCGCGCCTTATGCCGATGGCGGGGATAACAGCCAGCCACGCGCCTTCGTGACCGGCCCTGACATAACGATTGACGGTGCATCAGTCACCAGCTTCGCTCTGCTGTTGCATGAGTTTGCAACCAACGCCGCGAAATATGGGGCGCTCTCTTTGCCTGAAGGGCTTTTGGATATTGCCTGTAGCGAGAGTGAGGAGGTATTCACCGTGGTCTGGAGCGAAAGGAATGGCCCGCTCATTGACCGGGAGCCCGACAGCACCGGGTTCGGCACCCTTCTCGCCAAAGCGACCGTGCATGGCCAGCTTCACGGCGAAATCCGCCGTGACTGGAAGCGCGAGGGGCTGACCATCACCGTAGCGTTTCCCTCCCGTAGCATAAGCGGCCAGTAGAGGGTTGGCTCCAGGTGGTGCGAAGCGATTCGCACCTACTTTGCCGTTCCGCCACCAGGTCTATAGAACAGAAACTTCCGGGTCTCGCCCGTCTTGATGTACTGCTTCGCCCAGTCGGGTTTCACCGTTCTGTCGTGGAAATACAAGGCACCGTGGGTGCGGTCCGTCAGTTGCTTGTTGAGTGCCTTGCGCGCGATCTCCTTGGCGATGGCATATTCGTCGTCTTCCTTTACCTGATCCGCACGCCCGTCGCACCACCAGGAAAACTGGCAGGCATGCTTTTCGGAACCTTGCTTGACCACGGCGCACACCGTATCCGGAAAACCTTCGTGCCCGAGCCGGTTCATGACCACGCTGGCGACGCCTTCCATGTCGGCAGCAGTCACCCCTTTGGCTTCCCAGTAGATACTGCGTGCAAGACACGTAATGGCATCCTCCAGCGGCGCGACTCCCGCCGGATCGACCGCCTGCGCTTCGGAGGGGGTGATGACCTCGGATTTGGGCACCGGAACTTCGCTGCCCTTCTCTGCTGCTTTCTGCTCCAGAACCTGCGCCTTTTCTTCGGCCACTTCCTTTTTTTGCTCCTGGTCGGTCGCCCACACCTGGCTGCACAGAAGGATGCTTGCGAAGCAGGTGGCTACCGCTTTGAATCGCATGTTCCGACCCTTCTGATTGAAACCTTCGTGAGCAACGAAACGATCGCAGACCTGGGTTGATTGTAGTAGCCGCAATTCATACCGACAGGCAGGCAATAAACTGCATTTGGATGCGAAAAGGCATTGCATCCGGAGGGGTGTATTCGCGCATCATGGGAGGGGGGCGTTCTCAATTAGTTTCCCCGCCGCGCCGGGTCTGCTGTTGTGCAGGGCAAGGCGCGAGAAGCGTGGTTTGGTCATTCCAAATAAGCTTCGAGCAACGCAGCCCTGCACAACAGCAGGCCCGGCCCTTCGGGTTGTGCCTTAAAGCGGGCCAGGCTGCGTTGCAGGCCTTGGAAAGGGAACAACCATTCCCAGCGGCCTGCGCCTTGCCTGGCCCGCTTTAAGGCGACAACGCGGCGGGGAAACTAATTGAGAACGCCCCCCTAGTCCGTTCAAGGGAGATTTTCATGCGCAGCCTGTCATCCGTTTTGCATCTTGGCGTGTTGTCATTCGGGTTGGTGTTCAGCGTCATCGCATCGGCGGCCGATGAACAACAGCTGGTAGAGTCGATCAACGTTTACCGCAGCCAGGTACAGCGCTGTGCCGGACAGGCGTCTTCGGAGTTACCACCGCTGGCCAGCGATCCGCGCCTGGTGCTGTCCGCCAACAGCATCGGCGACCTGCAACAGGCACTGGCCCGCGCGGCGTATCCGATGGTTAATGTGCAGGCGATCAGCTTGTCCGGCCCGCGTGATGCGCCCGCCGCGATGAAGGCGATTCAGGAGAGCTTCTGCCGGGTGGTGCTGGACCCGCAATTTGTCGATATCGGTGTCAGCCGGGAGGGCCGCGAGTGGCGCATCGTGCTGGCGCGCCCGCTGTTGACGGGGCGCTTGGGCGATTGGCAGGCGGAGGGACAGAAACTCCTTGAAGCGATGAACAGCGCCCGCACGCAAGCGCGCCAGTGCGGTGCCCAATCCTTCGCCGCCACCACGCCGCTGGCCTGGAACGCCACGCTCGGGTCAGCCGCCGAAACCCACAGCCGGGCCATGGCCAACCAAAACTTTTTCGATCACAAGGACCGCGACGGCCGCACGCCGGGTGATCGGGCTGAACTGGCGGGTTACGCCGGCCAGCAGGTCGGTGAGAACATCGCTGCCGGGCAGGACACGGTGCGCAAGGTAGTCGATGGCTGGCTGGCCAGCCCGGGGCATTGCGCCAACCTGATGAACCCACAATTTCGCGAATTGGGTGCAGCCTATGCGGTGGACCCGAAGAGTGACGCAGGTATTTACTGGACGGCGATGTTTGGCACGCCGTGAAGAATCGCCAGTTGAAAAAGGAATCGCCAGTTGAATAAAGCCCCCTCTTCGACCGTCGAACAGGATCTGTCGAAGCCTGAAGCAATTAGCCTGCGGGAAGCGTTTCTGTTCTGGCTGAAGCTCGGCTTCATCAGCTTCGGCGGGCCGGCCGGACAGATCTCGATCATGCATCAGGAGTTGGTGGAGCGCCGACGCTGGATCTCGGAACGGCGCTTTCTGCACGCCCTCAATTACTGCATGTTGCTGCCCGGGCCGGAGGCTCAGCAACTGGCGACCTACATCGGTTGGCTGATGCACCGCACGTGGGGCGGCCTGATTGCCGGCGGGCTCTTTGTGTTGCCGTCGCTGTTCATCCTGATCGGGCTGTCGTGGGTGTACATCGCCTTTGGCGAAGTGCCGGCGGTGGCCGGACTTTTTTATGGGATCAAGCCGGCCGTGACCGCGATTGTGGTGCAGGCGGCCCACCGGATCGGCTCACGGGCATTGAAGAACAACTGGCTGTGGGGCATCGCCGCGGCATCGTTCACCGCCATCTTCGTGTTCAATGTGCCGTTCCCGTTGATTGTGCTGGGCGCCGCGATCATCGGTTACTTCGGCGGCCGCCTGGCACCTGAACGATTCAGGACCGGAGGTCACAGCGCAGCGAAAAAGTCCTTCGGCCCGGCGTTGATCGATGACGACACCCCGACGCCCGAACACGCCCGTTTCAGCAGTTTCAAATTGCTGCGCCTGTCGTTGGTGGGTGCAGTCTTGTGGGGGCTGCCTATGGGGGTTCTCACCGCCCTGTTCGGCTGGGACGGCACCCTGACCCAGATGGGCTGGTTCTTTACCAAAGCGGCGTTGCTGACATTCGGTGGCGCGTATGCCGTGCTGCCTTATGTGTATCAGGGTGCTGTCGGCCACTATGGCTGGCTGACACCCACGCAAATGATCGATGGCCTGGCGCTCGGCGAAACCACCCCCGGGCCGCTGATCATGGTGGTGGCCTTCGTCGGTTTTGTCGGCGCCTATGTTCATCAGGTGTTCGGCCCGGATCAACTGTTCCTGGCCGGCGCCCTCGCCGCCACATTGGTCACCTGGTTCACCTTCTTGCCGTCGTTCCTGTTCATCCTCGCCGGCGGCCCGTTGGTGGAGTCGACGCACAACGAACTCAGGCTTACCGCCCCCCTGACCGCGATCACCGCGGCGGTGGTTGGCGTGATCCTCAACCTGGCATGCTTCTTCGGCTATCACGTGCTCTGGCCCAAGGGCTTCAGTGGCCAACTCGACTGGCCTTCGGCGCTGATCGCCATTGCAGCGGCCATCGCCTTGTTCCGCTTCAAGCGGGGGGTGATCGAGGTACTGATGGGCTGCGGGTTGATCGGGTTGGCGGTGCATCTGCTGCGCTAGCGCGCCGACAAGACCATCAATGAAGTTTCCGTTGCCGCTGTAGCTCGGTCTTCAACCAGAGGTTGGCCGGTTGTATGCCTGCCGGACAGCGCACTTCATAGGCGCGGCCACTCATGCTGCTTTGGGTGGCCGCCAGCTCAATGAAGTCTTCGGCGCTGTTCACCCTGTCCTGTTCTTCAAGGTACTCCAGCTTCTTCTCCAGATGCGCCCGGGCTTGAGGGCCGCCGTATTCGCTGCCGTTGCGCACAAACCGGCATTCACTGTGCTCGACAAAGTCCAGCAAGCTGTTTATTTCCTGAGTGGCTTGAGGTGGGATTTGTGCCTGTGCATTGAACACCACGACGGTCAGGCCGATACCGGCCGCCATCAGCCATTGAGTGAGGGGTGCAACAATATGCCCAGTCATTCGCATGGTTACTCCTCAGGAGATCAGAGCGGTGATGGCCGCTCTGGAGCTGGGCGCAGACAGGTCAATCGTCGTCTCGGTCGTCATGATCGCGGTGCCGACGGCGATCATCACGACGATCGTAATCCCGGTCATACCCACGATCATCACGGTAATAATAGCCACGGTCATGGTCGCGACGGTATTCACGGTGATCCCGATCGTACCTGTCTCCCTCTTCCCAGTAAGGAAAGCAACCTCCCAGCAGGAGAGTACTTGCAATGGCCAGGGTCATTATCGCGGTGCGCTTCATTTTAACGTCCTAAAAGGTCAGAACTACGGGGATGAGGTGACGCTAGCGGCGAATCGATCGCAGTGCGTTCAAACCCATAATTACGACCCTCAAGCCGATCAATGATTCCGTTATCGCCGGGCCTTAAAGCGTTCTCTGGCTGTTACCGATGGTTTTGGCTTTTTCGATGGCCCACTCCATCGCCGCTTCCATGTCCAGCAGATGCGGCGAGGGGTGTTTGTCCTCAACGATGGCCGAGCCGTCCGGCCAATAGACCCCCATGAACATCTTCAGCGAACCGTCTCTCAAAATCTCGGCTTTAACCTCAATCGTGCATCCGTTCGACAGCGTTTCCGAGTGGGTTATATGGCGCTCAGTCATGACTGCATTCCTCCCGTCGTTGCTATCAGCGTAACCCATGCGGCGCCGAGCGCGATGACGCTCAGACGCTTACCTGCACCACCTCGATCCCCAGTTTTTGATAATCCTCAAGATTGCCCGAGGCCACGTGACGCTCGGTAATCAGCGTATGCACACGGGCGCAAGGCGCAACCACGAAGGGCTCCACCGCCCCCAGCTTGTCCGCGGTGGTCACGGCAATCACGTGGGAGGCGCTGGCGAGCATCGCCTGCTTCACCGGCACTTCATCGAAATGCAGCGAGCTGAGGCCGACTTCCGGATGAATGGCACAGACCCCGGTGAACACCAGATCGGCCTTGATGCCCTCGATCAGCCGCAAGGTTTCATGGCCGCTGGAGGACATAGTCGCGGGATTGAGCTGACCACCGGCGACGATCACCGTGATGCCTTTGTATTCGGCCAAGGTGATCGCAATCATCGGCGACGCGGTGACGGCCGTGATGACAATGTCAGTGGGCAGCGAGCGTGCGATCTGCAGCGTGGTGCTCCCGGAATCGAACATCACGATCTGGCCGTCCTTGACCCGGCGCGCGGCGAGCTGCGCCAACCGGGTTTTCACCTCGTCGGTTTCGCTGACCCGAGTGAAGTAATCCTTGCCCGTGTCCTTGGGACGCGGCAACGCCCCGCCGTGCACCCGCTGCACCAGCCCGGCACTGGCCAGCTCCGACAGGTCCCGGCGAATGGTGTCCTCGGACACGGCGAAATGCTGACTCAGCTCGGAAGCCATGACCTTGCCGTCACGTTCGAGGATCAGCAGGATTTTTTGGCGGCGCAGTTGGGGGAGTTCGGCGGAGGAATGCTCAGCGTGCATGGTTATGCCTGTTTTTGCGTGTTTGTGCGAGATTAGCCAAACACCTCAATGAACACAAGGCGCTCCCACAAGGGATTGTGTTTGATTGATACCCATCACAAGGCACTCACGATGAACTCACGCAACCATTGATGCCCAGGGTCGCGGTGACAGCGCTCGGGCCAGAGCATCGACATCTCGTATCCCGGAACTTCAAGGGGAGGCTCGATCATCGCCAAGGCATGCGTATCGCGAACCAGGCGCGCTGGCAGCATCGCGACCATATCGGTGCTCTCCACCACCGACGGGACAAACAGAAAATGGGGGAGCGAAAGCACCACCCGGCGCGCCATGCCCAGCAGGGAAAGCGCCTGGTCGGTGACACCCTGAAAGCCCCCGCCATCCCGGGATACGATGACGTGGTCGAGTTCACAGAACTGCGCGAGTGTCGGTCGCTTTTTCAACAACGGATGGCCAGTACGCCCCACCAACACATAGCGTTCGGTAAACAATGCACGACGTCGCAAGCCTGGGGGAGCATCCTCGGTGGTATGAAACGCCAGGTCGATTGCCCCTTGCTCCGCTTGTTTGGCCAGCTGTGAAGGCATCAGGTCAAACACCGCCAGACGCGTACCGGGTGCAGCCGAACGCAGCCCGGCCAACGCGGGCAAGATGATGGTCGACTCGCCGTAGTCCGACGCCATGACATTCCACGTCTGCCGTGCCTCGGCCGGGTTGAAAGGACTGGCGGGCGACACCGCGCGCTCCAGGGCTTCCAGTGCCTGGCGCAACGGCTCGCGCAACTCATCGGCCCGGGCCGTGGGCCGCATGCCCCGAGGCCCTGGCAGCAATAGTGGATCGTTGAAAATATCCCTCAGTTTGGCGAGATGAACGCTCACCGAAGGTTGCGACAGATTCAGGCGTTGCGCCGCACGGGTCACGTTGTGTTCCGAGAGCAGGACATCAAGCGTCAGCAGCAGGTTGATGTCCAGACGTCGCAGATTATTCATGACAATACCTGGCATATTGGTTATTCATTTCCAATATACCGGGTAAGACCTGATTCTGCTGGCTTCTGACAACGGAGACTCAGCCATGAATGTTCTGCTCGTTTACGCCCACCCCGAACCCAAATCATTAAACGGTTCGCTC
Source organism: Pseudomonas sp. 008 (assembly GCF_016861935.1). Classification (NCBI taxonomy): domain Bacteria; kingdom Pseudomonadati; phylum Pseudomonadota; class Gammaproteobacteria; order Pseudomonadales; family Pseudomonadaceae; genus Pseudomonas; species Pseudomonas sp. 008. The sequence goes on along the minus strand of NZ_BOMA01000024.1, from coordinate 14,703 downwards.
AAGGACTTTACCGTCAAACGCCTGGAAGCTGCCGGCCACCAGGTACAGGTTTCCGATTTGTATGCGATGGACTGGAAAGCCTCGCTGGACGCCGATGACAGTTTCGGCCGGCCTGCCGACGCACGGTTCGATCCGTCGCAAGACTCCAAGCGTGCCTTCAAAGAAGGCCGGCAACGACAGGACATCGTCCTCGAACAGGAAAAACTGCTCTGGGCCGATACCGTCATTCTGCAGTTTCCGCTGTGGTGGTTCTCGATGCCGGCGATCCTCAAAGGCTGGGTGGAACGCGTCTATGCCTATGGTTTTGCCTACGGCGTAGGGGAGCATTCCGATGCGCGCTGGGGCGACCGTTACGGGGAAGGCACGCTGGCGGGCAAACGGGCGATGTTGATCGTCACCACGGGTGGCTGGGAATCTCATTACAGCCCACGGGGCATCAATGGGCCGATCGACGATGTGCTATTCCCGATCCAGCATGGCGTACTGTTCTACCCCGGCTTCGACGTGCTGCCACCGTTCGTGATCTATCGGACCAGCCGAATGGATGAGGCGAGATTTTCAGCAACTTGTGAGGCGCTCGGCCAACGGCTGGATGACCTCTGGGAAACCGCGCCGATTGCTTTCCGGGCGCAAAATTCAGGGGCGTATGACATTCCGCAACTCACGTTGCGTGATGAGATTGCTGCGGATCAGTCGGGCTTTGCGGCTCACGTCAGATAGGCGACACACTCGTTGTAGCAGCTGTCGAGCTAGCGAGGCTGCGTTCGGCTGCGCAGCAGTCGTGAATCCGGCCGACGCGGTCTGCCTGACACACCGCGAGTTCTGGTTTGACGACTGCTTCGCAGCCGAACGCAGCCTCGCAGGCTCGACAGCTGCTACGGCGGATACGAAAAAGCCCGCACAACGCGGGCTTTGGAATTCGATGTAGGTGGCCAGTGCTGGTCTCTGGCTTACGAGATTTATCGGGCCTCTCACAGAACAGGATTTTTAGCTTTGGGCTGTTCTGCCTCACACGGCATAAGGGCTGGATCTCAGCGCGGAGATCTTTCTAACCGTGTACCCTTGGGAGCGCGCCCCACGCCTCCTCGCTATCCCTTTGCGCATCAGTCTGCGTCTTCACCTACAACCTCAGAATAGCAAACCATGCGAAGCCTGGGTCGGGGTTTTTAGACTGATTATTTTCAAGGGGAATGATGGGTAAATGGAAAAATACTAACGCCGCGAGACGGGCTTCCGTGCTACCTCCAACACGCCCGCGATCTTTGCAGGCGCTACATCGGTAATTTGTATTCAAATGCCAGTTTTATAATATTTTACCGTTCCAGGGGTGATCCCTAGTCTTGACCCAAGAAATGGCAGGCCACAACCGACCTGATTCCAACTTCGATGGGTATAGAGATGACCACTGAAAAAACAAAAATAGATACGCTGATTGTGGGCGCCGGTCAGGCTGGCGTGGCCATGAGTGAACACCTGAGCAAACTCGGCGTGCCTCACCTCGTACTGGAACGGAGCCGCATCGCCGAACGCTGGCGCAGCGGTCGTTGGGATTCGCTGGTGGCCAACGGCCCGGCCTGGCACGATCGGTTTCCGGGCCTTGAGTTCGACGATCTCAGCCCCGACGGCTTTGCCCCGAAAGAACGGGTGGCGGATTATTTCGAAGCCTACGCGAAGAAGTTCAACGCCCCCATCCGCACCGGCGTGGACGTGAAGAAAGTCGAGCGCAATGTCGGCCGTCCAGGCTTCACCATTGAAACCTCCGAAGGCGTGATCGAGGCCAACCGCGTAGTGGCCGCCACCGGACCTTTCCAGCGTCCGGTTATTCCGCCGATCGCACCGAAAGATCAGCCATTCACCCAGATCCACTCCGCCGAATACCGCAACCCGCAGCAACTGCCAGAGGGCGCCGTGCTGGTGGTGGGCGCCGGCTCGTCCGGGGTGCAGATCGCCGATGAATTACAGAGTGCCGGCAAGCAGGTTTACCTCTCGGTGGGTGCGCACGATCGCCCTCCTCGCGCCTATCGCAACCGTGATTTCTGCTGGTGGCTGGGCGTGCTCGGCGAGTGGGATCAGGCCGCGATGAAACCCGGCCGGGAACACGTGACCATCGCGGTGAGCGGCGCGCATGGTGGCCGTACGGTGGACTTCCGTGGGCTAGCCCATCGCGGAATGACGCTGGTGGGTCTGACCCAATCGTTCAATGGCAGCGTGGCGACGTTCCAGCCCAACCTTGCCGACAACCTGGCACGCGGCGATGAGAACTATCTGGCGCTGCTCAATGCCGCCGACGCCTACGTCGAGCGCAATGGCCTGGACCTGCCGGAAGAACCTGAGGCGCGGCATACCTTCCCGGATCCGGATTGCGTCACCAACCCGATTCTTGAACTCGACCTGGCCAAGGCTGGCGTGACGTCGATCATCTGGGCCACCGGGTTTGCCACGGATTACAGCTGGCTGAAGGTCAACGCGTTCGACGACAACGGCAAGCCGCAGCATCAGCGCGGAGTGTCGAGCGAGCCTGGGGTGTATTTCCTCGGCCTGCCGTGGCAGTCCCGTCGCGGCTCTTCGTTCATCTGGGGTGTTTGGCACGACGCCAAGTACGTGGCTGATCAGATCGCCATTCAGCGCTCATACCACGACTACCGCGATGCCCTGCAACGCGAAGCTGAAACCGCCCCCGTCGCGCATAAAACCACCGTCAGCGCTTAACGAATAGTTCTTCAGGAGCCTCAGATGTCCACGCCAACCCATACCCGTATTCGCATGTTCAACACCAAGGAAACCTACCCGAACCAGAGCCTGGACAATGACCTGTGCCAGGCCGTGCGGGCCGGCAACACCGTTTATGTTCGCGGCCAGGTCGGCACCGATTTCGAAGGCAACCTGGTGGGCCTCGGCGACCCGCGTGCGCAAACCGAGCAAGCCATGCGCAACGTCAAACAGTTGCTGGAAGAAGCTGGCAGCGACCTCAGCCACATCGTCAAAACCACCACTTACCTGATCGACCCGCGTTACCGCGAGCCGGTTTATCGGGAAGTGGGCAAGTGGCTCAAAGGGGTGTTTCCGATTTCCACCGGGTTGGTGGTGTCGGCACTGGGGCAGCCGCAGTGGCTGATGGAGATTGATGTGATTGCGGTGATTCCTGAGTAAGCAGGTAGACCGAGTCGCGGCTTTCGCGAGCAAGCTTCGCTCCTACAGTAGATCGCTGTTTCATGAACGACCCTGATCATCTGTAGGAGCGAAGCTTGCTCGCGAAGACGCCCGCACAGACAACAACTTTGCCAAGGCCAACCAAGGAGCAAAACCATGACCTTCTCCATCGCCGCCCGTTGCCCCGAAACCGGTCAGTTCGGCATTGCAATCAGTTCCTCAAGCATCGCCGTCGGCGCCCGCTGCCCCTGGCTATTGCCCGGTGTCGGCGCGGTCTCCACACAAAATATCACCCTGCCATCCCTCGGCCCGGAAACCCTCGCCCTCATGGAACAAGGCCTCGCACCTGCCGAGGCGCTGGACAAGGCATTGACCCGCAACGGCTACAGCCAATACCGACAAATCACGGCGATTGACCACCTCGGTCGCACCGCGCATTTCAGCGGCTCAGAAACCCTGGGCAACCACAACGCCGTGTCGGGCGAGCAATGCGTGGCCGCCGGCAACATGCTCGCGGACCGAGCCGTGATCGAGGCCATGGTCGAGGCGTACGAACATGGCGAGGGCCAACTGACCGATCGCTTGCTCACCGCGATGAAAGCGGCGGTGGTCGCAGGCGGTGAAGCCGGGCCGGTGCATTCGGCTGCCGTTGTAGTGGTTGGCGAACTGACCTGGCCGATTATCAACCTGCGGGTCGATTGGGCTGATGAAGATCCGATAGGCAAATTGCAGCAGTTGTGGGACGCCTATCGCCCACAGGTCAAGGACTACATCGACCGCGCCCTCGCCCCCGACAAATCCCCTGGCTACGGTGTCGCCGGAGACGACCGATGAGCAGCAGCCGCGATTTGCTTGAAGCCTTGGTGGCGTTCGACACCACCAGCCGCGAATCAAATCTGCAGCTGATCGAGTTCGTCCGCGACTACCTCGCCCGATTCGAGGTGCCTTGCGAACTGATCTACAACGACGAGCGCAGCAAGGCCAATCTGTTCGCCACCATTGGCCCGGCGGATCAGCCGGGCATCGTGTTGTCGGGGCACACCGATGTGGTGCCCGTCGACGGCCAGCCGTGGACCGTCGCGCCATTCCAGCTCACCGAACGCGACGGCAACCTGTACGGTCGCGGCACCGCGGACATGAAAGGCTACATCGCCTGCGTACTCGCCCTGGTGCCGTCACTGGTGAAGGCCTCGCTGCGACTGCCGGTGCACATCGCGCTGTCCTACGATGAGGAAGTCGGCTGTCTCGGCGTTCGTTCGCTTTTGAAAGCCCTCGAACAGCGCCCGGTCAAACCGATGCTCTGCATCATTGGCGAACCCACCGAACTCAAACCGGTGCTCGGCCACAAGGGCAAGCTGGCGATGCGCTGCGACATTCATGGCGAAGCCTGCCATTCAGCGTACGCGCCACTCGGGGTCAATGCGATTGAATACGCTGCCGAACTGATCGGCGAACTGGGGCGGATTGGCCACAGGCTCAAGGCACCGGAGCATCACGACGCCCGTTTCGATCCGCCGTTCAGCACCGTGCAAACCGGCGTCATCTCCGGCGGAAAAGCCTTGAACATCGTCCCCGCCGATTGCCGCTTCGACTTTGAAATTCGCGCCCTGCCCTCACACGACCCTGGCCTCGTTGCGCAGGAATTGCAGACCTACGCCGAGCAACAAGTTCTACCGCGCATGCGCGCCGTGAGTGATCAGAGTGAAATCCGCTTCAGTGAGTTGTCGGCCTATCCCGGTTTGGCAACCGATGCGCACAGCCAAGCCGCTGAGCTGATCGCCGCGTTTTCCGGCTCGCGGGAATTCGGTACGGTGGCGTTCGGCACCGAGGGCGGTCTGTTTGACGCGGCCGGTATTGCGACGGTGGTCTGCGGTCCGGGCAGCATGGATCAGGGGCATAAGCCGGACGAGTTTGTCAGCCTTGAACAACTGAACGGCTGCGACCAAATGCTGCAACGGATGCTGCTATCAATCAGCCGCTGATCATTGGCCCGACGCTCAGGTGTACAGTCGGGCCAGTTCTTCCTGGCAGTAATCCACGAACAGCTGTACCGGCTTGGTCAACTGCACCCTTCTCAACCAGGCCGCCGACAAACCCGAACCGGTCACGGTCTCGGCCAGCGGTATGCACACGACTTTCTGCCCGTCATAGGTGTATTCGGAAAACGGTTTGGTGACCAGAATCGAAAAGCCAAAACCGCGCCCGACCATCCCCCGCACCATCTCGATCGAAGGCGAGCTGAACACGATGTGTGGCGTCAGCCCACGCTCTTCAAAGATGCTCACGAAGTAGGTCCGGCTCGGCACCACATCCAGCAGAATCATCGGCTCCAGCACCAGGTCATTCAGCGACACTTTCGCCTGTTGCGCGAAGCGGTGATCCGCCGGCAGCAAGGCGTAGGGCTGCTGCGGCGGCATCAGCGGCACTGTCTCAATCGTGCTGTCCAGATCGTGTTCGAACAGCATCGCCAGGTCGATGCTGCCGGCGGTCAGTGCCTGCACCAGTTCCTGCTGCTCGCCATCGCGAATGCGGATCTCCACACCTGGCCAACGCTCTTTGAAACCAGCGATCAAACGCGGCAGGTACAGCGGCGCCACCGTTTCAAAACAGCCAATATCGATCTGCCCCGCCACCACGTCGTTGTCCGCCAGCGCGTTCTGCTCAAACTCATGCGCGACCCGCAGCAGCTCCAGCGCCTTGCGATAAAACCGCGACCCGCTCGGCGTCAGCGAAACACCCTGGGCGTGATGCCGGATAAACAGCTGCACGCCAAAACTTTCTTCAAGGTGCTTGATCGCCGTCGACACCGACGGCTGCGCGATATAAAGCTTGCGCGAAGCCTCCGCCACGCTGCCGCAATCGGCGGTGGTGACGAAATATCGAAGCTGTCGCAGGTTGTAAGCGGCCATGGGGACCTCCAGACACAACACATCAAAATCAAAAAACTTCCGCGGAACACAATCACTGTAAGAGCTGGCGAAGCCTGCGGGATCAGTCGACGCACAACTCTGTGGCGAGGGGGCTTGCCCCCGTTGGGTCGCGAAGCGGCCCCAAAACCTGCAACCATGGTGTATCAGGTACACCGCATGCAGCGGTTTTACGACTGCTTCGCAGCCGAGCGGGGGCAAGCCCCCTCGCCACAGGTAACAAAACCAGGCATTACGGAGTATCCAAGGACGCTCAGGATCAAGGCTGAACATACCCGACACACCCAAACCCCGGGCATATATTTTTTAAGGCCTGAAGCAACAAACTTACTAATTTATCTATCCCGATGCATTGCACATCATCGCTCCAACAAGAAAAGCGTCGCTCGCGCGGCGCTCACCGAAGTACGTCCACGTACTCATCCTTGCCTTGGAGTTCACCATGTCCACCGCAACAACACCCTCCGCTCCGCTCATCGAAAAACACACGATTGGATACGTCCCCCCGGAAGATCGCCACGGAAAGGTAAGAGACCTGTTCACCCTCTGGTTCGGCGGCAACATCGCGCCGCTGCCCATCGTCACCGGCGCCCTCGGCGTGCAATTGTTCCAGCTGAACCTGGTGTGGGGCATCGTCGCCATTCTGGTCGGCCACCTGGTCGGCGGCGTGCTGATGGCCCTGCACTCGGCGCAAGGCCCGCAAATGGGCATTCCACAAATGATCCAGAGCCGCGCCCAGTTCGGCTCCCTCGGCGCCCTGCTGGTGGTGCTGATCGCCGGCATCATGTACATCGGTTTCTTCGCCTCCAACATCGTCCTCGCCGGCAAGTCCCTGCACGGCGTGGTCGACAGCGTGCCGGTGCCAGTGGGCATCGTCATCGGCGCGCTCGGGTCGGGCATCATCGGCATCATCGGCTATCGCTTCATCCACGTGCTCAACCGCATCGGCACCTGGGTGCTGGGCATCGGCATCGTGCTGGGCTTCGGCTACATCCTCACCCACATACAGACCGCCGACTTCCTCACCCGCGGCAACTTCAACATCTCCGGTTGGCTGGCCACCGTATCGTTGGCCGCGCTCTGGCAAATCGCCTTCGCCCCCTACGTGTCCGACTACTCGCGCTACCTGCCGGAAGACGTGCCCGTCGCCGCCACGTTCTGGACCACTTACCTGGGCTCGGCACTCGGCTCCAGCCTGTCGTTCATCTTCGGCGCCGTCGCAGTCCTCGCCACGCCCGTCGGCATGGACACCATGGACGCGGTCAAACTCGCCACCGGCTCCATCGGCCCATTGATGCTCGTGCTGTTCCTGCTCAGCGTCATCAGCCACAACGCCCTCAACCTCTACGGCGCCGTGCTGTCGCTGATCACCCTGGTACAAACCTTCGCCTACCGCTGGATCCCCACCGCCAAGAGCCGCGCCGTCCTCTCGGTCATCGTCCTTGCCGCCTGCTGCTTCGCCGCCGTCGGCGCCTCCGCCGACTTCATCGGCCACTTCGTCGACATGGTGTTGGTGTTGCTCGTGGTGCTGGTGCCCTGGACCGCGATCAACCTGATCGACTTCTATGCCATTCATAAAGGTCAGTACGACATTGATTCGATCTTCCAGGTCGATGGCGGAATCTATGGCCGATACAACCCGCAGGCGTTGTTGGCGTATGCGATAGGGATTGCGGTGCAGATTCCGTTTATGAATACGCCGTTGTACGTCGGGCCGATCTCGGCGCACATCAATGGGGCGGATTTGTCCTGGGTGGTGGGGTTGTTGGTGACTTCGCCGTTGTACTGGTGGTTGGCGAATCGTGACACGGCTTACAGACGTCGGCTGTCTACCGGAAAACTGGCCAGCAGTCTGTAACCCTGTGGGATGAGGTTTGCCCGCGATGAGGCCTTCAAAAGCACCATCGCCGGCAAGCCGTTCTTGCTGTGGAACATCCGCAACGCGTTGCCAACACCCGCTACGAACGCAACACCCCCATCGCCCGCCGATACTTCTCCACGCGCTCCAGATCGTCCCAGGACGGCTGGGCAATGCGCGACAAGTCGCTGTTCTCTTCCAGATCCGCCAGCTTCACCACCCGCCCGATCGGGTTCTGTGCCGCGCGCTCGACGAACGCCTCGTAGGACTCACCCGGCACCTTGGTTACCGACGCAATCGCCGTCAGCACCACTTCGCTGAAGCCTTCCTTGCGCAGATCGTCGAGGTTGACGCCGCAGTCCTCGACCACGTCATGCAATACCGCGACGATGCGCTCTTCCAGCGTGTTCACCCGCAGCATCACTTTCAGCGGATGCAGGATGTAAGGCGCCCCGCCCTTGTCCACCTGCCCTTCATGCGCCGCGGCGGCGATGGCAATGGCGCGTTCCAGTGACTGACTCATGGGGTTCTCCTTGGGTTAAATGCCGTGACGTCGCGGTCAGGATTTTGAAGTCTGTAAAATATGTAGGAATTTGCCCTTTGTGGCGAGGGAGCTTGCTCCCGCTGGGCTGCGAAGCAACCCCGAACACTGATAGCCCGTTTCCTAAGACACACCGCAACGCCCGGTTTTACTGCGTTTTCGCCATGGAGTGGAGAAAAGCCACTTTGCGAAATGACCATCCGAGCGTCCTACACCCCGATTGCGGCTATCAAAATCACTGCCTAGAGTGGGTCTGTCGCTGACATCAGTTGGCGATAGGGTTTCGCAGCCCTTAAGATTGACACTTTGTTCCGTCAGGCACGGCCGACTCCCGGCTGCGTATCGTTTTATGGCGGTTGTGCGTGGGAGACCTTCGGGTCTGCCGGGTCCTGGTGTTAATCCTCCGGTCTGCGAACCCGCGCATAGCTGCCACCCATTTTGTTTCGCAGCAGAACGGTGGCAATTCTACTTTTATTAGGATTAACACCATGACGACTCAAAACCCGCTCCGCCACTACTCCCCAATGTCCCATTTCGCCACCGACCACCCCGTCCTCCTCATCGACGCCGACGCCCCACTGCGTGAACTCCACAGTTGCCTCAGCGAACGGCTCAACGCTGTTCTCAAATACCTGAACCTGATGGCCTGTACCAGCCTCCCCGACTACGCCGAGAACGACATCAACACCGTCACCAACATCGCGCGGATCATGGTTCAGGATGTGAGTGATGTGTTTCGGGTGATTGAGCAGCGTGGGTTTGATACGCCCAAGGGTCAGTGACTTAATTTCAGTCGTAGAAAAACCGCATTACTGCGGTTTTTCTGCTTCCTGCTCCGACTCTGACAACAACAATCAGTAAACCTGCACCCGCCACAACTCCCGCGACGAAGAACCCGCCGACATCGGCAGCCGCCCATGCAGCGTCCGATAGTTGTCGATCAGCACCAGATCACCCTCACTCCATTGATGAGCAATCAAACACTCCGGGTCATAAACCAGTGCATTGACCTGTTCCAGCAACGCCTGTTGAGCCTGCTCGTCATGGTCCTGAACCGACTGGCTCAAGGTCTGCAATGTCGAGTCGGTGCCCTCTTGGTAGCGCAGGATGAGCTCGCCGCTGCGGGGGTGGTGGTCCACCAGGCTGTACATGCGCGGCGAGCCGCCGAAGTAGGTCATTTTGGTGTAGTAGGTGATGTTCACGCCCTGCCATTGTCGGGCGACTTGCTGCCCGACTTTGCGCAGTACGTTGCGGCTGTCGACGATGGTGGTCTGGCCCTCGCCCGGCTGCGGCGCGGTCTTGCAGTACAGCATGAATTTGCTGGCGCAGAATTTCGGGTTGCGTTGAACTTGTGCGTCGCTGTCGGGCAGCATGTTCAGGTCCCAGTGCAACGGTGTTTTCTCCAGCGAGTGCACCACACCTTGGGGTTTATCCGCAGGCTTGACCACGTGGACGGCACCGAAGGCCCATTCGTAGAGCGTGCCGAAGCGTTCGCAGCTGCGAGCAAAGCTATCCTGGTCGTCGAAACGGCAGCCTTTGAGGCAGACGAAACCGAAGGTTTCCACCAGAGCTTCCAGCAGGCCGGTGGACAGTCGTTCGAAACCCAGCCCCAACGTGTCTCGCACCACCAGGCCAAACAGCGGAAGTTTTTGCAGTTCGTACTCGAAGCCTTGGGCCTGCGGGTTTTCTGTTTGATGGTAGAGCCATGGCCGCCCCTCATAGGTGACCAGCACATGGTGGTCCAGGTCGACCTGAGCACGGGTGCGAAGGGTTTGGCTGCCGTCGAGGTTGCACACCGGCACGGCGTGCCAGGGGCTGTACACACGCTTGAGTCCTTCGGCCAGGCCGAAAGTGAATTTGGGGCCGGCATTGCTGTATTGATGGACCGACAAGCGAATGTCATCGCCGAAGAAACGGTCCACTGCCGCGTTCAATGCCTGCCCGCGATACATCATTTGGTAGGCTTTGAAATTGATTTGTTGCAGGTACTCGTCCTCGCTCTGCCCTTCTTCGCGGCACAGACGCAGGTCGTTGTAGAGGTGACTGCAGAGGTTGTCATGCGCCCGGCTGAGGGATTCATCGTCGCGGCTCTGCTCGATCAGGTCGCCAAGGTTTTTCCACGGTAGACGGGCCTGCTTGATCAGGCTGGCGCGAACCGACTCGGCACTTTGGGCCTGGGGAAACAGGTCTTCCATGCTGACCCACTCAATCGTGTGGGTGGTGCACAGTTCACGCAACGCCCGGTTGTAGGCGGCGCGAACGTCGTCGGCCACGCCGACGATGTCATTGAAGGTCGTGCCGTCGCTGAGGATCGACACCACGCAGCCCGGTGCGTGCAACGCGGCGATGGCTTGGCCGAGTTGGTCGAGGCGCTCGATGGCCATGACCTCGCCGTAGTCCGGCAGCACGCCGAACGTCTGGTCGCTGGCGTTTGGCGACTTGCAGGGAAAGCCTGGCAAAACCAGACGCACCGGCAGGCCCTGATCGAAGCAGTGCCCCAATCGAAGCGCCAGGTGTGCCCTGCCTTGTGTGTCGAAACAATCATCCGTGCCTTTGAGCAGATAACCGGCCAGCAAATCGCTGACGGCAGCGATCCAGGCGTCTCTATGTTCCATAGAACAACTTCCTTGAGGGTGTGTGTATCAATAGGATTTGACGGTGTCGCCATGCTCGGTGAACGCATGCGCAGCCCCGCAGGCTTGCCGCAAAATGCGCAGCAATTCGGCCGGGTGTTCACAGCACAAGTTCGGGGCCTGGGCCTGCAAGTCTGGTGTCAGGCCATAGCCCCAAGTGACTGCCGCCGAATACATGCCTGCAGCACGGGCCGTTTGCAGATCGATCTCCGTGTCACCGACGAACAAGCAGCGTTGCGGATCAACCGACAACCGCCGGGCGGCTTCCCATGCCACCTCCGGTTGCGGTTTGAGCGACCTGCCTGCGCGATGCCCCAGAATTGGCCCGAAAGCATTCTGCGGCAGCAACGTTGTGGAAACCTGCAACGCCATTTCCTCGGCCTTGTTGGTCACGATAGCCAGCGGTAGCTGTAACTGTCGGCAGCCTTCGAGCAATTCCAAGACACCGCTGAATGGACGGGAAAATTGAACCAGGTTGTGCTGATAGAGCGCCACATAGCGCTGGTGCAAGGCGACCGCATCGACTATGCCAAACTGCGCGGCGACCCGCTCGCTCATCGCCGTGGTGCCGCCGCCGATGTATCCGCGCACTGTTTCCGAGGTCAGCGCCGGGCAACCGTGTTCGAGCAGCACTTGGTTCAAGCACCAGGTGATATCGGGCAAGGTATCGACCAGAGTCCCGTCCAAATCGAAGAGTACGGCTTCGACCCGTAACCGAGACGTCATCATTGAGCACTGGCGTAGTGACAAGGACGCCCCTTGCGGAACACCAGGCGGTGATAGCGCTCATCGACATTGCTGCGTTTTTCGAGCGTGACCACACCCCGTCGCTTGATGGCCACCGAATGCCAGGGCGTACGCCACAGGTCACTGGTTGGCACCAACCGGATACCGATCTTCGTCGAGACCGCCAGCTGCGGGTGAATCGACAGACGCAGGCAATGCGGGTAACGCGCCTGCAACAGCGCACCCCAGGCTTCACTGCGCTGGATCACCCGCTGAGAGGCCGGTTTGGCGACCTTCTTCACTGCGTTGAGGCTCATGCCAGCGAATACTTTCAGTCCCGAGTAATCCTCGGAAAGAAAGCGATGGATGCCGCAGTACATCAACATCATGTGCGGATCATCCTTGAAGCGCTGCTGCAACAAGATCAATGACTGACCGTGCTCGATCATCATCTCCTCACGCATGGCGTCCAGACAATCCAGCTGAGGGTAGGCATCCCGGAGGTCGAAATGGGCGAACGTGCCGGGATAGTGCTGTTCGGCGTAGTCCTGAATAGCGTCGGTGTAGGCCTTGACGTCGGAATCGGGAACATGCACCAAGTCAGAGAACACATAGCCATCGGAGCAGATATGAATCAGCGCCCCCGGTGCGTAGATCTCCTGGATCTCTGTGCACAGGCGGTTTAACTCATCGATAGCATGATGTTCAGCAAGATCGGGCAGATGACTCAGGGTTTTCTTGCGGCTGGGCGATTTGCCGGGAAAGGCTGGCAAGACCATTTCAATCTTGCGACCGCTCTCGACCGCCTGCATGACCTTGGTCAGATGGGGTTCCAGCACCTGCGACGACAGTTCGTGATCCTGCCCCGGGGCGAGGCTACGACGGCGAAACAGGCATTCGAGGATTTGCTCGGCAATGTTCATGTGTGGGGTGTTCTGATGCTCGTGCACCAGCTGACCGCACACCTGTTGAGCAACGGTGTTTGAACCTTGCATAGACAATCCTTTGTGTTGTGAACAACGGCCATCTTTTGGCCATCAGCAGATATCCCTTACCTGCGGGCGGCTAAATTCCTACAAGTTGTGAGGGCTGTCAATCGTGGCAATCCGGAATATTACGGCACCAAAATCACCGAAAAACCCTCACACAGGCTCATGCAACGTCCAGGCTGGCAAGGCCATACTGCGGCCACACAAGAAGGAAACGGGGACAGAACACGATTAAATTGAAGGAGCATTATCCAGCCCTCGATAAATCTGGTCTGTCCCCGTTTTCACCCCGAGTTAGAAATCCCTCCTCCTGAGACGAAGGGATCTGTCCTTTCCTTATCTCGAGTCATCTCCCCTAGCTTACTTTTAAATACCAAAGAATCTAAGCCAACTCCGTGCCTTTGTTTCTTGCGAATGCAAATGTGTGCTCGGGCCGTTGGGACGCAGTAAATCGCCTGGATAATGCGGATGTCCCAAGCATTGGCTGTCATCCAATCCAAAAACCTCAACAGCAGCTACAGCTTCAATGCACCAACGTCCAAGGGAAATCAGGGACAGACCACGTTTAATCGAAAGAGCACTGCCCTGCTCCCAAAAAACGTGGTCTGTCCCCGTTTATTCCCCGTTTATAAACGGGGACAGACCACGTTTTCCACTATAGCCACCTCCAACCTACTCCTAAGAAATTTTAGATCTAGAGTCTCTGTACCATATAAATCGTAAACACTAGTCATTTTGGAATCACCATGCTTGGTGCGCGACTCATCGCCGCCTCGGATGTTTTGTAGATCATATAGTTTACTTCACGACCACTTTGAGAACTCATAGGAACAAAAAAGGAGCCAGAACAAAAAAGGGGACGCCCACTAGCCGATCTCGACTCAAGGCTAATGGGTGCCCCCTTTTTTACAACCTCTGCAAACTAATCAATAAAAAATTCCGCCTTCAACTCCCCTACAACTTCACGCATAACGACAAGCGGACAAGCACTACCTTGAGAATAGATGCTACATAAAGCCATATCTTCTGGATAACCAAAATCCGCATAAACCTCCTGAAGTCTATCAATCTTGCGCTCATCACTATCGCCTGACAAATCAATACACAGTAAAAAAGCCAAACGCCACTTATCCATATCAGCGACATCATCTGATATTTTTATTTGTTTTGAGACAACCCCAAGCAACTCATCATCACTGGAAATCAGGGACAGACCACGTTTAATCGAAAGAGCACTGCCCTGCTCCCAAAAAACGTGGTCTGTCCCCGTTTATTCCCCGGGACAGATCTATTTTCTGGGGCGCGCACCACAACCAAATAAATAAATCCGCCCACTTTCTTGTCGCAATATTTATTGAAGATGGGACATAACAAACAATTAGATCCGCCCTCTCTTGCTTTATTAAGCTTTGACTAGAACAAACTCCAAAAACACATCGCTATCTGCGATCGATTCAATAAACAATTTAGCTGCTTCTCTGGATGCTGTCGGAAATTCTCTCCCGGCTACAGCAACCAGAGTGGAAAAGTCAGCAATACAGTCCATATCAGGAACTCTTTTGCCTCCTGCTATTTTAAAGCCTTCAATTCCGAGCACTGCGGCGTCATTTTGCTCGCAAAACCCCAACAGTTTAATCGCATCATCCAAGCTAAATAGAGGCGTGCCCCCCCAGAGCAGGGTCGGCTCCAGCTTAATACCCATCAGTCCGAAATCTTTCATTAAATCAATCCCAAGAGTATAAACGGGTATATAAACGGGTATAAACGGGGACAGACCACGTTTTCCATCTAAAAAATCTAGTGCTTTTTCGGTCTGCCCGGGCATCCCCGCCGAGCTCGTCGCCCAATTATAGCTTCAATTTCGGCTGCAAATCGCGAA
>NZ_BOMA01000023.1:0-40647 GCF_016861935.1 Pseudomonas sp. 008 | reverse complement strand
GGTATTAGACAAGGGGGGGAGATTTATTGCGGACCCCGTCGCAACATCCAAGCTTATAAGGAGTAAGTAAATGATCCGCGCACCGCTTGGCAGCACTGATTATTGGAGCAAGGTCGTCCACAACAACGACGGCTATATCGAAAAATCTCAAAAGCTCCTTCGGGAGCCAGTGGGGGCGCCTGATTACGCGCCTCAGTACGCTTTCGAAATTGCCCAAAAACATTGGCATCAGATCCTGCGCCGGTATTCCGCTGGTCACCCTGTAGCCGACCTGTCGTGTTACTTCCCCGGGTTGCTCGATGCCTGGGAAGAGGCCGAGCGCCTTGGCGTAGCAGTCTGGACTCAAGACCAGCAGTTCACCCGACATAGCTGGCGAGTCAACTATGACCACTATATCGCCTGCTTCTGGCTCGTGGGATTGGGGTTAGCGCTAGATCTTCCGGATGACCAGTGGAGACGGTTGTTGGTGTTGATCGGTAACGAAGGAGAGGACGTACTGCTCGACCGGGTGATCGCGAGTCGCAGCCCTGAGCGCAAAGTAGGTTCTGTGCTTCTTTACCCCAAACCCTATGGTCGATTGCTGGCGGCGGTGGATGCTCCGGCGGATGCGCAAGCGTCGATGCTGAATGCCTTCGTTCAGCACTGGTACAAAGATGTGCGTACAGGCGCGAAATCCGGCTCTGACCCTCAGGCAGTCAGTTATAAACATCCTTGTTGGTACACCTACGGCGACGAAAACTTCGAAGGCGGCGCGTATTTCGGTCGCTGGTGCGTGGAAGCCGTGGCGGCAGTCAAAGCTTTCGATATGGATGATTCACAGTGCCTGGGGCTTGAGCATTATCCGGGAGATTTATTGAGGCCCAACGGCCCGAGTACGCACCCGGTGAGGCAGGAAGCGGAACCGCCTGCAGCGGTGGTTTTAGAGAATAAGGTCGGGTTTTGGGCAAGGTTGTGGGGTCGTCGATAGCTTTCGGAAGCATTCGATAGATAAAAAAAGACCGCCTTTCGGCGGTCTCTTCAAGAGTGCTCGGTTCAGCGGAAATCAATCCCAGCTAAGCGCACCACCGGTTTGGTACTCAATAACCCGTGTCTCAAAGAAATTCTTCTCTTTCTTCAAGTCCATAATCTCGCTCATCCAAGGGAACGGGTTAGTCGTCCCTGGGTACTCTTCCTTCAAACCAATCTGGCTCAAACGACGGTTAGCGATGAACTTCAGGTAGTCCTCCATCATCGCCGCATTCATGCCGAGTACGCCGCGTGGCATGGTATCCCGTGCGTATTCGATCTCCAGCTGAGTGCCCTGCAGAATCATCTGCGAAGCTTCTTCCTTCATCTCGGCATCCCACAAGTGCGGGTTTTCGATTTTGATCTGGTTGATCACGTCGATGCCGAAGTTCAGGTGCATGGATTCGTCGCGCAGGATGTACTGGAACTGCTCGGCGACGCCGGTCATTTTGTTGCGGCGGCCCATGGAGAGGATTTGGGTGAAGCCGCAGTAGAAGAAGATGCCTTCCAGAACGCAGTAGTAGGCGATCAGGTTGCGCAGCAGCTCTTTGTCGGTTTCGACGGTGCCGGTTTCGAACTTCGGATCGGAGATCGAACGGGTGTATTTCAGGCCCCAGGTGGCTTTTTTCGCGACCGATGGGATCTCGTGGTACATGTTGAAGATCTCGCCTTCATCCATGGCCAACGATTCGATGCAGTACTGGTAGGCGTGGGTGTGGATCGCCTCTTCGAAGGCCTGGCGCAGGATGTACTGGCGGCATTCTGGGTTGGTGATCAGGCGGTACACGGCCAGGACCAGGTTGTTGGCAACCAGGGAGTCGGCGGTGGAGAAGAAGCCGAGGTTGCGCATCACGATGCGGCGCTCGTCGTCGGTCAGGCCTTCCGGGTTTTTCCAGAGGGCGATGTCGGCGGTCATGTTGACTTCTTGCGGCATCCAGTGGTTTGCGCAGCCGTCCAGGTACTTCTGCCATGCCCAGTCGTATTTGAATGGCACGAGCTGGTTGAGGTCGGCGCGGCAGTTGATCATGCGCTTTTCATCGACAGCTACACGGGCAGAGGCGCCTTCCAGTTCGGCGAGGCCTTCGGCGACGTCGAGGGAATCCAGGGCAGCCTTGGCGCGGGCGATCGCGGCGGAGTCCGTCGCGGTCACGGCGCGGGCCTCTTGAGCGGCGGCACCACCGGCGCTGTCGAGGCGGTCCATGTTGGCTTCAGAAGCGTGGCCGGCATTGGCGCCTTTTACAGCGGCTTCGCCGTCATCTTCTTTGTCGAATTCGTCCCAGCTCAGCATGACGTGTCGTCTCCTGCGTGAGGGCCAGATTGCCCGTGTGAAAACTGATAGGTTGGTTTTTCACACGGCCGGTTCTGGCCGCGTTGGATCTAAAGGAAATCGTTTGTTGCAGCAGTACAACGCAGGCAATAAACAGAATTTTGTACGGGTGTTCCGAAGCCGCTGATGGGCGCAGAAAGCGTGAACCGCTCTGCGTGGGCTTCAGACTGGCTTTTCACCCCTGTAAGGGAATATTGCAGGCCCGTTTAAGTCCGCATTATAAGGAAATTTTCGGCCCCGTGGTGCGGCGAAATGGCACCTGGAGGGCTTGGCGAGGGGCGTTTTCAGGTTGGAGCGAGGGTTTACAGGGCTTTGGCGGAGGAAGTTTTTTTTTCGCCTGTTTCGGCTGGTTTTTGACGGTGAGGCCGAGGTGTTCGCACCGTTACGGGCGGCTGTGACGGCGCAAGCCAGATGGGGCGGGGCTTGCAGAGCAATAGACGGGGTTTTGTGGACGAGATTGTGTGCAATTCTGAGCCGCAAAGGGGCTTGAAAAGCGTTGTTCAAAAAACAACCAAAAAACCCTGTTTTTCACTACATGTTGTGGTTTTGGTCGATTTTCAACCACTCCAGACACAACTAAGCCCGACCGAAGTCGGGCTGTGATGTCGCGCTGGGTTTCAGCTGAAACGAGCGGCACCCACGCGGTCAGAGCCATCAGCAGCAACTTTGGCTGCACCGATGTGATCGGCGCCATCGGCAGCGACTTTGGCAGCGCCCGTACGATCGAAGCCGTCAGCCGCAAAAGAGGCGGAACCGGTGTGGTCGTAACCGTCAGAAGCGACAGCCGCATCGTTGAAAGCAGCCGAGCCAGTGCGGTCGTAGCCGTCAGCGGCGAAGGTGTTGGCGGCCAGGACGGAAAGGGTCAGGGCGAGGATCAGTTTGGTTTTCATGGTAGTGGCTCCAGGTTCGTTGGCGTTGTGTGCCTTGGTGTGGAATTCATACTACGCCAGATAATTTGATTAAAAAGAGCAAATAAATGCTAAAAACAATCAAGTTAATCGATGTAAGGCTCGGCACTTCATCGGTCTCTTAAAAAGGATGGGTCGAGCCTTAGGGGGTAAAAGTGGGGCGGATCAGCCGTTGGAGCAGCCGTTACCCATGACGCTGTAACGCAGAATGTGTCGCTGGCCTTTGGAGTCGTCGTAGACCATTTTGGCCGGGACTACTTCGCAGACGTTCGGGACTTCGCTCATTGAGATGACTTTGGCGATGTCCAGGTGGGTGGAGTAGGTGTATTCCTCGACGACGGGTTGTTGCTGTGCGGCATCAGTCGGGGCCTCGTCTGCCATGGCGGTTGCGCACAGACTGCTGAGGGCCAGAACCAATAAAGCTTTCATTTCGAATTTACCTTTCTGAGGTCGAATGGGGTCACGCAATCTTTTTAGGATTGCGTGTGGAGCTTTAGTAAAGAGTCTTGGATTAACTGCCTTCGTGGGGGCTGCAACTGGGTTAATCACATTGCCGTGTTGGCGAGACCGATTTTAGGCCTGGGGATGGCGGGCATATAGCTGTGCTTTTGATAAACACTTTTGGCAGATTTGGTAACAATCCCCCGCAAGATCAAAAGATCGCAGGCTTCGCCAGCTCCTGCGAAGCCCCGCAATAGCCGGGTTTGAGCGCTTCGTCGCGGTATAGCCACATTTTGTAGGGGCTTGTTACTACCATCGTCGAATGGTTCTATAGGCCCGCCCCGGCTACAACTGGGGCCATACAAAAACAACTATTCCACCGAGGTAAGAAAGATGAGTGCGGCTTCTTTGTATCCCGTTCGTCCCGAGGTAGCAGCCAATACGCTGACTGACGAGGCCACTTACAAGGCCATGTACCAGCAGTCGGTCGTCAACCCGGACGGCTTCTGGCGCGAACAAGCCAAGCGCCTCGACTGGATCAAGCCTTTCACCACGGTGAAGCAGACGTCCTTCGACGATCACCATGTCGACATCAAATGGTTCGCCGACGGCACGCTGAACGTTTCCTACAACTGCCTCGACCGTCATCTGGCCGAGCGCGGCGATCAAGTCGCGATTATTTGGGAAGGGGATGACCCTGCCGAAAGCCGCAACATCACCTACCGCGAACTGCACGAACAAGTCTGCAAGTTCGCCAACGCCTTGCGCGGCCAGGATGTGCACCGCGGCGACGTGGTGACAATCTATATGCCGATGATCCCCGAAGCCGTGGTCGCCATGCTGGCCTGCGCCCGGATCGGTGCGATTCACTCGGTGGTGTTCGGTGGTTTCTCGCCGGAAGCCCTGGCCGGTCGCATCATCGACTGCAAATCCAAAGTGGTGATCACCGCCGACGAAGGCATTCGTGCCGGCAAGAAGATCTCGCTCAAGGCCAACGTCGACGACGCCCTGACCAACCCGGAAACCAGCAGCATTCAGAAAGTCATCGTGTGCAAGCGCACCGGCGGCGACATCAAGTGGAACCAGCATCGCGACATCTGGTACGAAGACCTGATGAAAGTGGCGGGCACCGTCTGCGCGCCAAAAGAAATGGGCGCCGAAGAAGCGCTGTTCATCCTTTATACCTCCGGTTCCACCGGCAAGCCGAAGGGCGTGCAGCACACCACTGGCGGTTATTTGCTGTACGCGGCAATGACCCATGAGCGCGTGTTCGACTACCGCCCGGGTGAAATCTACTGGTGCACCGCCGACGTCGGCTGGGTCACCGGCCATTCTTATATCGTCTACGGCCCGCTGGCCAACGGTGCGACCACGCTGCTGTTCGAAGGCGTGCCGAACTATCCGGACATCACCCGGGTGGCGAAGGTTGTCGACAAGCACAAGGTCAACATCCTCTACACCGCGCCGACCGCGATCCGCGCGATGATGGCGTCGGGCACCGCCGCTGTTGAAGGTGCCGATGGCAGCAGCCTGCGTCTGTTGGGTTCGGTTGGTGAGCCGATTAACCCGGAAGCGTGGGATTGGTACTACAGGAATGTCGGCCAGTCCCGTTGCCCGATCGTGGATACCTGGTGGCAGACCGAAACAGGCGGCAACATGATGAGCCCATTGCCGGGTGCTCATGCGCTGAAACCTGGCTCTGCAGCACGGCCGTTCTTCGGCGTGGTGCCGGCGCTGGTGGATAACCTGGGTAACATCATCGAAGGCGTTGCCGAGGGTAACCTGGTGATTCTCGACTCGTGGCCAGGCCAGGCGCGCACGCTGTATGGCGACCATGACCGTTTCGTCGACACCTACTTCAAGACTTTCCGTGGCATGTACTTCACCGGTGACGGTGCGCGTCGTGACGCAGACGGTTACTACTGGATCACTGGTCGCGTGGATGACGTGCTTAACGTTTCTGGCCACCGCATGGGCACCGCCGAGATCGAAAGCGCGATGGTCGCTCACCCGAAAGTCGCCGAAGCGGCGGTGGTGGGTGTGCCGCACGACATCAAGGGGCAGGGCATTTATGTCTACGTCACGTTGAACGCTGGTGAAGAGACGAGTGAGCAACTGCGCCTGGAGCTGAAGAACTGGGTGCGTAAAGAGATTGGCCCGATTGCCTCGCCGGATGTCATTCAATGGGCGCCGGGTCTGCCGAAAACCCGTTCGGGCAAGATCATGCGCCGGATTCTGCGCAAGATTGCTACGGCGGAATACGACGGGTTGGGCGATATCTCCACCCTGGCCGATCCGGGTGTGGTGCAGCATTTGATTGATACACACAAGACCATGAATGTTGCATAAGTAGCATTCGGAGTCATCGAAGCCCTGCCAGGTGTTGAGTCTGGTGGGGCTTTTTCGTACTGATCTTCAACCAATAATTATCGGCTTCCCCCGTAGGCCCTTTCCCACTGTTACCCATCACCTTCCAAGTAACTGAATGTGTAACCGCCCGCCCGATAACGAGGCAATGGGAAACGCAAAGCCCCGTTTCAGGGCTTCTCAATCGCCATGAAAAATAAGACACAACGCTACGCTTGCCGGATTAGAAGGGTTTGCCAATAATAGGCCCGCAATTTGCAACATAGATCGGTTCACTGTCTTTTGCTCTTGCATGAAATTGCAGGGCTGTCAACGTGCCCAAGCGGCATTCTCGGTGCTTCTGTAATTTGTTGTCGCATTGAAGAAATATCGGCTTCTGGCCTGTCGTTAGAATGCCAATCACTCGCTCGTCGTTGCCTGCGTTGAAATCAGCGTACGGTTCCTAGGACGCAGCACCGCTTTTTGGTTTAACCATTCGCATATTGGGCTGTCGCTCACTCTGCCGTTTTTGCCCTTTACCGATGGAGTCCCAAGATGAAGAAACTCGTGCTGCTTGGCGCCCTGGCACTGTCCGTGCTGTCCCTGCCGACATTCGCCGATGAAAAACCTCTGAAAATCGGTATCGAAGCGGCTTACCCTCCGTTCGCCTCCAAAGCACCGGACGGCAGCATCGTGGGTTTCGACTACGACATCGGCAACGCCCTGTGCGAAGAGATGAAGGTCAAGTGCCAGTGGGTCGAGCAAGAGTTCGACGGCCTGATCCCAGCACTCAAAGTGCGCAAGATCGACGCGATCCTGTCGTCCATGTCGATCACTGAAGACCGCAAGAAGTCCGTGGACTTCACCAACAAGTACTACAACACCCCGGCTCGCCTGGTTATGAAAGCCGGCACTCAGGTCAGCGAAAACCTGTCTGAGCTGAAGGGCAAGAACATCGGCGTGCAACGTGGTTCGATCCACGAGCGTTTCGCTCGCGAAGTCCTGGCCCCGCTGGGTGCCGAGATCAAGCCTTACGGTTCGCAGAACGAAATCTACCTCGACGTGGCCGCTGGCCGCCTCGACGGCACCGTGGCAGACGCTACCCTGCTGGATGACGGCTTCCTGAAAACCGACGCCGGCAAGGGCTTCGCCTTCGTTGGCCCGGCCTTCACCGACGTCAAATACTTCGGCGACGGCGTAGGGATCGCGGTTCGCAAGGGCGACGCGCTGAAAGACAAGATCAACACCGCGATCGCGGCCATTCGCGAGAACGGCAAGTACAAGCAAATCCAGGACAAATACTTCGCCTTCGATATCTACGGCAAGTAATCGTCCCCGCAACAAGTCCGAAATGGCGCAAGCAACAGGATCTCTGAGGTTTGCGCCATTTTTTCATCCCAACTTTCGAGGACCTGAATCATGTTGAAAGGCTACGGGGCTGTCATCCTCGATGGCGCATGGCTGACGCTTCAGCTCGCCTTGTCGTCCATGGCCCTGGCCATCGTCCTGGGGCTGATCGGCGTTGCGCTGCGTCTGTCGCCGGTGCGCTGGCTGGCCTGGCTGGGCGATCTGTATTCCACGGTGATCCGCGGTATTCCCGATCTGGTGCTGATTCTGCTGATTTTCTACGGCGGCCAGGACCTGCTCAACCGTGTTGCGCCGATGCTCGGCTATGACGACTACATCGACCTGAACCCACTGGCCGCCGGTATCGGCACCCTGGGCTTCATCTTCGGTGCGTACCTGTCGGAAACCTTCCGTGGTGCGTTCATGGCGATCCCCAAGGGCCAGGCAGAAGCCGGCATGGCGTACGGCATGAGCAGTTTTCAGGTGTTCTTCCGGGTGTTGGTGCCGCAGATGATTCGCCTGGCGATTCCGGGTTTCACCAACAACTGGCTGGTACTGACCAAGGCCACCGCGCTGATTTCGGTGGTGGGTCTGCAAGACATGATGTTCAAGGCCAAGCAGGCGGCAGACGCTACCCGCGAGCCTTTCACCTTCTTCCTCGCGGTGGCGGCGATGTACCTGGTGATCACCAGCGTCTCGTTGTTGGCATTGCGTCATCTTGAGAAGCGCTACTCGGTAGGCGTAAGGGCGGCTGAGCTATGATCTTCGACTACAACGTCATTTGGGATGCTTTGCCGCTGTACTTCGGCGGGCTGGTGACCACCCTCAAACTGCTCGCGCTGTCGCTGTTCTTCGGTTTGCTGGCGGCATTGCCGCTGGGGCTGATGCGCGTCTCCAAGCAGCCGCTGGTCAACATGAGTGCCTGGCTGTTCACCTACGTGATCCGCGGCACGCCGATGCTGGTGCAGCTGTTCTTGATCTACTACGGTCTGGCGCAATTCGAAACAGTACGTGAAAGCTTCCTCTGGCCATGGCTGTCCAGTGCCTCGTTCTGTGCGTGCCTGGCCTTCGCGATCAACACCAGTGCCTACACCGCCGAAATCATCGCCGGCAGCCTGCGCGCCACGCCGAACGGCGAGATCGAAGCGGCCAAGGCCATGGGCATGTCACGCATCAAGATGTACAAGCGGATCCTGCTGCCATCGGCCCTGCGCCGGGCGCTGCCGCAGTACAGCAACGAAGTGATCATGATGCTGCAGACCACCAGTCTGGCGTCGATCGTGACCCTGATCGACATCACCGGTGCCGCGCGCACGGTCAACGCTCAGTTCTACTTGCCGTTCGAAGCCTACATCACCGCCGGCGCGTTCTATCTGTGCCTGACGTTCATTCTGGTGCGCCTGTTCAAAATGGCCGAACACCGCTGGCTGGGCTATCTGGCCCCGCGGAAGCATTGATATGGAACGTATCGATCATGCTTTGCCGTGGAGCCACCTGGGCAGTGAACGCCGGATCTCGGTGTTCCGCTTCGGCGCTGGCGAGCGCAAGGCCTACATCCAGGCCAGCCTGCACGCCGATGAACTGCCGGGGATGCGCACGGCCTGGGAGCTGAAAAAACGCCTGACCGAACTTGAAGCTCAAGGCTTGCTCAACGGTGTGATCGAACTGGTGCCGGTGGCCAATCCATTGGGCCTGGGTCAATTGCTGCAAGGCAATCATCAGGGGCGTTTCGAAGCGGGCAGTGGCAAGAACTTCAACCGGGATTTCGTCGAACTCAGCGCGCCGGTGGCCGCCGAACTCGATGGGCATCTGGGTGATGATCCGCATGCCAATATTCGACTGATCCGTCAGGCCATGAGCGATCACCTGGCAGCTTTGCCTGAGGCGAGCAGCCAGTTGCAAGGCATGCAGCGCATCTTGCTCAGCCATGCCTGCACCGCTGACGTGGTGCTGGATCTGCATTGCGATTGCGAAGCGGCGCTGCACATGTACGCCTTGCCGCAACACTGGTCGCACTGGCGTTCACTGGCTGCGCACTTGAACGTCAAGGTCGGTCTGCTGGCGGAAGATTCCGGCGGCAGTTCCTTTGACGAAGCGTGCTCGCTGCCGTGGCTGCGTTTGTCGCGTCTGTTCCCGGATGCGCAGATTCCACTGGCCTGCCTGGCGACGACCATCGAACTGGGTGGTCAGGCCGATACCGGTCGTGCTGAGGCAGAAGCTCACGCCGAAGGCATTCTGGCGTTCCTCGCCGAGCAAGGCTTGATCGGCGGTGAATGGCCCAAGCCTGCGCAAGACGCGTGCGAAGGCATGCCGTTCGAAGGCACCGAATTGCTGTTCGCGCCGCATCCTGGCGTGCTGAGTTTTCTGCGTAAACCCGGTGAATGGGTTGAAGCCGGCGACGAGATTTTTGAAGTGATCGATCCGCTGGCGGATCGGGTCAGCACGGTGTGTGCTGGTACGTCCGGGGTGCTGTTTGCCATTGAACGGCTGCGTTACGCCCAACCCGGTTTCTGGCTGGCCAAGGTGGCGGGGCGCGAAGCGCTGCGTCACGGGCGCTTGCTCAACGACTGACTGACTGTTTTTGTGAGAACCGACCGCATGTACAAACTTGAAGTCCAAGACCTGCATAAACGCTATGGCAGTCACGAAGTGCTCAAGGGCGTGTCCCTGAAAGCGGCGGCTGGCGATGTGATCAGCATCATCGGCTCCAGTGGCTCCGGCAAAAGTACTTTCCTGCGTTGCATCAACCTGCTCGAGCAGCCGCACGCGGGCAAGATCCTGCTCAACAACGAAGAGTTGAAACTGGTTGCCAACAAGGACGGCGCGCTGAAAGCCGCCGACCCGAAACAGCTGCAACGCATGCGTTCGCGCCTGTCGATGGTGTTCCAGCATTTCAACCTGTGGTCGCACATGACCGCGCTGGAAAACATCATGGAAGCGCCGGTGCATGTGCTCGGTGTGTCCAAGGCCGAAGCCCGCGAGAAAGCCGAGCACTACCTGAACAAGGTTGGCGTGGCCCATCGTAAGGACGCCTACCCAGGGCACATGTCTGGTGGCGAGCAGCAACGTGTGGCGATTGCCCGTGCGCTGGCGATGGAACCCGAAGTGATGCTGTTCGACGAACCGACCTCGGCCCTCGACCCGGAGTTGGTGGGTGACGTGCTGAAAGTCATGCAGGCCCTGGCACAGGAAGGCCGGACCATGGTGGTGGTGACGCACGAAATGGGCTTTGCCCGTGAAGTGTCGAACCAGCTGGTTTTCCTGCACAAAGGCGTCGTCGAAGAAAGCGGCAACCCGCGCGAAGTGCTGGTCAATCCGCAGTCGGAACGCTTGCAACAATTCCTCTCGGGCAGCCTCAAGTAATCGCTCCCGTTACGCACCAAATTAGGTCATGCTGCGCACCGCGCGCCAGATGGTCTAATTTGGTTGCAGCCGCCTTCGGCTTTAACACTGTCTTCGTTTCGGATTGCCCGCCATGACTGCCCATCGAATTGGTTTCCTGATTTGGCCCAGCACTAAAGCTCTGACGCTTGCGCTGGCTGAGGAGGCCTTGCGTGTTGCCCAGCGTGTGCACCCGGACGTTGTTTACGAATTGTCGTTTTTGCAGGCCGAACCGCCGACCGACGGCGCCTGGCAATTGCCCGGTGAGCCATGGGCCGGCAAGCTCGAAAACTTTCAGAAACTGTTCCTGCTCGCCGACGAACCACCGACTTCTCTCGCGCCGCCGCTCAGCAGTGCGTTGAAACAGCTGGTGCGCGCCGGTTGTGTGATCGGCGGTTTGTCTGCCGGTGTTTACCCATTGGCGCAATTGGGTTTGCTCGACGGTTATCGCGCTGCCGTGCATTGGCGCTGGCAGGACGATTTCGCCGAGCGTTTCCCGAAAGTGATTGCCACCAGTCACCTGTTCGACTGGGATCGTGACCGCTTGACCGCGTGCGGTGGCCTGTCAGTTCTCGACTTGCTGCTAGCGGTGCTGGCCCGCGATCACGGCGCCGAACTGGCCGGTGCGGTGTCGGAAGAACTGGTGGTCGAACGCATTCGCGAGGGCGGCGAGCGCCAGCGTATTCCGTTGCAGAACCGCTTGGGTTCCAGTCATCCGAAGCTCACCCAGGCGGTGTTGCTGATGGAAGCCAACATCGAAGAGCCGCTGACCACCGACGAAATCGCCCAGCACGTGTGCGTATCGCGTCGGCAGCTGGAGCGGATCTTCAAGCAATACCTCAACCGCGTGCCGAGCCAGTATTACCTGGAACTGCGCCTGAACAAGGCCCGGCAGATGTTGATGCAAACCAGCAAGTCGATCATCCAGATCGGCCTGTCGTGTGGCTTCTCTTCGGGGCCGCATTTCTCCAGCGCCTACCGTAACTTCTTCGGTGCCACGCCCCGGGAAGACCGCAACCAGCGGCGTAGCAGCAGCCCGTTCGAATTGTCGTCGGTGCCGTCCGAGCGCGGGTGATCAAGTGCTCCACGCTCGGAACTGAAGGTTGTGTTACTCGTCCATCGCTGAGCTATCGGAGGATGAAACCTCCATTTCGCCTCGATTGATTACTTCTTCCACGCCGAAATCCGCGCCCGTGTGTTCAAAGTAGCCGATCAGCCGTAACAAGCTCTCCTCGGAAAGCTGATTGCCTCTCAGGCTAATGTTCTCCGCGATGTCCAATGGCATCTCCAGAACGTCACTGGGGACTTCGGTGATTGCGTTTTCGCTCAGGTCTGCCCAGTCCAGTTCGGTCAGTTGTAACAGGCCATGTGGAATTTCGGTGAGGCCAGTGTGGTTAAGCACGACGGTCGCCAGATTTGGCATCTGGCTCAGGTCCAGTGTTTGTCCCAGAGGGTTGTGGCCCAGATCGAGATAATCAAGCTGTTCCATCCCTGCTAATGCGTTTGTCGACTCCGGTGACAAACGGATGCGGCAATAGGGCAATGACAACGATCTCAGTCGACTCATCTTGAATACCGCCTCAGGAATGTTGCCCAGGTTGCACTCGCGCAGCCTGAGGCTTTTGAGGTTGGGGAAGGACTCCAGAAAGCGCCCGATGCGGGTCGCGCCGTTGGCACTGCCAAGTTCCAGCGCTGAGACATGGCTGAAGTCGGCGCTCAGTGTCGGCAGCTCTCCGATGATGATGGAGGGGGCAGTGAGCTCGAACGTGGGCTCAAGGGCATCGTTGAAATCATCCAGTTCGGATTCATGCTGCCAGCACCTCTCAAGAAGCTGTTTGAATTGGTCACGGTTGGCTTGTTCGACAGCCAGTTGGTTATCGTTGAGGGGTGTGTCCGTTACGGGGTGCCGGTCCGGAACGTCGGCGGTCCAGACAGACAAATCATTTCTCAATTGGGCAAACTCTTCTTCAAGGCGCGTCAGATCGGTGCGGCCATCCTCCAGCGTGCCCGGCAATTCGTAGACAAATTGACTCGCTTGCTCGACGTCCATGCCGGGGTATAGCGCAGTGACGCGATCAATGTCCGCCTCGGGGGCATAGACGGACATGTCGTAAGCGGTATCGAAGTGGTGTCGCTTGATCAGTTCTCGGGCTCTGTTGGAAACCGGATTGTGCGTAAGGTGTATGCCACGCTTGTTGTACAACGAGCTCTCGAACAATCCGACAGGCAACTCGCTGATAAGGTTGTTCGTCAGCAGAAGGGTGTCGAGCCTTGGGTGTTGCAGGGCGCCGGCCGGAATTTCGGACAGGTCGGTGGCGCTCAGATCCAGGTGAGTCAGTTCGCTCATTGTGTCGATGCGGGGGGCGGTTTCAAATGGATTCTTGTACAGATCCAGCGAGACCAGCTTCTTCAATGAAGTCAGTTTCGACCATGTGGCCGCGTCAATCCTGATGCCGCAATCGCTTAGAACCAGGGCGTGAAGGTCTGTCATTCGAGGGATAGCGTCGGGGAGGGTGGTCAGGGAGAAACGGCGTAACTCCAGGCGGCGCAATCCACTGAAACGCTGTAGAAACCCTGGAATACCCTGCGCGGTATGGTTGCCTTCCAGGGATAGCAGCGACACATGAGCGAAGTCGGCATGTATTGACGGCAAGTCACCGATTATCGGCTCTGCAAACCTGAGCGTATACCGGCTAGTCTCATCCGGTGCGTCGAAGTCCAGTTCGGTCTGTCGCCGCCAACTGCGTTGGATTTCCTGAGCCAGCAACTGGCGATTGTTTCTCTCGGCTTGTTGATCCAGCTCACTGAGAGGGCGTCCGGTTTCAGGATGAACAGTGGGCACCTCATTGATCCAGGTGCCCAGGTCCTGATGCAGTCGGACCAGCTCTCTATTCAGACGTGAGAGTTCAACGCGAGCGCCATCGGGGTGACTCTGCAATGCCTGGACTACGGACTGCAATTGCTCTTGAGACAGATTGGGGTAAACATCTCGAACCCGGTCGTTAAGCGTAAGTGTCTCGCGGCTGGCTCGGCTATAGCCCTGCGTGCCACCGGGCAGGCGCATGGTGGTGGGGTCATAGTAGGGTTTTCGATGGGGATTTTTTGCGAACAGTGCGCGTAATGCCGGTTGCTCCAGAGCGTGCTCGGCGATGCGTTGTTTGAATGTCCGGGCGTCTTGAGGCGAAGGGCTCAATGCATTGCGCTGTGCATCCGGCAACGCCTGAAAGAGGGCCTGATAGAAATCACCGGGTACTGATTCACTGTCCTGGTGAGCCTGGTAGGTCCCGTCTTCGGCCCGCACCAGCGTTTTAAGTGTCGGCGCATCGGGCTGACCAATGCTGTCACACAGGGTCCCGTCATGGGAATAATCCCTCACTTCGATACGTAGCTCGGCAGGCCAGTTGGGCAATGAGTTCAGGCTATGTAAGGCCAGCCGATGGGTATCGGTGGTTTCCAGAGCCTCGGTATAAAGGCCTTCACAGGCTCGGGTTGCACGTACGGCCTCCATGGCTTTTTGTGCCGCGTCCTTGAGGCGTTGGGGGATGCGATTGCTGTGCAACTGCCGTAATTCGGTGCCGGTGGCATTGCTCACCAGCTCTTGTGCAATATCGGTGGGTAGTCCCTGCACGTCGTCAAGCACTCGCTGAACTGGCGGGTTATCCGTTTTTTCCTTTGCGCGGTAGAGCATTTCGAACAGCGATTTGCGGTACCTCAGGGCGAGATCCACAGTCTGCTTTCGGAGTGTTGGCGTTTGGGTTTCCAGTGCCGGCACAGGCGTGTCGGCAGGCCATGCGTCGTATCGGCTCAGCAGTTGATATTGCATGGCCGGATCGGCCTTTCGATAGTGTTCGGGTTGGTCGCTGCCGATCTGTTCGATAAAGGTTTCAATGTCCCGATTGATCCGGAAGCGTTTGATCGTGTCGGTCAGCAGCGAAGGCGGGCGATACCGCTCGACGTGCGTTTCACGCACTACGTTGTCGTGGTAACCGCTGATCCGCAGGATTTGCTCGCGCTCGGCGCTACTGAACGATTCAACACTATGGCCGAGGCGACGCATGACTTTTTCCCGGTCCCAGTTCAACGGTTGTTCCAGCTCTGTGTACCAGGCGCCGTGGTTGTTATGCAGCAGAGTCGGCTGATAAGCATCGGCCCGGCTCGGATGCTCAATCTGAAACGCACCCGACGTATGATCGGGTTTCACGGCATACAGTTTTTCTTCCAGTCGCAGCAGTGTCTTGCCTCCGTGACGATAGAGGCCAAGCTGATCGGGTTTTGATGCTTCGGGCAAACTGAGAGTTTGTTCGTAAGGTGTGAGATCCGGCTTCCAGTAGCGGGTTTTTCCCTCAGGCGTCGTGATGGGTTTGAATGGGGCGATAAGCCCAACAGCTTCGCGCGAAAGCAGGCGACTGAAGGCGCCGGCAGCGATGGCGCCGCCCACCGCGAAGGTGCCTACCTGGACCACTGTTTCGGCGAACGTCATCAAGTGCCCCAGCGCTTCTGTTTTCAGCCCTATGGCCAGGTCCACGATGCCTTCGAAGGTCTCATCGAGTAACTGGTAGGCCATATAGGCCAGCATCAATTCGCCAAGAAACGGAACAAATGGCAATGCAACAAACGTCGCGATTTCAAGAAGTGTCGAGGCCACTTTGCTGAAGGCATCCCACAATGCCCATCGTGCGTTTCGGTCGGCAGAAGCGGTGGAGACGGCGAGCGTGCTGGCGTCGTTGAGGATCTTGTTCAGCTGCCGCTGATGGAGATGGTTCCACAGGTCCGCTCTGAACGGGGTTATCGCAAACCGGAGATTGGGCGTGTCGATGGGCGTTTCGCGCCAACTCGGCATGGGGTCGCCATGCTGGTGTGGATGCCAGGTTACGCTCTGGAGGCGACGATTGAGATCAGCAAAGAAATGTCCCCTTTCTTTGTGGTCGACGAAGCGACTGAAAAACGTTTGGTAAGCGGGAGTGCGCAGCTTGCGGGTTAGCTCGTTGAGGAACGCCAGTGTGTCTGGATATTGCTTGAGAGGGTGCTCCGGATCGTCCGGGATGTAAGCGATGACCCGCGTTGCCTTGCGTGCTCGGTCAAGCTTCGGCGCGAACATGACGATGCCGGTCAGTGAGGAAGACATGATTGTCAGGTCGTGACAATACAGCGGCTGGCCATCCAGTCGAGCGCCCGAACGTCCTTCCACAATGCGCAGGATCGAGAGGCGGGCATCCTCTGGAATGTCCCCTCGGATGTGCGCCATTTGCAGTGCGGACTTGAGTGCGGTTTTGTGCGAACCGATCACCTTCGATTTCAACACCGCTGCGGCCACCGGATTGGTCAGCCCCAGATTGTCTTTAAGGTAAGTGCTGTACTGGCCACCGATATCCAGTTCCCGGCACAACAGGGCAAAGGCTGCGACAGTGAGTTTCTGCTTGACCCTTGGCAGTGTCTCGAACTGCCCTGTGAGCGACGGTTTGGTGATGAACGTCGAGGCGGACTCATAGGCATCCGCTGCGGTTTCCGATTCCTGAAAATTATGAAGGCAGGCATCGAGCAGCGATACGGTCCAGGTACGCGCAGCACCCGTCTTGATCCCGAATAAGGGCACTGTTTGAGGTGTGTAGAGGCGCAGGAAAGTCGTTTTGACGTCCAGGTCCAGGTCAAAACGGGTTTTCAGGGCCGCGCTCAGAAGAGGTTCGGCAAAGTCGCGTGCGCTTTGCAGCTTCGACAGCATCGAGTCCAGGCGATTTCGATGGGTCCAGTGTTCCTGGCTGAGCTTTTTCAGCGACTGATGTTGCGAAGGCGTCGCGGTGCCATGCCAGTCCGGCACGGCAAGCGAGGCTTGTTTGAGGGCGCTACGTGTACCGGGCGAGGCTTCTAATACCCAGTTCGGCAGATTATTGAACAGGTGATGGTAGTGATCGTCCGGTTGTGTGGCGGATTCGCTGACGGCGACAGTGAAAGGGTGATCATTTTCGTATCGGCTCATGCGCTATTCCCTTAGCGTTTGGATTGGCCGCCAGCAAAACAGACAATGATGTGTTTGGTGCGGTACATAATTACCACCCCGTCCGACAACCCTGCCTATAACCTGCGTCGACAGTTTAAACTGCGCCTTTGCGACGGTATTTGTCGCATTGCCGTAAACCCGGGCAAAACCGGTGTTTGCGCTATAAGAAGTTGTCGCTTGGCGGCAAGGCCGGGCTGAAAACTGTCCTTACAATCCCCTCATCGCTCGCCAGTTTCAGGCGAGTGTTCCTCATCAGGAGACTCCGATGTCCGTTGAGCACGCTGCGGTAGAACGCGCCGATTTTGACCAGGTAATGGTTCCCAACTATGCGCCTGCCGCTTTCATTCCTGTGCGTGGCGCCGGTTCCCGTGTCTGGGACCAGACTGGCCGCGAGCTGATCGACTTCGCCGGCGGGATTGCCGTTAACGTACTGGGCCATGCGCACCCGGTGCTGGTCGCTGCCTTGACCGAACAGGCGAACAAGCTGTGGCACGTGTCCAACGTGTTCACCAATGAGCCGGCCTTGCGCCTGGCCCATAAGCTGGTCGACGCTACGTTTGCCGATCGTGTGTTCTTCTGCAACTCCGGCGCCGAAGCCAACGAGGCCGCTTTCAAGCTGGCCCGTCGCGTGGCCCATGACCGTTTCGGTACCGAGAAGTACGAAATCGTTGCCGCGCTCAACAGCTTCCACGGCCGTACCCTGTTCACCGTGAACGTCGGTGGCCAGTCGAAGTACTCCGACGGCTTCGGTCCGAAGATCACCGGCATCACCCACGTGCCTTACAACGATCTGGCCGCGCTGAAAGCCGCTGTTTCCGACAAGACCTGCGCGGTGGTGCTGGAGCCGATCCAGGGCGAAGGCGGCGTATTGCCGGCCGAGCTGTCTTACCTGCAAGGCGCCCGTGAACTGTGCGATGCGCACAACGCGCTGCTGGTCTTCGACGAAGTCCAGACTGGCATGGGCCGCAGCGGTGAGCTGTTCGCCTACATGCATTACGGCGTGACCCCGGACATCCTGACCAGTGCCAAGAGCCTGGGTGGCGGTTTCCCGATCGCAGCAATGCTGACCACCGAAGACCTGGCTAAACATCTGGTTGTCGGCACCCATGGCACCACTTACGGCGGTAACCCGCTGGCATGCGCGGTCGCTGAAGCAGTGATCGACGTGATCAACACGCCCGAAGTGCTGAACGGTGTCAAAACCAAGCACGACAAGTTCAAGACCCGTCTTGAGCAGATTGGCGAGAAATACGGCCTTTTCACTCAGGTTCGTGGCCTGGGCCTGCTGCTCGGTTGCGTACTGAGCGACGCCTGGAAAGGCAAGGCCAAGGACATCTTCAACGCCGCCGAGCGTGAAGGCCTGATGATTCTGCAAGCCGGCCCGGACGTGATTCGTTTCGCGCCAAGCCTGGTGGTTGAAGACGCCGATATCGATGCCGGTCTGGACCGCTTCGAACGCGCCGTGGCCAAGCTGACGCAAGCCTGATTCATACAGTGCTCCTCAGCGCCTATCGTAATAGATAGGCGTTGAGATTATTTCCTGTGCCGGGCCTGCCCGGCATTTTTTTCCCCGAGTTGGCGCAATTCGCCAACCTGATGTTAAGAAAGGAGTGACACCATGCTGGTGATGCGCCCCGCGCAAATGGCTGATCTGGGCGAGGTACAGCGTCTGGCTGCGGATAGCCCGATTGGTGTCACTTCCTTGCCGGATGACGTTGAACGCCTGAGCGACAAGATCGCCGCAAGCGAAGCCTCGTTCGCCGCCGAAGTGAGCTTCAACGGTGAAGAGAGCTATTTCTTCGTGCTCGAAGATACCGCCACCGGCAAGTTGGTCGGTTGTTCGGCCATCGTTGCCTCGGCCGGTTATTCCGAGCCGTTCTACAGCTTTCGAAACGAAACGTTCGTGCACGCCTCCCGCGAGCTGAAGATTCACAACAAGATCCACGTGCTCTCCCAGTGCCACGACCTGACCGGCAACAGCTTGCTGACCAGTTTCTACGTGCAGAGGGAGTTGGTGGGCACGCCTTGGGCGGAGCTCAACTCCCGTGGCCGTCTGTTGTTCGTGGCCAGCCATCCGGAGCGCTTTGCCGATTCCGTGGTGACCGAGATCGTCGGTTACAGCGACGAAAATGGCGACTCGCCGTTCTGGGATGCCATCGGTCGCAACTTCTTCGACCTCAACTACGCCGAAGCCGAGCGTCTGTGCGGTTTGAAGAGCCGCACGTTCCTCGCCGAGCTGATGCCGCATTACCCGATCTACGTGCCGTTGCTGCCGGACTCCGCTCAAGAGGCGATGGGCCAGGTGCACCCGCGGGCGCAAATCACCTTCGACATCCTGATGCGCGAAGGCTTCGAGACCGATCACTACATCGATATTTTCGATGGTGGCCCGACTCTGCATGCCCGCGTCTCGGGGATCCGTTCGATCGCCCAGAGCCGTGTAGTCCCGGTGAAAATCGGTGAGCCGGTCAAAGGCGCCGGTCGTCAGTATCTGGTGGCCAATGCCCAGTTGCAGGATTACCGCGCTGTGTTGCTCGAGCTTGATTACGCGCCGGGCAAACCGGTGACCCTGGATCTTGAAGCGGCCGAAGCCTTGGGTGTTGGTGAAGGTGCCAGCGTGCGCCTGGTGGCGGTTTGACGCCTGCTTCCTGGAGAGAAATGTCTGGAAAGCAGCGAAATTTCGCGGGTGGCGCAAGCGGCCCGTTTGAGGAGATAGCATGATCGTTCGTCCCGTACGCAGCAGCGATTTACCCGCTCTGATCGACCTGGCCCGCAGCACCGGCACTGGCCTTACCACCTTGCCGGCCAACGAAGAGCGTCTGGCCCATCGGGTTGGCTGGGCCGAAAAAACCTTCCGCGGCGAAGCCGGGCGGGGCGATGCGGACTACCTGTTCGTACTCGAAGACGACAATGGCCGCGTGGTGGGTATTTCCGCGATTGCCGGCGCCGTCGGCCTGCGTGAGCCCTGGTACAACTTCCGGGTGGGCCTGACGGTCAGTGCCTCGCAAGAGCTGAATATCTACCGCGAAATTCCGACGCTGTTCCTGGCCAACGACCTGACCGGCAACTCTGAACTGTGCTCGCTGTTCCTGCACGCCGATTACCGCAGTGGCCTCAACGGCCGCATGCTGGCCAAGGCGCGGCTGCTGTTCATCGCCGAGTTCCCGCAACTGTTCGGCAACAAGATCATCGCTGAAATGCGCGGCATGTCCGACGAAGCCGGGCGTTCGCCGTTCTGGGAAAGCCTGGGCCGGCATTTCTTCAAGATGGAATTCAGCCAGGCCGACTACCTCACTGGCGTGGGCAACAAGGCGTTCATCGCCGAACTGATGCCGAAATTCCCGCTGTACACCTGCTTCCTGTCGCCAGACGCGCGCAACGTGATTGGCCAGGTTCATCCGGACACCGAGCCGGCCCTGGCGATGCTCAAGAGTGAAGGTTTCAGTTACCAAGGCTACGTCGACATCTTCGACGCAGGCCCTGCGGTGGAGTGCGAAACCGCCAAGATCCGCGCAGTGCGCGACAGCCAGGCGCTGGTGCTGGCCATCGGCACCCCGGGTGATGACGCCACGCCGTTCCTGATCCATAACCGCAAGCGCGAAGACTGCCGGATCACTGCCGCGCCAGCACGCTTCGCCGCTGGCACGTTGGTGGTTGATCCGCTGACCGCCAAACGTCTTCAACTCAACGCTGGCGATCAAGTACGCGCCGTTCCGTTGTCTGCAGCTCGGGAGTCGAAATAATGAATTCGCTATACATCGCCGGTGAATGGCTGGCCGGCCAGGGTGAAAGCTTTCAATCGGTCAACCCGGTGACCCAGCAAGTGCTGTGGGCCGGCGAAGGCGCCACTGCCGCTCAGGTCGAGTCGGCTGTGCAAGCCGCGCGTCAGGCATTCCCGGGCTGGGCCCGTCGTACCCTGGAAGAGCGCATCAGTGTGCTGGAAGCCTTTGCCGCCGCGCTGAAGAATCACGCCGACGAACTGGCTCGCACCATCGGTGAAGAAACCGGCAAACCCTTGTGGGAAGCGGCGACTGAAGTCACCAGCATGGTCAACAAGATTGCCATCTCGGTACAGAGCTACCGCGAACGGACCGGCGAGAAGAGCGGCCCGCTGGGCGACGCCACCGCCGTATTGCGTCACAAGCCGCACGGCGTGGTGGCGGTGTTCGGTCCTTACAACTTCCCCGGTCACTTGCCGAACGGTCACATCGTGCCGGCGCTGCTGGCCGGTAACAGTGTGCTGTTCAAGCCTAGCGAACTGACACCGAAAGTCGCCGAGCTGACGGTCAAGTGCTGGATCGAAGCCGGTCTGCCGGCCGGCGTGCTTAACCTGCTGCAAGGTGCTCGCGAAACCGGTATCGCCCTGGCGGCGAACCCAGGCATCGACGGTCTGTTCTTCACCGGTTCCAGCCGTACCGGCAATCATCTGCACAAGCAGTTTTCCGGTCGTCCAGACAAAATCCTCGCGCTGGAGATGGGCGGTAACAACCCATTGGTGGTGGATCAGGTTGCGGATCTCGATGCGGCCGTTTACACCATCATTCAGTCGGCGTTCATTTCTGCCGGCCAGCGTTGCACCTGCGCTCGTCGCTTGCTGGTGCCGCAAGGCGCCTGGGGCGATACGCTGCTGGCGCGTCTGGTGGCGGTCAGCTCGACCATCGACGTCGGTGCGTTCGATCAGCAACCAGCACCGTTCATGGGCTCGGTGATTTCCCTCGGTGCTGCGAAAGCCCTGATGGAAGCGCAAGAACATCTGCTGGCCAACGGCGCCGTGGCGCTGCTGGAAATGACTCAGCCTCAGGCTCAGGCTGCGTTGCTGACCCCGGGCATTCTGGACGTGACAGCGGTTGCCGATCGCCCAGACGAAGAGCTGTTCGGCCCGCTGCTGCAAGTGATCCGCTACGCTGATTTTGAAGCGGCGATCGCTGAAGCCAACGACACCGCTTATGGCCTGGCGGCCGGCCTGCTGTCGGATTCCGAAGCGCGTTATCAGCAGTTCTGGCTGGAAAGCCGCGCCGGTATCGTCAACTGGAACAAGCAGCTGACCGGTGCGGCGAGCAGCGCGCCATTCGGCGGCGTCGGCGCCTCGGGCAACCATCGCGCCAGCGCCTACTACGCGGCGGATTACTGCGCGTACCCGGTGGCCTCGCTGGAAACCCCGAGCCTGACCTTGCCAGCGGCCCTTACGCCCGGCGTACGCATGTCGTAACGCCCATTCGCGGGCAAGCCTCGCTCCTACGGGATTGTGCAAAACCTGTAGGAGCGAGGCTGCCCGCGATGGCCGCGACTCGGTCGCACTGAACAGTTAGTTACTGAAGCCTATAACAACAGATTCTCGTGGAGCCTCGCTGATGAAATCCTATGAAGTCAATTTTGACGGTCTAGTGGGGCCGACCCATAACTACGGTGGCCTGTCCTACGGCAACGTCGCCTCCCAGAGCAACAGCCAGCAATCCTCGAACCCGAAGGAAGCTGCGCTGCAAGGTCTGGCGAAAATGAAAGCGCTGATGGATATGGGCTTTCAGCAAGGCGTGCTCGCACCACAGGAGCGCCCTGACGTAGCCGCCCTGCGCCGCTTGGGTTTCAGCGGCACTGACGCGCAAGTGATTGAGCGCGCCGCCAAGGATGCAATGCCGCTGCTGGTTGCCAGTTGCTCGGCATCGAGCATGTGGGTGGCCAACGCCGCCACGGTCAGCCCGAGTGCCGACACCGCCGACGGTCGTGTGCATTTCACCGCCGCTAACCTCAATTGCAAATACCACCGCAGCATCGAGCACCCGACCACCAGTCGCGTGCTGGGCGCGATGTTCGCTGACCAGAAACACTTTGCTCACCACGCCGCGTTGCCGGCCGTGGCGCAGTTCGGTGACGAAGGCGCGGCCAACCACACCCGTTTCTGCCGTGACTACGGTGAAGCCGGCGTCGAGTTTTTCGTGTTCGGTCGTAGCGCGTTCGACACCCGTTATCCGTCCCCGCAGAAGTACCCGGCGCGCCAGACCCTCGAAGCTTCCCAGGCCGTCGCTCGCCTGCATGGCTTGAGCGATGACGGCGTGGTCTACGCCCAGCAGAACCCTTCGGTGATCGATCAGGGCGTGTTCCATAACGACGTGATCGCCGTGGGCAACGGCGAGGTGCTGTTCTATCACGAGGACGCCTTCCTCGACACCGACCAGATGCTCGCTGAGCTGCAAGGTAAACTGGCAAAAGTCGGTGGGAAATTTCAGTCAATCTGCGTACCGCGTTCCGCGGTCACCGTGGAAGACGCCGTTCGTTCCTACCTGTTCAATAGCCAACTGCTGTCGCGTCCTGACGGCTCCATGTTGTTGATCGTGCCGGAAGAATGCCATGGCAACGAACGCGTCTGGCAGTACCTGCAAGGCCTGACCAGCTCTGGCGGCCTGATCCGCGAAGTGAAAGTCTTCGATCTCAAGCAGAGCATGCAGAACGGCGGTGGCCCGGCTTGCCTGCGGTTGCGCGTCGCCCTCAACGAAACCGAACTGGCGGCCGTCAACCAAGGGGTTATCATGACGGCTCCGTTGTACGGCACATTGACCGAGTGGGTCGACAAGCACTACCGCGACCGCATGACCGAAAACGATCTGGCGGACCCGCAATTGTTGCTTGAGTGCCGGACGGCACTGGATGAACTGACGCAAATCCTTAAACTGGGCGCGGTTTATCCATTCCAGATCAATTGATAGCCGGCGCGCTTTGGCTTTTTATATGAATGGCAAGCGCGCCGCTTAATCTCCAGATGAGAGCGTAAATACATGAGCGATACCCTGCAGCTGATCCTTGAAGACACCGACGGCACGCAACTGGAAACTTCCTGCACCCGCGTCGCGGTCATGTGGCAAGGCAAAGAGCTGTGGATCCAGCAGGACGGCCGTGGCCAACTGCTGATCGGCGTGGACGTCGAAGAGGGTGACGCTGAATACGCCAACCTGCTGCTGCGCCCATTGGCGACTAATCTGGTAAGTCTGCAACTGGAGATGGAACCGGCCGATCTCGGTGATGATGAGGACCACGTGCACGGCCCGGATTGCAATCACGACCACTAAGGAAACCGCTCTATGCTCGCCCTCGGCAAACTGCTTGAACTGACCCTCGCCGGCCGCGAACCGGCGGAGAAGACTCAACTGACTGTCGAAGGCGTACGGATGCGCTGGTTGAGCGAAGGTGCGCTGGAAGTCCGGCCACCTGAAGCTCGCGACAATGGCCTGGACCTGCTGCTTTCGGCCGGTATCCATGGCAACGAAACAGCGCCGATCGAGCTGCTCGATCGCCTGTTGCATGACATCGCCCGCGGTGACTTGAAGCCGCGCGCCCGTATTCTGTTCCTGTTCGGCAATCCCGAGGCCATCCGTCGCGGTGAGCGTTTCATCGAGCAGGACGTCAATCGGCTGTTCAACGGCCGTCACGAACAAAGCAGTGGTTCCGAGGCCTTGCGCGCCTGTGAGCTGGAGCGGCTGGCGGCGACGTTCTTCAGCCTGCCGGACCGTAACCGTCTGCACTACGATCTGCACACGGCGATCCGTGGCTCGAAAATCGAGCAGTTCGCCCTGTACCCCTGGAAAGAAGGCCGTCAGCATTCACGCCAGGAGCTGGCTCGCTTGCGCGCCGCCGGCATGGAAGCGGTGCTGTTGCAGAACAAACCCTCCATCGTCTTCAGCTCCTACACCTACGACAAGCTCGATGCCGAGTCCTTCACCCTGGAGCTGGGCAAGGCCCGGCCGTTCGGGCAGAACGAAGGGGTCAATGTCAGCCTGCTGGAAACCCGCCTGAAGCAGATCATCGAAGGCAACGAGCCGCCAATGACCGATGAAGGGCTGGCAGGGTTGCAGTTGTTCAGCGTGGCCCGGGAAGTGATCAAGCACAGCGATAACTTCCGCCTGAACCTGCCGGCGGACATCGAAAACTTTTCGGAATTGAAAGTGGGTTATGTGCTGGCCGAGGATATCGCCAATACCCGCTGGATCATCGAAGAGCAGGGCGCCCGGATCATCTTCCCGAACCCCAGGGTCAAGAACGGCCTGCGCGCCGGCATCCTGATCGTACCGACCACCGACGAAAACCTGGTCTAGGCACAACACCCGTCAAATGTAGGAGCGGGCCTGTGTGGCGAGGGGGCTTGCCCCCGTTGGGTCGCGAAGCGGCCCCCGGTTTGGGTCCAGACAAACCAAGTTATCTGGATTTACGACTGCTTCGCAGCCGAACGGGGGCAAGCCCCCTCGCCACACAAGCCCGCCCCCCACAAGTTTTATCGGTGTTTAGACAGCTACCGCGCGCGGCTCGCTGCGGCGCAATGCGCGAGTCTTGTGCAGCGTATCTGCACACGTCTTCGCCGCTTCCTGACCTTTATGCACGAAATGCTCGAAGAAGAACTTCTGATGTTCTTCACCGGCATGGAAGTGGTGCGGGGTCAAAACCACCGAGAACACTGGCACTTCGGTTTCCAGCTGAACCTGCATCAGGCCGCTGATCACCGACTGGGCGACGAATTCGTGGCGATAGATGCCGCCATCGACCACCAGGCCCGCGGCGACGATGCCGGCATAACGACCGGACTTGGCCAGCAACTTGGCGTGCAGCGGAATTTCAAAGGCGCCACCGACTTCGAAGAAATCGATGTCCGACTCCTGATAACCCTGGGCAATCATTTCAGCGACGAAGCCTTTACGGCTCTGATCGACGATTTCCTTGTGCCAGCAGGCCTGGATGAACGCGACGCGCTCGCCCTGATGGTTTTTGCTTTTGCTATCGATTGCGGTGGGTTGCATGTTCTGACTCCTGTTTGTGTGAAAAACAGGGCGTTATGAATCGAATGGGATTTAAGGGTACGCAGGCACACGTGTCTACGGACGGCGCTTTGGTATGGAACCTGGGCGGCGTCAATCCCGTTCTCTCTTCATCCGGACTATGACCGTCGGCCCCGGGATCACACCGGGTCTGCTGACCTTGCCGCCATCACAGCCATTGCCGTGCCTGTCGCCAAGCGCTCGCGGGCTATGCGCATTGCGCGCAATTACCGCCGGTGGGGAGTTACACCCCGCCCTGAGAACGTTTTGCCGCCAGATTGTTTGGCGGCGAAGCGTTTTTAACACATATTTATGGGGCGTGCATGGCTGCTTTCTGATGATTGCTATCGGGTTTTCCGAAGGTATACAGCGTCTTTTCCTCGTTCAAGGCTTGATTAATTGTCGGCATGACCGCAGTAATTCCTTTCCGAAACGGATTTTTCCCCTGTTTACCGAGGCCAGATTCATGAGCGTTATCGATCTTCGCAGCGACACCGTCACCCAACCAACCGCAGGGATGCTCGACGCGATGGCCAATGCCGCCACCGGTGACGACGTTTATGGCGAAGATCCGACGGTCAATCGTCTGGAAGCCGAGCTGGCAACACGACTGGGTTTTGCCGCGGCGCTGTTTGTTCCAACGGGCACCATGAGCAACCTGCTGGGCTTGATGGCCCACTGCGAGCGCGGTGACGAGTACATTGTCGGTCAGCAGGCCCACACCTATAAGTACGAAGGTGGTGGCGCGGCGGTACTCGGTTCGATCCAGCCGCAGCCGCTGGAAGTGCAAGCCGATGGTTCGCTGGACCTGGCGCAAGTCGCCGCCGCGATCAAACCGGACGACTTCCACTTCGCCCGCACCCGTTTGCTGGCATTGGAAAACACCATGCAGGGCAAGGTGCTGCCGCTGGAGTATCTGGCCCAGGCTCGCCGCTTCACGCGTGAGCATGGCTTGGCGCTGCATTTGGATGGCGCGCGTCTCTACAACGCGGCGGTCAAGCTGGGTGTCGATGCCCGGGAGATCACTCAGCATTTCGATTCGGTGTCGGTCTGTTTGTCCAAAGGCCTGGGTGCGCCGGTCGGTTCGGTGCTGTGCGGCTCGGTCGAGTTGATCGCCAAGGCTCGGCGTTTGCGCAAGATGGTCGGCGGCGGCATGCGCCAGGCCGGGATTCTTGCGGCGGCGGGGCTGTATGCGCTGGATAATAATGTTCAGCGCCTGGCCGACGACCATGCCAACGCACAATGGCTGGCTGAAGGCCTGCGAGCGGCGGGGTATGAGGTCGAGCCGGTGCAGACCAACATGGTTTACGTGAAAATGGGCGACAAGGCCGAAGCGATCAAGGCCTTCGCCGCGACACGCGGGGTCAAGCTCAGCGCTGCCGCTCGTCTGCGAATGGTCACGCACATGGACGTCAGTCGTGCGCAAATCGAGCAGGTCGTCGCTACATTCGTCGAGTTTTCCCGCATCTGATCGCGTTAGCGGTCCAATTGACCGTTTCTATCGTATAAACACGCTGTACCCCGCGCGCAGGGCCGATATAATGCGGCCCTTTGCCGTCGCTTCGTCTGTTGACGTTTCGCACAGGCCTTTGGCCGCAGCCTCCGTGGAAGAACCTAATGAAAAGCGCAGAAATCCGTGAAGCCTTCCTTCGCTTCTTCGAAGAGCAAGGCCACACCCGTGTAGCCTCCAGCTCTTTGATTCCGGGCAACGACCCAACCCTGCTGTTCACTAACGCGGGGATGAACCAGTTCAAGGACTGCTTCCTGGGCCAGGAAAAGCGCGCGTACACCCGCGCCGTCAGCAGCCAGAAATGCGTGCGTGCCGGCGGCAAGCACAACGACCTGGAAAACGTCGGTTATACCGCCCGTCACCACACCTTCTTCGAAATGCTGGGTAACTTCAGCTTCGGTGATTATTTCAAGCGTGACGCCATTACCTTTGCCTGGACGTTCCTGACCTCCGACAAATGGCTGAACCTGCCGAAAGAAAAACTCTGGGTGACCGTCTACTCCAGCGATGACGAGGCCTACGACATCTGGACCAAAGAAGTCGGTGTACCGGCCGAGCGCATGGTTCGCATCGGCGACAACAAGGGCGCGCCGTACGCGTCCGACAACTTCTGGACCATGGGCGATACCGGCCCGTGCGGTCCTTGCACCGAGATTTTCTACGATCACGGCGCCGATATCTGGGGTGGCCCACCGGGCTCGCCGGAAGAAGACGGCGACCGTTACATCGAAATCTGGAACAACGTGTTCATGCAGTTCAACCGCACCGCCGATGGCGTGTTGCACCCGTTGCCCGCCCCGTCGGTGGACACCGGCATGGGTCTTGAGCGGATCAGTGCCGTGCTGCAGCACGTTCACTCGAACTATGAAATCGACCTGTTCCAGAGCCTGCTGAGCGCATCGGCCAAGGCCATCGGTTGCACCAACGACAATCAGGCTTCCCTGAAAGTCGTGGCTGACCACATCCGTTCCTGCGGCTTCCTGATTGCCGACGGCGTGCTGCCGTCCAACGAAGGCCGTGGTTATGTGTTGCGCCGGATCATTCGCCGCGCTTGCCGTCACGGTAACAAACTGGGCGCCAAGGGCAGCTTCTTCTACCAGATCGTTGCGGCCCTGGTCGCCGAGATGGGCGAAGCGTTCCCTGAGCTGAAATCCCAGCAGGCGCACATCGAGCGCGTGCTGAAGGCCGAAGAAGAGCAATTCGCCAAGACTCTGGAGCAGGGCCTGAAGATCCTCGAGCAGGATCTGGCCGAACTCAAAGGCGACGTGGTGCCAGGCGACGTGGTGTTCAAGCTTTACGACACCTACGGTTTCCCGATGGACCTGACCGGCGACATCGCCCGTGAGCGCAGCCTGACCATCGACGAAGCAGGCTTCGAGCGCGAAATGGAAGCCCAGCGCGTGCGTGCCCGCTCCGCCAGCTCCTTCGGCATGGACTACAACAGCCTGGTCAAGGTTGATGTGGCCACCGAGTTCACCGGTTACACCGCTCACAGCGGTTCCGCCAAAATCGTTGCTCTCTATAAAGAAGGGCAATCGGTTGACGTACTGAGCGAAGGCGAAGAGGGCGTGGTCGTTCTCGATCAGACGCCGTTCTATGCCGAGTCCGGTGGTCAGATTGGTGATTGCGGCTTCCTTCAGGCTGGCGCTGCGCGTTTCGACGTGCGCGACACCACCAAGACCGGCGGTGCGTTCCTGCACCACGGTGTGCTGGATTCGGGCAGCCTGATCGTAGGTGCTCCGGTGGAGACTCATGTCGATGCCGAAGTGCGCCATGCGACGTCGCTGAACCACTCGGCAACTCACTTGTTGCACGCCGCATTGCGTCAGGTGCTGGGCGAGCACGTTCAGCAGAAAGGCTCGTTGGTCGACAGTCAGCGTCTACGCTTTGACTTCAGCCACTTCGAAGCGATCAAGCCTGAGCAGTTGAAGGCGCTGGAAGACATCGTCAACGCCGAGATTCGCAAGAACTCCGAAGTTGAAACCGAAGAAACCGACATCGAAACCGCCAAGCAGAAAGGCGCCATGGCGCTGTTCGGCGAGAAGTACGGCGACAGCGTACGTGTGCTGAGCATGGGCGATTTCTCCGTTGAGCTGTGCGGCGGTATTCACGCCACCCGTACTGGCGACATCGGTCTGCTGAAAATCATCAGCGAAGGCGGTGTGGCTTCGGGTGTGCGTCGTATCGAGGCAGTCACCGGTGCCGC
Organism: Pseudomonas sp. 008; assembly: GCF_016861935.1. NCBI lineage: Bacteria > Pseudomonadati > Pseudomonadota > Gammaproteobacteria > Pseudomonadales > Pseudomonadaceae > Pseudomonas > Pseudomonas sp. 008. Next base: position 11,383 of record NZ_BOMA01000023.1, on the reverse strand, counting down.
GGCACTGGCCTACTTGAATGCTGCAGAAGAACAACTCAAGGAAGCGGCCAACCTGGTCAAGGGCAGCCGCGATAACCTGATCGACAAGCTGTCGGCTGTGCTGGAGCGCAACCGTCTGCTGGAGAAGCAACTCGAGCAGTTGCAGGCCAAGGCGGCCAGCGCGGCGGGCGACGATCTGTCGGCCTCTGCCCTGGACGTCAAAGGCGTGAAAGTGCTGGCCGTGCGTCTGGACGGTCAGGACGGCAAGGCGCTGCTGGCGCTGGTCGATCAACTGAAAAACAAACTCGGCCGCGCAGTGATCCTGCTCGGCAGTGTCCATGAGGAAAAGGTCGTTCTGGTTGCAGGCGTGACCAAAGACCTGACTGGCCAACTCAAAGCCGGTGATTTGATGAAGCAGGCTGCTGCGGCAGTGGGCGGGAAGGGCGGTGGTCGTCCAGACATGGCGCAGGGCGGTGGTACTGACGCTGGCGCACTGGATGCCGCATTGGCCCTGACTGTTCCATTTGTAGAGCAGGGTTTATAAGGCAGTGTGCCTGGCCCGCGGTCTAGTGGCGGGCCAGAACGCTGTTTGAGTGATTATTGGGCGCCCTTCATGGGCAGAGGCGGCTTTGAAATGGCTTTGATCGTACAGAAATTTGGAGGCACCTCAGTCGGCACTGTCGAGAGAATCGAGCAGGTCGCCGACAAGGTTAAGAAATTCCGCGATGCGGGCGATGACCTGGTGGTTGTGCTGTCTGCAATGAGCGGCGAAACCAACCGTCTGATCGATCTGGCCAAGCAAATCAGTGGCGACGGCCAACCGGTTCCGCGTGAACTGGATGTGATCGTTTCCACCGGTGAGCAGGTGACGATTGCACTGTTGGCCATGGCGCTGATCAAGCGTGGCGTGCCAGCGGTGTCGTACACCGGCAACCAGGTACGGATTCTGACGGATAGCGCGCACAATAAAGCGCGTATCTTGCAGATTGATGACCAGAAGATTCGCGGTGACCTGAAGGCCGGTCGTGTGGTGGTTGTCGCCGGTTTCCAGGGCGTCGACGAGCACGGCAATATCACCACGCTCGGTCGTGGTGGTTCCGACACCACTGGCGTGGCACTGGCGGCAGCCCTGAAGGCTGACGAATGCCAGATCTACACCGACGTCGACGGCGTCTACACCACCGACCCGCGTGTGGTGTCCGTGGCTCAGCGTCTGGACAAGATCACCTTCGAAGAGATGCTGGAAATGGCCAGCCTCGGTTCCAAGGTGTTGCAGATCCGTGCGGTCGAGTTCGCCGGCAAGTACAACGTTCCGCTGCGCGTACTGCACAGCTTCAAGGAGGGTCCGGGCACCCTCATTACTATTGATGAAGAGGAAACCATGGAACAGCCGATCATTTCCGGCATCGCTTTCAACCGCGATGAAGCCAAGCTGACCATCCGTGGCGTGCCAGACACCCCGGGCGTGGCGTTCAAGATTCTCGGCCCGATCAGTGCCGCGAACATCGAAGTCGACATGATCGTGCAGAACGTTGCGCACGATAACACCACCGACTTCACCTTCACCGTACACCGCAACGACTACCAGGCGGCGCAATCGGTGCTGGAAAACACCGCTCGCGAGATCGGTGCCCGTGAAGTCGTTGGCGACACCAAGATTGCCAAGGTCTCGATCGTTGGCGTCGGCATGCGCTCCCACGCAGGCGTGGCCAGCCGCATGTTCGAATCCCTGGCGAAAGAAAGCATCAACATCCAGATGATCTCGACTTCGGAAATCAAGGTGTCCGTGGTGATCGAAGAGAAGTACCTGGAACTGGCTGTGCGCGCCCTGCACACAGCTTTTGAACTGGACGCGCCGGCCCGACAGGGCGAGTAATGCGTTTCCCCCGAAGGGCGCGGTCTGACCGCGCCCTTCGCTTTTTTGAATGGTGCGTACCAAAACTGTTCTTTTGCTCGCGCTAGTCAATACTCAGGCATGTAGGGCTGCGACCTTTTCGGTTGTAGGTCGAATGCCTTTTTTTTGCAGACTGTTGTCCCTGAAATGAAATGCGTGAGGAGAAAGGTATGCTGATTCTGACTCGTCGGTGCGCAGAAAGCCTGATTATTGGTGATGGCGAAATCACCGTGACCGTGCTCGGCGTTAAAGGAAATCAAGTGCGTATTGGTGTCAACGCCCCGAAAGAGGTGGCTGTGCACCGTGAGGAAATTTACCTGCGTATCAAGAAAGAGAAGGACGAAGAACCAAGCCATTAATTTTTATCGTTTTTTATGTTTGCAAACGGGGATAAAGCTGGTTAATATACGCCCCGTGTTGCGGAGAGCTGGCCGAGTGGCCGAAGGCGCTCCCCTGCTAAGGGAGTACACCTCAAAAGGGTGTCGGGGGTTCGAATCCCCCGTTCTCCGCCATTATTTGTTTAGTACGTTGTAATCTGGCTTCTTCGGTAAGTTGTTGAAATTACTAGAAAAAGTGCTTTACAAAAAGATTTAACGGCCTATAATGCGCGGCAACAAATGCACTCGTAGCTCAGCTGGATAGAGTACTCGGCTACGAACCGAGCGGTCACAGGTTCGAATCCTGTCGAGTGCACCATTTAAGAGTTGTTTGCAGTAATGTGAGTAACTTGGCTTCAACCAGTTGTGATCTGGTATAAAAACACAAATGCACTCGTAGCTCAGCTGGATAGAGTACTCGGCTACGAACCGAGCGGTCACAGGTTCGAATCCTGTCGAGTGCACCAAACACCAAAAAGCCCGCGTTTAACGCGGGCTTTTTGCCGTCTGCGATTTGGCTTTTCCTTTGGTACAACCTTTCTCATCGAACTCGATGTGAGCACTGCGCCCTCGCTTGTTGTCGTAGCGGTAGCTCATGGCTGAATTGCGAGTGCTGATTTTGTCTGGCTTGCCGAGAGCGCTTTCGACGTCCTGCTGACTCATGCCGGCAACCACTCTCTGATTGATGATCGCGATGCGGCGTTCCTTTGCGCTGAGCTGATTTCCACATTTGTCCTCGGACTGACCAACGACCGTCGGCTCTCTCCTTGGTTTTTTCATACTTGATGTTTCGCGAACCTCGGCTTCTGGTATCAGGGCTGTCGTGCTGCCAGGCAAAAACGTGCGTACTTCCTGAAGCGAAAGGCTTTCTCCGGTCGTACAGCTCAAGGTCGTGAAGGTGATGCGTCCGTCAGGGGCTTCACACCGGTGGATGGTCGTAGCAAACGCCCAGGGCGGCAGGCAGAGCAGGGCGGCAAGTAAAAGATAATCAGCATTCCATGGCATTCGACGTCCTCCTTGACGGTCCTTATCAAGAGTAGCCGCTGCATTTTTCGACTAGGGTGTGTTTTCTTTTCAGGATGAGTCGTCGCAGTTCCATGGATCAGGACAGCGCTCAGGTTTGTCTCGCAAGCGCTTGTTTCAGCCGCGATTTTTTCACGTTTAAAACCGTCAGGCGGTGTTATCATTGCGCCCGTCAGCCCCGCCGGGGCTTGTGGAATACCTCCATGGACTTACCCAGTAGTTACTCAGTACCCCGTTTTTACAATCATGAATTGACTGATTGATCCTTCCGGCGTGCCCCGCTGCTGGGAGTGGAGTTCGCCTATGTCTGAAGTTGAAGTAAAGAAAACGCAGGAAAGCTTGCAGGACCGCCTTGCTCAAGTCGTTGAGCTGCTGCAGCGCCAGCGGGTGGTCGAAGACCTGACTCATCGCCAGGAAGGTCCGCATCACGACCGGGTCGAGAACCTGGTTCACCGGCAAAACCTCGTCGAGTTGCAACGCAAGCTCGATGATCTGCACTCCGCCGACGTTGCCTACATCCTTGAAGCCTTGCCACTGGACGATCGTCTGACCGTCTGGCAATTGGTCAAGGCCGACCGCGACGGCGACATTCTGCTCGAAGTATCCGATTCGGTTCGTGAAACCCTGATCGCCGACATGGACGATCACGAGCTCCTGGCGGCGGCCAAGGACATGGATGCCGACGAACTTGCTGACCTGGCCTCCGAGCTGCCGCGAGACGTCGTCCACGAGCTGATGGAAACCCTCGATGCTCAACAGCGTGAGCGCGTCCGCTCCGCGTTGTCCTATGACGAGGAGCAGGTCGGTGCGCTGATGGACTTCGAGATGGTGACCATCCGTGAGGATGTCAGTCTTGAAGTGGTGTTGCGTTACCTGCGTCGTCTCAAAGAATTGCCAAGCCATACCGACAAACTGTTCGTGGTCGATTACGACGGCGTGCTCAAGGGCGTGTTGCCGATCAAGCGCCTTTTGGTCAACGACCCGGATAAACAGGTCTCGGAAGTAATGGCCAGCGATCCGGTGAGTTTTCATCCGGACGAAGACGCCTACGAGGCCGCTCAGGCGTTCGAGCGTTACGACTTGATCTCGGCCCCGGTGGTCGACAAGAACGGCAAGCTGATCGGTCGTCTGACCATCGATGAAATGGTCGACCTGATTCGTGAAGAGAGCGAAAACGAAGTTCTCAACATGGCGGGTCTGCGCGAAGAAGAAGATATTTTTGCGTCAGTCTGGAAGTCCCTGCGCAACCGTTGGGCCTGGCTGGCGATAAACCTGATCACCGCGTTCGTTGCATCACGGGTGATCGGCCTGTTCGAGGGCTCTATCGAGAAGCTGGTAGCGCTCGCGGCATTGATGCCGATCGTGGCGGGTATCGGCGGCAACTCGGGTAACCAGACGATCACCATGATCGTTCGGGCTATGGCGCTGGACCAGGTCAGTACCGGCAATACGTCGAGGTTGATGCGCAAGGAGTTGGCGGTCGCCTTGATCAATGGCGTGGTCTGGGGTGGGGTGATTGGTGTGGTGTCCTACCTGCTTTATGGCAGTTGGTCCCTGGGCGTGGTGATGACCGCCGCCATGACGCTTAACCTGTTGCTTGCGGCATTGATGGGTGTGTTGATTCCGATGACCCTGGCGCGGCTTGGGCGCGACCCGGCAATGGGCGCGAGTGTGATGATCACTGCCATGACCGACAGTGGTGGCTTTTTCATCTTCCTCGGGCTGGCGACGATTTTTCTGCTCTGACGTTCTACCTCAAAAGAACCCGCCCAATCGGCGGGTTTTTTTTGGGGCCGAATTTCAGGCAAAAAAAAGCCAGCAATTACGCTGGCTTGAACTTTCGGGATGAATCAGGAAGCGTCTGCAGCCATTTCGGCGTCATGGGCGATCAGCGAAACCAGAGCGTTCTGCTGGCGGTGGGAGAGTTGGCGGAAGCGTTGCAGCAGTTCGCGTTCGTGCAATGACAGCTCGGGGCTGTCCAGGCGCATGCTCAATTCTTCGCCCAACGCGCCTTCCTGAATAAGACTCTGCTCAAGGCGCGCGATGATCTCGGAATTCATGCTGCGATGATGATTGCGAGCCACCTCGGCAATGCGTTCACGCATTCCGTCTGGCAGACGTACGACGAACTTGTCAGCCGTACGGCTGGAATAAATTGCCTGTTTCAATGGGCGCATATATTTAACCGGTTAGTTCAGGGGAGCGGTTCTCGGGATAGGCCGCAGGATGTCAGATAGGACAAGCACTCCGGCCAAATGTTCAACCTGAATTGATAGAGGCGCGCATCATGCCTCAAATTAGCCAGATCATTGGCGTCAATTCTGTGACAAATATTGATCTGGGTAAAGGCTTAATGCCAGCACCTATTATCAGAAATGCGGACTGGTTTGAAAACATTCCATGAGTCCGTATCGCTGACCGCGTCCTCTTGCCCGACAGGTGATGCCCGAAGACGCCTGAAGGTGCATGCTATGCGGATTCGATCCTTGTTCCTTACCTTAACAGGATAGTGGCAAATGGCCGATTTACTAGGGCAGACGGACGGTATGGGATGATTTCAGGATGGATGGCAGGCTGATTTATTTAATGGGGCCTTCGGGATCCGGCAAGGACAGCCTCATCGAAGCCGCTCGCGGGCCATTGCGGGTACGCAATTGTGAAGTCGTGCGGCGGGTTATTACGCGCTCGGCTGAGTCCGTCGGCGAAGACGCCATTGAGGTGTCCCGCGAAGAGTTCGAGCGACGCAGAAACAAAGGGGATTTCGCGCTTTCGTGGCAGGCCAATGGGCTGGATTACGGTATTCCTGTGCGTATAGACCAGTGGCTCAAGGACGGGCGCGATGTGCTGATCAATGCTTCGCGCGGCCACCTGACAGAAGCGCAACAGCGCTATCCCACGCTGTTGCCGGTGCTGTTGACGGTCAAGGATGACGTTCTGCGAGAGCGCCTGCTACGGCGGGGGCGTGAAAGCCCGGCAGAAATTGAAGCGAGACTGCGCCGCAATGCGCTGTTCACGGCTGACGATACAATCGGTGATACGCAGATCCGTCGACTCGATAACTCCGGCGACCTTACGGTCACCGTTGCCGGTCTTCTGGAGTTGCTGAGCGTCAGCGCAGAACCGGATCGAACTTGATCTTGCGCCCGGCGATCAGCGCCAGCACGAACAGCGCACTGAACACGCCGCAGGCAATCAGGGGCAGGGTGACGATCGTGTCCTGGACTAATGACAGATGAAAGATGCCACTCAGTAGAGCGAGGATGAGAAACCCTGCGGCTGATTTGGACATGCTGTGCTCCTGATGAGGTGGTTCAAAATACCAAGCGTTCAAAAGACTGCGTGCGCGGTTGAAGACTCTCCTGGCTCACCTCTTGGCTGACAAAACTGCGTTGATCGCTCGTGACTGCCCATTGAGGCGCTTTTTGCAGCTGCAGGTAATGGGGCGTGCGTTGGGCAACCATCGCAGCGTCGTTTTCGGGAAAGAACTGAAAACCCAACAGAACCGCCAGGGCGACTGCATTCGCGACTAAAAGAGCGCTGTTCATGGGGCTGATCTCCTTCGTTCTTTGAGAACAGTCGAAGCAGCCCGCATGCCAAAAGTTTAACGGCTATTAAATTCTTTAAAAACAACGATTTAAGATATTTTCACCAAGGGCCGGCATTGCATTTTGCAATGATGGCATTTTGCGGTGATGCAATTTGCACGGTAAACAAAGCCACGCTACCGTGGGGCGTCTGCCTACACTTAAAAAGCCCTACGGACGACATGACAAAAGCGGGCCTGCCCGTTAACATGCACGCCGTCCATCGCCGCGCATTCCTTGCGCGCGACTTGTGTCTCAGTAGCTCAATTGGATAGAGCATCCCCCTCCTAAGGGGAAGGTTGGCAGTTCGAACCTGCCCTGGGACACCATATATTTGAAAGCCCCACACAGAGTGATCTGGTGGGGCTTTTTTTGTGGCTATCTATCGATGGATAAGCTGACTAAAAATTTTCAGCCCCACCTTCGGTCTTGCCAATTGATGTGCTCACTCGTGTGATATGTCGACGGCCGTTGACCGAATAACTGCGTTCCTGATCTTCAGATTCCGGTTTGCGCAACGTCAGTAGTGCAAACAGCCCGTCCTTGGCGCCGTAGCTTCCGTACCAATTGATCAGCCTTGCGATGAAGCACTCGTTGCCGATGACCACCGGCATATCGGCGACGGGTTCGACTGCGTAGTAACTCGCTCCGAAGCTGTAATAGTCATCACTGTCTTTTACTGAAGGAGGAATGGGGCAGATCGGGGTTTTCTGTTGACCAGTTTCCAGGGCTTCATCTGCATTCACTTTGATCAAGGCTTTCGCGAGTACCTTTTGCAGGGCTGGCTCCAGTTCGAAAGCGGTGGTTCCGTCCTCCAGATATTGAGTGTGGGGCACTGTCAGTTGATAGCCGTAGCGAACGGTCAGTGTAGGCACTTTGTTATTGATCTTCAGGGGATTGAGAAGAAAGACCTGGTCAACGCCGTAGCTACCGTTTCGGTAGGCGACGTACATTTTTCCGCGAGCCTTGATCCAGTTCACGGATTGGTTGGCGCCGCGTTCATTGGTATAGAAAAGTGAGTCGGATTCATGGGCTGGCCCCGATGTCCTGCTGATGAACCGACCTTCACTGCGACGGTAGGTTTGCGTGTAACTGAACATCCCGGTGCCGCCGGAATAGGTTTCAACGATGAGGTCACGCTGTCCGTCGCCATCCATATCCATCAGCGTGTATGAGGTCTGCCCGGACTCAGCGGCGTCGCTGATGTCGGACGCTTTCAGTGCCTTCCATTCGTCCTTTGTAACATCTTGGGGAATGGTCTTGGGAAAGAGGGATTGCTCATCTTCACCCGAGTCGCCAGGGAATGACGTTGTGCTGCTGTCGAACGCCATGGAGTCGAGTGCTCGCTCCAGTGCAAATTCCGGATTGTCCTTGCTCAGGTCCTGGATGCGTTGTTGCAAATCCTCCATCACCTGTTTATCGACATCGTCGGGTTGATAGGCAACGACGTCGACCCATTGCACGTGCAATGCCAGCAAGCGTTCGCGATAGTGTTGGTCCAAGCAGGCGACGTCTTCGACGCATTCATTGCGCACTTTCAACCACTGGCGCTGGGATCTCTTCAGTTCAACCTGCGCCGGCGAAGCGGCGTTCATCAGCGTTCGATAGACCGACCCCATTTGCGTATCCAGCTCATACAGTCCTTTGTTCGCGCAAATTGTATTTTCGACAGCGTTTGCCGCTTTTGTGCAGTCCATTCCGGTCGCCAGTGCGTGCTGGAAAAACAGCAGTGCGCAGGCAGATACGATGTAGCGTCCTTTGATGTACACGATGAAATCCTTTTCCAGGGTAGTGCACATTAAACTACGCAACCCAGAGGTTCATCTAACGCGTTGCATTCTCCGGTGAATCAAATGGTCAGGGGCAGTGTGAGCGAAGGAGTTGAGTAGCCGGATAATGGTTCGACCTTCCCTGGTCTCCAGCATTATCAACTGCTCAACTCCCGCCCACGATCACGCCGTCAGTGTATGGTCCGTATCCCCGAACCAGGTGCGCACCAGATCTGGCCCAGGCGTACCCGTGTGGTCAAGCACCGCCACGTCGACGAAGTTCTTGCCATTACTTGCGCCATCGGTATCCACCTTCACGGTGATGTCGGTGCCGGTCTGCACCACTTGGACAAAGTCCGACACCTGGCTGGTGCCGGCGACAAAGTTGGCCTTGAGCAGCGCAGAGAGGTCGATTTTGTCCCCTTCGGCGTAGTTGTAGTCGAGGATATGGTCGCCGCCTTCATTCACGTTGAAGTAGGCAAACACGTCGGCGCCCGCGCCACCGCTGAGCGTGTCTGCGCCTTCACGGCCTACGATGATGTCGTTGCCGTCGCCGCCACTGATCGTGTCTGCGAGCATGGTGCCCACCAGCGTGCCGCTGGATTCTCCGTGGTAACTGACTTGAGTGCCGGCCGCGCCGCCGTCGGTGACCTGGAAGTCTTCCGCCGAGTAATGCCCCAGCAGGTTCACCTCGGCCCGATGCACGCCGTCGTCCACTGTCAGCAGGCCGCCGGCGCCAGAGGCGCTGGCGTTATAGCTGAGCTGGGTGTTGGCGCCGAAAGCGAGATTGCCGAACGTCAGCATGTCATCGCTCTCAAGGCCGAGGATGCCGGACAGCGAGCCCGCCGTTTCGGCCTGGGCGATCACCAGCGTGCCCGCGCCTTCGCCGTGGAAGGCGACGGACCCGTGTGCAGCACCGGAGAAGGTCAGGGTCGCGTTACCGTCGATGGTCGCGCTGCCATCGCCGGTCACGTCGGCCAGCAGGCGCAGGTCGCCACCATTGGCCCACAGGTGGCCGGTGTTTTCGACCGTACTGGCCACCGTCATGCCGCCTGGGCCCGTGGACTCCAGCACCCCGCTGTTGGTGATGGTGTGGGTGCCGGTGTCGAGCACCAGGCTGTTCAGCCCGCTGGCCATGATCAGCCCCGCATTGATCAGCACCATCTGCCCGGCACCCAACTGGCCGGCGCCGGAAATGCGGTTGTCGATATTGGTCAGCACGGTGTCGGCGCTGCCGCCGAAAATCACGTTTTGCGCGTTGTCGGATAGCAGCACCTGGCCGCCACCGGTCAAGGTCGCGCCACGGAACAGAACCTCAAGGCTGGTTGCGCTGCCGGCGGAGCCGAGCTCGATGGTGCCGCTGTTATGGATGCTGCCACCGAACGGCATGATCGCGCCGTCGGCAATGGTGAGGGTCCCGCTGTTGTTGGTGAGTGGGTCGACATCGAACTGGAAGTTCGCTTCGCTCAAGTCCGCTGCATCGACACCTTTGAGAGTGACCGTCTGGCCAGTGCTGATGCTGACCAGTGCATTGCCGTTGGCGTCGTTAGTGATACTCAAGTCTGCAAAGCCGTTGACGCCCGTGAAGCCAATCAAGTCGATCTTGTCCGCTGCGGCATCGAAATTGTAGATCTGGTTGTTGCCGATCGGCTGGGCGAAGACGAAGGTGTCGGCACCAGACGAACCGGTCAGATTGTCATCAGCGGACAAGGCGAAGATCGGCGCGCCTGGGGCATAGACTTCGACGTTGTTGAACACGTAGGCACTGGCGGTGCTGCCGTCGCTGTTGCTCCAGCTCATGTTGACATCAAGCACCAACGCTCCCACGAAGTCGCTTGGGGCTGTCACGGTTAATGCGCCGAGATCGCTGGTCTGTACGGTCCAGGTGCCGTCGCCATTGTCGGTTCCTGCATTGAACACCCATCCCGAAGGAACACCGCTGATGGCCACCGTCACCGGGCCGCTAATATCCGCCAATGGAGCGTAGAGGGCTAGGTTGATGGGTTCGCCGGCAACGCCTGCCGGAAGGTTTGCACTGCTCCCGGCAGCACCAGGATTACCCGCCAGGTCGGTGTAGCTGTTCGCGGCAACGTCGACTTTTATGCTACCGCCCTGCGTTCTGGTCAGCGTCGCTGTGAAGGTATCGCCGTCAACCTGGGTAAAATTACTGAAGGTTCCGCGGGGCGTTCCACTCGTGGTCGTCACCGAGACGTCAGCAAGGCTGAAACCGCTCACCGTCTCACTGAACTGGAATGTGACCGTCGACGTTGAACCGACCGAACTCCCTAAGGCCGTCCCCGTCACTGCCACCGTCGGCGGCACGGTATCAACTGGCGTCTCAACGACGTTCTGCACGTTTACCGTAATGGTCTGCGTGTCGACTCCGCCATTGCCGTCGGCCACCTGAACGTCCACAACATACGCATTGTCGCCGGCAGTCCCACCGACATCCTGGGGATTCTCGTAGTCGGGCGCCGAATTGAACGTCAGCACCCCGCTCGAACTGATCGAGAATTTGCTGAAGTCTGTCCCGGCCGTATTCAGGATCGAGTAGCTCAGCGTCTGCGCTGGTAGATCGGCATCGGTCGCCACCACTGTCGTGACCGCCGTGGTGTTCTCCGCCACGCTGACCGAAGCCGTCGCACCACCACCGTTGGAGGTGATAATCGGGCTATTGTCGTTGACGCCCGTCACGGTTACCGCAATCGCCTGGTCGTCAAACAGCGTGCCGTCTGACGCTCGCACAATCACGTCATA
>NZ_BOMA01000022.1:0-46293 GCF_016861935.1 Pseudomonas sp. 008 | reverse complement strand
CCACAAGCACCCACACGAATTGCTTGATTCAGTTGTTAAAGAGCGGTTGGTTAAGATCTTTCGTCTCAACCGAGGCGCGCATTCTACAGCAGCCTCTATTGCTGTCAAGCGGTTATTTTCAGAAGTTTTCAAAGTTTCCCGTAAGAAACATCAGCAACTTCAACCACTTGCGCTTCCGATCTCTCGTTAGCGGGAGGCGAATTCTACAGCGTTAGTCGCTGCTGTCAACACCTCTTTTTCTCCGCTTTCGACCGAGAAGATCGAACCGTCAATAAGGCGACAATACCCTGCCCTACCAACTCCTTCTGGCTTCGATGATCTGAAGTGCAACCGCTGCCGAAAACTGCGTAACTCGTTGTTTAACAAGGAGTTTTCCGTTTCGACTGCGCCGGAAGTGGGGCGAATTATAGACATCCAGGATCTGCCGTCAACCTTTAATTACGCCTTTCTTGCAGAAGGTGCCTTTTTAACGATTAAACGTGGAATTCGGCGCGTTACAGGCGGCAATCTCAATACTAACAACAACGCACCTATAGAAGCGTAGATCGCCCACTCCCTCAGATCGGCGCGAACGATCCACAACATATGCAGCAACCCAAGCCCGAGAATCACATAGACCAACCGATGCAATCTTTTCCAGCGAACGCCCAAACGCCGCTGACTGTAACGATTGGAGGTAACCGCCAGCGCCAACAAACCGAGAAACCCCAGCACCCCGACGATAATGTACGGCCGCTTGCGCAACTCGATACCCAGTTGTGACCAATCAAAGCCGAGGATGAACGCCGTATAGCCGCTCAAATGCAAAACCACATAGGCGAAACACCACAACCCCAACTGCCGTCGGACAGCTATCCACCCCGACCAACCGGTGAGTTTCTGCAAAGGCGTCATGCTTAACGTAATGAGCAGCAGGACAAGCGTCCCCAACCCCAGACGATCAACCAGCACCTTTCCTGGATCAGGCCCCAGCACATCCACCCAGGCCTGATACAACCAAAGCAGCGGCCAAACCGCCGCGGCGATAAAGACACCAATACGCCAGAACAGATATCGCATCAGTAATTCTTCCGCAGATCGAGCCCTACATATAAAGAAGCGACTTCATCCGAGTAGCCGTTGAACATTTGCGTGTCCCGCACATTGGGCTTGAACAGACCGCTCGGTAAACGTCTTTCCCGTGCCTGCGTCCAGCGCGGGTGATCGACTGTCGGGTTCACGTTCGCATAAAAGCCATACTCATTCGAGGCAATGCTCTGCCAGGTGGTTTTCGGCTGCTCACTGACCAGGCTGATTCGCACGATGGACTTGATGCTCTTGAAGCCGTATTTCCACGGCACCACCAGACGTAGCGGCGCACCGTTCTGATTGGGCAACTCACGTCCATACATGCCTACAGCGAGAATCGCCAACGGATTCATCGCCTCATCCAGGCGCAGCCCTTCTACATATGGCCAGTCGATCAAGGCGAAGCCAGAACGCTGTCCAGGCATACTCTTGGGATCTTGCAGGGTTTCAAAGCGAATGAACTTGGCCTTGGACGTCGGTTCTACTTCCTTCAGCAAAGCCGAAATTGGAAAACCTATCCATGGAATGACCATCGACCAGGCCTCTACACAGCGAAGACGATAAATACGCTCTTCCAGCTGATAAGGCTTCATGAAGTCTTCCAGCGCATATCGCCCCGGCTTACCTACCTCCCCGTCTACCACCACGCTCCACGGTTCGGTTTTTAGCGCACCGGCGTTGGCCGCAGGATCGCCTTTGTCGGTACCGAACTCATAGAAGTTGTTGTAGTGGGTCGCATCCTTGAAAGGCGTGATTGCTTCATCCTTGACGTTGACCGCCCCCCATTTAGTGGAAGGCAGTTTTTCGGCAAACCAGGACGGCGCCTTGCCAGGCTCGACATCGGCATAACGCGCAGCATCGTCGGCACTCGCCCAGCGCGGCAGCGTACTCACAGCCAAACCGGCAACGGCCGCGCCCAATACATTGCGACGAGAAAGGTAGAGAGATTCAGGCGTGACGTCTGACTCATGACAGTCAGACGCTTTGGGGACTTTGATCAGCATGGCAACTCCGCAGCATTGGAGGACAGATGCACCCATAGACTGCGGAGTATGAGGGAAATTACATCACTCGGCTTTTTTGTGCCGACGAAGACGCAGCAGGTACTGCACCGGCCCGGAAGCCGCATAGGCGAGGAAAACCAGCAACAGGATGCGCGGCGGATCACTGAATACAACGGCAAATACCAGCACCACTGCCAGGATCGCGACGAAGGGAACGCGCCCCTTCAAGTCCAGCTCCTTGAAGCTGTTGTACTTGATGTTACTGACCATCAGCATGCCCGCGGCGGCAACCATCAGCGCAACCAGGAATGACATTTTGGAACCCTGAATGCCGTAATCGCTGAACGCCCAGACAATTCCCGCGACCACACCGGCCGCGGCCGGGCTGGCCAGACCGATGAAGTAGCGCTTGTCGGCGGTGCCGACCTGCGTGTTGAAGCGTGCCAGGCGCAACGCCGCACCCGCCACATAGATAAAGGCGACCATCCAGCCGACTTTGCCCATATCGCCCAAGGCCCAGCCGAATGCCAGCAAAGCCGGCGCGACGCCAAAGGCAACCATGTCCGACAGCGAGTCGTACTCCGCACCGAAGGCGCTTTGGGTGTTGGTCATGCGAGCGACGCGACCGTCGAGGCCGTCGAGCACCATGGCGACAAAAATCGCGATCGCGGCAAACGCAAAATACTTGCTCGCGCCGATTGCATCACCGGCACTCAAGGCGCTCTGGGCGCTCATCGAGTTGATGATGGAATAGAACCCTGCGAACAGGTTCGCAGTGGTGAACAGATTCGGCAGAAGATAGATACCACGATGCCGGACTTTACGGCCTTCAGCGTCATGCCCTTCTTCGATGTGCTCATCGATGGGCAGAAGGCTTTCGGCGTCAGAAGCCTGCTTTGGCTCTTCGGGACGTTCGCTCATGGACATTACCTTGCAACGGGGTGGAAAGTTTCGACAGGTGTCTGGGACGACGGTTCGACCGCAAACGATGCAGCTTTATACCAGAACCGGCGGATCCAAACGAAAAAACGCGGCCTAGGCCGCGTTTTCCGTACAAGCTCGTGACTTAGTTCTTGGCTTTGTCGACGATCTTGTTGGCACCGATCCACGGCATCATGGAGCGCAGTTGCTCACCGATGATTTCGATACCGTGAGCGGCGTTGTTACGACGCTTGGCGGTCATCGAAGGATAGCCGGTGGCGCCTTCGCTGATGAACATCTTGGCGTATTCGCCGTCCTGAATACGTTTCAGGGCATTGCGCATGGCCTGACGGGACTCGGCGTTGATTACTTCCGGACCTGTCACATACTCGCCGTACTCAGCGTTGTTGGAGATCGAGTAGTTCATGTTGGCGATACCGCCTTCGTACATGAGGTCAACGATCAGCTTCAGTTCGTGCAGGCATTCGAAGTAGGCCATTTCCGGCGCGTAGCCAGCTTCAACCAGGGTTTCGAAACCGGCTTTTACCAGCTCAACGGTACCGCCGCACAGAACGGCTTGCTCGCCGAACAGGTCGGTTTCGGTCTCGTCCTTGAAGGTGGTTTCGATGATGCCGGTACGACCGCCACCAACGCCGGCAGCGTAGGACAGTGCAACGTTTTTGGCGTTGCCCGAAGCATCCTGGTAGATAGCGATCAGGTCAGGGATACCGCCGCCTTTGACGAACTCGGAACGCACGGTGTGGCCCGGAGCTTTCGGCGCGATCATGATCACGTCGAGGTCAGCGCGCGGAACAACCTGGTTGTAGTGGATCGCGAAGCCGTGGGAGAAGGCCAGAGTGGCGCCTTTCTTGATGTTCGGCTCGATTTCGTTCTTGTACAGGGAGGACTGGAACTCGTCCGGGGTCAGGATCATGACCAGGTCGGCAGCCGCTACGGCGGAAGCAACGTCAGTCACTTTCAGGCCGTGGGCTTCAGCCTTGGCAACGGTGGCCGAACCTTTACGCAGGCCAACGGTAACGTCAACGCCGGAGTCTTTCAGGTTGCACGCTTGAGCGTGGCCTTGGGAGCCGTAACCAATGATGGCAACTTTCTTGCCCTGGATGATCGACAGGTCGCAGTCTTTATCGTAGAAAACTTTCATGAATTTCCCCTTTATATCTGGCCCTCAGGCCATTCGCTAATTTGGTTTAGATGCTCAGTACTTTGTCGCCGCGGGCAATCCCGGTGACGCCACTGCGTACGGTTTCCAGAATCGAGGCAGTGCCGATCGATTGAATGAAGCTGTCGAGCTTGTCGCTGGTACCGGTCAATTGAACGGTATACACGCTGGCGCTGACATCAACGATCTGCCCACGATAAATATCGGTGGTGCGCTTGATCTCGGCGCGCTGGGCGCCGGTAGCCTTGACCTTGACCAGCATCAGTTCGCGCTCGATATGAGCACTCTCCGACAAGTCGACCAGTTTGACCACTTCGATCAGTTTGTTCAGGTTCTTGGTGATCTGCTCGATGATTTCATCATGGCCGACAGTGGTCAGCGTCAGACGCGACAAAGTCGGGTCTTCGGTCGGCGCCACGGTCAGGCTTTCGATGTTGTAGTTGCGCTGCGAAAACAGGCCGACTACACGAGACAGAGCGCCCGGTTCGTTTTCCAGAAGCAGGGAAATAATGTGCCGCATGATTAAGTACGCTCCGTCTTGCTCAACCACATATCACGCATGGAGCCGTCTTTGATCTGCATCGGGTAGACGTGCTCGCTGGTGTCAACCGAGATATCGATAACCACCAGGCGATCTTTCATGGCGAACGCCTCCTCCATCTTCGACTTCAAATCTTTCGAGTCGGTGATGCGCACGCCAACGTGACCATAGGCCTCTGCCAGTTTGACGAAGTCAGGCAGCGATTCCATGTAGGAGTGCGAGTGACGGCTGCCATAACTCATGTCCTGCCACTGGCGAACCATACCCAGCACACCATTGTTCAGGATGACGATTTTTACCGGCAAACCGTATTGCAGGCAGGTCGACAGTTCCTGAATGTTCATCTGGATGCTGCCCTCGCCTGTTACGCAGGCGACATCGTCATCCGGGAAGCTCAGCTTGATGCCCATGGCCGCCGGGAAACCGAAGCCCATGGTGCCCAGGCCACCGGAGTTGATCCAACGGTTCGGCTTGTTGAACTTGTAGTACTGCGCCGCGAACATCTGATGCTGACCCACGTCGGAGGTCACAAAGGCGTCGCCCTTGGTCACTTCGCACAGGGTTTCGATCACGGTCTGCGGCTTGATCACGCTGCCGTCGCCCTTGTCGTAAGGGAACAGACCGCGGTCACCGCGCCACTCATCAACTTGCTTCCACCAGCTGGCAACGGACTCCTTGTTCGGGGTCTCGCCGATTTCCTTGAGGATCGCGACCATTTCGGTCAGGACGCTCTCGACCGGGCCAACAATAGGCACGTCTGCCTTGATGGTCTTGGAGATCGAAGCCGGGTCGATGTCGATGTGAATGATCTTGGCATTCGGACAGAACTTGGCCGGGCCGTTGATCACGCGGTCATCGAAACGCGCGCCGACTGCAAGGATCACATCGGCATGGTGCATCGCCAGGTTGGCGGTGTAGCTGCCGTGCATGCCGAGCATGCCGATGAACTGACGGTCGGTGCCAGGGTAGGCACCCAGGCCCATCAGGGTATTGGTCACTGGCAGGTTGAGCATCTTCGCCAGCTCGGTCAGCGGCGCAGAGCCACCACCGAGGATCACGCCGCCGCCCGAATACAACACAGGGCGCTTGGCCGCCAGAAGCATTTCGGCTGCCTTGCGGATTTGCCCGGAGTGACCGCGAACGGCCGGGCTGTAGGAACGCAGCTTGGCTTTTTTCGGGAAGATGTATTCGAACTTTTCGGCCGGGTTGGTCATGTCTTTCGGGATATCGACAACGACCGGACCAGGACGACCGGATTGCGCCAGGTAGAACGCCTTCTTCATGACTTCCGGGATTTCCGAAGCGTGCTTGATCATGAAGCTGTGCTTCACGATCGGCCGGGAGATACCGATCATGTCGGTTTCCTGGAACGCATCGGTGCCTACCATGGTGCTAGGCACCTGGCCGGAAATGATCACCATCGGAATGGAGTCCATGTAGGCCGTGGCAATACCGGTGATGGCGTTGGTTGCGCCCGGGCCGGAGGTCACCAGTACCACGCCGGCTTTACCGGTGGCACGGGCATAGCCGTCAGCCATATGGGTCGCAGCCTGCTCGTGACGAACCAGGATGTGGGTCACTTCCGGTTCCTTGAACAGGGCATCATAGACATGAAGAAGAGCACCACCCGGGTACCCGTAGATATATTTGACGCCTTCGTCACGCAAAAAGCGGACGAGCATCTCACCGCCAGATAAAAGCTCCACGTTGTTCACCTCTAAAACGCCAGAATACCGCCCACATACAAGAGGACGGGTCTTAATAGGTTTACTTCTCGGCAGAGCATGAGCGACGGTGGTCGCCGACTACGTCAGCACTGACTGAGCAAGTATTGGGATCGTCCCAAGTGTTGCGGGCCTTTCCCACCCAGCGCGAGGTAACGCGTTGCGGGTGTAACAGGTCGGCGCGGATGTGCGCCTCATGATCTACCGAGTGGGTCTGCTTCTGGCAGTCCCTCTACAGCGGACTTTGGATTCTTCTGTTTCGCCCATCGCAAGTCAAGCCGTCAATGTGCTTTATTGAACTAAGCGCATGAGAACGCAAGAAAAAACCTTTAAACCGCAACTGTGTTAGCTTCAATTGCGCACCCCCGATAAGGAAATGGCATGCGAACGCTCATCTTCACCGCCAGCTTACTGATCAGCCTGAGCCCTTTGTGCATGGCGGGTCAGATCTATAAATGGGTCGATGCCCAGGGCGTCACCCATTTCGATGCGCAGCCGCCCCAGGGCCGGGAGGCCACCGTCATGGTCACGCCCTCCCCGCCCATCGGCAAACCGGGCGTGCTACCGCACGGCAACGTCATCGGCGATCAAAAGGCCATCGATCACAAAGTGAAAAAGCAGGTCGCCGAGCAGCAGGCCCAGCTAAAAGTGTTCTGCGAACAGGCTCGGACGAACCTGGCTCAACTGCAGAACAATCCGCGATTGCGGGAGGAAGTCGACGGCGAGACGCGCCGCCTGACCGACCAACAACGTCAGGAGCGCATCACCGAAGCACAGAAACAGATTGCGAAAAACTGCCAGTAAGCACTGGCAGTATCCGATTCAGCGGGAAACGATGATCAACGCGTCGAACTCTTTGAGCAAGGCCTGAAGCTGCCGATCCTTGCCTTGGACATTGCGGGAGGCGAAGACCATTTCGGCCATCTCCTGAATGCCCGATGCGTTGGGCAACGGCAGATCCTGCTCCAGGATCGACTTCATCCTTGGCAAGAAGATCCATTGCAGCCATTGCTCGAAATCCAGCGTATCCACCGAAAATGGTTCAACGCTGGAAAGCGCCTCAGCGGACGGCGGTACTTCATCCCACCAGCCCTGAACGCGCAGCTCGCGCTCGATCAACAGCAACTGTTCGGCAATCTTCGGAAAGCGAGTATCCATCACAGCGAAACCTTGGCCTTCTGACGAGCCAATGCTGCACCGGCCGGATCACCCTGTTTCTCACGGGCCTGGGCGATCAATTCCCACAGGCTGGCCTGAAGGTCCGGACGCCCATTGGCGAACGTCAGACCACGACGGGCAAACTGCTCGGCCTGTGCCGCATCACCTTGAGCCATACGTACCTGGGCCAGGCGATAAAGCACTTGCGGCTCGCGTGGTGCAACACGCTGGGCACGTTCGAGACTGGAAGATGCACCATTAAGGTCGCCACTGGCCTGTTGCTGCTGGGCAGTGGTCAACAATGCCAGGACCGGACCGTCCAGTTGTTCATCGGCGGACAGACCGCCGGAGTTCGCCGAAGGAATCCCGCTGGGCGTCGACGGCATGCTGTAACTGCCCTGATTGATCGGTGCCGACTGAACCGGCGAGGTATCAATCGGCCCCGGAGTAATCGGGCCCGGGGTAATCGGCGAAGTGCTGATCGGTGCCGAGGAGACGGCGCCACCACCCGGGACCATCACCACGACCCCGGTGTCACCTTGCGGGATCGCCTGAGTCTGAGCTTGTACAGGACGTTTCACCGTCGACTGACGGAAACCGCCATTCGCCGAAATCCGCTCACTGTTGGAGACGGCAGTGCCGGCGTCCACAACCGGGATCGAACCACGCTGTACAGTGGAGCAGCCGCTGAGCAAAGCCACGGCAGTCACCGCTGGAATCAACCACTTGTTCACTTCAAATCCTCTTTGCTTAATTCATCCAGCCCTTGACCCAATCCATCACCGATTCTGCAGGGCTTTCGCCACCGCAAGCAGCACCGGGAGGCGGTTCGCTGCCGCGAATATACGGCATCTGCACCGCGCCTGGGCAGTTGGCTTCGGAACCTTGACCGGTGCGTGAATCGACCCAGGCCTGAACAATGTTGTCCGGTTGCGGCATGTCCAGCGGCAGCGGATCGGCCTTGCGCATGAAACTGGTCCAGACCTGCAACGCGCCGGTGGCACCGGTGAACGGTGTCTTGCCATTATCATCGCGCCCCAGCCAGACCACGGCCAGCAGATCCTGACTGAAACCGGCGAACCAGCTGTCCCGCGAATCGTTACTGGTACCAGTCTTACCGGCCAGGGTCAGGGTTTTCGGCAACACGTTATAAACCGAACTGCCGGTACCTTCGCGCATGACGCGCTGCATGGCGTTCTGGATCAGGTAAATGGACGCCGGATCAAATTGCTGCTGAATCTGGAACGGATAACGCTTGAGCGGCTCGCCCTCGGCAGTCAGTACGCTGCGAATCCCGCGCATCGGCGTATTGAACCCGCCATTGGCCAGCGTCTGGTACATGGTCGCCACTTCGATCGGGGTCATACCGCCGGCACCGAGCAACATCGACGGGAACGCCGGGAATTCGCGGCTTACGCCCAGGCGTGCCAGGGTCTTCAAGACATTCGGCACGCCCACCGCCAACCCGAGACGCGCGGTCGACAGGTTGTAGGAATGCGCCAACCCTTGGTACAGGAACACCGTGCCGTGGGAACGGCGATCATAGTTCTGCGGCTTCCAGATCTGACCGTCCGCGCCTTTGACCGAGAAGTAGTCGTCCGATAGCCAACTGGTCAGCGTGTACTGGCTCGGTTTTTCAAGAGCGGTCAGATAAACCGCCGGCTTGATCAAAGAGCCGATCGGTCGCACCGCGTCCAACGCACGGTTAAAACCGGCAAAACTCGCCTGACGGCTGCCGATCATGGCCTGGACCTCTCCGGTTTCCGGGTTGGTCACGACCATCGCCGCTTCCACGTCATCGGAACCCTTGCGACCCGAAAGACGTTTGAACGTGTCGTTGACCGAGGCTTCGGCTTTCATCTGCAGGATCGGGTCGAAACTGGTGAAGATTCGCAGCCCTTCTTCGGTCAAGTCTTCGTCGCGGTAGTCTTCGCGCAACTGACGTTTAACCAGATCAAGGAAGCCCGGGAACGAGCTGTCGGCCAACTTGCCGCGAGTGGTCACACCCAGTGGCATTTTCTTCGCCGCCTCAACCTGTTCGGCGCTGGCAACGCCTTGTTCCTTCAGAACATCGAGCACCAGATTGCGCCGCTCCAGCGCCCGCTCAGGGTTGCGACGCGGGTTGTAATAGGACGGCCCCTTGACCATGCCCACCAACAAAGCGACCTGGTGCAGTTTCAGCTCGGACAATGGCTGCCCGAAGAAGAACTGGCTGGCCAGGCCGAAGCCGTGCACCGCGCGCTGACCATCCTGGCCGACGAACACTTCATTGAGGTAAGCCTCAAGAATTTCGCTCTTGTCGTAATGCAGCTCAAGCAACATCGCCATCATGGCTTCAGTGAGCTTACGGGTCAGGCTGCGTTCACTGGTGAGGTAGAAGTTCTTGACCAACTGTTGCGTCAGCGTACTACCGCCCTGGGTCATCTTGCCGCCCGAGGTGTTGACGTAGATAGCTCGGGCAATCGACTTCGGTGACACGCCCCAGTGGCTGTAGAAATCCCGGTCCTCTACGGCAACCAGGGTTTCGAGCAGATACGGCGGAACCTGATCGATCTTGATCAGGATGCGGTCTTCAAGGTTTTTCGGGTAAATCCCGCCGATCAGCAGCGGCTCCAGTCGCACCACGGACAGCTTCGCATCGTTGGTCGACGAGAGTTCGGCCACATAGTCGCCGGAGAAGCGCACGCGCACGGGCTGAGGCTTCTCAAGCCCTTCATAGAACTGGAAGCCTCGGGTGTTCAAGTCGACGGTATTGCCATTGACAGCCGCCGCGCCGGGGCCGTTGCTGACAGCTTCGCGTCGGTAGCCCAAGGCATCGAGTTCGGTGAGGAAGTCGTCCTTGCTGAGCTTTTGTCCGACGAACAGCTCGAGCGGGCGCGCGTACACCTTGGCCGGGATGGTCCAGCGCTTGCCGGAGAACTTCTCCTGGACCACGGCGTCGAGGTAAACCGCGAACCCGGCGAGCACCACAAGGCCGACCAGGCTGAGTTTAAGGGCCCAACCCAGCCAGGGGCGCATGCCCTTGGAAGGTGGTTTTTTAGGGGTGCGGGGGGATCGAGTTCGAGTCATGGCGGCGGATTATACGCACTTTATTCATACTCAACAGGAGCCCACCGAGGTTTGCGTCGGACGGACTTGCAGCCATAATGACGGCCTTGAATTTTCCCCCAGACTCTGAAGGATCGCCTGTGAGCCAGTCCCTGATCGCTGCCCTGCAAAACCCGGCCCTCTACCCGCATCCCGTAGAAGGGTTCCAGGTCATCGAGACCCATATTTCCTGGGTGATACTCACCGGTCCCTATGCTTATAAAGTGAAGAAGCCGGTGAATTTCGGCTTCCTCGATTTCACCAGTCTCGAAGCTCGCAAGCATTTCTGCGGCGAAGAGCTGCGCCTGAACCAGCGCCTGACCCATGACTTGTATCTTGAAGTGCTGCCAATCACCGGCAGCGCCGAGGCGCCACAATTGGGCGGCGATGGTCCGGCCGTCGAATACGCCCTGAAAATGCGTCAGTTCCCACAAAGCCAACTGCTCAGCACCCTGCAAGCCAACGGCGAATTGACCACCACGCACATCGACGAGATGGCGGCGCAGATCGCTCAATTCCACCTCAGCGCACCGAAAGTGCCTGCCGAACACGAAGCCGGCACGCCGGACAGCGTCATGGCACCTGTACGCCAGAACTTCGAACAAATCCTTCCGTTCCTCAGCGACAAGGCCGATCTGCTGCAACTCGAGGCACTGCAAGCCTGGGCCGAAAGCAGCTTCGAGCGCCTCAAGCCGCTGTTCGCCCAGCGCAAGGCCGACGGCTTCATTCGTGAATGCCATGGTGACATTCACCTGGGCAACGCTACCGTGATCGACGGCAAAGTGGTGATCTTCGACTGCATCGAGTTCAACGAACCGTTCCGCTTCACCGACGTTTACGCCGACACCGGTTTCCTGGCAATGGACCTGGAAGACCGCGGCCTGAAGAGCCTGGCGCGCCGTTTTATCAGCCAATACCTGGAACTGACCGGCGACTACCAGGGCCTTGAGCTGCTGAACTTCTATAAAGCCTACCGCGCACTGGTTCGCGCCAAGGTCAGCCTGTTCAGCATGCCGGCCGAGGCCGATCCGGTGCAGCGCGCTACCACTCTGCGTCAGTACCGCAACTACGCCAACCTGGCGGAAAGCTACAGCACCATTCCTTCGCGTTTCCTGGCGATCACCCACGGTGTTTCCGCCGTCGGCAAAAGCCATGTGGCCATGCGCCTGGTGGAAGCATTGGGTGCCATTCGCCTGCGTTCGGATGTCGAGCGCAAGCGCATGTTCGGCGAACAGACCGTACCGAACGACCCGCAGGCCGGCATCTATAGCGCCGACGCCAGCGTCGCCACCTATGCCCGCCTGCATGAGGTTGCCAATGTAATTCTGCGTGCCGGCTTCCCGGTGGTGATCGATGCCACTTATCTCAAGCGCGACCAACGCGACAGCGCGGCAAAAATTGCCGAGGCCACCGGCGCGCCGTTCCTGATCCTCGATTGCGACGCGCCGCAAGCGGTGATCGAGAGCTGGTTGAAGCAACGCCAGGCGGACAACAACGATCCGTCCGACGCCAACCTGGCTGTTATCGCCGCCCAGCAAGCCAGCCGCGAGGCACTGACGCCAGCAGAAATCCTCTGCAGCAAGCGCGTCCAGACCAATGAAAGTGGCACCCTCGATACGGTCGTTGCGCAGATTCGCCAGCGCCTGCCTGGTCTGTAAGAAACTATTTCAACCGTGAAGCCCTCACCGGCTTCACGGCTGTCAAATAGTGGCACTATACTGGCGTCATAAAACCATCAGGTGATGTGACATGAGCCAGCCGAAACTTCTCGACACCCCGCTTTATGCCTTGCTGCACAAAGACGACATCACAAGCTTCAACAATGAACGCCCGAAAGATGGACCTATCGACATGGTCGGTGGTGACTTCCGCGGGCTCGATCTGCGTGAACTGAACGCCGACGGCATCGACTTCACCGATGCCTATTTTCGCTCTGCCGACTTGCGCGGCATCGACTTTCGCAATTCATCCCTGGAAGGCGCGAGCCTGGCCCACGCGCAGATCTCCGGCGCCTACTTCCCGCCAGAGCTGAGTGCCGATGAGATTCTGATGTCGATGAATTTCGGTACACGCCTGCGTTATCGCACCCGCTAAAAGCGACGTCTCACCCAGTCCAGCGCCCCCGCCTTGCGCTGGACTTTGTACTTTTTTTGCTCGAAAACTCAATTTTCCACACGCCCCTCGGACTACATGCTCCGCCTTTTCACGCCGCTTCTTGAGCTTTCCTCTTAGAAGCTTTTGCGTCGAAACCGACCAAACAATCACGCTTTTCCTACTGATGGCTACACTGCTGAGAGGCTCGCCCACGCACCATTCGGCTGTCGCAAGGAGGCTTGATGAATGATGAACTGCAACACCTGAAGAATCTTGGCAAGACGTCGGCGCAATGGCTGCATGCCGTGGGCATCCACAGTGCCTCGGACTTGCGTCGGCTGGGAGCTGTGGACGCTTATCGGGCCGTGCGCACTCGCGGTTTTCGGGCGTCCAAGGTGTTGTTGTATGCGATTGAAGGCGCGTTGATGGATGTTCACTGGAACGACATTCCCGCCGAGCGCAAGGAAGCCTTGAACAAACAGCTGGATGCTATTTCGTCTCGCCACAAGAATTGAACGGGTAATTTCACTCGAACGCACAGCCTGAAACCCAATGATTACGAGGATTTCCAGCGAAGGAATGACGTCATTCACTAATACGAGAAATCAGCGGTTGACTTGGTAATGAGAATCGCTATGATTATCACAACTGGTCGCGAGACTGGTCGATATTCTGAAAAGCCCTTGGTTCGGACTCTCAGATTATCTCCTCATCAGGCTAATCACGGTTATTTGACCCGGCTCTTGCCGGGTCTTTTTTTGCCTGTGGAAAACTCGCCTGATTCTATTGGCCTGATGGCTTGCCGAACTGTTTACGCATTTGCGCGCAGTAATCCTGCGGCGGCGTGCTGGGCGTATACCAGACGTAATCGGCCATAGCCGACGTGACCTCAGCGCCCTGCTCCGCCAGCATCAATACCGTTGGTGCCTTGGGCTCCCCCAGGTCCAGCACATGGATCGGCACCCCGACATCCTTGCGTGCGTGGAACGCGCCGGTAAACAACAGTGAAGGCATCGGTGCCGCCCGTAATCGCTCGGCTATCCGCCGGTCACGCTGTTGCTGCACGGCCAGCATCGCGGGCATCTGTGATTCAGGCAGCAAGCCGCAGTGGGAATCGCTGATCTGTGCCAGCAACTCATTCTTGACCGTCGGAGCGTTGGAGCGCGTACCGCTCAATGTTGGCGGTTTGGCATAGACAGTACGGACTTCAGGCGCGTCCAGATTGGCCGCCAGTAACGGGTACGGCTGAGTCAGGGCAAAACGAACGATCGGCCCGTAAAGATTCCAGTCCCATCCCGGCTGCCAGGCCAATGCCCCGGACAAATCGCTCGGCAGCGGTGAGGTATGCCGAACGTCATCGACGCGCTGTTGCTGAACCGGCGTCAGCATTTCCAGCAGCAGGCTGCCTTGAGGCCGTCGCTCACCCAGTGCCTGCAATAACCACAATTGCAGTTGATGGTGATCACGATTGTCATGCTGCTCGCCGACGATCAACCGCGAAGGTTCCGCCAACCGTGCAAGCAGTTCTTGCGCCGTCAGGGTCTGACCGCTGCGCAGATCCCGGATTTCGCCGCTGACCGGCGGCACCGCTACATGCTGGCAAGCACTCAGTAACAGCGCGGCCAGAAAAACCATCATGCGTGTTTTCATCCCTAAAACACCTCAGCGGGCGATGATCAGCGGATGCCCACGCTCCGGGTGCGGTTGCACCAATACTTCCAGCCCGAACACAGCCTTGAGCGGTTCCGGGCGCAATACCTGCTCCGGCGTGTCCAGCACCACAGGACGCCCACCTTCGAGCACTAACAAGCGATCACAATAACGCGCCGCCAGGTTCAGATCATGCAGGATCACCAGCACCGCCGCACCGCGATCGGCGAATTCACGCACCGCTTGCAGAGTAGTGTGCTGATGCAGCGGGTCGAGCATTGACGTCGGCTCATCGAGCAACAACGTCTGCCCCGCCTCGCCCGGCCAAAGCTGCGCCAACACCCGCGCCAAATGCACCCGCTGACGTTCGCCACCGGACAACGCCAGGTAACTGCGACCGCTCAAGTGCCCCGCATCGGCCGCCTGCAACACGGCGGCGACAATCTCCTCATCCCGGACCCGACCGCTTTGATAAGGCAGACGGCCCATGCCGACCACTTCTTCGACGCGAAAGGCAAAGTCCAGGGTCGACACTTGCGGCAACACCGCCAAACGCTGGGCTCGCTGCGCTCCGCTCCAATGGCTCAGCTCACGCTCATCGAGCCAGACGCTGCCATGGTCCGCAGGCAATTCTCCGCACAGGGCGCCGAGCAACGTGCTTTTGCCGGCGCCATTCGGCCCCAACACGCCGAGCACTTCGCTCGGTTTAAGCTCAAGGGTGATATCCGTCAGGACAACTTTTCGACCGCGGCGGATTTGCAGGTTCTGCGCTCGCAACATCAGGCACGCCCTCTGAGCAATAAATACAGAAAGAACGGCGCGCCGATGAGGGCCGTGACAATCCCGATCGGCAACTCAGCCGGCGCCAGCGCCAGCCGCGCCACCAGATCAGCAAACAACAGGAGACTGGCCCCCGCCAACACCGACGCCGGCAACAACACCCGATGATCGGGGCCGACCAGCAGCCGCACCAGATGCGGCACCACCAGGCCGACAAACCCGATCATCCCCGCCGCAGCTACCGCCGCGCCGACACCCAACGCCGTGCAGAACACCAATTCGCGCTTGAGTCCTTCGACGTCGATACCCAGGTGGCCGGCCTCCGACTCCCCCAGCAACAATGCGTTCAAGGCCTTGGCCCGACGCGGCAACCACAGTGCCACGCCGGTGCTCACCAGCAATAACGGCCAGAGTCGCGCATAACTGGCGCCGTTAAGGCTGCCCAGGTTCCAGAACGTCAGGGTGCGCAGGGTCGCGTCATCCGCCAGATAAGTGAAGAGCCCGACCGCCGAACCAG
Organism: Pseudomonas sp. 008; assembly: GCF_016861935.1. NCBI lineage: Bacteria > Pseudomonadati > Pseudomonadota > Gammaproteobacteria > Pseudomonadales > Pseudomonadaceae > Pseudomonas > Pseudomonas sp. 008. The sequence goes on along the minus strand of NZ_BOMA01000022.1, from coordinate 30,569 downwards.
CCAGGGCAGTCAATGCAATACCGGCCAGCAGCATGGTCGCGACGTTGGTCTGGCCATTGCGTCGCCCCAGTCGATAGACCAACGCCGTCACCCCCAACCCGCCGAGAAACGCGCACACCGACAACAGATATGGCCCGAAGGATTCAGGCAATCCACCGAATACCGAGCCGCCGACAATCGCGATAGCCGCGCCCAATGCCGCGCCGCTCGACACCCCTACCAGGCCTGGATCGGCCAAAGGATTGCGAAACAAGCCCTGCATCGCCACGCCGGACAGCGCCAGAACCCCGCCCACCGCCAAACCGAGCAAGGTTCGCGGCAGGCGGATTTGCCCGAGGATCAGTTCGGCCTGCTCCAACCCGTCGGGTGCAATGGGCAAACCGATCAACCGCAGCGCCGCCCGTAGCGTATCGAACAACGGCAAGCTCACCGGCCCCAACGCCAGCGACAGCCAGATCGCCAGCAAACACAACAGGCTCAAGCCAATGAACAACGCACGAGGTTTAATCAGAAGGGTCATTGGCCAGTCGTACCGGGATCGAACAGGTGCATAAACAGCCTCCTTTAAAGGTTTCCCAGGCATAGTTATGACAGGCCAAGTATTCTCGGCATCCGGTAATCGCCCTGCGGGCGAGCCGTCATTTGATAATTGCGTGCATTTGAACGTCAAGCTCGGACATACCGGGTCACGAGCCGCAGGACTTGAGGATAGACATGAAGCTTCTTTGCACAGGCGCCGAATTGGCTGACGCCAGCAGTCGCGGTTTCGACGTCGACGGTCAGAAGCTCTTGGCCGTACGCCGGGGCGGTCGGGTGTATGTCTATGAAAATCGCTGCCCGCACCGGGGCGTCGGGCTGGAATGGCAGCCCGACCAGTTTCTCGACCCCAGCAACAGCTTGATCCAGTGTGCGACCCACGGCGCACTGTTTCTGGTCGAGGACGGTGAATGCGTCGCCGGCCCCTGCGCCGGACAATCCCTGACCAGCATCCCCTGCCACGAAGATGAACAAGGAATCTGGGTCACGCTCTAACCGTTCAACAGCACATCCAGTCGCCGATCGACCACCATCTCTTCATGAGTCAAGCGCACGCCATACGCCAGCACTTCGACTCCACACGCCACTGCCTCACGCAACGCAGCTGCGTAGGCCGAATCGATTTCTTCGGCAGGACGCACCGCGTCGATCCCTGTCAGGTTCACGCAATACAACTGCACTGCCCGAATCCCGTCCCTGGCCAAATGCGCCAGTTCGCGCAAATGCTTGGCCCCACGCTGGGTCACCGCGTCAGGAAATGCCGCCACCGCCGAGCCATCAAAGCCCAGGGTGACGCTTTTGACTTCCACATAAGCCGGCCCGCCCGGGTAATCGAGACGAAAATCGATGCGGCTGTTTTCCTGACCATAGGCCACTTCGCGCTTCAGTTCGGTAAAGCCGTTCAACTCGGTGATGACGCCAGCCTGCAACGCTTCCTCGATCAAGCCGTTGGCGCGCCCGGTGTTCACACAAAACAGCCGTCCCTGTGGGGTTTCGCCAACTTCCCAAGTGCCGGGCAACTTGCGCTTGGGGTCGGTGGAGCGGCTGAACCAGACTTGCCCGCCCTCGACCTGGCAATTAAGCATCGAGCCAGTGTTCGGGCAGTGAATGGTCAGCAACTCGCTGCCAACGGTTTCGATATCGGCAAGAAAACGCTTGTAACGACGAATCAAGCGCCCCTCTTCAAGGGGAGGATGAAAACGCATCAGCCTTGCCAGCTCTTCAAACCGCGGGCGATCCGCTCGACTGCTTCTTGCAAGCGCGGAAGGCTTTGGGTGTAGGCAAACCGCACATGATGCCCGGCCTGATGACGCCCGAAGTCCAGGCCCGGAGTAATTGCAACATGCTCGGTTTCGAGAAAGTGCCGACAGAACGCGAAGGCATCGCCGCCGAACTTGCTGATATCGGCGTACAAATAGAACGCGCCTTCCGGTTCTACGGCGATACCGAAACCCAATTCCCGCAGGGCTGGCAGGAGGAAGTCACGACGTCGACCGAACTCGGCGCGGCGCTCCTCGAAAATGCTGATGGTGGCGGGTTCGAAGCAGGCCAATGCCGCGTGCTGGGCCATGCTCGGTGCGCTGATGTAGAGGTTCTGGGCGAGCTTCTCCAATTCACCGACCGCCGCTTCAGGTGCGACCAGCCAACCAAGGCGCCAGCCGGTCATGCCGAAATACTTGGAAAAACTATTGAGAACGAACGCGCTGTCATCGACTTCCAGCACGCTGGCGGCGTCCGTGCCGTAAGTCAGGCCGTGGTAAATCTCGTCGACCACCAAATGACCGTGGCGGGCCTTGATCGCCGCGGACAGCCCGGCCAGCTCATCACGGGTCAGGATGGTCCCGGTGGGGTTGGCCGGCGATGCCACCAGGGCGCCGACGCTGTCGTGATCCCAGTGACGCGCGACCAGGTCCGGAGTCAGTTGATAACGCACGTCCGGGCCGACCGGCACCAGCTGCGCCGCACCTTCCACCAGGCGCAGGAAGTGCCGGTTGCACGGGTAACCCGGGTCGGCCAGCAGCCAGTGTTTGCCTGGGTCCACCAGCAAGGCACTGGCCAACAGCAACGCACCTGAGCCGCCAGGCGTGATCAGAATGCGCTGCGGATCGATGTTCAGCCCGTAGCGCTGCTGATAAAAGCCCGAAATGGCCTCACGCAGCTCGGGAATGCCGCGAGCGGCGGTGTAACGGGTCTTCCCCGCCGTCAGCGCGGCCTGGCCAGCCTGGATGATCGGCTCGGCGGTGGTGAAGTCCGGCTCGCCGATTTCCAGGTGAATCACGTCGTGGCCAGCCGCTTGCAGCTCGTTGGCCCGCGCCAGCAGGGCCATAACGTGGAACGGTTCGATAGCGCGACTGCGCGCACTGTAGGACAGAGCCATTAGCCTTCCTTACAACGGGGAAAAGAATTGATTCTACCCAAGCGCAGGAACGAGCGAGAGTCTAAAGCGGTCAGAGCCCATATAATGCTGGTCTCAATCGATTCAAGCGTATGTCTCAGGTTTGGCTAAAATCAATAATTGATCAGGTCTCCTTAGCCACCAGACGAAGCTTTGCAATCTTTTGCAAGCACCACGGGCCGCGGGCTCGACATCCGGGAGTAGCGCGGTCCGATTTGATCTGGTAAGTTCGCCCGCTTGCAGCCGCAGGGCCGGCAGGTGTCGGTGATGGAGCAATCCTGCGCAATGGATTACAAGAGTAGAGGCGGTCCATTTCATGCCCACCCAAGCAAAGCAGCAAAATCAGTCGATCAGCGGCTTCGAACCCTACAAAGAAGTGAAGGGCGAAGAGTACATGGGCAAACCCATGCGTGCTCACTTCACCAAGATCCTGAACAAGTGGAAACAGGACTTGATGCAGGAAGTCGACCGTACCGTTGATCACATGAAAGACGAAGCGGCCAACTTCCCTGACCCGGCAGACCGTGCCAGTCAGGAAGAGGAATTCAGCCTCGAATTGCGCGCCCGCGACCGTGAGCGCAAGCTGATCAAGAAAATCGACAAGACCCTGCAACTGATCGAAGACGAAGAATACGGTTGGTGCGAGTCCTGCGGCGTCGAAATCGGCGTCAAGCGACTGGAAGCCCGTCCTACCGCCGACATGTGCGTTGACTGCAAGACCCTGGCGGAAATCAAGGAAAAGCAAGTCGGCAAGTAATCTCGACTTGAACGAAAGACGGAGCGTGCGAACGCTCCGTTTTTGTTTCTGACGCTTTTAGACGTTAAATAATCGCCATGACTGCCATCTCCTCCCCCACCTACATCGGGCGCTTCGCCCCCACGCCCAGCGGGCACCTGCACTTCGGTTCGCTGGTTGCAGCGCTGGCCTCCTACCTCGACGCCCGTTCGGTCGGCGGGCGCTGGCTGGTGCGCATGGAGGATCTAGATCCGCCACGCGAGGAGCCCGGCGCTCAGGCGGCGATTCTCAAGGCGCTGGAAAGCTACGGTTTCGAGTGGGATGGCGAGATGGTCCGACAGAGTGACCGCCACGCGGCCTACGCCGAAGTCCTCAATCGCCTGTTCAGCCAGGGCCTGGCCTACGCATGCACCTGCTCGCGCAAGCAATTGGAGCCGTATCACGGCATCTATCCCGGGTTCTGCCGCAACGCGGGGCACGGCACTGAGAATGCGGCGATCCGCGTGCGTGTACCGGAGCTGGAATACCACTTCATCGACCGGGTGCAGGGCGAATTCCGTCAACACCTGGGCCGCGAGGTGGGTGACTTCGTGATTCGTCGCCGTGACGGGCTCTACGCCTATCAATTGGCGGTGGTGCTAGACGATGCCTGGCAAGGCATCACTGATATCGTGCGCGGCGCCGACCTGCTGGACTCCACGCCACGCCAGCTCTATCTGCAAGAACTGCTCGGCCTGCCGCAACCGCGCTACCTGCACATCCCGTTGATTACCCAGCCGGACGGCCACAAACTCGGAAAATCCTATCGCTCGCCGCCGCTGACCGAAGATCAGGCTACGCCGCTGTTGCTGCGCGCATTGCGGGCGCTGGGGCACACTCCCGTTATCGAACTCAATGACGCCACGCCACGGGAAGTGCTGAATTGGGGCATTGTCCACTGGGATGCGTCGCTGATCCCGCGCACACTGACGTTGCCTGAAGCGCAACTGCAGTGATGCCACTTGCAGTGGCGCACCCATCCGTTACCATCGCCGCACGTTTTCGGGCACGCGCATAAGAGAGAGAGGCCGGGATGTACATCTATCGCTTGGTCCTGCTCCTGGTAGTGGGGATTTATCTGTTCTCCCCGGCCATCATGGATTGGTGGATCGACGCCACTGGCGCCTGGTATCGCCCTTATTTGCTCTGGCTGATTCTGATCGTCGTGACCTTCATCCTGCAGAGCCAAAAAGATGCCGATGAGCTTTAGCCTGACCCAGATGATCCTGATCAGCGCCGCGTACCTGGCGGTGCTGTTCGGTGTAGCCTGGATCAGTGAACGGGGCATGATCCCCCGGGCGATCATTCGCCATCCGCTGACCTACACCCTGTCGCTGGGCGTTTATGCCAGTGCCTGGGCGTTTTACGGCACGGTGGGCCTGGCTTATCAGTACGGCTACGGTTTTCTGTCCAGCTACCTTGGGGTTTCCGGGGCGTTTTTGCTGGCGCCGGTGCTTTTGTACCCGATCCTGAAAATCACCCGCACTTACCAACTCTCATCGCTGGCCGACCTGTTCGCGTTCCGCTTCCGCAGTACCTGGGCCGGTGCGCTGACGACGATTTTCATGCTGATCGGTGTGCTGCCGTTGCTGGCGTTGCAGATTCAGGCGGTAGCCGACTCCATCGGCATCCTCACCCGCGAGCCGGTGCAGCATCGCGTGGCACTGAGTTTTTGCGCGCTGATTACGCTGTTCACGATTTTCTTCGGCTCGCGTCACATCGCCACCCGTGAGAAACATGAAGGCCTGGTGTTCGCAATCGCCTTCGAGTCGGTGATCAAGCTGATCGCGATTGGTGGCGTCGGCCTGTATGCACTGTATGGCGTGTTCGATGGCCCGCAACAGCTGGAACTGTGGCTGCTGCAAAACCAGACCGCCCTCGCCGCCCTGCACACGCCACTGCAGGAAGGTCCATGGCGCACGCTGCTGCTGGTGTTCTTCGCCTCGGCGATCGTCATGCCGCACATGTACCACATGACCTTTACCGAAAACCTCAACCCGCGCTCGCTGGTCAGCGCGAGCTGGGGCTTGCCGCTGTTCCTGCTGCTGATGAGCCTGGCAGTGCCGTTGATTCTCTGGGCCGGGTTGAAACTCGGTGCCACCACCAATCCGGAATATTTCACCTTGGGCATCGGCATCGCCGCCAATAGCAAAGCCCTGGCGCTGTTGGCGTATGTCGGTGGATTGTCGGCGGCCAGCGGGCTGATCATCGTTACTACGCTGGCGCTGTCCGGGATGGCACTGAACCACTTGGTGCTACCGCTCTATCAGCCGCCGGCCGAGGGCAATATCTACCGCTGGCTGAAATGGACCCGCCGGGCGCTGATCGTCGCGATCATCATGGCCGGCTACGGTTTTTACCTGATGCTGGGCGCGGAACAGGACCTGGCCAACCTCGGCATCGTCGCCTTCGTCGCCACGTTGCAGTTCCTGCCGGGAGTGTTGTCGGTGCTGTACTGGCCGACCGCCAACCGTCGCGGCTTCATCGCAGGCCTCCTGGCGGGGATTCTGGTGTGGCTGGTGACCATGCTGTTGCCGCTGGTCGGCAATCTGCAAGGCTTCTACATTCCGTTGCTGAACATGATTTACGTGCTGGACGACACCAGCTGGCACATGGCGGCAATTGCCTCGCTGGCCGCCAACGTGCTGATGTTCACTCTGATCTCACTGTTCACCAACGCCAGCCCCGAAGAGGCCAGCGCCGCCGAAGCCTGCGCGGTGGACAACGTTCGCCGCCCGCAACGCCGCGAACTGCATGCCGCCTCGCCTCAGGAATTCGCCACGCAACTGGCCAAACCGCTGGGCGCCAAGGCGGCGCAGAAAGAAGTCGAACAAGCGCTGCGTGACCTTTATCTGCCGTTCGACGAACGCCGGCCTTACGCCTTGCGTCGTTTGCGTGACCGTATCGAAGCCAACCTCTCCGGTCTGATGGGCCCGAGCGTGGCGCAGGACATGGTCGAAACCTTCCTGCCCTATAAGGCCGGCGGCGAAAACTACGTCACCGAAGACATCCACTTCATCGAAAGTCGCCTCGAGGACTACCACTCGCGCCTCACCGGCCTTGCCGCCGAACTCGATGCCCTGCGCCGCTACCACCGCCAAACCCTGCAGGAACTGCCGATGGGCGTGTGTTCGCTGGCCAAGGATCAGGAAATCCTCATGTGGAACAAAGCCATGGAGGAGCTGACCGGGATTGCCGCGCAGCGCGTGGTCGGTTCGCGCCTGAGTACCATTGCCGATCCATGGAAAGAGCTGCTGCAAGGCTTCATCAATCTGCCGGACGAACACTTGCACAAGCAGCACCTGGCCCTCGATGGCCAGACCCGCTGGCTGAACCTGCACAAAGCGGCAATCGACGAACCGCTGGCACCGGGTAACAGCGGCCTGGTGCTGCTGGTGGAAGACCTGACCGAAACCCAGATGCTCGAAGACAAACTGGTGCACTCCGAGCGCCTGGCCAGCATTGGCCGACTAGCGGCCGGCGTGGCCCATGAAATCGGCAACCCGATCACCGGCATTGCCTGTCTCGCGCAAAACCTGCGCGAAGAACGTGAAGAAGACGCCGAACTCACGGAAATCAGCGGGCAGATCCTCGAGCAGACCAAACGCGTGTCACGCATCGTTCAGTCGCTGATGAGCTTCGCCCACGCGGGCGCTCATCAGCACAGCGACGAGCCCGTTTGTCTGGCGGAAGTGGCCCAGGATGCCATCGGCCTGCTGGCCTTGAACCGGCGCAATTTCGAAGTACAGTTCTACAACCTGTGCGACCCCGATCACTGGGTCGAAGGCGACCCGCAGCGGCTCGCCCAGGTATTGATCAATCTGCTCTCAAACGCCCGTGACGCCTCGCCTCCGGGCAGCGCAGTGCGCGTCAAGAGCGAAGCCGGCGAACACACGGTCGATCTGATCGTCGAAGACGAAGGCAGCGGTATTCCCTCGAGCATCATGGACCGACTGTTCGAACCCTTCTTCACCACCAAGGATCCTGGCGAAGGCACCGGTCTGGGCCTTGCACTGGTCTATTCCATCGTTGAAGAGCATTATGGACAAATCACCATCGACAGCCCGGCTGATGTTCAAAGCCAACGCGGCACCCGTATCCGGGTGACCTTACCGCGTCATGTCGAAGCGACGTCCGCTGTGAACTGAGACCGTCGAGAGTATCGAATCAATGCCGCACATTTTGATCGTCGAAGACGAAACAATTATCCGCTCCGCCTTGCGCCGTCTGCTGGAACGTAACCAGTACCAGGTCAGCGAAGCCGGATCCGTGCAGGAAGCACAAGAGCGTTTCAGCATTCCCACGTTTGACCTGATCGTCAGTGACCTGCGCCTGCCGGGCGCGCCAGGTACCGAGTTGATCAAACTCGGCCAGGGCACTCCGGTGCTGATCATGACCAGTTACGCCAGCCTGCGTTCGGCCGTCGACTCCATGAAAATGGGCGCGGTGGACTACATCGCCAAGCCTTTCGATCACGACGAGATGCTCCAGGCCGTCGCGCGAATCCTGCGTGACCGGCAATCGGCGCAAGCCAGCGGTGAGCCGGTCGTCGGCAAAGCGTCCAATGGCGCCGCAGCAAAAAGCGGTGTCGACAACAGCAATGGCGAAATCGGCATCATCGGTTCTTGCCCGCCGATGCAGGACCTGTACAGCAAAATCCGTAAAGTCGCGCCGACCGATTCCAATGTCCTGATCCAGGGCGAATCCGGTACCGGTAAAGAACTGGTAGCACGTGCCCTGCACAACCTGTCCAAACGCGCCAAGGCACCGATGATTTCGGTGAACTGCGCAGCCATTCCGGAAAGCCTGATCGAGTCTGAACTGTTCGGCCACGAAAAAGGCGCGTTCACCGGCGCCAGCGCCGGGCGTGCCGGGTTGGTGGAAGCGGCTGACGGCGGCACCTTGTTCCTCGATGAAATCGGTGAACTGCCACTGGAAGCCCAGGCCCGCCTGTTGCGCGTATTGCAGGAAGGTGAAATCCGCCGGGTTGGCTCGGTCCAGTCGCAGAAGGTCGATGTACGCCTGATCGCCGCGACCCACCGGGACCTCAAGAGCCTGGCGAAGATCGGCCAGTTCCGTGAAGACTTGTATTACCGCCTCCACGTGATCGCCCTGAAACTGCCGGCCCTGCGCGAGCGCGGTGCGGACGTCAATGAAATTGCCAATGCCTTCCTGGCGCGGCAGAGCGCGCGGGTCAACCGCACCGATCTGAAATTCGCCCTGGATGCCGAGCAAGCAATTCGGCATTACTCCTGGCCGGGTAACGTTCGCGAACTGGAAAACGCGGTCGAGCGCGCGGTGATTCTGTGCGAGAGCCCGGAGATTTCCGCCGAGCTGCTGGGCATCGACATCGAACTCAGCGATCTGGAAGACGACGATTTCATCGGCCTCGCGCCCCAGCAGGGCAACAGCGCCGGTAACACCAGCCACGAACCGACCGAAGATCTGTCCCTGGAAGACTACTTCCAGCACTTCGTGCTCGAGCATCAGGATCACATGACCGAAACCGAACTGGCCCGCAAACTCGGGGTCAGTCGCAAATGCTTGTGGGAACGCCGTCAGCGCCTGGGCATCCCGCGGCGCAAGACCGGAGTGGCCAGCGAGAGCTGAACCGCGCCTGTCAGATGCGCGGGTAACACGTGACATTGTGGAAAAACTGTTACCTCAGCTTTTTCACGTAACAGAAGCCGGGGCTTACGGTAACGAAGCCCCGGTTTTTTTTGACCTCGAAAAGCCTCATTAGCCCGCCTAACCCCTTGTTTTATTGGACTTCACAAAAGTTGGCACGCACCCTGCTATATGTTCAGTACAAGAACAATAACAAGTAATGCACAAGACAATAAAAATAAGACGAATCGACTCACGCACAATAAAAACAAGACGGCGAGAGGCGTAGCTAACTGATTCTTTTGGAGAGGCGTTGCATTTGGGGCTTGCCCCGCAACCAGGCCGAGAACAATAAAAAACTGTCCCGAGACAGTGCCTGAACTGGTTGGATCACACGATCATAGCAACACAGCGACCAAAGCAATCCGTTTGCTCTTGGCTCCCGATTGGGAGGGTCATGAAGGAAAACTTCATGGCGAGGGCGCTCAACAAAAACAAGAAGCCCGAAACCAATAATAAAAATAGAGCACGCAACTACTTCTGGGGGAGCTTCGGCTCCCCTTGTGGTTTCTGGCGTTTGGCATTCTCTGTCTGTAGCAGCTGCCGAGCAGCGCGAGGCTGCGTTCGACTGCGCAGCAGTCGCAAATACGGGCAACCGGTTCCTACTGACACACCGCAATCTCTGGTTTTACGACGGCTTCGCCGCCGAACGCAGCCTCGCGCTGCTCGGCAGCTGCTACAAAACCGCCCCTTTCAAGACATTCCCCTTCAAGCGCTTGCGCAGCTTCCTACACCATCCCCCGACTAAATGCTAGAATCCCGGCCCATCATGCGGTCATTCTTCGTTATGGCCGAACATTCCTTCAAACAGTGCATCCCATGCTGAAGAAGCTGTTCCAGTCATTCCGTTCTCCCCTGCGTCGTACGCAACACATCCGCAGCACGCCTGAAGTGCTCAATAGCGGCCAACATTCGCTGCAAAAGGCGCAATTCAGCCGTTACGCGGTCAACATCGTCGAACGCTTGCAGAACGCCGGTTACCAGGCTTACCTGGTCGGCGGCTGTGTGCGTGACATGCTGCTCGGCATCACGCCGAAAGATTTCGACGTCGCCACCAGTGCCACCCCTGAACAGGTACGGGCCGAATTCCGCAACGCGCGGATCATCGGTCGTCGCTTCAAACTGGTGCATATCCACTTTGGCCGCGAAATCATTGAAGTCGCGACCTTCCGCGCCAATCACCCGCAAAATGACGAGGAAGAAGACAGCAACCAGTCTTCCCGTAACGAAAGCGGGCGCATCTTGCGCGATAACGTCTACGGCACGCTGGAAGAAGACGCGCAACGCCGCGACTTCACCATCAACGCCCTGTATTACGATCCTGTCAGCGAACGCATTCTCGACTACGCCAATGGCGTACACGACATCCGCAATCACTTGATCCGCCTGATCGGCGATCCGAAGCAGCGCTACCAGGAAGACCCGGTGCGGATGCTGCGGGCCGTGCGTTTCGCCGCCAAGCTGAATTTCGGTATCGAGAAGCACAGCGCCCTGCCGATCCGCGATCTGGCACCGATGCTGCGCGAGATTCCATCAGCTCGTCTGTTCGAAGAAGTGCTCAAGCTGTTCCTCTCCGGCCACGCCGCGGACACCTTCGAGATGCTGGTCGACCTGCAGCTATTCGATCCGCTGTTCCCGGCCAGTGCCGAGGCGCTGGAATACAACCCGACGTACACCCACACGTTGATCAGTGAAGCACTGATCAACACGGACTTGCGGATCAAGCAGAACAAACCGGTTACCCCGGCGTTCCTGTTCGCCGCCCTGCTCTGGCCTGCCCTGCCGGCCCGCGTGTTGCGCCTGCAAGAACGTGGCATGCCGCCGATTCCGGCGATGCAGGAAGCAGCGCACGAGTTGATTGCCGAACAGTGCCAGCGTATTGCGATTCCGAAACGCTTCACCATGCCGATCCGCGAGATCTGGGACATGCAAGAGCGCCTGCCGCGCCGCAGCGGCAAGCGGGCCGACCTGTTGCTGGACAACCCGCGGTTCCGTGCCGGTTACGACTTCCTGCTGCTGCGCGAAAGCGCTGGCGAACAGACGGACGGCCTGGGCGAATGGTGGACCGACTATCAGGACGCCAACGACAGCGAACGTCGGGACATGATCCGCGAACTCAGCGGCAAGGACGACGGCAGCGGTGCTCCGCGCAAACGTCGCCGCAGTGGCGGTGCCAAACGCAAACGCGCTGCCGGCGCTTCGAGCACGACAGGCGAATAGGCTATGGAACGCATCTACATCGGCATGGGCAGCAATCTGGCTGACCCTGCCGAACAGTTGCGCAGCGCTGTCGAGGCCTTGGCACGCTTGCCGCAGACCGAACTGGTCGGTGTTTCCGGGTTTTATCAAAGCGACTCGCTGCTGCCCGGCCAACCGCGTTATACCAACGCGGTCGCCGCTCTCGACAGCCGCCTCGCGCCGCTGGAACTGCTCGATGCCCTGCAAGCCATCGAGAACGGACAAGGCCGCCAGCGCCTTGAACGCTGGGGCCCGCGCACGCTGGATCTGGACATCGTGTTGTTCGGCGATCGACTGATCGACGAACCGCGCCTCAAAGTCCCTCACTATCACCTGCAGGAACGAGCCTTTGTGCTCTATCCGCTGGCCGAACTGGCACCAGCGAACTTGCGCCTGGCTGACGGCCGCACCCTCGCAGAATTACTCGCCGCCTGCCCGTTCGTCGGCCTGGAACGCCTGCCGCCGATTTAACGCTAATCCCTTGTGGGAGCGGGCTTGCTCGCGAAGACGGCTTATCATTCGACATTGATGTTGACTGACACTCCGCTTTCGCGAGCAAGCCCGCTCCCACATTGGTTTTGTGGCCGGTGCCAGATCTCGCCTCACAAATACCTGCTGAATCGCATCAGTAACGTCGGTAACACCCCACACGTAACAATGCGGTAACACATGCAATTGACTTCCCGGGTTCTCCTCACGACTATAGGCGTCCCGCTGCCGCCAACGCGGCGCTAAAGGGCGCAGTCCAGGCCTTACAAGCACCACGAAAGAGGGTGCGCCTGTATAAATGACGAATCACGCGCGTTACTCGCAGTAGTTTTCATAGCGCCTGTAATGAGGATTTTTTTCATGCCAGCCATCACCCTGACCACGCTCCAGAGCCTCAAGCAGACAGGTGAAAAGATCACCATGCTGACCTGCTATGACGCGACCTTCGCCCACGCCTGCAATGAGGCCGGGGTTGAAGTGCTGCTGGTGGGCGACTCCCTCGGCATGGTCTTGCAAGGTCACGACAGCACCCTGCCGGTGACCACTGCAGAAATGGCCTACCACGTGGCAGCCGTCAAACGCGGCAACACCGATGCCCTGATCCTCGCCGACCTGCCCTTCATGGCCTACGCCACCCTCGATCAAACCATGACCAACAGCGCCCTGTTGATGCAGGCCGGTGCGCACATGGTCAAGGTTGAAGGGGCATTGTGGCTCGCGGACTCGATCCGTCTGCTGGCCGAACGCGGCATCCCGGTGTGCGCGCACATGGGGCTGACACCGCAATCGGTCAACATCCTCGGCGGCTATAAAGTCCAGGGCCGCAACGAGAACCAGGCGCGGCAGATGCGTGCCGACGCGATTTCCCTGGAACAGGCCGGCGCAGCCATGCTGCTGCTCGAATGCGTGCCGAGCGAGTTGGCCGAAGAAATCAGCCAGGCGGTGAAGATCCCGGTGATTGGCATCGGCGCCGGCAGTGGCACCGACGGTCAGGTCCTGGTTCTGCACGACATGCTGGGCTTGTCCATGACCGGCCGCGTGCCAAAGTTCGTGAAGAACTTCATGGCCGACCAAACCAGCATTCAAGCAGCCTTGAGCGCTTACGTCACTGAAGTCAAAGCGGCGACTTTCCCTGGCCTCGAACACGGATTCTCTGCATGAACACCGTAAAAACCGTACGCGAACTGCGGGCCGCGGTGGCCCGCGCCCGTAGCGAAGGCAAGCGCATCGGCTTTGTGCCGACCATGGGCAACCTGCACAGCGGGCATATCGCGCTGATTACCAAAGCCACCCAACGGGTGGATTTCGTGGTCGCGAGCATTTTCGTCAACCCGCTGCAATTCGGCGCCGGCGAAGACCTCGACAAATACCCGAGAACCCTGGCTGCCGATCAGGAAAAACTGCTCCAGGCCGGTTGCCATCTGCTGTTTGCCCCGACCGTCGAAGAAATGTACCCCGACGGCATGGCCGGCCAGACCCGCGTCAGCGTTCCGCAACTGTCTGAAGGCCTGTGCGGCGCCAGCCGTCCGGGGCATTTCGAAGGCGTCGCGACGGTAGTCAGCAAACTGTTCAACATGGTCCAGCCGGACCTGGCGATCTTTGGCCAGAAAGACTTCCAGCAACTGGCGGTGATTCGCGCCCTGGTGCACGACCTGAATATGCCGATCCAGATCATCGGCGAACCGACCGTACGGGCCGCCGACGGTCTGGCGTTGTCGTCACGCAATGGTTTCCTCAGCGAAGAACAGCGGGCCATCGCACCAGAGGTCTATCGCACCCTGACCCGGATCAGCGACGCGATCAAACAGGGCGAGCGCGATTACCCGACGCTGATCAACGAGCAGATCAAGCAACTGGAAGCCGCTGGCCTGCGTCCGGATTACCTGGAAATTCGCCATGCGCTGACCTTGCGTCCGGCGACAGCGCAAGATCGGGATCTGGTGATTCTGGTGGCAGCGTTCCTCGGCACGACGCGGTTGATCGACAACCTGCATCTGAACCTCGACGCTACGTCTTAACGGCAAAATCAAAAGATCGCAGCCTGCGGCGTCTCCTATACGGTCTCGCGGGGACCTGTAGGAGACGCCGCAGGCTGTGATCTTTTGCGTTGTATTGCCGCCCACAAAGCCTTCGGGCAAACTGCCCCCCGTTCGATTCCGACCCGGGGAAACACTCATGCACGCCATCATGCTCAAGGCCAAGCTGCATCGCGCCGAAGTCACCCATGCTGTACTCGATTACGAAGGCTCTTGCGCCATCGACGGTGAATGGCTGGACTTATCCGGCATCCGAGAGTACGAACAGATCCAGATCTACAACATCGACAACGGCGAACGCTTCACCACCTACGCGATTCGTGGCGAAGAAGGTTCGCGCATGATCTCGGTCAACGGTGCCGCGGCCCACAAGGCCAAGGTCGGCGACCGCGTGATCATCTGCGCTTACGCTCACTACAGCGAAGCCGAACTGCTCAACTTCAAGCCGCGCATGCTCTACATGGCGCCGGGTAACGAACTGAGCCACACCAGCAATGCCATTCCAGTTCAGGTCGCCTGACCGAACCGCCCCCCCTGCCAGCTTTCCGTTTGTCGGACCGCTCCTGGTTAAATGTTAAAAAAGTACCGGGAGCAGGTCAGACAAAGTCAAGACAGATTGCAGCGCGAGGTTTACTGTATTCGCCCTGCGCCAGAAATCGTGTCGACGCAGTTGACCGGACGCCCACCCACAGCGCTCCGGGATTTTTAGTGTTCAAAAGGCCGTTCAAGTAAAAGGAAAACCGCAGCGATGGCGTATTACCGCACTCCTCACGACGTTACCGCTCTGCCCGCTTGGCAAGCGCTGAATGACCACCGCCAAGCCATGCAGGATTTCAGCATGCGCGAAGCCTTTAATGCCGATCCGCAGCGCTTTAATCAATTCACCCTCAGCAGCTGCGGCCTGTTTCTCGACTACTCGAAGAACCTGATCAACGCCGAGACCCGCAATCTACTGGTGGGCCTGGCCAACGAAGTCGACCTCAAGGGCGCGATCAAAGCGCTGTTCTCGGGCGAAATCGTCAACGCTTCCGAAGGACGCCCGGCCCTGCACACCGCACTGCGCCGCCCGGTGGGCGACAAGCTGTCGGTCAACGGCGTCAACGTGATGCCCGACGTACACAAAGTGCTGAACCAGATCACCGATCTCGTGGGCCGTATCCACGACGGTCTGTGGCGCGGTTACACCGAGAAGCCGATCACCGACGTGGTGAACATTGGCATCGGTGGCTCGTTCCTCGGCCCCGAGCTGGTGTCCGAAGCACTGCTGTCCTACGCCCAGAAAGGCGTGCGTTGCCATTACCTGGCGAACATCGACGGCAGTGAATTCCACGAACTGACCATGAAGCTGCGCGCCGAGACCACGCTGTTCATCGTCTCGTCGAAATCCTTCAACACCCTCGAAACCCTGAAAAACGCCCAGGCCGCCCGCGCCTGGTACCTCGCTCAGGGCGGTTCGGAAGCCGAGCTGTACCGTCACTTCATCGCCGTCTCCAGCAACAACGCGGCGGCCGTGGCGTTCGGTATTCGTGAAGAGAACATCTTCCCGATGTGGGACTGGGTCGGCGGCCGTTACTCGCTGTGGTCGGCCATCGGTTTGCCGATTGCCCTGGCCATCGGCATGTCGAACTTCAAGGAACTGCTGTCCGGTGCCTACACCATGGACCAGCATTTCCAGAGCGCGCCATTCGAACAGAACATGCCCGTACTGCTGGCGTTGCTCGGCGTCTGGTATGGCAACTTCTGGGGCGCGCAGAGCCACGCGATCCTGCCGTACGACCACTACCTGCGCAACATCACCAAGCACTTGCAACAGCTGGACATGGAATCCAACGGCAAGAGCGTGCGCCAGGACGGCACGCCTGTGTCAACCGATACCGGCCCGGTAATCTGGGGTGGCGTTGGCTGCAACGGTCAGCATGCTTACCACCAGTTGCTGCACCAGGGCACCCAACTGATCCCGGCCGACTTCATCGTGCCGATCGTCAGTTTCAACCCGGTGTCCGACCACCACCAGTGGCTGTACGCCAACTGCCTGTCGCAAAGCCAGGCATTGATGCTCGGCAAGACCCGCACCGAGGCTGAAGCCGAACTGCGTGACAAGGGTATGGCCGAGGATGAAGTGCAAAAACTGGCCGCACACAAGGTGATCCCGGGCAACCGTCCGAGCAACACCCTGGTGCTCGAACGTATCAGCCCGCGGCGTCTTGGCGCACTGGTGGCGTTGTACGAACACAAAGTCTTCGTGCAAAGCGTGGTCTGGGGCATCAATGCCTTCGACCAGTGGGGCGTGGAGTTGGGCAAGGAGCTGGGCAAAGGCGTCTACAACCGCCTGGTCGGCAGCGAAGAAACCCCGGCCGACGATGCTTCCACCCAAGGCCTGATCAACTACTTCCGCGGTCGTCACCGCGGGTGATAGGCTGAAGGGGCGGTTTACCCGCCCCTTCAACTTGCAGCACCGACAGTTCCACGGCACCGGGTTTACTGCAAAATCGGTGGCGTGCGCTATCACTGTAGGAGCGGCCGAAGGCTGCGATCTTTTGATCCTGGTTGTAAAAAACAAGATCAAAAGATCGCAGCCTTCGGCAGCTCCTACGAGGGTCGCGCAGCTCCCCTCTTGTCGCAAAACAAGAATAAGGAACCGTCATGTTCGATATCAGCACGTTCCCCAAAGCCGATGCCGTCCGCCGGGCTGCACAGTTGAGTCAGGACGACTATAAGCGCCTGTACCGTGAATCCATTGAACATCCCAGCACCTTCTGGGCCGAACAGGCCACACGGTTCCTCGACTGGAGCACGCCGTGGCAAACCGTTCAGCGGTACGACCTGAAAACCGGTGACGCAAGCTGGTTTGCCGGCGGAAAGTTAAACGTCAGTTACAACTGCATCGATCGTCATCTGGAAAAGCGTGGCGATCAAACCGCGATCATCTGGGAAGGCGATGACCCCGCCGAATCCATCCAGATCACCTACAAAAAACTCCATCACAACGTCTGTCGACTGGCCAACGTGCTCAAAAGCCGTGGCGTGAAGAAAGGCGACCGCGTGTGCATCTACATGCCCATGATCCCCGAAGCCGCCTACGCCATGCTCGCCTGTGCGCGGATCGGCGCGATTCATTCAGTAGTGTTCGGCGGATTCTCCCCGGACTCACTGCGTGACCGGATCCTCGACGCCGACTGCCGCACCGTAATCACCGCCGATGAAGGCGTGCGCGGCGGTAAATTCGTGCCGCTCAAACAGAACGTCGACAAGGCCCTGCAAAGTTGCCCGCACGTCAGCAGCGTGATCGTGGTCGAGCACACCCAAAACCAGGTGAATTGGGTTGAAGACCGCGACCTCTGGTATCACCAGGCCCTGCGCGATGTCGGTGACGATTGCCCGCCAGAGCCGATGGACGCCGAGGACCCGCTGTTCATCCTCTACACCTCCGGCAGCACCGGCAAACCCAAAGGCGTGCTGCACACCACCGGCGGCTACCTGCTGCAAGCGGCAATGACCTTCAAGTACGTGCTCGACTATCGCGACGGTGAAGTCTTCTGGTGCACCGCCGATGTCGGCTGGGTCACCGGCCACAGCTACATTGTCTATGGGCCGCTGGCCAATGGCGCGACCACGCTGATCTTCGAAGGCGTACCGAGCTACCCCAGCACCTCGCGCTTCTGGCAGGTGATCGACAAGCACCACGTGAACATCTTCTACACCGCCCCGACCGCCTTGCGCGCGTTGATGCGTGAAGGCCCCGGGCCGTTGAAGGAAACGTCCCGCGAGAGCCTGCGATTACTCGGCACTGTCGGCGAGCCGATAAACCCGGAAGCCTGGGAGTGGTACTTCAATACGGTCGGCGAGCAGCGCTGCCCAATTGTCGATACCTGGTGGCAGACCGAAACCGGCGGCATCATGCTCAGCCCACTGGTCAGTACCCAACGGATCAAACCCGGTTGCGCCACCCAACCGATGTTCGGCGTGCAACCGGTATTGCTCGATGAACACGGCAAGGAAATCAAAGGCGCCGGCAGTGGCGTGCTGGCCATCAAGTCCAGCTGGCCGGGGCAGATCCGCAGCGTCTACGGCGATCCGAAACGGATGGTCGAAACCTACTTCAAACCCTACCCCGGCTACTACTTCACCGGCGATGGCGCACGCCGCGACGAGGACGGCGATTACTGGATCACCGGGCGCATCGACGACGTGATCAACGTCTCCGGGCACCGCATCGGCACCGCCGAAGTGGAGAGCGCGCTGGTGCTGCACGACAGCATTGCCGAGGCCGCCGTGGTCGGTTACCCCCATGACATCAAAGGCCAGGGCATCTACGCCTTCGTCACCCCCATGAACGGCATCGACCCCAACGACGATCTGAAGAAAGAACTGCTGGCCCATGTCAGCCAGGAAATCGGCAGCTTCGCCAAACCGGACTTGATCCAGTGGGCCCCGGCCCTGCCGAAAACCCGTTCGGGCAAGATCATGCGACGGATCCTGCGCAAGATCGCCTGCAACGAACTGGACAGCCTCGGCGACACCTCGACCCTCGCCGACCCGAGCGTGGTGCAGGGCTTGATCGACAAACGCCTGAACTCATAAAGCGCTCGCGCACCCGCCGTTTGGCCGAGCCATTCGGCGGGTTGCGCAAGCAAGCCCGCTCCCACAGGTGATCTTCAGTGAACACGAAAACTGTGCCTCACCTAAATCCACTGTGGGAGCGGGCTTGCTCGCGAAGACGGCGGCACAGTCACCACATCCCTCGCATTTGCCACCCAAACTCAAAGCCCAGAGCTGTTAAACTCCCGCGCCCCCAATTCCCTCCAGCAAGGCGCCCAGCATGTCTTCCTTGAATCAGGCGCTGTGCGCCGCCCTTGATCGTCGCCAGGACCTGCTCGCCGAGCTGCATCAGCAAGGCACCGATTGCTATCGCCTGTTCCACGGCAGCCAGGAAGGTGCCGGCGGCTTGACCATCGACCGCTATGGCCCGCAACTGCTGGTGCAAAGCTTTCATCAGTCACTGGAGCGTGACGCCCTGCTGCAATTGCATGAAATCGTCAATCAACAGCTGGGCCTCGATAGCCTGCTGGTCTACAACGACCGCTCCCGCGGCAACTCGCGCATCGACCGCGAAGACACTGTGTACCGCGCCGACGAGGCCGCCCTGCAAGACTTGATCGGCCACGAATGGGGGCTGAATTATCGGGTTCGCGGGCGCCATGCCGGCCAGGATCCGTTGCTGTTTCTCGACCTGCGCAACGCCCGCGGCTGGGTCAAGGCACACAGCAAAAACAAAAGTGTGCTGAACCTGTTTGCCTACACCTGTGGCGTCGGTCTCTGCGCTGCGGCCGGTGGTGCCAGCGAGGTGTGCAACCTGGACTTTGCCGAAGGCAACTTGGCGGTCGGCCGCGAAAACGGTCTGCTCAACCCGCAATTGCCGACCATGGAGTTCATCCAGTCCGATTACTTCCCGGCGATTCGTCAATTGGCCGGCCTGCCGATCAGCCAGCGTCGCGGCCAGAAGCTGCCGAGTTATCAACGTCTGGAACCGCGTCAATACGATCTGGTGCTGCTCGATCCTCCGGCCTGGGCCAAGAGTGCTTTCGGCACGGTCGACCTGTTGCGCGACTACCAGAGCCTGCTCAAACCGGCACTGCTGACCACTGCCGACAATGGCGTGCTGATCTGCTGCAACAACCTGGCGAAGGTCAGCATGGACGATTGGCGCGAACAGGTGCTGCGCTGCGCAGAGAAGGCCGGACGCCCGGTGCGTGAGTGGACAGCGCTGACACCGGGCAGCGACTTTCCGTCGATGGATCAACAACCGCCGCTGAAAACGCTGATCCTGCAGCTCTGAAAATCCACACCCGTTATCAGACAAATCCTATAAAGCGTGATTGCTTCGGAACCGCAAACGCATGCCATACTCCAAGGCACTCCGATTCCGACAGATGAAGCCACACATGCCCAAAGGATTGATCCGCGCTATCGGCGCCCTGTTAACAGCCCTGGCCCTTTACAGCCTGCTGGGGTTTCTGATTTTGCCGGGCATCGCGTTGCGGGTTGCCAACCAGCAATTGGCCAACTACGCCACGACGCCCGCGACGATTTCGCGGATCGAACTCAACCCGTTCAGCCTTGAAGTAACCCTTTGGGGCCTGATCATCGGCGAGCCGGGCAAGGAACAAGTGGGCTTCGAACGCCTGTACGCCAACCTGCAGATCGACAGCCTGTGGACCAAGGCGCTGCACCTGTCCGATATCGAACTGGACAAACCCAAGACCGAAATACTCTTCGGCAAGGACGGCCAGCTCAATCTTCTCGGGCTGTTCAAAATCCCCGCCAGTGAACCGACCCCGGTCGACCCAAACGCCAAACCCTTCCCGCTGCGCGTGGAGCGGATCAAACTGGCCGGCGGCTACGTGCATTTCGAAGATGCCCGGCCCAGCGAGCCCATCGAGTTTCTCTACGACAAACTGGATTTCGAGCTGAAGAACCTCAGCACCCTGCCCGACGACAACGCCGACATGACCCTGGTCGCGGTCGGCCCGGCCGGGGGGCAGATCGACTGGACCGGCAATTTCAGCCTGAGCCCGATCGCCTCTGAAGGTAAGCTGAAAATCACCGACGGCAAGATGAAATCCTTCTGGCCCTACGTGCGCGATGCTGTGCCACTGGTCCTGGAAAACGGCGTCCTGAACCTGAGCACCGACTACAAACTCAATCTGAACAAAGGCACCGAACTGCTGCTGGACAACGTCGCCGTCAGCGTTGCGCCTTTCGCCATCAAGGCGCCGGACGGCCGACCGCTGGCGAAGCTCGAACGTCTGGACATCAGCGACACCACCGTGGACCTGGCCAAGCAACAAGTGGTGGTCGGCAAGATCCGCAGCCAGAAACTGGAAACCTGGGCCGCCCTCGAAGCCGATGGGCAACTCGATTGGCAAAAACTGTTCGCCAGCCAGCCGTCCAAACAGGCGGCCAAAGCCAACGCCGAACCCACCAGCACACCCGCGGCAGCCGATTCACCGAAGCCCGAGCCGACTGCACCGAGCAAGCCCTGGCAGGTGCTGCTCAAAGACGTGCAACTGCGTAATTATCAAGTGCACCTGGCCGACCGCAAGGCACAACCCGCCGTGGCACTGGAGCTTGGCCCACTGAACCTGGACCTGCAGAATTTCGACAGCCTCAATGGCTCCCCTTTCAACCTCAAGCTCGACACGGGCGTGGGCAAGCAAGGCAAGATCATGGCGGACGGCACGGTCAATCTGGCCCCGATCAGCGCCAAACTGAACGTGCAGACCAGGGATATCGACCTGCGCGTCGCCCAGTCCTACATCAATCCGTTCATTCGCCTCGAACTGCGTAGCGGCATGCTGGGCAGTGATCTGGCGGTCGACTTGAAAAGCACCGAGCCGCTGGCGTTCAGCGTCACAGGTAAAGCCCAGATCGATCAGTTGCATACCCTCGACACTCTGAAAACCCGTGACTTCCTCAAGTGGCAGCAGTTGGCGCTCGAAGGCCTGAACTATCAGCACGGCGACAGCCTGTCGATTGACAAGGTCAATCTGTTCCAGCCCTATGCGCGCTTCATGATCAACGATGACCGCACCACCAACATCGATGACCTGCTGATCCCGCAACCGGCCGACTCCGGTGCCAAGACCGCTGCGACCAAACCGGCAACCGGAAGCGAAAAACCACTGGGCATCCACATTGGCAGCATCGGGATCAATGACGGTTCGGCAAACTTCGCCGACTTCAGCCTGACACCGAACTTCGCCACCGCCGTCCAACAACTGAACGGCAACATCGGCACCATCGACAGCCGCCACGTAAAACCGGCCAACGTCGACGTCAAAGGCAAGGTCGACCGCTATGCCCCCGTGACCATCAAGGGTTCGGTCAACCCGTTCGACCCGATGGCCAGCCTGGACATCGCCACCAGTTTCAAACGGGTGGAACTGACGACCCTGACGCCCTATTCCGGCAAGTTCGCCGGTTACCGCATCCGCAAGGGCCGGCTCAATCTGGATCTGCATTACAAGATCACCAACGGTCAGCTCCTGGCCGAAAACAAAGTGGTGGTCGAGCAACTGCAACTGGGTGAAAAAGTCGACAGTCCGGATGCAGTAAGCCTGCCGCTGAAACTGGCGATTGCCTTGCTCAAGGATGTCGATGGCAAGATTTCCATCGAACTGCCGGTGAGCGGCGACCTGAACAACCCACAGTTCAGCATCATGCCGATCATCTGGCAGACCCTGCGCAATCTGATCGTGAAGGCGGCCGCGGCGCCGTTCAAAATGATTGGTGGGCTGGTCAGCGGCGGTGGTTCAGAGGACCTCGGCACCGTGGCGTTTGCCCCCGGTTCGAGTGACTTGAGCAAGGAAGCCGAAGCGACACTGATCAAACTGTCCCAGGCGCTCAAGGAGCGTCCGGCCCTGCGCCTGGAAATCGAAGGCACTGCCGCCAAGAGCAGCGACGGCCCGCTACTCGCCGAGCAACGCCTGGAACGGGAATACCAGTACAACTACTACAAAATGCTCCAGCGCCGCGGTGACAAGGTGCCGGCCCAAGCCTCCATGCTGGAAGTGCCGGACAGCGAGAAAGGCCCGCTGCTCGAAGGCATCTACCGCACACGCCTCAAGATCCAGCCGCCCGCGGAATGGAAGGATCTGGGCAAGGAAGAACGCAGCAAAAAAATGCGTGAAAGCGTGATCGACTTCTGGAGTTCCAGCGAGGTGCTGTTGCGCCAACTGGGGCAAGAACGGGCCAGCAGCATCAAGGACTACCTGGTGGACAAAGGGCAGTTGGCCGATGACCGCGTGTACTTCATCGACGCCAACCTCGGTGAGGCCGAAAGCGATGGCCGCGTGGTGACGGCCTTGCATCTGGATGCCGAGTGATGGGCGCGCAATGGCTTATGAGCCTGGCCCTGGTATTGGCTGCCGGCCAAGCCGCGGCGGCCGATACCCTGCGCTGCGGCAGTCAATTGATCAGCGTCGGGGACAGGTCCAGCGAAGTGCTGCAAAAATGCGGAGAGCCCGTCGCCCGCGACCTGCTTGGCTACAAGCGCAGCGCCAATCGACGGGAAGAGTTTCAGGTCGAAGAATGGACCTACGGGCCCAACAGCGGGATGTACCAGTACCTGCGCTTTGAAGGAAACCGATTGGTTCAAATCACCAGCAAACGCGGTAACTGAACTCGCGCCCACAGTTTTTTGCGTTGCTCCCAATAGAACAGGCCCCGACACGAATGTCGGGGCCTGTAACGGCCACGTCCATATGGCCTTTCGCATGAACTCTCAAAAAGCGACAGACGTATGACTTGGCCCGCCTGCCGCATCTTCTCCCGGTCCAGGCGAGAAGCCTTGCCTTACTCGGTTTTCAGGCCGTCAGCGGACACCGCTTTGACGCCTTTGATTTTCTTGGCGATGGCCACGGCGGTGGTTTTCTGAGCTTCAGTCAGCGCAACTGTGGACGACAGTGACACTACGCCTTTGTTGGTTTCGACTTTGATATCAGTGCCTGGAATGCCTTTTTCGGTCACCAGGTCTGCTTTGACTTTGGTCGTGATCCAGGTATCGGAAGTAGCTTCCTTGGCTTTGGTCACTTCACCGGCGGCCAGCGTCATGGGAGCCTGGGTGGTTTGCGCGGTCTGTGCAAATGCAGCGTTGGCCATGGTCAGAGTCAGCGCGGTGGCAGTAGCGGCAGCAATAGCGAACTTCTTCATACGAGTAACTCCTGTTCTTCTGAAAAATCTGCTGCGTGTCGTCTTGTCAGCAGGGTTACCAGAGACAGTGCGAACGCTATGCCAACTGCTCGATGAAAAATAAATACATACAAATCAATAACTTAATAACAATGACAATTTTCGAAATCATGCAAAATGCATGAGTGCGACATTATCTACATGCAAGTTGCGGGTTTTAACGCAGGTCTAAGGGCATGAATTGTCGGGGGTTTTCTGGATTATCGGATCGCCCCCCCAAATGACGAGCAAAAAAATGCCCCGTGTCGTGAGAACGGGGCACTGGGTATGCCTGGCAAAGTGAATCAGGTACCGCTGGCGGTGCAGCCTTTTGGACTGTACTCCGGCGCAACCGTGGTGGCGCAAGTCCAGCCACCGGCGAGGGTACGCGAAAGCGTAACGGTTTTGCCGAGCACCGGCCCCGGTGCGTTGAGAATCGTGCAACCAATACTGCCCACACCGGTAGAGGCGGTACCCGTCGCTGTAATCGTGCAATTACCCGTGGGGGTCGTCGCGCCGATCCCGGCGGGGGCGGCAATATCGGTGCCTTGATTAATAATGTCTTCGAAAGGCACCTTCAGTGCCGAGATTTCTGCAACCGCAGCGGTGACCTTCGCCCGTGATTGGTACTTCGAATACTGCGGCAACGCAAACGTCGCCAGAATCCCGATGATCGCCACCACGATCAGCAGCTCGATCAGGGTAAAACCATTTTGATTTTTCATAGACAGGCTCCATGCATGAGTCGAAATCTCATGATCTGTACAGGGTACAGCACAGGTCATGCCAAGTCGTATGCGCCCCTGCAGACTGGGCTCGGGATCACGAAAAAGACCTTTCCTGCTCCCAGGATCCGCAGTTTCTGACACTTTTTGTCACCTCACCTCGGCTGGTTTGGTTCCACTGCTTGACTAGGCTATAAGTCATTAACCGCCTGCGTCCGGAATCCCAATGAATGACATTGCCCTTAGCGGTCTGGCCAAGCAATTGGTGCTGGCCGAGCTGATCACTGATCAAAGTGCGCAACAGGCTTATCAGCAAGCCCAACGCGATCGAGTCTCACTGGTCAGTTATCTGGTGCAAAACAAACTGCTGAAAAGCTGGCAGGTCGCCGAGGTGGCTTCGGAGCATTTCGGCATGGCCCTGCTGGACCTCAACTGCCTGGAAAAAGACACCCAGCCCAAGGGGCTGGTCAGCGAAAAACTGATCCGCCAGCACCACGCCCTACCCCTCTGGCGACGCGGCAACAAACTGTTCGTGGGGGTTTCCGATCCGAGCAATCAACAGGTCATCAACGACATCCAGTTCAGTACCGGGCTGAACACCGAAGCCATCCTGGTCGAAGAAGACAAGCTCAGCGACGCCATCGAAAAATTCTTCGACAGCCACGCCACCGGCCTGGAAGAGATGGCCGATGTCGACCTCGACGGTCTGGACATCGAGTCGGTCGACGACCAGAAACAGGACGCCATCGCCGGGCAGGACACCGATGATGCGCCCGTGGTGCGCTTCGTCCACAAGATGTTGCTCGATGCGATCAAGAGCGGTTCTTCCGACCTGCATTTCGAACCCTACGAGAAATCCTACCGCGTGCGGATGCGCACCGATGGCATCCTGCATGAAGTCGCCAAGCCACCAACGCAACTGGCCAACCGCATTGCTTCCCGGCTCAAAGTCATGGCCAGTCTCGACATCTCCGAGCGGCGCAAACCCCAGGACGGGCGGATCAAGATGCGCCTGTCCAAGAGCAAGTCCATCGACTTCCGGGTCAACACCCTGCCGACCCTGTGGGGCGAAAAAGTGGTGATCCGGATCCTCGATCCGTCCAGTGCGCAAATGGGCATCGATGCCCTCGGCTACGAGCCCGAGCAGAAAGACCTGTACATGGCCGCCCTCAAGCAACCACAGGGGATGATCCTGGTGACCGGGCCCACCGGTTCAGGCAAGACCGTGTCGCTCTATACCGGGCTGAACATCCTCAACACCGTCGACATCAACATCTCCACTGCCGAAGACCCGGTGGAAATCAACATGGAAGGCGTCAACCAGGTCAACGTCAATCCCAGGCAAGGAATGGATTTCGCCCAGGCGTTGCGCTCGTTTCTGCGCCAGGACCCGGACGTGATCATGGTCGGCGAAATCCGCGACCTCGAAACTGCCGAAATTGCCATCAAGGCCGCCCAGACCGGGCACATGGTGCTTTCCACCCTGCACACCAACAGCGCCGCGCAAACCCTGACCCGCCTGCACAACATGGGGATTCAGGGCTTCAACATTGCGACCTCGGTCAGCCTGATCATTGCCCAGCGCCTGGCGCGCAAGTTGTGCAGCCATTGCAAGAAACCCATCGAGATTCCCCGCGAGACGCTGCTCAAGGAAGGCTTCCCCGAGGAACGCATCGGCTCGTTCACGATCTATGAACCGGTCGGCTGTAATCAATGCAACGCCGGCTACAAAGGGCGAGTGGGGATTTATGAAGTGGTAAAGAACACCCCTGACCTGCAACGGCTGATCATGGCCGAAGGCAATTCACTGGAGATCGACCTCCAGATGCGCAAGGACGGCTTCAACGACCTGCGCACGTCGGGCTTACTCAAGGCCATGCAAGGCATCACCAGCCTTGAAGAAATCAATCGGGTCACGAAGGACTGAATATGGCGGTCAAAGCAGCGAAAATCAGCGTGTATGCCTGGGAAGGCACGGATCGCAAAGGTGCGAAAATGACCGGCGAGTTGACCGGTCAAAATCCCGCGCTGATCAAGGCCCAGTTGCGCAAGCAGGGCATCAACCCGGGCAAGGTGCGGAAAAAGTCCGCGTCCATTTTCAGTGCCGGTAAGCGCATCAAACCCTTGGACATTGCCCTGTTTACCCGGCAGATGGCGACCATGATGAAAGCCGGCGTACCGCTCCTGCAATCGTTCGAGATCATCGGCGAAGGCTTCGATAACCCGAACATGCGCAAGCTGGTGGACGAGGTGAAACAAGAAGTCGCGGCCGGTAACAGCTTCGCTGCGGCCCTGCGCAAAAAGCCCCAGTATTTCGACGAGCTGTACTGCAACCTGGTGGACGCCGGCGAGCAGGCCGGTGCCCTGGATACCCTGCTGGAACGGGTGGCGACCTACAAGGAAAAGAGCGAAAGCCTCAAGGCCAAGATCAAGAAAGCCATGACCTACCCGCTGGCCGTGGTGTTTGTCGCAATCATTGTGACCGGCATTCTGCTGGTCAAGGTTGTGCCGCAGTTCCAGTCGGTATTCTCGGGGTTCGGCGCCGAACTGCCGGCGTTCACTGTGATGGTCATCGGCTTGTCGGAGTTCATGCAGGACTGGTGGTGGATGATACTCGGCGTGCTGGCTGGGGGGATCTTCGGCCTGCGCCATGCCTTGAAGAATTCCCCGGGCTTTCGCGACCGGACGGACACCTGGCTGCTGAAACTGCCATTGGTTGGCGCGCTCATGTACAAGTCCGCCGTGGCCCGATACGCCCGCACCCTGTCGACGACGTTTGCCGCCGGCGTACCACTGGTCGAAGCCCTGGAGTCAGTAGCGGGCGCGACCGGCAATATCGTGTTCAAGCGAGCGGTGTTGCGCATCAAGCAGGACGTTTCGACCGGCATGCAGCTGAATTTTTCCATGCGTACCTCCGGTATCTTTCCGACCATGGCGATCCAGATGACGGCCATTGGCGAAGAGTCCGGCGCGCTGGACGACATGCTCGACAAGGTCGCGAGTTTCTACGAGGCCGAGGTGGACAACATGGTCGATAACCTGACCAGCCTGATGGAACCCTTCATCATGGTGGTGCTGGGGGTTATCGTCGGCGGGCTGGTAGTTGCAATGTACCTGCCTATCTTCCAACTCGGCTCAGCGGTCTGATATGTCCTTGAACGAATTTCTGAGCCTCAACCCGCTGGCCTTTGTGATTACCGCAGGGCTGATCGGCCTGCTGATCGGCAGTTTTCTCAACGTGGTGGTCTGGCGCCTGCCGAAAATGCTCGAGCGTGAATGGCGCCTGCAGGCCCATGACGTACTGGACTTGCCAGCCGAAGCCCCCGGCCCGACCTACAACCTGATATTGCCCCACTCCGAGTGTCCTCACTGCGGCCATCGGATTCGAGTGTGGGAAAACATTCCAATACTCAGTTATCTGTTTTTACGTGGGCGATGCTCGAGCTGTGCAGCGCCGATCAGTAAACGTTACCCGCTGACCGAACTGACCTGCGGCCTGCTGTCGGCGTTCGTCGCCTGGCATTTCGGTTTCGGCTGGCAGGCCTGCATGGTGCTGGTCCTGAGTTGGGGCCTGCTGGCGATGAGCCTGATCGATGCCGAACATCAACTGTTGCCGGACGTACTGGTGATGCCATTGATGTGGTTGGGACTGGTCCTCAACAGCTTCGGGCTCTTCGTATCACTGCATGACGCGTTCTGGGGCGCGGTGGCCGGCTACATGGCGCTGTGGACGGTGTTCTGGCTGTTCAAGCTGGTCACCGGCAAGGACGGCATCGGTTACGGTGACTTCAAGCTCCTGGCGATGCTCGGCGCCTGGGGCGGCTGGCAGATCCTGCCCATGACCATTCTGCTGTCATCGCTGGTAGGGGCCATTCTCGGGGTGATTTTGCTGCGCCTGCGGGATGCGAAAACCTCGACGCCGCTACCCTTTGGACCCTATCTGGCCATTGCCGGCTGGATTGCCTTGCTCTGGGGTGGTCAAATAACCGGCTTCTATTGGCAGTTTGTCGGTTTGAAATGAATACCCCTGTGGAAAAACCCTGGATTCTCGGCCTGACCGGCGGCATCGGCAGCGGCAAAAGCGCGGCCGCGCAGCACTTCATCGACCTCGGCGTGCACGTGGTGGACGCCGATCATGCGGCTCGCTGGGTGGTCGAACCCGGTCGCCCGGCACTGGCAAAAATCGCCGAGCACTTTGGCCCCGGCGTGTTGCAAGCCGATGGCCAGCTGGATCGTGCGGCCCTGCGCAAGCTGATCTTCGAGGTGCCGGAAGAACGCCGCTGGCTTGAAGCGCTACTGCATCCGTTGATCGCCGAGGAAATCGCCCATCATCTGGCCAAGGCACAATCGCCTTATGCGATTCTGGTTTCGCCGCTGCTGATCGAGTCCGGGCAGTACGCCATGACCCAACGGGTCCTGGTGATCGATGCCCCGGAACAGTTACAGATCGAACGCACCCTGCAGCGTGACCAGACCAGCGAACAGCAAGTCCAGGCGATCCTCAAGGCTCAGTCCAGCCGACAGGACCGCTTGAGCCATGCCGACGATGTGGTGGTCAACGACCGCGACCTCGCCTGGCTGCACAGCGAGGTCGAACGCCTGCATCACTTTTACCTTACTTTGCGTGGAGGCCAGTCATGAGCCAAACCCCGACCGTCGATTGCCCAACCTGTGGCGCCCCTGTCGAATGGAGCCCCGAGAACAAATTCCGGCCATTCTGTTCGGACCGTTGCAAACTGATCGACCTGGGCGCCTGGGCATCAGAAGAGCACAAGATTCCGGTGCCCCCCGATGCCGAGGATGAGTTGTTCAGCGGCGACTTCGACCCGCGTCACTGATCCCGGCCATCAGGGCCGCATAAAGCCATAGTCCTGGCCCTCGTCGAGGTTCTCGGCGAGAAACCGCAACTCATCGGCCAGGTCTTCAATATTGCGCACTGCCTTGCTCTGCTGCACCACTGCACTGAGCAAGGCGCGCAAGCTCAATCCCGGATCGAAGCCCACCTCTTGCGCCACATCCAGACTCTGACGCAACTCCTGCCTGGCCCACTCGTAGACACTCATTTCGATGCTCCTGAAAGTTTTCCGAAGCATGGATTCGTCAACGTTTTTTGGATTTGATGTGGATCAAGATTTGGGATCGTCATCTTTCCAGGGCGCCGATAGATAGCGCGTGCGATTGAACGTCTCCAGCCATTCGGGGCAGAACACCACCAACGCGCTGACCACCATGCCGTTGATGAACGCTTCTGGAAAAATCAGCAACCACAGGTAACCGACAAAGTCTTCCAGCCAGTACGGCATGACGAATCGCTCGTCGTACCACAGCAGCGTGAGCGTCAGGATCAGGCACAACAAGGCCGACAGCGCAGCGGCAAAAAAACCGGAGCAGAAGATATACACAAAGGGATTACGCGGCTGCGCGCGCTCCACCAGGATGGCGCAGCACTCGGTGACCAGCATCGGTAGCAGAATCAGCAGCGCTCCGTTTACGCCGACAGCGGCCAGGTCCTGACGCCCTAGCAACACCAAGCCCACCTGCGCGACCAACCCGCCGACAATCGCCAACGGCCAATCCAGCAGTAAGGTCACAGCGGTCATGCCGATGAAGTGATAGGACACGCCGGTATCGAAGTCCCGTCGCACCAGCCACAGCATAAACAGCGCGAACACCGTACCGAACAGCAGATGCTGGCGGCGGCTGTCGCTGAACAGTTCGACCCATGGCGCTCGTGCAATTGCCCAGATCAGCGCCGGTATATAGATCAGCCAACCCACCGTCAGGGTTTCGGATGACAGTAACTCGGCACCGATCATGGCTGGGCACACTCCTTTGTCTTGCCAGAAGAGAACAGGTCATCAGTCTACACCGCCCTTTGATTTTGCTCTGGAGGGGCGTTTTTACGATTGGGGGGTATATCCGTTGCGACTCTTTGGTTGCGTACATATCCATGACTACGGTAACGGCGACTTATGGTT
>NZ_BOMA01000021.1:0-46459 GCF_016861935.1 Pseudomonas sp. 008 | reverse complement strand
GATTCACCACCAAACTTCCCGCTTACAACGACTCCAGGCACCCGGCCAAATCATTCCCCAACTTTTCCAGCACCTGCTCATACCCTTGGGCAGTCGCTGGTGTGTATCCGCCCAATGCATCCAGCTCCGCCAGTTTCACCGGTAGCCCGGCCACCAGGGTTTCTGCCAGGCGCGGACGCAGCGGCGGTTCGCTGAATACGCAAGTTTTGCCGACTTCCTGCAACCGCGTACGCATCGCCGCGACATGCTGGGCACCGGGCTGCACTTCGGCGGCGACACTGAACACACCGGCGTGTTTGAGGCCGTAGGCGTCTTCGAAGTAGTCGAAGGCTTCGTGGAACACGAAGTAAGGCTTGTTCGCGATCCCTGCCAGGCGAGCCTTCAGGCGTAGGTCCAGGGCATCCAGGCGTTCATCGAAGGCTTTGAGGTTGCTCTGATAGCGCGCCGCGTTAGCCGGATCGGCTGCACTTAGATCGGCCGCCATTTTGCTGGCGATCACTCGGGCGTTGATCGGTGACAACCACAAGTGCGCATCGAGGCTGCCAGGGCGATGATCGTGGTCATGCTCGTCGGCTTCTTCGGCGTGGGAGTGGCTGTCTTCGGCGAAATGTCGCAGTTTCAGGCCAGGCAAATCCTGTACTGCGACGCTGGGTAGCGTACGACCTTTCAGTACGCGAGGCAGGAAACCTTCCATGTCCGGACCGATCCAGTAAACCAGGTCTACCGACTGCACCTTCCGTACGTCGGATGGGCGCAAGGCATAGTTATGCGGTGATGCCCCGGGCGGCAGCAACACTTCCGGAATCGCCACACCCTCCTGTACCGCAGCAGCAATCAGCTGCAGCGGCTTGATGCTGGTAAGGACGTTGACTTCGGCCTGGGCTGAACCGATCAGCAGAAAACTTGCGACAAATGCGACAAAGATAGAAAAAAGTCGGGACACGATGACCACTCGAAGAGGCGAGAACGGGTAACATAATAACGTCTCTCACAACACTCGTCGCCGCTCATGCCTAAAACACCGATTGCCAGTCGTCCCCACGACCACTCTCATTGCGTCCATAGCGCATTGTCTGAGGCCGATGCCTTGTGCGCACGTCAGGGGCTACGCCTGACCGCTTTGCGCCGGCGGGTGCTGGAACTGGTCTGGCAAAGCCATAAACCGCTGGGTGCCTACGACATTCTGGCGGTGCTCAGCGAGCAGGACGGCCGCCGTGCTGCGCCGCCGACCGTGTATCGCGCGCTGGATTTTCTGCTGGAAAACGGCCTGGTACACCGCATCTCCTCGCTGAACGCCTTCGTCGGCTGCAATCACCCGGAACACGCTCACCAAGGCCAGTTCCTGATTTGCCGCCAATGCCACGCCGCCATCGAGCTTGAACAGAAGTCCATCAGCGACGCGATCGTCGGCAGTGCCAGGGACGTCGGATTTATTGTCGAGGCCCAGACCGTTGAAGTCATCGGTCTCTGCTCGGGTTGCCAGGGGGCTTAATGAGCAATGCGCTGATCCGTCTTGAGCAGGTGGCCGTCACTTTTGCCGGGCAAAACGTGCTGGATAACATCGAACTGAGCGTCGAGCCGGGGCAGATCGTTACCCTGATCGGCCCTAATGGCGCCGGTAAAACCACGCTGGTGCGCGCGGTGCTCGGTCTGTTGAAGCCGGACAGCGGCAGCGTCTGGCGCAAGCCGAAGTTGCGCGTCGGTTACATGCCGCAAAAACTCCATGTCGATCCAACCCTGCCGCTATCAGTGCTGCGTTTCTTGCGTCTGGTCCCTGGCGTGGACCGCGCTCGGGCCTTGGCCGCCCTCAAGGAAGTCGGCGCCGAGCAGGTGATCGACAGCCCGGTACAAAGTGTTTCCGGTGGCGAAATGCAGCGAGTACTGCTGGCCCGGGCATTGCTGCGCGAGCCGGAGTTGCTGGTGCTCGATGAGCCGGTACAAGGCGTCGACGTGGCCGGTCAAGCCGAGCTCTATAGCCTGATCACACGCCTGCGCGACCGTCATGGCTGCGGCGTATTGATGGTCTCTCACGATTTGCATCTGGTGATGAGCACCACCGACCAGGTGGTGTGCCTGAATCGCCATGTCTGCTGCTCCGGGCATCCCGAGCAGGTCAGCGGCGATCCCGCGTTCGTCGAACTGTTCGGAAAGAACGCACAAAGTCTGGCGATTTATCACCATCATCACGACCACGCTCACGACCTGCATGGCTCGGTGGTCATTGCGACCCCGTCGGCCCATACCCACGTTCATGGAGATAGCTGCAAGCATGGCTGATTTTCTGCTTTTCGCCCTGCTTGCAGGTCTGGCCTTGGCGTTGGTCGCGGGTCCGCTGGGTTCGTTCGTGGTCTGGCGGCGCATGGCTTATTTTGGCGACACCCTGTCCCACGCCGCGCTGCTGGGTGTGGCGCTGGGCTTTCTGCTGGATGTCAGCCCGACCGTGGCTGTCACCGTAGGCTGCCTGTTGCTGGCAGTGTTGCTGGTGACGCTGCAACAGCGGCAGCCATTGGCGTCTGACACGCTGTTGGGAATTCTCGCACCGAGCACGCTCTCCCTGGGCCTGGTGGTACTAAGCTTCATGCATGAAGTGCGGATCGACCTGATGGCCTATCTGTTTGGCGACCTGCTGGCGATCAGCCCGACCGATCTGGCCTGGATCCTCGGCGGCAGCGCGGCGGTGCTGGTATTGCTTGTCACGCTGTGGCGACCCTTGCTGGCGATCACCGTGCATGAAGAACTGGCCAGGGTGGAAGGTTTGCCGGTGGCGGCGTTGCGTCTGGTCCTGATGTTGCTGATCGCCGTGGTGATCGCGGTGGCGATGAAAATCGTCGGCGTGTTGCTGATTACTTCGTTACTGATTATTCCGGCGGCTGCGGCACAGCGTCACGCCCGCTCGCCGGAGCAGATGGCACTGGGCGCGAGCCTGCTGGGCATGCTCGCGGTGTGTGGCGGGCTGGCGTTGTCCTGGTTCAAGGACACCCCGGCTGGCCCGTCGATTGTGGTGGCGGCCGCCGCGTTGTTTCTGCTGAGTTTTGTCCTGCCCCGCCGAGGGGTGTAGACTTGCTCGTTTTTTGCGCAAATAGAGAGTCGCAGGAATGAAGCCGTTCGCCTCCCGTTATCTGCTCCTTGTCGCATTTTCGCTGCTACTGGGTGCTTGCCAAAGCACGCCGCCGGCGGCCACCGAGGCCCCCGATGCACGGGCCACGGCTATTGCACAACTGGAACAAAGCCTGGCCAGCAGCGAGCTGGCCACCGCCGAGGATCAATTGGCGGCCTTGCAGGCCGAGTCGCCCAACGATCAATCCCTTGAGCAATACCAGCGGCAATTGGCCGAAGCCTATTTACTGCGCAGCCAGATCGTGTTGCAAAAAGGTGATGTGAATGCCGCGGCCACTGCCCTCAGCCGTGCCCGGGTATTGATGCCCAAGGCCCCGGCGCTGACCGGTGGCGTTAACAATGCCATCGTTCATGCACGTAAGGCTGAACTGGATAAAGCCGAAGCGGCCCTCAAGGCTGCCGAAGCCAAACCGCAGGCCAAAGTGATCGACCCGACGGCTGAAAGCACGACGGTGGCATTGAACCTCACCGATATGAGCAAACTTCGTCGTCAACTCGATGCTATCGCCGCTGATGTGGTGAATTATCAGTGCGACGTGAGCATTCAGGCTCCCCGTACCCAGGATTACCCATGGTTGGCCACCTTGCTGACCAAACGGGTGAAGAAGCTGGATTCGGAGTTTGATCTGAAGCTGGAGAAACAGATTCTGCGTAATATTCCGGCGCAGATGGTTTTGAGTCCTCGCAAGCCATAAAGAAAAGATCGCAGCCTGCAGCAGCTCCGGACCGTCTAGGAGTTAGCGCAGGCTGCGATCTTTTGCTTTTCTAGATGCATCAGGCCGCAATTGCCTTGGTCCCAGGTTCCTACCTTTGATCGCCTTATTGCCAAATCGCTGGTTGAAGGCGAAATAAATGCTAAGAACCTCTATACGGACAGGCTAAAATGCGCGCCCGGCTAACCGCTGATCCTTTTCTAACGCGCCCCACAAGGTTCGCTACGTGATCGAGTTTCAAAACGTCCACAAAACTTACCGCGTCGCCGGTAAGGATATTCCCGCCCTGCATCCGACCAGTCTGACGATTGAGAACGGTCAGGTCTTTGGCCTGATCGGCCATTCCGGTGCGGGAAAAAGTACCCTGCTGCGCCTGATCAATCGCCTGGAAAACTCCAGTGGCGGCAAGATCATCGTCGATGGTGAAGAAGTCACGGCGCTGGATGCCAACGGCCTGCGACGTTTCCGTCAGCAGGTCGGGATGATTTTCCAGCACTTCAACTTGCTGGCGTCCAAGACCGTGGCCGATAACGTTGCGCTGCCGCTGACCCTCGCCGGTGAGCTGTCGCGTAGCGAAATCGACCAGCGTGTGGCGCAATTGCTGGCACGGGTTGGCCTGGCCGACCATGCGAAAAAATACCCGGCGCAACTGTCCGGTGGTCAGAAGCAGCGTGTCGGCATCGCCCGCGCCCTGGCAACCAAGCCGAAAATTTTGCTGTGCGACGAAGCCACCAGTGCCCTCGACCCGCAGACCACGGCGTCGGTTTTGCAATTGCTGGCCGAGATCAATCGCGAGCTGAAGCTGACCATCGTCCTGATCACCCACGAGATGGATGTGATCCGTCGAGTCTGCGATCAGGTGGCGGTGATGGATGCCGGTGTGATCGTCGAGCAAGGTTCGGTGGCCGAGGTGTTCCTGCATCCCAAGCACCCGACCACCAAGCGCTTCGTCCAGGAAGACGAGCAGATCGACGAGAACGAACAGCGCGACGACTTCGCTCACGTACCGGGCCGCATCGTACGTCTGACCTTCCAGGGCGAAGCGACCTACGCACCATTGCTGGGTACCGTCGCCCGGGAAACGGGCGTGGACTACAGCATCCTGGCCGGTCGTATCGATCGCATCAAAGAGGTTCCCTACGGCCAATTGACCCTGGCCGTCACCGGTGGCGACATGGAAGCGGCGTTTGCTCACTTCACCGCAGCTGATGTCCACATGGAGGTGCTGCGCTGATGGAAGTCCTGATGAGTTTCTTTTCCAATATCGACTGGTACGAAATCTGGCTGGCCACCGGCGACACCCTGCTGATGCTTGGCGGTTCGCTGTTGTTCACCGTGCTGCTGGGGTTGCCGTTGGGCGTGCTGTTGTTCTTGTGCAGCCCGCGTCAGTTATTGGAAGCCAAAGGCGTTTACGCGATGCTGTCGCTGGTGGTGAACATTCTGCGTTCGCTGCCGTTCATCATTCTGCTGATCGTGATGATTCCGTTCACCGTATTGATTACCGGCACTTCCCTCGGTGTCGCCGGTGCGATCCCACCGTTGGTGGTGGGCGCTACGCCGTTCTTCGCGCGACTGGTGGAAACCGCCCTGCGTGAAGTGGATCGCGGCATCATCGAAGCGACCCAGGCGATGGGCGCGACGACCCGTCAGATCATCACCAACGCCTTGCTGCCGGAAGCCCGCCCGGGCATCTTCGCGGCGATTACGGTGACAGCGATTACACTGGTGTCCTACACAGCGATGGCCGGTGTGGTCGGCGCTGGCGGCTTGGGCGACCTGGCGATCCGTTTCGGTTACCAGCGTTTCCAGACCGACGTGATGGTGGTCACCGTGGTGTTGCTGCTGGTGCTGGTTCAAGTGCTGCAAACCGTCGGCGACAAGCTGGTGGTTCATTTCTCCCGCAAATAAACAGTTTTCGTCACTTAAGACATGAGCCGGCCATTCGCTGGCAGGCGCCAAACGGGCGCCTCACAAGGAGTTAGCTGAATGAAAAAACTACTCGTCGCATTCGCTGCCGTTGCAGCCTTTTCCGCCCACGCTGCCGACACCCTGACCGTTGCGGCCACCCCGGTGCCCCACGCGGAAATCCTCGAGTTCGTTAAACCGGCCCTGGCCAAAGAAGGCGTGGACCTGAAAGTCAAAGTCTTCACCGACTACATCCAGCCGAACGTACAGGTGGCCGAGAAGCGTCTGGACGCCAACTTCTTCCAGCACCAACCGTACCTGGATGAATTCAACAAGGCCAAGGGCACTAACCTCGTCAGCGTTGCCGGTGTGCACCTGGAGCCGCTGGGCGCTTACTCCAGCAAGTACAAGAAACTGGAAGAGCTGCCGGGCGGCGCCAACGTGGTGATCCCGAACGACGCCACCAACGGCGGCCGTGCGCTGTTGCTGCTGGCGAAGGCTGGCCTGATCAAGTTGAAGGATTCGAACAACATCCTGTCGACCGTCAAGGACATCACCGAGAACACCAAGGACCTGAAATTCCGTGAACTGGAAGCCGCGACCATCCCGCGCGTGCTGACTCAGGTCGATCTGGCGCTGATCAACACCAACTACGCGCTGGAAGCCAAGCTCGATCCGTCCAAGGACGCGCTGGTCATCGAAGGCAGCGACTCGCCGTACGTGAACATCCTCGTTGCCCGTCCGGACGACAAGGACAGCGCGGCAATGCAGAAACTGGTTGCTGCCCTGCACAGCCCGGAAGTGAAAGCCTTCATTCTCGAGAAGTACAAAGGCGCGGTATTGCCGGCGTTCTGATCTGAAGCTTTAACGAAAAAAATGGGGCGCATTGAATGCGCCCCATTTTTTTGCCTGAAACACCGTACCTGTGGTGCTTATTGACGGTTGAGCATCACCGGCAACTGCGCCACCAGTTTCTGGTTATTCAACGGCGCACGAATGAACCCGCGTTGAGTTCCGTCCGGTCCGATCACCGCGAGGTTGCCGCTGTGGTCGACGGTGTAGTTCGGCTTGCTGGTGTCCGCCGGAATGAACGGAATGCTCACCGCGTTGGCCATTTTCTGAAGGTCTTCGACCGAGGCTGCGGTCAGCCCGATGAATTGCGGATCGAAGTAGCCCAGGTACTGCTTGAGTTGCTTGGGCGTATCGCGGTTCGGGTCGACGCTGACCAGGATGACCTGCAACTTGTTCACCGCATCCGCCGGCAGTTCACTCTTGATCTGCCGCAGCTGGGCGAGGGTGGTCGGGCAGATGTCCGGGCAGAAGGTGTAGCCGAAGAACAGCAAACTCCACTTGCCTTTCAGTTCGTTGACCGCCACTGGCTTGCCGTCCTGATCGGTCATCTTCACGTCCGGCAGATTGCGGCTTTGGGGCAGCAAGATGATCCCTGCATCGATCAGCGCCGTCGGGTCGCCCTGGTTTTTCCCGGTCAGTACTTTATTGACGGTCAGGCCCAGGATCAGCGCGATCAGGGCAACGAGGATGAAGACGGTTTTCTGGGTTCGAGTCATAGGATCAACAGTAAGTAGTGGTCTACGAGCAGCGCGATAAACAGCAGGAATAAGTAGTAGATAGAGTACTTGAACGTGTTGATCGCCGCGTGCGGTCGAGTGCCACGGTACAGCACCACGGCCCATTGCAGAAACCTTGCACCCAGTAAAAGGGCACACATCAGGTAGAGCACGCCGCTCATGTGGATCACGTAGGGCATCAGGCTGACGGCCAGCAACGCAAAGGTATAAAGCAGGATGTGGACTTTGGTGTAGTGCTCGCCATGGGTCACCGGCAGCATCGGAATGTCAGCCTTGGCGTATTCCTCCTTGCGGTGAATCGCCAGCGCCCAGAAGTGCGGCGGGGTCCAGGCGAAGATGATCAGCACCAGCAACAATGGTTCGGCGCCGACATGACCGGTGGCGGCGGTCCAGCCGAGCAGTGGCGGGGCAGCTCCGGCGAGGCCGCCGATGACGATGTTCTGCGGCGTCGCGCGTTTCAGGAAACCGGTATAGACCACGGCATAACCGAGCAAGGAGGCGAGGGTCAGCCATGCTGTCAGCGGGTTGGTGAAAGTCAGCAACAAGGCCTGACCGAGCATTGCCAGTATCAGGGCGAAGGTCAGCGCAGCGGCTGGAGACACCCGGCCTTCGGCCAGGGGCCGTTTGTGGGTCCGGGCCATGACCGCGTCGATGCGCCGGTCCACCACATGATTGACCGCCGCCGCCCCGCCGGCACACAGGGCGATCCCCAGATTGCCGAATACCAGCACCGTCCATGGCACCCCGGCGCGGGTCGCGAGGAACATGCCGACCAGCGAGGTGATGAGCATCAGCACCACCACTTTCGGCTTGGTCAGTTCCAGGTAGTCTCGCCAGATGGCCTGACTGTGACGTTCGCCGATCAGAGTCGCCATGGCATCTCTCCTTTTATTGTTATGGGCCCGGCCGAGTGTTTACGCGGGCTGAAACGCCAGCGCCGAGGGGGCTGATGCTTGACCCGAACCAGGCTGGTTCGCGCGTGATAATTGACCAGCACCATCGTCAGCAACAGCGCCGCACCGCCGGCGTTGTGGGCGACGGCCACCGGCAGCGGCAAGTGGAACACCACGTTGCTGATGCCCAGGGTGATTTGTGCGGCAAGGGCGATCAGCACCATGACGGCCAGGCGCGTCATGCCGACGACCTTCAGTTGCCAGGCCAGACCGAGCAGAACAAAGGTGACCAGTAACGCGCCGATGCGGTGAGTCAGGTGAATCGCGGTGCGGGCATCGCTGTCCAGTTGCCCGCCCAGATAATTCGGGCCGATGTGTTGGGTCAGGTGAAAACCGTTGGCGAAATCAGCCGGTGGCAGCCATTGGCCGTGGCAGGTCGGAAAGTCGATGCAGGCTACCGCCGCGTAATTGGAGCTGACCCAGCCACCGAGAGCAATTTGCAGGATCACCAACAACAAGCCGGCGGTTGCCCAGTATTGCAAACGTCGAGGCACGGTCAGCGCCGGCAATACGCCGGACAGGCGCAAGGTCAGCAGAAACAACAGGCTCAAGGTCGCAAATCCGCCGAGCAAATGCCCGGTGACCACTTGCGGCCAAAGCTTGAGTGTCACCGTCCACATGCCGAAAGCCGCTTGGCCAATGACCAACGCCAGCAGGAACAGCGGCAACTTCACCGGCTGCCCCGGATGATGACGATGGACCCAGGCGCGGCCCGCCAGCACCGCGATCAGCAGCCCCAGCGTGCCGGCGAAGTAGCGATGGACCATTTCGTTCCAGCCCTTGTGGGCTTCCACCGGGGTGTCTGGAAAATGCAGTTCGGCATGAGCCAGTTGGGCTTCGCTTTGCGGCACGCTGATAAAACCGTAGCAGCCGGGCCAGTCCGGGCAGCCGAGGCCGGCGTGGGTCAGGCGTGTGTAAGCGCCGAGCAACACCACAATCAGTGCCAGCAAGGTGGCAAACAGCGCGAGGCGAAATCCAGGTTTGGCCATGACGATGCCCTTATCCGATGTTCGACAGTTTCAGCAGGTGGCGCAGGTCGTTGAGCAGGTCCTTGCCCTTCACCGTCGGGTCGTAACGCAGCACCAGATTGCCGTGAGGGTCGATGATCCACAGGTGCGGCGTGTCATTGCTCTGCGCGCCTTTGATGTAGGACGGCAGGTCCAATGAATAGCGTTGCAACTGTGGGTACTCGCGTTGAAGTTTAGTCTCGTAATCGCTGTTCAGCGGCTGCGCGATGGCCAGTGCATGGCTGGCACGGGCAGCATCGCGACCGAGGCCGATCTGGATCTGCCGCGCCAGATAAACCAGCTGCTGGCAGTCCACCGAGCAGTCCTTGGGTGCCGTCACCAGCAACTGCCAGCGTTCTTCTTGCGCTTGTACGCCAATGTCGGCGCGAGTCTGGCCGTTGCCGATCAGTTCACCGTGATAACTGCGGCCTTCGGGCACCCAGAACTGCAATTTGTACATGCCGGTGGCGAGGATCATTGGACCGATCACCCCCAATAAAATCAGCAACAACTGCAAGCGTCCGCGCCGCCGATTCACCGGTGTTTTCGCCTCAGACATGCCGGGTGGATTCATGGCCACTCCCATTATTGTTCTCCTTTGCGTTGTGCCATCCGAGATAGAGATAAAGGCCGAACAGCGCGATCGCCAGGGCGAACCACTGCACGGCGTAAGCCAGGTGCTTTTCCGGCCCCATGGCCACCACCGGCCAATCGGTGCGGTAGGTCGCAGGGCCACTTTGCGCGCGTAATTCGTAGGCGAAACCGTCACGTTCAAGCGCCGTCCATAACCTGGCCGGTTCAACGGCGGTGATCAGTTGTGGCCAGGTCGTGGTGTTGGGGTCGGCGTGCAACTGGAACGTTGCGCCGGGGGAGACGTAGACCCAGGCGTCGAGGCTCAACACCTGAGTCGGTGTGGTGAATGACGGCGGGGTACGCCGATCCGGCCACGGCAGCCAGCCGCGATTGACCAGCAGCCAGAGCCCGGTGGCCTGATCCTGAAACGGTTGTAACAGCTCGACCCCGACCTTGCCGTCGCGCTGCCGGTTATCCAGCAGCAGGCTGTGTTCGGCATCGAACTGGCCGTGCAGGCGAACCCGGCGAAAGGCCGGATCTTCGGTGTGTTGCAGTTCGGTGCTGGCCATCGGTTCGGCCGCCCGGCGCTCGGCGTAATTTTGCAGCAGCGCGCTTTTCTCCGCGCCCCGGCTCAACTGCCAGAAGCCGAGTGACACCAGCAAGGGCAGCAGCACCGCGACCACCAGAGTCGGCACGAGGCCCAGCCGGAAGCGCTTCATGGCGTCGCCAGAAAGTCGGTCATCGCGATAGCTATACTCACATGCATCGCCTGTCCCCCGGAGTGTCACCATGCTCAAAGCAGCCATCGTCCTGATGCTGATTGCCACGGTTGTCAGCCTGTTCAGCGGCCTGTTTTTTCTGGTCAAGGACGACAGCAGCTCGAATCGCCTGGTCATCGCCTTGAGTATTCGTGTTGCGCTGGCCGCCATTACTGTCGGCTTGATCGCCTGGGGTTTTTTCAGCGGCCAGCTGGTGTCCCACGTGCCTTGGTAGTCATGAGTGCCAGGCTCAAAGTACGTAGACGAAAACGAACAACCCGATCCACACCACATCCACAAAGTGCCAGTACCAGGTCGCCGCCTCGAAGCCGAAATGGTGGTCTGCATTGAAGTGCCCGCGCATGATGCGCATCAGCATCACGAACAGAATGATGGTGCCGATGGTCACGTGGGCACCGTGGAAACCGGTGAGCATGAAGAACGTTGCGCCGTAGATGCCGGAGCCGAGGGTCAAGCCCAGCTCGTGGTAGGCGTGCAGGTATTCTTTGGCTTGAAAGCCCAGGAAGCCGCAACCGAGCAACACGGTCAGCGCCAGCCAGATTTTCAGCGCCCCGCGATGGCCTTTCTTCAAGGCGTGGTGAGCGATGGTCACGGTGACGCTGGAACTCACCAGCAGTACGGTGTTGAGCAGCGGCAGACCCCAGGGGCTGATGACTTCCTTGGGGGGAGGAAAGAGTTTCGAGTCCGGGTTGTTCAGCAGCGGCCAGGTGAACTCGAACGTCGGCCACAGCATGTGGGCGATGCCTTTGGTGCCTTCACCACCCAGTGCCGGGCCCGCGATGTTGCGCACATAAAACAGCGCACCGAAAAAGGCCAGGAAGAACATCACCTCCGAGAAAATGAACCAGCTCATGCCCCAGCGGAACGAGCGGTCGAGTTGCGGGCTGTACAACCCCGCGCGACTCTCCTTGACCACCGTCCCGAACCAGCCGAACAGCATGTAGGCCAGCAGCAGTCCGCCGACGAAAAAGATCAGCGGGCCATGGGATTCTGGCCGCGCAGCCTTCAGGTCGTTGAACCAGGTGCCCAGGCCGAACACCGTGACCAGCATGCCGATCGTGGCGATGATCGGCCATTTGCTCTGGGCTGGAACGTAATAATGTTCATGAGTTGCCATTTATTGTTCTCCTTATCGGGCACGCTTTAACGCCTAGCCACCTGTGCTTGCTGCAACAGCCACGGGCGGATGACGTGCGGTGATATCGAACAGCGTGTAGGACAGCGTCAGGTGCTTCACATCCTTGGGCATGTCGCGGTCAACGATGAACCGTACTGGCATCTCGATGCGTTGACCGGGCTGCAGCACTTGCTGGGTAAAGCAGAAACATTCGGTCTTGTGGAAGTACGCCGCAGCTGCACTCGGCGCGATACTCGGCACCGCCTGGGCGCTCATCGGCCGGTCGGTGGGGTTGTGGGCGATAAAAATCATCTCGTTCACCGCCCCGGGGTGCGCGGTCAGCTCATCCGTCTTGGGATAGAAATCCCAGGGCATGTCAGCAGCGTTGGTCGACAGAAACTGCACGCGAACCTGCCGCGAGGCGTCGACCGTTTGCTCGCCTTCATACTGCCCGGCGGTTTTGCCATTGATGCCGAATGCCTTGCACATCACGTCGTAGATCGGCACCAGGGCAAAGCCGAAGACAAACATCGCCGCCACCACCAGTAACAGGCGGGTGACCAGTTTCTTCATCGAGATCGAGTCAGCCATTATTTCCAGCCTCTACGCCATATCCTGTAGGAGCTGGCTTGCCAGCGAAGGCGGAGTGTCTGACACACCGCGCTGCGTTCATCGCCAGCAAGCCGGCTCCTACAGGACCGAGGCGTTTCATTTCACTTCCGGCGGTGTGGTGAAGGTGTGATACGGCGCGGGCGATGGAATGCTCCATTCCAGCCCTTCGGCACCATCCCACGGCTTGGCCGGTGCCGGCTCGCCGCCGCGAATGGTCTTGATCACGATGAACAGGAAGAAGATCTGCGTGGCACCAAACATGAACGCGCCGATCGACGACACCATGTTGAAGTCGGCGAATTGCAGGTTGTAGTCCGGAATCCGCCGCGGCATGCCCGCCAGGCCCACGAAGTGCATCGGGAAGAACGCCATGTTCATGCCGATGAAAGACAGCCAGAAGTGCAGCTTGCCGAGGGTTTCGTCGTACATGTGGCCGGTCCACTTCGGCAGCCAGAAGTAAGCCGAGGCGAAGATCCCGAAGATCGCCCCCGGCACCAGCACGTAATGGAAGTGCGCGACCACGAAGTAGGTGTCCTGGTACTGGAAGTCCGCCGGGGCGATGGCCAGCATCAACCCGGAGAATCCGCCAATGGAGAACAGGATCACGAACGCCACGGCGAACAGCATCGGCGTCTCGAAGGTCAGCGAGCCTTGCCACATGGTGCTGGCCCAGTTGAACACCTTCACGCCGGTCGGCACTGCGATCAGCAGCGTGGCGTACATGAAGAACAACTCGCCCACCAGCGGAATGCCGACCACGAACATGTGGTGCGCCCAGACGATGAATGACAGGAACGCAATACTGGCCGTGGCATAGACCATCGAGGTGTAGCCAAACAGCGGCTTGCGCGAGAACGCCGGAATGATCGAGCTGACGGCACCGAAGGCCGGCAGGATCATGATGTACACCTCGGGGTGACCGAAGAACCAGAATACGTGCTGGAACAGCACCGGATCACCACCACCGGCGGCACTGAAGAAACTGGTGCCGAAGTGGATGTCCATCAGCATCATGGTCACGCAGCCGGCCAGTACCGGCATCACCGCGATCAGCAGGAACGCGGTGATCAGCCAGGTCCAGACGAACAGCGGCATTTTCATCAACGTCATGCCGGGGGCGCGCAGGTTGAGGATGGTCGCGATCACGTTGATCGCCCCCATGATCGAACTGATCCCCATCAAGTGGATGGCGAAGATGAAGAACGTCACGCTTTCCGGCGCGTAGGTGGTCGACAGCGGTGCGTAGAAGGTCCAACCGAAGTTCGGCCCGCCACCGGGGGTGAACAGGGTCGATACCAGCAGCAGGAACGCCGCCGGCAACAGCCAGAAGCTGAAGTTGTTCATCCGTGGCAGGGCCATGTCCGGCGCGCCGATCATCAACGGGATCATCCAGTTGGCGAGGCCGACAAAGGCCGGCATCACCGCACCGAAGACCATCACCAAGCCGTGCATGGTGGTCATCTGGTTGAAGAACTCAGGCTGGACGATTTGCAGCCCCGGCTGGAACAGCTCGGCACGAATCACCATGGCGAACGAGCCGCCCAGCAGGAACATGGTGA
The DNA here is from genome assembly GCF_016861935.1 of Pseudomonas sp. 008. NCBI lineage: Bacteria > Pseudomonadati > Pseudomonadota > Gammaproteobacteria > Pseudomonadales > Pseudomonadaceae > Pseudomonas > Pseudomonas sp. 008. The sequence goes on along the minus strand of NZ_BOMA01000021.1, from coordinate 32,535 downwards.
ACGCAAACCACAGGTACAGCGTGCCGATATCCTTGTGGTTGGTAGTCAGCACCCAGCGCATCAGGCCTTTGGCGGGGCCGTGGGCGTGGGCGGTATCGGTATGAACATGGTCATCGACTACAACAGTCATGTCCTGTCTCCTGCAAACGGCTGGGCTGGGCGAACCGGGACGTCATGCCCCGACCGATTCCTTGAGTACGCAATAGACCGGGTCATTTGCTTTCCGCCTGTTTCAGCTCCAGCACTTCTTTAGGGGTGACCATGTCGCCTTTGTTGTTGCCCCAGGCGTTACGTTCGTAGGTCACGACCGCCGCGATATCGACTTCCGAGAGCTGCTTGCCGAACGCCGCCATGGCGGTGCCGGGCTTGCCATGGAAGACCAGGCTCAGGTGAGCTTCTTTCGGCCCGGTGGCGATTTTCGAGCCCTTGAGTGCCGGGAACATCGGCGGCAGGCCCTGGCCTTCGGCCTGGTGACAGGCCACGCAAGTGGTGTGATAGATCTTGTCGCCGCGCTCCTTGAGCTCGTCGAGGGTCCATTCCTTGCTGGTCAGCTCTTTGAGTTGCGCGGCTTCCGCCTTGCGCTCGCCCAGCCATTTTTCGTAGTCGGCCTTTTCCTTGACCTCAACCACGATCGGCATGAAGCCGTGGTCCTTGCCGCACAGCTCGGCGCACTGGCCGCGGTAGATGCCGGGCTTGTCGACTCGGGTCCAGGATTCATTGACGAAGCCCGGAATCGCATCGCGCTTGACTGCGAAGGCCGGCACCCACCAAGAGTGGATGACGTCGGCGGAGGTCACCAGAAAACGCACCTTGGCACCGATCGGCAGCACCAGTGGCTTGTCGACCTCCAGCAAGTAATGCTCGCCCTTGGCTTCCTTGTTGTGGATCTGATCGGCGGGGGTAGTCAGGTTGCTGAAAAATTCGACGTCCTGACCCAGGTATTTGTAATGCCACTTCCACTGATAGCCGGTGACCTGGATATCGATATCCGGCTCCGTGTTGTCGTACATCTTGATCAGTGTGGCGGTTGCAGGGACCGCCATGGCCACCAGGATAAGCAGGGGGACGATGGTCCAGAGGATTTCAACGGTGGTGCTTTCATGAAATTTTGCGGCCACCTGCCCGGTCGAGCGGCGGTGGATCATCATCGACCAGAACATGGCGCCGAAGACGATGATGCCGATCACCACACAAATCCAGAAAATGGTCATGTGCAGATCGAATACTGCGTGACTGATCTCAGTCGCTCCAGGCGCCATATTGACAGTCCAGGCCGCTTGCGCCTGACTGAAAATCGACCACAACAGGAGGCCCATCCAGACATGTGGATGTCGCATCATTGCGGGTTCCCCTTATCGTTCTTGTTATCCCGTAGGCGTAACGCCTGCGGCAAGGGAGCGGCTTTTTCAGACCACGAACTTGAATCGCCGAGCCTTGCTGCATATGCAGTCGGGTGTCATCAGCTAACTCCATTCAGAACCGAGTATAGACAGCGACTGCCACCTCGCAACGCGATGGGGTAAATCAGCTGAAACAGGTTGGACTTGCGTTCCAGGTCACGAATGGAGAAGGATGCAGACGAGTGGTGGCAAATCGATATAACGCAGGCGTCTCAAGAATGAAATAATTATGACAAATGCGTCTTAGCCTTTTTCCTGAGCCAGCTAAGTTATGTCTTCCCTATTTCATTGCCTTTGTTTCCTGGAGTTTTCATGAACACCGCCGCATTGCGCGAGCAGATCCAAAAAGCCCTGCAACACGAGGCCGAGACCGGCCTGCTGACTCGTCAGCTGGAAACCCAACTGCCGCACCTTCACTCCGCCATCCAATTGCCGGATGTCGACGCCAACGGCGTGATGACGCGTTTTGTGGCCGCGTATATAGAACAAGTGCCAGACCTGCTGGATGCAGCCAATGAAGTCGCCAGGGAAGCGGGCATCGAATCGCAGATCAAGCCGGTGCTGACAATCGCCGAGCAGTTCTTCCTCCAGCCGCCGGCGATCATGGCCGGTCACGTTGGCCTGGACAGTCTGCTGGACGAAGCTTATCTGGCGCACCGCTTGGTCGAAGAGGTCAACGACCTGTACATCAAGCATTTTGGCCAGCCATTGATCCCCTTGGACATGACTGTCGCCAACCTGATTGCCCACCAATTGATTGGCGAGGAATTTGCCAACCAACTGGATGAGGCGGTGCATCACGCCGTGGACGAGATGCTTGACGATGAAAGTTTCGCGCTGGAGTCGGTGGAGGCCTACCGCGAGAAACTCAACAGCCCGGACACCGGCGCCGCGTGGAAGCGCTGGCCGTGCCTGTCGCGCCAATTGGGTGTCGAGCTGGAGCTGGATCAGCCAGCGGCTTGATCCAACGGTAAGAACCGAATACCTGTGGGAGCGAACAAGCTCGCTCCCACACGGTTATCTATCCGGCGGAACCTACGCCCGTCGTGGTCCGCAACCGCCCTTCAAGCCTGCGCTTCAACCCCCGCGCTTCAATCAACAGCTTCGAACCCTTGGCCGCATTGGCCCGGCCCCACTCCTCCAGCAACTCAAGGCACGAGTGATCGATGTAGCTCAGGTTATTGAGCGGCACATGCACCGTCGCGCCTGCGGGAATGCTCCCCAGCACCTGGGTCAACGCCGGCACCTTGAGGAAGGTCGCCGCCCCCACCAGTCGCAGTTCCATCTCGCCGTCCGCCGGTAGATCGATCAGGCTGATTTTCAGGCGCGACGCTTTCCAGGCCAGCTTGGCCAGCGTCAGGCCGAAGCCGATCAGCACACCGGTCAGCAGGTCGGTGAAGATGATTGCCAGTGCGGTCGCCGCATAGGTGAACATCGGCATCCGGCCATAACGGCCCAGACCGCGAAAGGCCTTGAGGTCTACCAGTTTGAAACCGGTGTAAACCAGCACGCCCGCCAGGCTCGCCACCGGAATGCTTTGCAGCACGCTCGATAGCAGCAGCACGAAAGCCAGCAACCACAGGCCATGGAACACCGTCGACAGGCGGGTGGTGGCGCCGGCTTGAACGTTGGCCGAGCTGCGCACGATCACCCCGGTCATCGGCAGCGCGCCGAGCAGGCCACACAACATGTTGCCCACACCTTGCGCCGACAATTCGCGGTCGAAGTCCGAGCGTTGACCGCTGTGCATGCGATCCACGGCGGCGGCCGAGAGCAGAGTTTCGGCGCTGGCGATAAAGGCCACGGCGAAGGCGGCGATCAGCAGGGTTGGGTCAGCCAGGTTGAGCAGATCCGCCGGGCGTAGCCAATCGATGGCCTCCGCGAGGTTAGCCGGGACCTCCACACGTTTGACTTGCAAGGCGAGCGCCAGGCTGGCGATCGTTGCCAGACCGACCCCGAGCAATGCACCGGGAACGAAACGCAGGGAATGCGGGCGGAATTTTTCCCACAGCCACATCACGGCAATGGTCGACAGCCCGAGCAAACCCGCTTGCCAGCCAAACGAAGGCAAAGCCTGAATCACTGCAGCAGGGAAGGCCGCCAGGTTATCCAGCCCCGAGGGCTTGGGCACGGCATCGAGCATTACATGCACCTGCGACAGCACGATCAACACGCCGATGCCGGCGAGCATGCCGTACACCACAGCCGGCGCCGTGACCCGAAACCAGCAACCCAGTTTCAAACGCCCGGCCACCAATTGCAGAAAACCCGCCAGTAGCAGGATCGGCCCGAGCATGGCGATTCCATGTTGGCGCACCAGTTCGAACACCAATACCGCCAGACCGGCCGCCGGGCCGCTGACTTGCAGTGGTGAACCGGCAAGCCAGCCAACCACCAGTCCACCGATGATGCCGGTGATCAGGCCTTTGGCCGGTGGCAGCCCGGAGGCTATGGCGATGCCCATGCACAAAGGCAGGGCAACCAGAAATACAACCACCGAAGCCAGCAGCTCCCGTGGCAGAACAGCTTTTAATTGAGCGGCACGCATGGTGACTCTCCCGAGGTTTTCTTCAGGCATGGCAAAGCCGGGCTGCTTGATCAGCAGCCTCGGCTAAACCACACAGGGATCTGGTGGCCTGTCTCGCAAACGTAGTTGTGAGACAGGCTACGAAGAGGATTTAGAAGCGCGCTTTGGGCGTCGCCACCGGAATCGGATGGCTGCCATCGAGCGGCAGGAAACAACCCTGATCCGCGTCGTAAGCCTGGATTTCGCTGGTTTCGATGTTGTACACCCAACCATGGATAAACAGCTGACCGTTGGCCATGCGCGAGGCCACCGACGGGTGCGTGCGCAAATGTTGCAACTGAGCGATCACATTCTCTTCGGTAAGGATGTGCATGCTCTCGCTTTCATTCGAGCAATGGCAGTTGTCCTGAACCATGGTTTTCGCCACTTCTGCATGGCGCAGCCAGGCTTTGACCGTCGGCATCTTTTCCAGGCTCTGCGGGTTGAGTACCGCGCGCATGGCGCCACAGTCGGAGTGGCCACAGATGATGATGTGCTGCACGCCGAGCGCCAGCACTGCGTATTCGATGGCTGTGGAAACACCACCGTTCATTTGCCCATAAGGCGGCACGACGTTGCCGACGTTACGGGTGACGAACAGGTCGCCGGGGGCGCTTTGGGTGATCAGCTCGGGAACAATGCGCGAATCGGCGCATGCGATGAACATCGCCCGAGGCCGCTGGGCCGTGGCGAGTTTTTTGAAGAGTTCTTCCTGCTGCGGAAAGATCTCGTGATGAAAATGCAAAAAGCCGTCAACGATATGCTGCAGCGCTGCATCGGCGGTTTCCGCCTCGGGTTGGGCTGAAGCCGACGCAGCCAAAGGCTGTTTATCCTTGTCACTCATGATTCATCCTCTTTGGCGGAGTCAGGGAATTTTCCCGTTTTGTCCGATGTGAAGCCAGTGGCTGTATAAAAAACATCCAGGTCGAAAAGCAGACCCGTCAGTCACTCGATGAACAAGGTAGCGGCCGAAGCTTAACTCAAACTGAATCAAACGCTCTAGAACGTGCGTTCCAGGTCATAAGAAATATGACCAGCTTGAACGCGACGTACCTTTTTCACTACTCCACCATAGGTCCAATTGTCCTTAAATCAATGACATCTGGCGACCCGGCGGACAAAAAGCTTTGCAGTCCAGATCGAAACCTTCCCGACGGTTGAGCCCAAGGCGCTTGATGGTTTTGGCAAAACGCTGCGCCAGCAGATCGGCAAATGGTCCTTCACCGCGCATACGGGCGCCAAACCGACTGTCGTAAAGCTCCCCACCACGGCTCTGGCGGATCAGGCTCAACACATGAGCTGCACGCTGAGGATAGTGGGCGGCCAGCCACTCTTCGAACAGCGGCGCCACTTCCAGCGGCAGGCGCAACATCATGTAAGCCGCAGTTTGCGCTCCGGCCGCATGGGCCTCAGTCAGCAGGCTTTCGAGTTCGCTGTCGTTGATCATCGGAATCATCGGTGAACACAAGACACCCACCGGAATCCCCGCTTCACGCATTACCCGGATCGCCCGCAGTCGTGCCTTGGGCGCAGCCGTACGGGGTTCGAGGATGCGTTTGAGCTCATCGTCCAGAGTGGTGAGGCTGATCATTACCGCCACCAGCCGTTGTTCGGCGAGTTCGGCCAGCAAGTCCAGATCGCGCAGAATCAGCGAGCCCTTGGTGATGATGGTCACCGGATGGCGATAGCGCAGCAGCACCTCGAGGGTCCTGCGGGTGATTTTGTGTTCACGCTCGATCGGCTGATAAGGGTCGGTGTTGGAGCCCAGGTTGATCGGCGCGCATTGATAGCCGCGTTTGGACAGTTGTTCTTCCAGCACATCGGCGGCGTTGGTCTTGGCGATCAGTCTGGTTTCGAAATCCAGCCCTGGCGACATGTCCCAGTAGGCGTGGCTGGGCCGAGCGTAGCAATAGATACAGCCATGCTCGCAGCCACGATAGGGATTGATCGAGCGGTCGAAGGGCAAGTCCGGCGAGTTGTTGCGGGTAATGATGGTCTTCGCCGTCTCGATGCGCACCTCGGTGCCTTGGGTGATCGGCGCTTCCTGATACCAACCGTCATCCTCGGCCACCGAACGGTTCGGTGCGAAACGGTTGTGCGGGTTGGTGGCGGTGCCGCGACCGCGGGGTGGCAGAGGCGTGTTCATCGATAAAAGTCCGTTGACTGTATGTGCATACAGTATCAAGGGGGCAAGCGACAAGCCAGTGCCGTTCGGCGAGTGAATGTCGGAGATTATATAAAGGAACTAACCATACAAGTTTCTGGATCAAGCGCATTGCGCAACTGTCATCACCGGAAATATATATCAAGTAGCGCAATTACAAAGGCTGTTAGTACTATCCTCGCCACACGAAGTTGTCGTGGATTATTAATTAAAAGGATTTAGTCATGTCGTTTTTTAATCAGCGTGGTATTTTTTTACAACTGTTGGCGCCCAGCATAACCAATCCTCGCGAAGCACAAGTATCGATGCAACTTGCCCGTAAAGAGCTGGGGTGGGAGGCGGTAAATGAAGTGCAGACAGAGGCGCTGGTCGATTCCGTCTATGTGACAGCGGTTTCCAGCGATGGTGGTCAGTCCTTCACGATCAAAACCATTAACAGCGATGTGGACGGTGATGGCGATATCGATGGTAACGACAAGGCAAAATTGCTGGCCTTGGCCAAGGCTTATTCCAGTATCGTAAATCCCTGAAGTTGATAGTTGTTGCCAGGTCTGCATGAGACTCCATGCAGGCCTGGTTTTATCGGCGTCTATTAACTCAAGGTCTTGCCGGATAGTGTCTCTCAGTCAACTAGCGATGTCGGACAGTCTGACTGATCTGAATGACAACCAGCCTCGGGCATTTGCTGTTCTATTCACGATTCTTTGACAGTGCCCTCACAGGTCTTTGACTGTCCCGAGTTCAGGCTATCGATCACTTATCCACCACTTCACGGTCGCCTGAGCATGTCCCTACTGCGCCTTCTACCTGCGACGTTTCTTTTGTCGCTGGCCGCACTTTTCAACCTGACGCTGGCCCACGCTGATGACGCTGCTCTATCCCGGCCTGCGGACTGGGCTCAATCGGTGGAGGTTCAGTACAACCTCTATCAGATGTCCCCGACCCTCTATCGCAGTGCGTTGCCGGACAAGGGGGCGGTGCCGTTGCTGGAAAAACTCAAGGTCGCCACCGTCATCAACTTCCTGCCTGAACCGGACTCAAGCTGGTTGTCCAAACCCGGAATCACCCAGATACAGCTGCCCTACCGCACCAATCATGTGGATGACAGTGATGTGCTCAAGGCCCTTCGCACGATTCAGAGCGCCGAGGCCAAAGGACCTGTGCTTATGCACTGCAAACACGGCTCGGATCGCACCGGCCTGATGGCGGCGATGTACCGGGTGGTGGTGCAGGGCTGGAGTAAGGAAGATGCGCTGAGTGAAATGACTCAGGGCGGTTTTGGCGATAGCACCCACTTCAAGGACGGCATTCGCTACATGATGCAGGCCGATGTCGACAAACTTCGTACGGCGCTGGCCAATGGTGATTGCAGCACAAGTCCGTTTGCCATGTGTTCGATGAAGAGTTGGTTCAACTCGGCCCATGTCGAGTAAGTAACACCTTCCACTGCGTTGCGCAGTGGAAGGTGTTTTTCGATACTCAGTGTTGCTCGTCAGGCTTTTTCTTCAGCTTCGGGTTCGGGAAAAACTGCACGGCCTGAACCTTGGCGTCCGGCACCTTGAGTGCCGAGGTGTTAACCCGGGTGCCCAATTCCTTGGGCACCGACAGGCCTTGTTCATTCAGCGTGTCGGAATAACCGCAGGCCACACACTCGCGATGTGGAACGGTATCTTCGTTCCACATCATCAACTTGTCGGGCTCGCTGCAGGCCGGGCAGACCGCCCCGGCGATAAAGCGTTTTTTGGTAATCACAGGTCCCTCACTCATGCTGCCGCGTCCTCGGTCAGGCCGCTGTGGCGCAAGAGTGCGTCAATCGATGGCGCACGGCCACGGAAGTCGACGAACAGCACCATCGGTTCCTGGGAACCACCTCGTGCCAGGATCGCTTCGCGGAAGGCACGACCGGTCTGGGCATTGAGCACGCCGTCTTCTTCGAACTTCGAGAAGGCATCGGCCGACAATACTTCTGCCCATTTATAGCTGTAGTAACCCGCTGCGTAACCACCGGCGAAGATGTGGGCGAAGCTGTTGGGGAAACGGTTGTAGGCCGGTGGACGCATGACCGAAACCTCATCACGCACGCCTTCGAGCACTTGCAGCACGCCGCGGCCGTCGCCGTGGGTGGCGTGCAGCTCGAAGTCGAACAGCGAGAACTCCAGTTGGCGGACCATCATCAGGCCGGACTGGAAGTTCTTCGCCGCGAGCATTTTCTCCAGCAGATCCTGAGGCAACGGTTCGCCGGTTTCGTAGTGACCGGAAATCAGTGCCAGACCTTCCGGCTCCCAGCACCAGTTTTCCATGAACTGGCTTGGCAGCTCGACCGCATCCCAGGCCACGCCGTTGATGCCGGACACACCAGCGTGCTCGACGCGGGTCAGCAGGTGATGCAGGCCGTGACCGAATTCATGGAACAGGGTGGTCACTTCGTCGTGGGTCAGCAGGGCTGGTTTACCGCTGTCGGCTGGGGTGAAGTTGCACACCAGGTTCGCCACCGGGCTTTGCAGCACACCATTGATTGTGCGGCGGTGATCGCGGGCGCCGTCCATCCAGGCACCGCCACGCTTGTTGGCGCGGGCATAGAGGTCGAAGAAGAAGCGGCCGACGTGCTGGCCGTTTTCCTTGATTTCGAACAGGCGAACGTCCGGGTGCCAGGTATCGAAGCCTTTCAGCTCGGCGATCTCAATGCCGTACAGGCGCTGGACGATGGCGAACAGCCCACTCAGAACCTTGTCGATTGGGAAGTACGCGCGAAGGGTTTCCTGGGCAACGCTGTAGCGCTGCTCGCGAAGTTTTTCACCGTAGAAACCGCTGTCCCAGCTTTGCAGGTCCGGGCAACCCTGTTCGGCGGCGTAGGCCTTGAGCTGCTCCAGATCCCGGACGGCGAACGGCTTGCTGCGCTTGGCCAGGTCGCGCAGGAAGCTGAGAACCTGATCGCTGGATTCGGCCATTTTGGTCGCCAGACTCAGCTCCGAGAAGCTGGTGAAACCCAATAGTTTTGCCAGTTCCTGACGCAGGTCGAGGATTTCTTCCATGACCGGGCCGTTATCGTTCTGACCGGCATTCGGGCCTTGGTCCGACGCACGGGTGCAGTAGGCGGCGTAGACTTCTTCGCGCAGGGCGCGGTCCTGGGCGTAGGTCATCACCGCGTAGTAACTCGGGAATTCCAGGGTGATCAGCCAGCCGTCGAGGTCTTTGGCTTGCGCGGCGGCGGCCATCTGCGCCTTGGCCGAATCGGTCAGGCCGGCGAGGGCGGCTTCGTCAGTGATGTGCTTGGTCCAGGCCTGAGTGGCGTCGAGCAACTGGTTGGAGAAGCGACTGCCCAGCTCCGACAGTTTGCTCTGCACGTCGGCATAACGCTTTTGTTCGGCTTCAGGCAGGTCGATACCCGACAGGCGGAAGTCACGCAGGGCGTGCTCCAGGATGGTTTTCTGCGCCACGTCGAAACCGGCGGCCTCAGGACTGTTCGCCAGCGCTTCATAGGCCTGAAACAGTTCACGGTTCTGGCCCAGCTCGGTGGCGTAGGCGCTCAGGGCCGGCAGGCAGGACTCGTAAGCCTCGCGCAACTCAGCGCTGTTGCACACGGCATTGAGGTGGCTGACCGGGCTCCAGGCGGCGCCCAGACGATCATTGAGTTCGTCCATCGCCAGTACCAGGCCGGCCCAGGTCGGTTGTTTGGCCTGGGTCTTGAGGATTTCGACAATGGCGGCGCGGTTGTCAGCCAGGATCTTTTCAATGGCCGGTTGCACGTGTTCGGCACGGATCGCCGAGAACGGCGGCAGGTCGTAGGACTGCAGAAGAGGGTTGTTCACGCTCACGGTTGGCACCTTGGCTGGAAAACATGCGGGAAGAAACATGCGCCCATCTTAATTACAATCGACGCTCACCGCAGCTATCGGCAACAGAGAGAAACCCTATCGTGACCCTTCGCAAGTATCAGAACTACACGCCGCTGCTGGGCAAAGGCGCTTTTGTCGACGGCTCGGCAGTGGTGATCGGCGACGTCGAAATCGGCGAAGACAGTTCCGTCTGGCCGCTGACGGTGATCCGCGGCGACATGCATCGCATCCGGATCGGTGCGCGCACCAGCGTGCAGGACGGCTGCGTGTTGCACATCACCCATGCAGGGCCATTCAACCCCGATGGCTTTCCGTTACTGATCGGCGACGATGTGACCATCGCGCATAAAGTCATGCTTCATGGTTGCGCCGTGGGCAACCGGATTCTGATCGGCATGGGCAGCATCGTCATGGACGGTGCGGTGGTCGAGGACGATGTGATCATCGGCGCCGGTAGCCTGGTGCCACCGGGTAAGCGCCTGGAAAGCGGTTTTCTTTATGTCGGGAGCCCGGTGAAGCAGATCCGGCCGCTGACGGACAAGGAAAAAGCCTTTTTCACCTACAGTGCAGCGAATTACGTGAAGCTCAAGGACCTGCATCTGGCCGAAGGCTACGACCAGCTCTAAGCCTCTTGATAACGGAAAGCGTCTCGCTATTGCTCAGGAATTTCCATGCATTACCAAACCGTACTGTTCGACCTCGATGGCACGCTGACCGACCCGCGCGAAGGCATCACCCGCTCCATCCAGTTCGCCCTGAGCAAACTGGGTATCGATGAACCGGACCTGACCAGGCTCGAACATTTCATTGGCCCGCCATTGTTGCAGGCGTTCATGCAGTTCTATGACTTCGACGAACCCAAGGCCTGGGAGGCAGTGAACTTCTATCGTGAACGCTTCAAGGTCACCGGCCTGTATGAAAACCGTGTGTTCGACGGGGTTATACCGTTGCTGGAAACCCTCGGTGGGCAAGGGCGACAGCTGTACATCGCGACCTCCAAGCCATGGGTTTTCGCCCGGGAAATTGCCCGGCACTTCGACTTCGCCAAGCATTTCAAGATGATTTATGGCAGTGAGCTGGATGGCACGCGGACCAACAAGGTCGAGCTGATTGCACACTTGATGGCCGAAGAAGGTCTCGACCCGGCCAATACGCTGATGATCGGCGACCGTAAGCACGACCTGATCGGTGCCCGCAGCAATGGGCTGGACGCGGCAGCGGTGGGTTATGGGTTTGGCAGCCGGGAAGAATTGAGCGCCGAAGTACCGGCGTATCACTTCGAGACGCTGGATGAGTTGCATCAGGCGTTTTTGCAGCGCTGATCAAATCCCTTCGCGGGCAAGTCGGATCGCCGCACCGCCTGCGAAGGTGCCCGTTCAGCCACCGGAATTCGCTGATCCTGCCAACGCCCTCAACGCCGCCTTGCGCTCCCCAACCGGCAACGCGCCCACCTTCTCCACTGCCGCATAAAACCTCACCCAATCACCATCGACCTGCCTGAACAGTGCGGTAAACGCTGGCACCCACTGGTCATACAAACCAAACGGCAATAATCGGGCGTTGTTCATCGGGGCGTTGATCCATGCATCGTAGCGATTGTTGCCAGCCCATTGGCTGTCGCGCAGGGTCCTGTACTCACGGCGCAGTTGTTCGAACTCGGCCGCTTTTCGCTCACGCATTTGGTCGGCCGGCAGCGGCAGGGCGTAAAGCCGTTCAAGCCGGGTGCGGGTGTCCAGAATCAATTGGATGAACTGGTCGCGTTGGCGTACCAACGCTCCATTATCCGGCGGCATGTCTCGGAATGCGCGCCATTGGCGAGTGCCTTCCTGTTCGACGAACGTGGCGAAGGACTCGTTGAACTCGGTGTCGTCTTTTACATAAAAACGTTGGTGCGCGAGTTCGTGAAAAATCAGCGTGGCCAACCGTTCGTCGCCCCACGCCATCATCGAGCTAATAATCGGATCGTTGAACCAACCGAGCGTCGAATAGGCCTCGACGCCGCCGATCGACACGTCCATACCTTGCAGGCGTTGCAAGGCGGCCTCACCGCGGGCAGCGCTCTGACTGTAAAAACCGCGATAAGCGACGCAGCCGGCAACGGGGAAGCAATGGTTCTGTGGCTTCAGCGAAAACTCCGGCGTGGCAAAGACATTCCAGACCACATATGGCCGGCCGATGTCGGCGTACAAACGGTAGCTCTGGTTGTCCGGCAGATGCAGGTGTTGGCTGGCGAATGTTCGGGCCTTTTGTGACTGGGCCAGGTGCGCACGCAATTGCCGGTCGCGGTCGGGGTCGGCAATCACATTGGCAATCGGTTCCCGGGCCCGCAGCAAGTGCAGCTGACCACTGGCCAATTGGCCGTAATAGCTGACGCTCGCGCAGCCGTTGAGCGACAAAAGAAAAACACCCGGAAACAAAATGCGTAAAACGCGATCAAGTAACCCAAGGCTTGGACGCGGCCTGATCAAAATAAAAAAATTCCTGGAAAGTCTGCCCGCAAGACTATCCCGCCTATTGGAGCTCCGCTATGCGCAAATTGATGCTGACGGGAGGCCTGCTGATGCTGGCCGGCTGTGCCGGATTGCCCACCCCTGATCCTTCGCAGGCCTGGATCGATCTGGATTCACGGCAGGAGGACACCGCGCTGCAAGCGCTGGAAGTCGATAACAAGGCTTCCATCGACAAGCGCTATTTCCAGGTGCAGCCCGGCAGCCATGAGCTGAAGGTTCGCTACTTGTTTGCGGTCCAGCCGACCAACATTGGCCCCGATGCCGAGCCGTTGTGGCGTGACTGCCAGTTGAATGTGAAATTCAAGGACTTCAACGCCGGGCAGCGGTATCAGCTGCAAGCGGGGAATATCGGCTTTCGGCCGTGGGCAAAGCTTTATGATCAGCAGCGAAAAGTGATTGGGCAGGGTAAGCCAGCGGGCTGCCAACGCACCTGATCGGCGCTATGCTGAATGACCAGTCCTTGGGATATTCATCATGCGCAGGTTGTTGCTGTTGCTCGCTGCAGGTGCCTTTGTCGGCTGCACGAGTCCGTTGCCGGCGGTCAATCCGCAGATGGCCTGGGTCGACTTCGCTACGCCAGTTCCCGGCGGGAAACTGCTGATGGCCGATCGTCTGGACAACCAGCGGTTGAGCGATGGCCGTTACTTTCAGGTCACCCCGGGTAGTCATGAGCTCAGGGTACGTTTTGACTTTGAAGTGTTTGGCGGAGGGCCGGGTTTGCTGAACACTCCTCTGGAGCGAATATGCTACCTGACCATCAATTACGACCATTTCGAGGCCGGCCAGCGTTATCTGCTGGAAGCTCGCTCCATAGCGTTCACCCCCAGCGCCCGGCTGTATAACGCCAAGCGGGAGATTGTCGCCGAAGATCGCGAGAGCTACTGCCTCATGTGAGGTGAATCAACTGTCATTTTTTTGGTAGATGACTTTCTTCGTGCCGCTTTCGCACGTGCCGACCACCATATTCTGATCGTGCACTTCGTCGTTGGTGACGATTTCCAGGGTGTAGGACGAAACGTTATTGGCCTGGATCTTGGCTTCGATCTCGGCCTTGAGTTCTTCACAGGATTTCGGTGCCGCGAGAGCCGATGTGGCCAGCGTGCAACAGATAACCGCCAAGGCAAAACGTTTCATGGTTGAAGCTCCCTTGAGGCAGCGCGCACGGTGATGCGCTAAAGCTGCTGTCATTTATTCGACCACAATTACGCCAGCCAGGTTTTGTTTCAACGCAAAAAAGATCGCAGTTTTCGACAGCGCCTACCGATCAATCAATAATCCAGGCGCTGCCGACGGCTGCGATCTTTTATCGGTTTAGCTGACCAGCGTCGCATCCAGGCTGATTTTCGCATTCAGCACCTTGGACACCGGGCAGCCCTCTTTGGCCTTGTTGCTCAGTTCTTCGAATTGCGCCTGGGTCGCCCCGGGGATTTTCGCCTTGAGGATCAGTTTCACCGCGGTGATTGCAAAGCCACCGTCCACCTGGTCCAGGGTAACTTCGGCGTTGGTGTCGATGCTGTCGGCCTTGAGGCCGGCCTCACCGAGAATCATTGAAAACGCCATGGAGAAACAGCCAGCGTGGGCCGCGCCGATCAACTCCTCCGGATTGGTGCCTTTACCGCCTTCGAAACGGGCCTTGAAGCCGTAGGGCGCTTCTCTGAGTACACCGGTTTCCGTGGAAATCGTGCCGATGCCGGTCTTCAGATCACCTTCCCAATGAGCCGATGCTTTCTTTGTGATAGCCATGTCTGCCTCCTCAAGATCCGGCGCGAACTGTCACGCCTTCGTGGTTTTCGGTTACCAGGGTTCTGAGGATAGACCGTCGGGCAAAGTTCACCTCATCTGATCAGTCCTCTAATTGCACAGGAATTTTGTCTCTTCTATTGAAACTCGGGTATATGCCCTCATTGCAGAGAACACGCTTATAGCCTCGGCAGGTTTTCGTTGGTGAAAAACCTGCTTACCCATTGGAGAAGCAGGTTTATGAAACGACTGTCTGAGATCAAGTTTTCGACCCTCGATCTGGTGCCCGTGCGCGAGAACGGCAGTGCGGCCCAGTCTCTGCGCAATTCCCTGGACCTGGCGCAGCACGTCGAAAAATTCGGCTACAACCGCTTCTGGGTCGCCGAACACCACAATATGGACGGGATCGCCAGTTCGGCGACCTCGGTGCTGCTGGGCTATCTGGCCGGCGGCACTTCGACCATACGCGTCGGTTCGGGGGGCGTGATGCTGCCCAACCATGCGCCACTGGTGATCGCCGAGCAGTTCGGCACCCTTGAAAGCCTGTATCCAGGCCGGATCGACCTGGGCCTGGGGCGCGCGCCCGGCTCCGATCAAATGACCGCCCGCGCTTTGCGTCGCGAGCGTTCCGGCAGCGCCGACGATTTCCCGGAAGACGTGGCCGAGTTGATGCGCTACCTCGGCCCACGCACGCCGGATCAGCGGATCATTGCCATGCCGGGTACCGGCACCAATGTCCCGGTCTGGTTGTTGGGTTCGAGCCTGTTCAGTGCGCAGCTGGCCGGTGAGCGCGGATTGCCCTACGCCTTCGCTTCACATTTCGCACCGCGCTTCATGCATGAAGCGATTCGCGTCTACCGCAATCACTTCAAGCCATCAGCGGTGTTGGATAAGCCTTACGTGATGCTCGGTGTGCCGCTGGTGGCGGCAGACACCGACGAGCAGGCCGATTACCTGGCCACTTCGGTGTACCAGCGGATTCTTGCGTTGATGCGTGGCCAGAGCCTGGTGCAACGCCCACCCGTGAAGACCATGGACGGCCTGTGGCTGCCCCATGAGAAAGAAGCGGTCGGTGATTTCCTGGGGCTGGCGATGGTCGGCAGCCCGCAGAAAATCCGCGCCAAGCTTGAGGTGCTGATCGAACAGACCCAGGCGGATGAACTGATTTTCACCTGTGATCTGTATGAACATGCCGATCGCGTGCACTCCTATGAACTGTTGGCGCAGGTCATGAAGGGCTGACACTTAAACGACATCCACAAAAAGCCGACGCCGTGGCGTCGGCTTTTCGTTATTGAGGGAAGTCAGCCCTGTTTGTAGACGATTACCTTGGAGCCCTTCTCACATTTCCCGACGACTTTTCCACCGGCAGCAGTGCCTTTGTCGACGATCTCCAGCGTGTAATTGGAAACACCCTTGGCGTCCAGTTTTGCAGCGATTTCGGCTTTCAGCTCTTCACACGACTTGACCTGGGCAAAGGCTGTTCCCGCAAGGCTCAACAAACCTACCGCCAGAATAAACTTCTTCATGGGTTGCACTCCTTGGTCGGATCAATAGAGGGAGGGCATCCAGCTACCGACTGGATGCGCTCACCCTGTAGCGCTTTGCTGTTTCCTATGGCATTCAGTCGGCGCGCAAGTTCAGACGGCTGGCTCAAACTCAGCTGCTGGCAATCCGGAACCCGACTTTGAGTGTCACCTGGAAGTGTGCAGCTTTGCCGTCCTTGATATGCCCGCGGGTTTCGGTCACTTCAAACCATTCCATGTACTTGAGGCTTTTGTTGGCTTCGGCCAGGGCGTTGTTGATGGCGTCTTCAATGCTGCTGGTGGACGAGCCAACCAGTTCGACTTTCTTGTAGGTGTGATGGTCAGACATGGCGTTCTCCTTGAGGTGTGAAATACAGCCTAGCAGTGATTTTTCTGATTTCTTCTGTCGACCAATCCGTAGTGACGTTCAGATTTACTGCACTTTCTCGAACCCCTGAAGTCCCAACCAACACACGTCACTCATCAACAATGCAGGAGAGCCATCATGGCCAACACGTCGTTACGCAACGCCTCATTGCAAAGCATGGAAGCCGAGATCGAGAGTCTGTTGAAATCGTTGGAAAGCTTGAAGGACGACGCCTCGGACGAGTCGCGTAAAACTCTCAAGACGTTGAAAAGCAACGCTGAGAACGCGCTGAAACACTCGCGCCATCTGCTTGCCGATGCCTATGAAGAGGTCAAGGTCAAAACCCGTGAAACCGGAATCGCGACACGTGACTACGCCCAGGAACACCCTTGGACTACAGCCGGTGTTGCCGTTGGTGCGCTGGGATTGCTCGCGGCCTACTTATTGTTCAAGCGTGGTCATTAAGGTGTCTGGCGCAGTTCGTTTTTAAGCCACTGCGCCAACTGCCGAGCGCGCCCGTCCGCGGCGCGCTTGGGGAGCCACAACGCCAGTTGCGCCGGGGTTTCACGGAAGCCCCATGGCGCAACCAGGCGACCGGCCTTCACGTCTTCGGCCACCAGCGGCTCGGGCGCGATGGCCACGCCCAGCCCGGCCACTGCCGCTTCCAGCAAATAATACAAATGCTCGAAGCCCTGACCGTACTTCAGCGCCTTGTCGTCGAGGCCGCTTTGCTGTGCCCAGATCGGCCAGGCTTGCGGACGTGAGGTGGTGTGCAGCAAGGGTTCGCTCAACAGTGTGCTTGCTGGTGCGTTTCGTAGCCTTTCGTAGCCGGCAAATCGCGGGCTCATGACCGGGCCGATTCGTTCGCTCACTAACTCGTAGACCTGCATATCTGCCGGCCATGGCGGCTCGGCAAACACCAGCAGGGCATCCAGACCGGGTCGTCGTGGATCGAGATCGCCTTCGCCAGCCGACAGGTGCAAGCGCAGATCCGGCAGGTCCGCATTCAGGCGCCCCAAACGCGGAATGAACCAGCGCGCCAAAAGACTGCCCGAGCAGCCGAGCACGAACGGCGCATCGGCGGTGCTTTGGGTCAGCTCGGCGCAAACGCTGCGCAAACGCTCGAAGGCTTCGGCGCTGGCATCGCGCAAACGAACGCCGGCATCTGTGAGTTTAAGGCCGCGTCCATCCTTGATGAACAGGCTCACGCCGAGGTGTTCCTCCAGTACCTTGAGTTGCCGGCTGACTGCGCCATGGGTGACGTGCAGCTGTTCGGCAGCCTGACTGACGCTGTTCAGGCGGGCAGTGGCTTCGAAGGCGCGAAGCGCGTTCAGCGGGGGGAGGTCATGGCTCATTTGATCTGTGAGTTTTCCTGACAGGTTGTGGCGATCTTATCGGTTTTCAGCATGGGATGTCAGGGGTAGAGTGAACCCCATCGTCACCTCTCGAATACAACTGGAGCGACCCATGACCCAGACTAATCTGCGCAACGGCCCCGACGCCAACGGCCTGTTTGGCGCGTTCGGTGGCCGCTACGTCGCCGAAACCCTGATGCCGTTGATCCTCGATCTGGCCCGTGAATACGAAGCGGCCAAGGAAGATCCGGCATTCAAAGAAGAATTGGCCTACTTCCAGCGTGATTACGTCGGACGCCCAAGCCCACTGTATTTCGCCGAGCGCCTGACAGAGTTTTGCGGTGGCGCGAAAATTTACCTCAAGCGCGAAGAGCTGAACCACACCGGCGCGCACAAGATCAACAACTGCATCGGCCAGATCCTGCTGGCGCGGCGCATGGGCAAGAAACGCATCATCGCCGAGACCGGCGCCGGCATGCACGGCGTGGCGACCGCCACCGTGGCCGCGCGTTTCGGCCTCGATTGCGTGATCTACATGGGTACCACTGACATCGAACGTCAGCAAGCCAACGTGTTTCGCATGAAGCTGCTGGGCGCCGAAGTGATCCCGGTAGTCGCGGGCACCGGCACCCTCAAAGACGCAATGAACGAAGCCCTGCGTGACTGGGTGACCAACGTCGACAGCACTTTCTACCTGATAGGCACCGTGGCCGGTCCGCACCCGTACCCGGCCATGGTTCGCGACTTCCAGGCCGTCATCGGCAAGGAAACCCGCGAGCAGTTGCAAGCCCAGGAAGGTCGTCTGCCAGACAGCCTGGTGGCGTGCATCGGCGGCGGTTCCAATGCCATGGGCCTGTTCCACCCGTTCCTCGATGACAAGAGCGTCGAGATCATCGGCGTCGAAGCGGCCGGCTACGGCATCGAAACCGGCAAGCACGCGGCCAGCCTGAACGGCGGCGTACCAGGCGTGCTGCACGGTAACCGTACGTTCCTGTTGCAGGACGATGATGGCCAGATCATTGACGCGCACTCGATTTCAGCCGGTCTCGACTATCCAGGCATCGGCCCTGAACACGCCTGGTTGCATGACATCGGCCGCGTCCAGTACACCTCGGTGACCGATGACGAAGCCCTCGACGCATTCCATAAGTGCTGCCGCCTGGAAGGGATTATTCCTGCACTGGAAAGCGCCCATGCCCTGGCCGAAGTGTTCAAGCGCGCACCGACCCTGCCGAAAGATCACCTGATGGTGGTCAACCTGTCCGGCCGTGGCGACAAAGACATGCAAACCGTGATGCACCACATGGAAAACTCTCAACAAGTGCAGTCCAAGCAGGAGAAACACTGATGAGCCGCCTGCAAACGCGTTTTGCCGAACTCAAGGAACAGAACCGCGCCGCCCTGGTGACCTTCGTGACCGCCGGCGATCCGAGCTATGACACGTCCCTGGCGATCCTCAAAGGTTTGCCCGGTGCTGGTGCTGATGTGATCGAGTTGGGCATGCCCTTCACCGATCCGATGGCCGACGGCCCGGCGATCCAGCTGGCCAACATCCGTGCTCTGGGCGCCAAACAGAACCTGGCGAAAACCCTGCAAATGGTTCGCGAGTTCCGCGAAGGCAACAGCGAGACTCCGCTGGTGTTGATGGGTTACTTCAACCCGATTCACATGTACGGCGTGCCGCGTTTCATCGCTGAAGCCAAAGAAGCCGGTGTCGATGGCCTGATCGTGGTCGACATGCCGCCAGAACATAACGCTGAATTGTGCGACCCGGCACAGGCGGCGGGCCTGGACTTCATCCGTCTGACCACTCCGACGACTGACGATGGGCGTCTGCCGACCGTTCTGAATGGCAGTTCCGGATTTGTTTACTACGTGTCGGTAGCGGGTGTGACCGGTGCGGGTGCGGCGACTCTGGAACATGTCGAAGAGGCCGTCACCCGTCTGCGTCGCCATACCGATCTGCCGATCAGTATCGGCTTCGGTATTCGCACACCGGAACAGGCAGCGGCCATCGCGCGTCTGGCCGATGGTGTGGTGGTGGGATCGGCGCTGATCGATCACATCGCCAACGCCTCGACCCCGGATCAGGCTGTGGAGGGCGTACTCAGCCTGTGCGCGGCCTTGTCCGATGGCGTGCGTAAAGCGCGGGTCAGCTGAAAGTAAGAGAGGAATTAGTGCCTCGCGGCACAGCACATACAGCAAGACCGAGGGCTTCAGGACTACGTTCTGAAGCCCTTTTTGCTTTCAGGGCAACTCCAACCCACCCGCAGCCTTGTGCAACTTCCTCAAATGTTCGCCAACCTGTTTCAGGTTCTCTTCGTTGGCGGCCATTTCAGCAGCGCGGCTTGGCTCGAGCAGCGCTCGCACTTCCTTGTCGAGGTCCCCGGTCAGCACTTGAAGCTGCTTCTGACGCAGATTGCTTTCCGACTCCAGGCGTGTCCACTCGTTCGGCTGCGGCAAGCCATAGCCACCAGTGCCGAGCAGTTCGGCCGGACGGCTGAGGAAGCCGCTATTGGCGAGAATCTGCTGCAAGGTCGCGTTGGCTTTATCCATACCGCCGTTATTCAATTCCCGAGCGCCCAGGTAGCGCTGTTTGACTTCGTCCTGAGCCAACACTAATTGTTGGCGGAAGCTCGCCTGCTCCAGTAACAGCAATGCCGCGCTGGTGCGCAGGTCCGCCTGGTCAATCCATTTGCGGCGCTCATCAGCTTTCAATGCCAGCCAGTCTTCGACCTTTTCCTGCTTGATCGGCAAATGCTTTTTCAGCACCTCGAACATCGCTTGATAACGCTCGCGGAAGGAGTCGAAGCGATAGCCCAGGCGTAACGCTTCGCGAGGGTCGTCGAGCACGCTGGTATCCGCCAGTCCGCGGCTCTTGAGTACTTCCAGCAAGCCGTTGGGCATGATGCTGTCGAGCCCTGTCAACTGGGCGTTATTGCTGCCGCTGCGCAGCAGTTTCAGGCTTTCCACGGCGCAGTTGTTGGACAGGAAGAAGTAATTGCCGTCGTAACTCCAGTGCATCTCGGCGGCGTGTTCCACCACATCTTCGATCTCGCTGCGCGACAGGTTCAGCGGTACCGAGGCCAGGCTGCGCAGTTCGGTCTTGGTGTATTCGTCGATCACCTGGGCCAGCGGCAACACAAACAGGCGCGATGGGTATTTGCCCACCAGCCCATCCCAACTCGACAACTGTACGTCGCCGACGAAGGCGCGGTAGGACAGCACCAGATGTTGATCCAGATCGAGGCGGCAATCCGGCCCGCGAGGCCGACCGGGCGCGCAGATCACCAGTCGCAGCATGCTGTGACCCCAGCGGCTGACCCAGTTCTGGTTGGCTTCTGCCAGCAGATAGTCGACGGCATACACCCGTTCCGGATCGACCTGGCCCAAGGGCTGTTTGGCGAAATCGTTACCCGCATTGAGGAAGGCGAATGATCGGGCGCAGGTGTCTTTGGCGGCGGGCGCCCAGCCGAAGTGTTCTTTGTAGTAGCGATACAGCGCAGGGCGACGGCAGGCATAGCTTGGGTCGAGGAGGAAGTACTCCATGTTGACCGCGACGAACTCCTTCGGGCTGCTCGTCTCGTAGATGTCCGGGCTGCGGGCAATCTGCCGGTTGTGCTGTTCGCGCTCACCGCGCCGACCGACGTATTGCGGCCAGCCGGCCAGATCGAGCAGGCGAGGGTCGTCGCTGAGGGTCCAGCGTCGGTCGGTCTGTCCGCGGCACTGATCCGGGATGCCGATCAGTCCGGAGCTGCTGTTACGTTGTGTGCAGCGCTGGATCAGTGTGCGCTCGGCGTCCGGCCACAGGCGTGCGCGGTCGTAGATGTGGGTGAGTTCGTGCAACACCGTGGCGAGCAGTTCCTGGCGCACGGTGCCGTGGGGACGATAGGTTTTTTTGGTCGCGGCGCTGCCGTCGGTGAGGCTGGCGAGCAGGTTGCGATTCAGGTCGAGCTCGGACACCAGCGATGCCTGGCCATAGGCATTGCTCGGCATGTTGTCGGTCCAGCCGACATCGATGTGCCGGTCCAGCTGCTCGATGAAGCGTGGCGGTAACGCCTGCATGGCTTCATCGAGCAGCCCCTGACTGGCCTGCTGTTGCGCGGGGCTCAGGCCTTCGGTCTTGAGCCGTAATTGCAGGCCGGCCTGGGCCGTGTTGCCAAGCAGCAACACAACCCCGGCCAGCAGCCAGGCGCTTAGTGATTTCACAGTGCGAGGATGGCTTCGGCGAGAACCTGATCACTGGCGTCGCGGGCTTCCGGTACGCGGGTGCGCAAGGTGTCGAAGGCCGCTTCCAGGTGTGCACCACGGATTTCACCCTCGCTGGCGACGAAACTGGCCGCATCGTCGTGGGCTTCACGGACGATCTTCGAATCACGGATGGACGTGGTGGTATCGGAAGTGAAATCAAGCGTGCGCTGGGAGGCACGAATGATCATGTTACTGGTGGCTACCAGGGTGTGGGCCTGGGCCACGTCGGCCAACAACAGCAGGCCAAGGGTGGCAGCAATCAGCGGGCTACGCATGGAGTGACTCCGGAGAAACAAGGATAACTATTGGACGAGAATTGCCTGCGCCAGTTCAAGGTCGCTGGCATGAAGTTTTGGCTGGGTCCGGCGCAGGTAGATCAAGGCCGATTCCAGTTGTGCTCCTCGCAGTTGGCCGTCACTGGCGATGAACGCTGCAGCGTCATCCCGGGCGGCGATCAGCATTTTATGGTCGAAGGGCGCGGAGGTCACCATGCTGGTGGCGTAACCACTGGCTACGGTGCCTTGTGTAGACAGGTTGAAAGCGTCGAAGGCATGGGCCGAACCCGACCAGCAGGCCGCGAGAAAAACCGGAGTGATCAACAGACTTGAAAGAAAACGCATGAGGCTCGATAGCTGAAAGCGAGCCCCAAGGCTAGCGCAATGCCCGGGCTAGAGCCAGCGCCGAAACATTGGGACACGACGGGCGTGTCCCGGTTCAGCGCAGTTGCCTAGATCGTCAGGATGGCCTGGGCCAGCTGTGCGTCGGTCGCATTCAGTTGTGGAGCCTGTTGGCGGATATGGTTGAGCGCGCTTTCCAGTTTCACGCCACGGATGGCACCTTCACTGGCAACGAAGCTGGCGGCATCGTCACGGGCAGCACGGACGATTTTGTTGTCGCGAAAGGAGGACGAGACATCCGAAGTCGCGTCGGAGGAAGCCTTCAGGCCATTAACGATGGAGTCGGTGGTCACGATAAAACTGGAGGCGTGGGCATTGGCAGTCATGGCAAGCAGGGCTGCAGCGCTGAGCAGGCGAAGGGGGGACATGAGGTAGCTCCTTTGGATAGACCGATAGAGAGGTGGCACAGGATCAGACGCCTGTCGTCTTAAAGCGTTCGCCACGTTTTATACAGATATTAGGCCTGCATGCATCGGTTAGAACAGTCCCGCTTGTTCATGCAGGCGAGCGCAGACACACTTAGAATAAACTGTACTGGTTGTTTTTATATATTTAAAAACTGTAAATGTCGGTGATTTTCTCTTCTGTACGCCCCCAATATGAAGCCCTGAAACGACAAAACCCGTCGTGGTTTCCCACGACGGGTTCTGTTTGTTCAATTCGGGTTGCTGGCGGTGGACCCGGTGGGTCAGAGCCAGCGACGCTAACTTAGCGCCAGAACGGCTTGCTCAGCTCTTCGTAGCGTTGTGCTTCGCTAATCCCGGCGTCAGCCAGCAGACGCGAATCCAGGCGAGCCAGTTGATGGCGGCTGGAGATGCGGCGCTGCCACAGCATCAGGTTGGCGATAACGCGCAAAGGCAGGGAAGCCTGGGTTTTTGCAGCAGTGTCTTCGAAGAACAGCTCGGAACTGAGTGTACGTTCCATGGTTGACATCCTTCCGCTTATGGCGGGATTAGGTAGTGGTTTAACTTTGACTGATGCCAATGATCCTCTCGTTTGGCCAGTCTCTGTAGATACAGTTCACCTGTATTGTGAGAGACCAGTTAACTGTTAAACGGTGGTGTACTGGTCTAAATTGAGGCAACTGTACCTATCGGCACCATTGTGGTGCATTTATAGGGGTTAGGCTGGAAAAGGTAGGCAATTACGGTAGGAAAAGACCGGTACAGCAGTACAGTTTTTGATTGAAAAGAATGCTGCAACAGCGAGCTGACGAAACTGTGTTTGCGTCAGCTGCTATCTGTATCAATTACACCGCCAGCATGCGCCCGGTTTCTTCCAGGTTCATGTGCCAGCTCAGTGCGTCACGCAGGATATGCGGGGTATGCCCGCCGACTGCGCAAGCAGCAGTGAAGTAGTCATTCAGGGCCGGGCGATAGTCCGGGTGAACACAGTTATCGATAATGACGCGGGCACGCTCACGCGGCGCCAGGCCTCGGAGGTCGGCCAGGCCGATCTCGGTCACGAGAATATCGACGTCATGTTCTGTGTGATCGACGTGGCTGACCATGGGAACCACGCTGGAAATCGCCCCGCCCTTGGCGATCGACTTGGTGACAAAAATCGCCAGGTGCGCATTGCGCGCGAAGTCGCCCGAGCCGCCGATGCCATTCATCATCCGCGTGCCGCAGACGTGAGTGGAGTTGACGTTGCCGTACAGGTCGAACTCCAGCGCAGTGTTGATGCCGATGATGCCCAGGCGCCGCACCACTTCGGGGTGATTGGAGATTTCCTGGGGGCGCAGCACCAGCTTGTCCTTATAGTGCTCCAGATTCCCGAATACATCGGCATTGCGCCGGCTCGACAGGGTGATCGAACTGCCCGAAGCGAAGCTCAACTTGCCGGCGTCGATCAAATCGAAAGTCGAATCCTGCAGCACTTCGGAGTACATGGTCAGGTCTTCGAATGGCGAGTCGATCAAGCCGCACATCACCGCGTTGGCGATACTGCCGATACCGGCTTGCAGCGGGCCGAGTTTGTTGGTCATGCGACCGGCAGCCACTTCTTGCTTGAAGAAGTCGATCAGGTGGTCGGCGATGGCCTGGGTGTCCACATCCGGCGGCAGCACAGTAGAGGGCGAGTCGGATTGATTAGTGATCACGATCGCGACGATTTTTTCCGGCGGTATCGGGATGGCAGTGCTGCCGATACGGTCATCGACCTTCACCAGTGGAATAGGCGTGCGGGTAGGCCGGTAGGTAGGGATATAGATGTCGTGCAAGCCTTCGAGATTCGGGTTGTGCGCCAGATTGATCTCGACGATCACGTGTTTGGCGAAAATCGCGAAGCTGGCCGAGTTGCCTACCGAAGTGGTCGGCACTATATGGCCCTGCTCGGTGATCGCCACGGCTTCGATCACCGCGATGTCCGGCAGCTTGAGTTGCTGGTTACGCAGCTGCTCTACGGTTTCCGACAGGTGCTGGTCGATGAACATGACTTCGCCGGCATTGATCGCCTTGCGCAGAGTGCTGTCCACCTGGAACGGCATGCGTCGCGACAGTACACCGGCTTCAGTCAGCTGTTTGTCGAGGTCGTTGCCCAGGCTGGCGCCGGTCATCAAGCTTATTTTCAGCGGCGTGACCTTGGCGCGCTCGGCCAGTGCATGAGGCACGGCCTTGGCTTCGCCGGCTCGGGTAAAGCCGCTCATGCCGACGGTCATGCCGTCCTGAATCAGAGCGGCAGCGTCGGCGGCGCTCATTACCTTGTCCAACAATGAAGGCAAGCGAATACGGTCACGGTACATGATTGTTATCTCGGGCAACGGAAGCAAGGTACGCAGTCTAGTGAATTCGAGCGGTGCCCGTCCCGCTACCAAGGTCGCATTCGGGGCGTCTATTCCGGTGCTTTCAGGCAAAACACCTTTACAGGATCGGTAACAGACGCAAACAAAAACGCCCCGACGAGTCGGGGCGTTCAGGTTGCCGAAGGGGTTTACTCGACGGCTTTAACCATGTCTTCGATGACTTTCTTGGCGTCGCCGAAAACCATCATGGTCTTGTCCAGATAGAACAACTCGTTGTCCAGACCGGCATAGCCGCTGGCCATCGAGCGCTTGTTGACGATGATGGTCTTGGCCTTGAACGCTTCGAGAATCGGCATGCCGGCAATCGGCGATTTCGGGTCGTTCTTGGCTGCCGGGTTCACCACGTCGTTGGCGCCGAGCACCAGCACCACGTCGGCCTGGCCGAACTCGGAGTTGATGTCTTCCATCTCGAACACCTGGTCGTAAGGCACTTCGGCCTCGGCCAGCAATACGTTCATGTGGCCAGGCATCCGGCCGGCAACCGGGTGAATCGCATACTTCACGGTTACGCCGCGGTGGCTCAGTTTCTCGGTCAGCTCTTTCAAGGCGTGCTGCGCCCGTGCTACCGCCAGGCCATAGCCTGGAACGATGATCACGGTGTCGGCGTTGGTCAGCAAGAAGGTGGCGTCATCAGCCGAACCGGATTTCACCGGACGGGCTTCTTTGGAGCCCGCCGGGCCAGCATCCGCGGTGTTGCCGAAGCCGCCGAGCAGTACGTTGAAGAACGAACGGTTCATCGCCTTGCACATGATGTACGAGAGGATCGCACCGCTTGAGCCCACCAGCGAGCCGGCAATGATCAGCATCGAGTTGTTCAGCGAGAAGCCGATACCCGCTGCTGCCCAACCGGAGTAGCTGTTGAGCATCGACACCACGACGGGCATGTCGGCGCCGCCGATCGGGATGATGATCAGCACACCCATCACGAAGGCCAGGGCCAGCATCAGGGCAAAGGCGCTGAAGTTTCCGGTCAGCATGAACGTGACACCCAGTGCCAGCGTCGCCAGACCCAACAGCAGGTTCAGTTTGTGCTGACCGCTGAACTGTACTGGTGCGCCCTGGAACAGGCGGAACTTGTACTTGCCCGACAGCTTGCCAAACGCGATCACCGAACCGGAGAAGGTGATTGCACCGATGGCCGCGCCGAGGAACAGCTCCAGACGGTTACCCGCCGGAATCGAATCGCCCAGATGTTTAACGATGCCCAACGATTGCGGCTCGACGACGGCTGCAATGGCGATGAACACCGCTGCCAGACCGATCATGCTGTGCATGAAGGCGACCAGCTCCGGCATTTTGGTCATTTCAACGCGCTTGGCCATGATCGAACCGGCGGTACCGCCGGCCAGCAGACCGACGATGACGTAGCCGATGCCGGCGGTAGCACCGCCTTGCTCAATGGAGAGCGCTGCCAGCTTATAGATGAGACCGATGGTGGTGAGGATCGCCAAGGCCATGCCGAGCATGCCGTACACGTTGCCGCGCCGCGACGTGGTCGGGTGCGACAGGCCTTTGAGGGCCTGGATGAAGCAGATCGACGCGATCAGGTACAGCGTCGTTACCAGATTCATGCTCATTACTTGGGCGCCTCTTCTTGTACGGCTTTCGGGGCTTTTTTCTTGAACATCTCAAGCATGCGACGGGTGACCAGGAAACCACCGAACACGTTCACGGCCGCCAGAGCCACCGCCAGGGTGCCCATGGTTTTGCCCAATGGTGTTACGGTCAAAGCGGCCGCCAGCATCGCGCCGACAATCACAATCGCCGAAATGGCGTTGGTCACCGCCATCAATGGCGTGTGCAGTGCAGGTGTAACGTTCCAGACCACGTGATAACCGACATAAATCGCCAGCACGAAGATGATCAGGTTGTAGATACCGGGGGAGATAAGCTCTTCCATCGTCTGAATCCCTGCTTAGGCGTTTTTGCGGATGACTTGGCCGTCGCGGCACATCAGGCACGCGGCGACGATGTCGTCTTCTAGGTTCACTTCGAACTGGCCTTCCTTGTTGAAGACCAGCTTCAGGAAGTCCAGCAGGTTGCGTGCGTACAGCGCCGAAGCGTCTGCCGCCACCGCACCGGCCAGATTGGTCGGGCCGACAATGGTCACGCCATTCGAGACCACGACCTGGTCCGCCACGGTCAGCGGGCAGTTGCCGCCCTGGGCTGCGGCGAGGTCGATAACCACCGAGCCTGGCTTCATCTGCGCCACAGTTTCGGCGCTGAGCAGTGTCGGCGCCTTGCGGCCCGGGATCAGTGCCGTGGTGATGACGATATCAGCCTGCTTGGCGCGTTCGTGTACGGCCAGGGCCTGACGCTGCATCCAGCTGGCCGGCATGGGACGCGCGTAACCGCCGACACCGACGGCGCATTCGCGCTCTTCATCAGTTTCGTACGGCACGTCGACGAATTTCGCACCCAGGGATTCGATTTGCTCCTTCACCGCAGGACGCACATCGGACGCTTCGATCACGGCACCCAGACGTTTCGCGGTGGCGATCGCCTGCAGACCGGCCACGCCGGCACCGAGAATCAGCACGCGCGCCGCTTTCACGGTGCCCGCAGCGGTCATCAGCATCGGCATGAAGCGAGGGTAGTAGTGAGCGGCCAGCAATACGGATTTGTAACCGGCGATGTTAGCTTGGGAGGACAGCACGTCCAGGCTCTGGGCGCGGGAGGTGCGTGGCGCAGCTTCCAGCGCAAACGCGGTAATGCCGCATTCGGCCAGTTTGGCGATGGTTTCATTGCTGAACGGGTTGAGCATGCCCACCACGACGGTGCCGCTCTTGATCAGCGTCAGTTCGCTGTCGCTGGGGGCGACCACCTTGAGAATCAGCTCGGCACCAAACGCATCGGTGGCGCTGCCAATGGTTGCGCCTGCCGCTTCATAAGCACTGTCGACAACGCTGGCGTTAATGCCGGCGCCGCTTTGTACAGTGACCTTATGACCCTGGCCGATCAGCTTCTTGATGGTTTCCGGGGTTGCAGCAACCCGTGTTTCACCCGTTTGGGTTTCGAGAGGAACACCAATGTGCACGTCAAATCTCCTGCGTGATCTTATTGAGTAAACCCAGGCACTTCGGATGGTGCGGCTGGGGCGGCCGATCAGCACGATCCCGCCAAATCAGGGCGGGGCGCGGCATTTTGCAGGCGAACTTTGTGCCCTTCAAGGGATTATGACGGGTGACGGAAAATTAACTACAAGTCACCCCGTGACCGAATGTCGCACCTTTCCGTTAAATCCCTTGCAGGCCGTGGCTTCTAAGGATTTTTGCCAAAATTCAAGAATTTACACATCCGCACGGTGAATAGGTTGTCATTGCCTGCCAATAGAGGCTCAAAGCCACGTACTCAAACGCTTGTGGGACGTTTGTGCTGTTTGTCGGTACAGTCTGTCAATATGCGACAAATACTTATATCTGTAGTGCTTTTGTTTTGCTGACTACGCGGTCAACTAATGGGTGTGAGCCTTTATCCTTCTAGGTTGTAGCTGTGTGCCTGATTTACCAGCCAATCGCGAAAAGCCTTCAAAGAGGCTGATTCGACCTTTCGATCAGGAATCATCAGGTAGTAGGCCTTGATGCTCGATAGTGCTTGGGTATTGGCAATGACCAGACGCTTCTCCGCCAATTCGCGTTGAATCAGGAATGGCGGAATCAGCGCGATCCCCATGTCATGCATCGCTGCTTGGGCGAGCATGGAGAATAGCTCGTAACGCGGTCCTGTCATGTCTCGCGGGATATTCAGGTTCTGGGAGTTGAACCATTGGCGCCAGGCATAAGGGCGAGTGGTCTGTTGCAGCAAGGGCAGCTCGGCGATTTCACCGGGGCTCAGGTTGGTTTTTTGGCCCAGCAGCGTGGGGCTGCACACCGGCATCGGGTTCTCGCCCATTAACCTGTGGGATTCGGTACCTGGCCAGTCGGCGTCGCCGAAATAAATGGCGGCATCGAAGTCGGTGTCGGCAAACAGGAAGGGGCGCGTACGGTTGGTGAGGTTGACTGTCACCTCCGGGTGTTTGTGCTGGAAATCCTTGAGTCGTGGCAGCAGCCATTGAGTGCCGAAGGTCGGAACCACCGCCAGTTCGATCGAGTTGGCTCCTTGTTGGCCCATCACTGACAAGGTGTCCCGTTCAACCGCGTCGAGTTGGGTGGCCACCCTGCGGCTGTAGGAAAGCCCGGCTTCTGTCAGCTTCACTCCGCGCCGTGAACGCCGGAAAAGCTCGACATTGAGGAACTCCTCGAGGCTGGCGATCTGTCGGCAAATCGCTCCCTGAGTGAGAGAAAGCTCCTGGGCCGCCTTGGTAAAGCTCTCGTGGCGCGCTGCCGCTTCAAAGCTGATCAGGGCTGTTGTGCTGGGGATCTTCCTGCGCATGTACGTCAACCTCACTAATGCATTGCATAAAGGCGATTTTGCAACGTTTCGAAGTGAGAAATTAGCACAACAGTATGCGAAAACCTCGTTTGCCGGGACGCCGAACCCGGCCTAGGATCAATCCACGTTATTTGACCTGATTCGAGAGGACTCACTCATGGGCGGTAAAGCTAGCTTCAACTGGATCGATCCCCTGTTGCTGGATCAACAGCTCACTGAAGAAGAACGCATGATTCGCGACACGGCCGAGCAGTTTGCTCAGCAGAAGCTCGCACCGCGTGTTCTCGAAGCTTTCCGTCATGAGAAGACTGACCCGGCGATCTTCCGTGAGATGGGTGAGGTGGGTCTGCTGGGTGCGACCATCCCTGAGCAATACGGTGGCAGCGGCCTGAACTATGTCAGCTACGGCCTGATTGCCCGTGAGGTCGAGCGTGTCGACTCCGGCTATCGCTCGATGATGAGTGTGCAGTCTTCGCTGGTCATGGTTCCGATCAATGAATTCGGCACCGAAGCACAGAAGCAGAAATACCTGCCGAAGCTGGCCACGGGTGAATGGATTGGTTGCTTCGGTCTGACCGAGCCCAACCACGGCTCCGACCCGGGCGCGATGATTACTCGTGCACGCAAAGTGGACGGTGGCTACAGCCTGACCGGCAGCAAGATGTGGATCACCAACAGTCCGATCGCTGATGTATTCGTGGTTTGGGCCAAGGACGATGCGGGCGACATTCGTGGCTTTGTGCTCGAGAAGGGCTGGAAAGGTCTGAGCGCTCCGGCGATTCACGGCAAGGTCGGCTTGCGTGCATCCATCACCGGCGAAATCGTCATGGACAACGTGTTTGTTCCTGAAGAGAACATCTTCCCGGATGTCCGTGGTTTGAAAGGCCCTTTTACCTGCCTTAACTCGGCGCGTTACGGCATTTCCTGGGGCGCACTGGGCGCTGCCGAGTTCTGCTGGCACACCGCTCGCCAGTACACCCTGGATCGTCAGCAGTTTGGTCGTCCATTGGCGGCCACTCAATTGATCCAGAAGAAGCTGGCCGACATGCAGACCGAAATCACTCTGGCGCTGCAAGGCTGCCTGCGTCTGGGACGTATGAAAGATGAAGGCACTGCCGCGGTCGAGATCACTTCGATGATGAAGCGCAACTCCTGCGGCAAGTCCCTCGACATCGCCCGCATGGCGCGCGACATGCTGGGTGGCAACGGTATCTCCGATGAGTTCGGTGTGGCCCGCCACCTGGTCAATCTGGAAGTGGTGAATACCTATGAAGGTACGCATGACGTCCATGCGCTGATCCTCGGTCGCGCGCAGACCGGCCTCCAGGCGTTCTATTAATAGGAGAACGGCTATGGGCGCGCTTTCGCATCTACGGGTACTGGATTTGTCGCGGGTGCTCGCCGGGCCTTGGGCCGGGCAGATCCTTGCGGACCTTGGCGCTGACGTCATCAAGGTCGAGCGCCCGGGCAATGGCGATGACACGCGTGCCTGGGGGCCTCCGTTCCTTAAAGACGCGTATGGCGAGAACACTAGCGAGGCGGCCTATTACTTGTCCGCCAACCGCAACAAGCAATCGGTGACCATCGACTTCACGCGGCCAGAGGGTCAGCGGCTGGTGCGTGAGTTGGCGGCGAAGTCGGATATCCTCATCGAGAACTTCAAGGTCGGTGGTCTTGCGGCGTATGGGCTGGACTACGAGTCGCTAAAGGTGGCCAATCCGAAGCTGATCTATTGCTCGATCACCGGGTTCGGTCAGACCGGCCCGTATGCCAAGCGTGCGGGTTATGACTTCATGATCCAGGGCTTGGGCGGTCTGATGAGTTTGACCGGTCGCCCCGAAGGAGATGAAGGTGCGGGCCCGGTGAAAGTCGGCGTGGCGCTGACAGACATTCTGACTGGGCTGTATTCAACGGTAGCGATCCTGGCTGCGCTGGCTCATCGGGATCATGGTGGTGGCGGTCAGCACATTGATATGGCATTGCTGGACGTTCAGGTGGCGTGTCTGGCGAACCAGGCGATGAACTACCTGACTACGGGCATTGCGCCTAAGCGCCTGGGTAACGCCCATCCGAATATCGTGCCTTATCAGGATTTCCCTACAGCCGATGGCGACTTCATCCTCACCGTGGGTAATGATGGGCAGTTCCGCAAATTTGCGGAGGTGGCCGGGCAGCCGCAGTGGGCGGATGATCCGCGTTTTGCGACCAATAAGTTAAGGGTGGCAAATCGGGCGGTGCTGATCCCGCTGATCCGCCAGGCAACCGTGTTCAAGACCACTGCTGAATGGGTGGCGCAGTTGGAGCAGGCAGGCGTGCCGTGTGGACCGATCAATGATTTGGCCCAGGTGTTTGCGGACCCTCAGGTTCAGGCTCGTGGGTTGGCTATTGAGCTGCCTCATGCTTTGGCCGGGATCGTACCTCAAGTTGCGAGCCCGATACGCCTGTCCGAGACGCCAGTGGAGTACCGTAGCGCACCTCCTTTATTGGGTGAGCACACGCTGGAGGTTTTGCAGCGGGTATTGGGTCTGGATGCCGGTGCAGTCGCTGCTTTCAAAGAGGCGGGGGTGCTCTGAAGTCCTCTTATATATAGAGGGAGTGGTTTTGCTCTCCTTTATAGAAGAAAAGCGGGCGGTTTTCCGGCTTTTTGCAAGCTATTGATAGAAAAGCCAAATTAGAGGTTGACGGCAGATTCTGGACGTCTATAATTCGCCCCACTTCCGGCGCAGTCGAAACGGAAAACTCCTTGGTAAACAACGAGTTACGCAGTTTTCGACAGCGGTTACGCTTCAGTTCATCGAAGCCAGAAGGAGTTGGTAAGGCAGAGAGTTGTCGCCTTATTGACGGTTCGATCTTCTCGGTCGAAAGCGGAGAAAAAGAGGTGTTGACAGCAGCGACTAACGCTGTAGAATTCGCCTCCCGCTAACGAGAGATCGGAAGCGCAAGTGGTTGAAGTTGCTGATGTTTCTTAC
>NZ_BOMA01000020.1:0-79556 GCF_016861935.1 Pseudomonas sp. 008 | reverse complement strand
CGACAGCTCCTACAAGTCCTTGCCAGGAAAAAGCCGAAAGAGTACAAATGTACTCCATGACGACTTTAACTCCCCGCCGTACCGCCATCCTGACCTTCATCCGCGATCGCATCGCCGAACACGGTCAGCCCCCGAGCCTCGCTGAAATCAGCGAGGCCTTCGGTTTCGCCTCCCGTAGCGTGGCGCGCAAGCACGTGCTGGCGCTGACCGAGGCGGGTTTCATCGAGGTCAATCCGCATCAGGCGCGCGGCATCCGCCTGTTGAACCAGCCGCCGCGGCCAGAGCTGCTGGACGTTCCGGTACTGGGCCGCGTGGCGGCCGGTGCGCCGATCGGTGTCGATGCCGAGGTCCACAGCCGTTTGCTGCTCGATCCGTCGATCTTCTCGCGGGTGCCGGATTACATGCTGCGGGTCCAGGGTGATTCGATGATCGAGGACGGCATTCTCGACGGCGATCTGGTGGGCGTGCGGCGCAATCCTGAAGCGCTCAACGGCCAGATCGTGGTGGCGCGGCTCGACGGCGAAGTCACCATCAAGCGTTTCGAGCGGGTCGGCGATGCCGTTCGCCTGTTGCCGCGCAATCCGGCTTACCAGCCGATCATTGTTCGAGCCGATCAGGAGCTGGCCATCGAAGGCGTGTTCTGTGGTCTGGTGAGGCAAGGGTGATGGGCGCCGTCGTTGCGCTGGATACGCTGTTCAATGGCGGCCAGGTCTGGAAGGGCCGACCTGCGCCACCGGCCGTCAGCCCGCAACCCACGGGGCATGCGGCGCTGGATGCGGCGTTGCCGAGTGGTGGCTGGCCGGAAGCGGCGCTGAGCGAAATCCTCCTGGCCGGGCAGGGCGTGGGTGAGTTGCAACTGGTGTGGCCGACGCTGGCACGGTTATCGGCGGCGGGCGAGCGCATCGTGCTGGTGGCGCCGCCTTACGTGCCGTATCCCCAGGCCTGGCAGAACGCCGGGGTCGATCTGCGCCAGTTGTCGATCATCCAGGCCAGCGAGCGCGATGCGCTGTGGGCGGCGGAACAATGCCTGCGTTCGGGCAGTTGCGGGGCGGTGTTGTGCTGGCCGCACAAGGCCGATGACCGGGCGTTGCGACGTTTGCAGGTGGCGGCCGAAACCGGGCAGACCCTGGCGTTCGCCTATCGCTCGCTCAGTGAAGCCATCAACCCGTCGCCAGCGGCCCTGCGCATCGCCATCGACGCCAAGCCTGCTCAGTTGCGGGTGCTCAAGTGCCGGGGCGGGCTGGCCCGTTCGGCGCCGATTGCCTTTGCCGTGGGGCATTGAGGTTGCCATGCGCTGGGTGTGCATTGTCTTCCCGCAATTGGCGCTGGACGCGGTACTGCGTCAGCGCCCCGACCCCGATGAGCCGTTGGCGCTGCTGACCGGCCCGGCCCAGCGGCGGGTGCTGCAGGCGGTCAACGGTGCGGCGCGGGCGCTGGGTTTGCGACCCGGTCAGTCGATGACCGCCGCCCAGGCGCTGAGCAAAGGGTTCGTCACCGCCGAATACGATGCCGCCGAAATCGAACATTGGCAGCAGTTCCTGGCCGCCTGGGCCTATCGGTTCAGCTCCCAGGTCAGCGTGCATTACCCGCGTGCCGTGGTGTTTGAAATCGAATCCAGCCTGGGCTTGTTCGGCCCTTGGCCGCAGTTCGAGGCGCGGCTGCGCGCCGAGCTCGCTGAGCTGGGGTTTCGCCATCGGATTGTCGCCGCGCCCAACCCGGTGGCGGCGCGGGTGCTGGCCAACGTTTATGACGGTCTGGTGGTGCCGGACAATCAAGCCTTGCAGCATCACCTCGGGCAACTGCCCGTCGATCGCATTGCCCTGGAGCCCAGCGTTGCTACAGCGTTATCGCGCATGGGGCTGCGCACCTTGAGTCAGGTGCAGGCGCTGCCCCGGCATAGCCTGGCCCGGCGTTTCGAGGCCCAGGTGCTCAAGCATCTGGACAGCCTGTTCGGTGAGCGGCGGCTGGCGCTGGCGTTTTACCTGCCGCCGGACCGTTTCGATGTGCGCATCGAGCTCAACTTCGATGTGCAATCCCATCAGGCATTGTTGTTTCCTTTAAGACGATTGACCGGCGATCTGTCGGCGTTCCTCTGCGGCCGGGACAGCGGCGTGCAACGTTTCGACTTGCACCTGGAACACGCCGGCTTGCCGGACACCGTGATCAAGGTCGGCCTGCTCAGCGCCGAGCGCGATCCGGCGATGCTGTTCGAACTGGCCCGAGGGCGGCTGGAACAGGTTCAGGTCGAAGCCCCGGTGCGCGGTTTTCGTCTGCGCGCCGAAGATCTACCCGCCTTCGTGCCCCAGTATCAGGAACTGTTCGACGACCGTCCGCAGCAGTCCTTGCCTTGGGAGCAACTGCGTGAACGCTTGCGCGCACGGCTGGGGGATGACGCGGTGCAGGGCTTGCGCTTCCAGGCCGATCACCGGCCGGAATGCGCGTGGCAGACCACTGTCGACAGCCAGGCCTGCGGGGGACTGCCTGCCGTGCAACGCCCGGGCTGGTTGCTGACTGAACCGCAGGCGGTACACGAAAGCTCGACGCGCATCCTCATGGGGCCGGAGCGCATCGAGTCCGGCTGGTGGGACGGCGACGACGTGCGCCGCGATTACTACCTGATCGAAACCCGTTCCGGTCAGCAGGGCTGGGCCTATCGGGCGGTGGGCGAAGAAGGTCCGTTGTGGCTGCAAGGCTGGTTCGCATGAGCGTCGACTATGCCGAGCTGCACTGCCTGTCCAACTTCAGTTTCCAGCGCGGTGCCTC
Organism: Pseudomonas sp. 008; assembly: GCF_016861935.1. Lineage (NCBI taxonomy): Bacteria > Pseudomonadati > Pseudomonadota > Gammaproteobacteria > Pseudomonadales > Pseudomonadaceae > Pseudomonas > Pseudomonas sp. 008. The sequence continues at coordinate 76,793 of NZ_BOMA01000020.1, read as the reverse complement.
CAGTGCGCTTGAGCTTTTTCAACGGGCGAAAAAGCAGGGCTATCAGGCGCTGGCGATCACCGACGAATGCACCCTGGCGGGTATCGTCCGTGCCTGGCAGGCGGCCAAGACCGTGGAGTTGCCGCTGATCATCGGCAGCGAAATACGTATCGAAAATGGCCCGAAGCTGGTGCTGCTGGTGGAAAACCTCGAGGGTTATCAAGCCCTGTGCCGACTGATTACCCGCGCCAGACGCCGTACACAGAAAGGCCAGTATCAGGTGCTGCGGGAGGATTTCAGCGAGCCGTTGCCGGGGCTGTTGGCGTTGTGGGCGCCGGACGCCGTCGATGATTTTGCGCAGGGCCATTGGCTGAAGCAGAGCTTCGCCGAGCGCCTGTGGCTGAGCGTTCAGTTACATCGCGGGCAGGACGACACCCGGCGACTGGCGGCACTGCTGACCCTGGCGCGGGAACTGCGGATCCCGGCGGTGGCCAGCGGCGATGTGCATATGCACGCCCGCGGCCGGCGCGCCTTGCAGGACACCATGACCGCAATCCGCCATCACGTTCCCGTGGCCGAGGCCGGGTTGCGTCTGCACCCCAATGGCGAACGGCATTTGCGCAACCTCGACGACTTGCGCGATCTCTACCCACAGGCGCTGCTCGACGAGACGCTGAACATCGCCCGGCGCTGTACTTTCGACCTCGGTCAGTTGCGTTATCAATATCCCCGGGAACTGGTGCCCGAGGGGCACACGGCCACGTCCTGGCTGCGGGTGCTGGCAGAAAAGGGGATTCGCTGGCGCTGGGAAAAAAGCCCCAAGGCCGAGGTGTTGGCGCAGATCGACAAAGAACTGGAGCTGATTGCCGAGCTGGGGTACGAGAGTTATTTCCTGACGGTTCACGACATTGTGAATTTCGCCCGCCAGCAACACATCCTTTGTCAGGGCCGCGGTTCTGCCGCCAACTCGGCGGTGTGCTTCGTGCTGGGGATCACGGAGATCGACCCGGATCGCAGCACGCTGCTGTTCGAGCGCTTTCTCTCCAGGGAGCGCAACGAACCGCCGGACATCGACGTGGATTTCGAGCACGAGCGGCGCGAAGAAGTCCTGCAGTATGTGTTTCAGCGTTATGGCCGGGCCCGTGCGGCGCTGACGGCGGTGGTCAGCACTTACCACGGTGCCGGCGCAATCCGCGATGTGGCCAAGGCGTTGGGTTTGCCGCCGGATCAGGTCAACGCCCTGGCCGACTGTTGCGGCCACTGGAGTAATCAGGCGCCGCCCGTCGAGCGTCTGCGTGAGGGTGGTTTCGATCCCGATAGCCCGGTGTTGCGCCGAGTGCTGAGCCTGACCCAACAGTTGATCGGTTTCCCCCGGCACCTGTCCCAGCACCCTGGCGGTTTCGTGATTTCCGAGCAGCCTCTGGACAGCCTGGTGCCGGTGGAAAACGCCGCCATGGCCGAGCGCACCATCATCCAGTGGGATAAGGACGATCTGGATGCGGTCGGGCTGCTCAAGGTCGATATTCTGGCGCTGGGCATGCTCAGCGCGATTCGCCGTTGTTTCGATCTGCTGCGTCGGCACCGAGGCCGCGACCTGAGCCTGGCGACGGTGCCGGCCGAAGACCCGCAAACCTACGAGATGATTGGCCATGCGGACACCATCGGGGTGTTCCAGATCGAGTCCCGGGCACAGATGTCGATGTTGCCCAGGCTCAAGCCCAAGAACTTCTACGATCTGGTGATCGAGGTGGCGATCGTTCGTCCGGGGCCGATTCAGGGCGGGATGGTGCATCCCTACCTGCGGCGGCGTAAGGGCGAAGAAGAGGTGAAATACCCGTCGAAAGAACTTGAAGCGGTGCTCAAGCGTACGCTGGGCGTGCCGCTGTTCCAGGAACAGGTGATGCAGATCGCGATTGTCGCCGCCGACTACAGCCCCGGCGAGGCCGATCAGTTACGTCGCTCCATGGCGGCCTGGAAACGCCATGGCGGACTGGAACCGCACAAGGAACGTTTGGCGGACGGTATGAAGAAAAACGGCTACACGGCGGAGTTCGCCGCGCAGATCTTCGAGCAGATCAAAGGCTTCGGCGATTACGGTTTTCCCGAATCCCACGCCGCCAGTTTCGCCTTGCTGACCTACGCCAGTTGCTGGTTGAAATGCCACGAGCCGGCGGCTTTTGCCTGTGCGCTGATCAACAGCTGGCCGATGGGGTTCTACAGCCCGGACCAGATTCTCCAGGACGCCCGCCGCCATCATTTGCAGATTCGCCCGGTGGACGTGCGGGCCAGTGACTGGGATTGCAGCCTGGAACCGATCACCGGCGCGCAGCCAGCCATTCGCATGGGGCTGCGGATGATCAAGGGCTTTCGCGAAGACGATGCCCGGCGTATCGAGACGGCAAGGTCGAAAGGGGCGTTTGCCGACATCGCCGACCTCGGCGAGCGGGCACGACTCGATGCTCGCGCCCAGGAGCAACTGGCCGATGCCGGTGCGCTGCGGGGGCTGGCCGGTGACCGGCATCGGGCGCGCTGGGAGGTGGCGGGGGTGCAGAAGCAGCTCGGTTTGTTTGCCGGTCTGCCGAGTCAGGAAGAGCCGGCGGTGGATCTGCCTAAACCCACCGTGGGCGAGGACCTGCAAGCCGATTACGCCAGTGTTGGCACCACCCTCGGCCCGCATCCGCTGGCGTTGCTGCGGGGGGAACTCAAGGCCCGGCGCTGTCGCAGCTCCAGGGAATTGCTGATGGTCGAGCATGGGCGTCCGGTCAGCGTCGCCGGGCTGGTCACCGGTCGGCAGCGTCCGGGAACCGCCAGCGGTGTGACCTTCGTGACCCTTGAAGACGAATTCGGCAACGTCAACGTGGTGGTCTGGCGCGATCTGGCCGAACGGCAACGGCAGGTATTGGTCGGCTCGCAATTGCTCAAGGTCGACGGGCGCTGGGAAAAGGTGGGCGAGGTGCGGCACCTGATTGCCGGACGCTTGAGCGACCTGAGTTCATTGCTCGACGGTATTCATGTGCGCAGTCGGGATTTCCACTGAGCCTTGGTGGTGGATATGTCACCTGTGCAGGAGCAGCTTGCCGCAGGGGCCGGTCGAGAATCAGCTATACCTCAATGAAACCATTGGCGTCGGCAGTGCTCGAAACAAACGGGCAGGCACCGTCTCCTCATGCTGTTGCACTGCCTGAGAACATGTCATTCACAAGACATAGGCCAGTCGATGCAGTTTCTAGACAATAGCCACGGTTGTACCGGTTGGAGCGGCGAAATGGCCGAACGCATTCGCGCGTTCGACTGGAGCCTGACCGAACTCGGGCGCATCGATACCTGGCCCGGGAGTCTGTGCAGCGCGGTGCAGTTACTGCTCGCTTCACCGCTGCCGATGGTGATGCTGTGGGGCCGCCCCGGTTACATGATCTATAACGACGCCTACTCAAGATTTGCCGGTGGCCGCCATCCTTACCTGCTGGGCTCCCCGGTGGAGTTGGGCTGGCCGGAGGTCGCCGAATTCAATCGGCATGTGGTGGACACCTGCCTTGCGGGCGGCACCTTGTCCTATCACAACAAAGCCCTGGTATTGCTGCGCGACGGCGTTCCCGAAGACGTCTGGATGGACCTTTACTACAGCCCGGTTGCCGATGATGACGGGTGTCCCGCCGGGGTCATGGCAATGGTGGTCGAAACCACTGACCATGTGATTTCCGAACGTCGACGCCAGGAAGCCGAAAACGCCTATCATGCAGATAATGAAAGGGTTCGCCTGGCCCTCAATGCCGGGGCTTTGCTTGGCTCGTTTGTCTGGGACATCAAGGCTGACGTGCTATCGGGCGACGAGCGATTCGCCCGCACGTTTTCCTATCCGCCAGGCCAGGACCTGGCCAACCTGCCACCGGCCATCGCCCAAATGCAGATCCATCCCGATGATCGCAGCTGGGCCCGGGAGCGGATGAATCAGTCGGTGGAAACCGGCGTGCCCTATAACGCCGAATATCGGGTCCTGCGTCCCGATGGCAGTTACCTGTGGGTGCTCGCCAGCGGGTGTTGCGAGTTCAATGCGCAAGGTGAAGCGTTGCGCTTTCCCGGGGTGTTGATCGACATCCACGAACGCAAGATTGCCGAAGAGTCCTTGCTCAAGTTTACCCGCAACCTGGAGCAACGAGTCGCTGAAGAAGTCGAGGCGCGGCTGGCGGCCGAAGAGCAACTGCGTCAATCACAGAAACTCGAAGCCATTGGCGGTCTCACCGGCGGGGTGGCCCATGACTTCAACAACCTGTTACAGGTGATCGCCGGCAACCTGCACTTGCTGGCGCGTCACGAGCCGGACAACGCCAACGTGCAGCGCCGGGTCGGCGCCTCGATTGCCGCGGTCGAGCGCGGGGCCAAATTGTCTTCGCAATTGCTCGCCTTTGCCCGTCGTCAGCCGTTGTCACCGGCCGTATGCGACCCACGGCAGATCTTCGAAGACCTCGGGGAATTATTGCAGCGCGCGCTGGGAGAGACGATCCAGATCAAGGTGTCCGCACCTGACGATCCATGGCGCCTCTACGTGGACTGCAATCAACTGGAAAACGCCATTCTCAACCTTGCGATTAACGCCCGAGATGCCATGAACGGCGAGGGGACCATTGCCCTGAGCGCCGAGAACATCGTCCTCGACCGCAAGTTTTGCGCCGGCAAGGGCATCGTCGCTGGCGATTATGTCTGCCTGACGGTGGCGGACTCGGGCGTCGGCATGCCGCCGCAAGTGCTTGCACAGGCCTTCGAGCCGTTTTTCACCACCAAGGCTGATGGTCAAGGCACCGGCCTGGGTTTGAGTATGGTGTTCGGGTTCGTCAAACAGAGCGGCGGGCATATCGAGATTTCCAGCGTCGTCGGACGGGGCACTCGGGTGCAGCTGTATTTCCCTCGCAGCTTGCGCCCGTTGCCTGACGAAACAATGCGCCATGCTCCGCAGCACCGGGGCGGGCATGAAACCATTCTGGTGGTCGAGGACAACGAAGCGGTGCGCAGTTCGGCCGTGGACTTGTTGTGCGAAGAGGGCTATCAGGTCCTGACCGCAGCCAACGGTGACCTGGCGATGCAGATGTTGCTCGACGGCGCGACAGTGGACCTGATCTTCACCGACGTGGTCATGCCCGGCTTGATCAAAAGCTCGGACCTGGCCGCCTGGGCCAAGGTGCAAAACCCTCCGGTGGCGGTGTTGTTTACCTCCGGACACACCCGCGACATCATTACGCGCGATCACCAACTCAGCTCCGACACTTATCTGCTGAGCAAACCTTATGGTCCCGAGGCGCTGACGCGAATGGTTCGTACGGTACTCGGTGGTTGATTCAAGGGGGGCTTTCCAGACGCTCGGGCAAGGGGATATCGCGTTTGCGACAGGACGACGAACGGACACCGCTGGTCTGATAGACGGTCGACAGAACCGGGTAAGCGAGGCCATTCTGATAATTGGCGAACGCCATCGATCACGTTTGCCACCGATTAACAAACGGAGGTGTTCCATGCCGGTGACCCATGACCTTTACCAGGACTTGCGCTGCACGAAGGAAGAGATCCAGCAAAAACGCACCAAGGATCCGTTACTGGATTCACTGCTCAACAAGTACACCCAGGCGGACGCAGAGGTGGTGAAGGCCGAGTCCGCACAATCGGATGCGCCCAGCGATGAGGTACTGAAGAAGCTCAAGGAGAAGCGTGTGCAGGTCAAGGACAAGATCGCTGAGCGACTTAAGACGCCGTCCTGAGACGCTGTGCAGAATCACCGACGACCGGTGACTGAACAATTGGAACGGGGGGATCAATACGGGATCCGCATTGATGCAAAATCAAAAAATCGCAGCCTTCGATAGCTCCTACAGATTCAGTGTTCGCCGCTACTTCGTGGATGAACGCTATCCCGTGTAGGAGCTGCCGAAGGCTGCGATCTTTTGATGACACCCTCTATTTCAACGCCGTGCTCAACGGCAACCGCGCCATGTGCCGCGCTTTCAGCGACCCCAGATACAACCAGTCCCCATACTCGCGCACGGTGGTGATGGGGGAGTAGTTGCCGCTGCTGGCATCCTGCAGATTGGCAATCACTTTGCCGTCGAGGTCCAGTCCCAGGACGAAGGCGCGTTTCTCCAGGGGCTTGGGCAGAATAGTCATCGCCCGCACGATCATTTTGCGTACCAGAGGGTAAGGCGCCGTGGTGTCGAGCAGTGCATTGCGCGGTGCATACAGCGCCACCCAGAAACGGTCGCGGCCATTGAATGCCAGGTTGTCCGGCAGCCCCGGCAAATTGTCGATGAACAGATCGTGGGTGCCGGCTTTCGGCCCGGTCAGCCAATAGCGGCTGATGCGATAGGCGCCAGTTTCATTGACCAGCACAAACGCGTCGTCAGGCCCCAGAGTCACGCCGTTGGCGAACTCCAGTTTGTCCAGCAGGACCGCCGTATTGCCGGTCTGGAAGTTATAACGCAGCAAACGGCCGTCGCCACCGTGCTCGATGATCGCCTCTCCGTCCTTGCCGTAGCCCCAACGGCTGGAGGAGTCGCTGAAGTAGGCGTAATGCCCGGGCTTGTCGATGGCCACGTCATTGGTAAATCCGAAGGGCAGGTTGTTGGCCGTGGTGGTCAATGGAATCAACCGGCCCTGAGCGTCGAGCGACAGCAAACCTTTGACCCCGTCGGCGATCACCAACAAACCATTGGGGTGCCGCGCCAGGCCCAGCGGTCTGCCGCCGGTATCGGCCAGCACCTGGGTGGTTTTGCCGTCGAGGCTGGTGCGAATCAACCGGCCGTCATGCAGGCCGGTGATAAGGACGTCTTTCTCCAGTAGCAACGCCTCAGGGCCGTCGATGTCAGCAGCACCGACCCGTTTCACGCCTTTGAGTCGCTGATTGTCGGCGTAGATGCCATCGACGAGGGAGGGCGCCGTGGGTGGTGTCCAGGCTACCGGTTGAACCTTGGTCGGCAATAAAAACAGCAAGGCGCTGATCACGATGATCAGCAGCAGCAACCAATGCCGAAACTTGAGGGGTCTTTTCATGCGCTGACTCCTGTCAGGGCCAGATGTTTTTGCGCCATCTCGCGTAACGCCAGCATCGACTCCGCCGATTCGCGCTCGATGCGCCGCTTGAGCACCAGACGATTGGCAATGCGCATTGCCAGACCGCTGAAGCTGTATTCCAGAGTGCGGACAAACCGTGTGTCATCGCCCTCAACCTCACACTCGTAAGTCACCATCAACGACAGACCATGACTGCCTCGGGCCCGAGCCCTCCAGCGGCGTCCGGGCAGGTATTCGTCGACTTCCCAGCTCAAATGCCCCTCACGCCCGCCGGCGCGAATGTCTTCCTCGAACCGTGCTCCGGCATACACCGGCCCGTTCTGCCCGTCGACCTTGAGGGAGGACGGATGCCACTGCGGCCAATGGGTCACGGTGCTGGCGTAGGCGAGCACAGCCACTGGGTTTCCAGCGATGTCGATCACATGCTGCATACAGGTCATGGACGTTCTCGTCAGGTGCGGGGGCGCTTGCTCCGGTTCCCAGTAGAGGGTGCCGAACAGGTAGTCCATCAGGGGCAACACGATATTGAAATTGCGTTCCTGCATCAGCTCACGACGGTGATGTAGCTCATGCAGACGGCGCATCTGGCGGATCCACGGCAAACGCGTCACCGGGTTGCCGGGCGGTAGATGCTCGCAGGCATGGAACACCTCGTAGGTCAGGTAACCGAGCACCATGCAGCCGCCAAACAGCCCCGCGACGTTGCTATTGAACTGAGCCAGCAACCACCAGGCAGGCCCCGTGATGACGAGGGTGTGCAACACGATCAGCCAGGCTGGAAACAGAATCACCCGCCAGTCCCGGGCGCTGTCGTAGGTCATGTGGCCGGGGGTGAAAAAGCTGTGATGGTCACCGGCGTGACGGGCGTAGAACATCCGCGCCAGGCTCTTTTTGTGGTGCCCCAGATGCCGATGCACGACGTACACGCCGAAGTTCAAAAACAACAGGGTCAGCGGCACCGCCAGCCATTCCAGCGGTTGCACCTGATGCACCGTGCTCCAGAACCCACCGATGGCCAGCAACCCGAACAGCAACACAAAAGCGCCGTGCAACCAAGGGTTGTAGAGCGGATGAATATCGGCACGGTAGCGCGCGCGGAACGCTTCGGTGGTCTGCCTCACTGGGTTCACCTGTGGTTATTGTTATAACCAGCAGATTAGCCGATCCCGCCGCACAGGCAGGCCGAACCTTGAGGACACAAGCGCCATGCTCCGGTGCGAGACGCCCGTATGGTGTCAGGTCAGCGGGTTCCAGCGCTGGGACCAGTCGTCGTCCGTCTTGATCACTTCCCGCAGCAAGTCGAACGCCCGTTGCAGAGTCGCCGAGTCGCGGTCCCGGGAGTAAACCAGATAGGTCGGGTAACTGAACTCCGGAGCTTTGGGCACTTGTTCCAGCAAGCCGTTTTCCAGGTAACTCTGGACCACCCGGGTGCGGAAATAGCCGCTGCCGCCGTTTTCCAGGATGTATTGCAAGGCCAGCGGGCCGAGGTTGAAGCTCAGGGCTGCCTTGGCTTTTTCCGGCAGCGCCGCATCGTGCTGACGACGGAAATCCGGGCCCCAGTCGATATACACGTAAGGATCGGGTTTTCCGGCCAAGCGTACCAGGATCAGTTTTTCTTCCAGCACCTGCTCAACTTGCAGGCGTGGCCAGTACTCGGGCTGATAGACCAGCGCCGCATCCAGCACCCCCAACTCCAGTTGGCGCAGCAGGTTTTCGCCGTCGCGGATTTCCATGCGCAGGGCGTGGCTGGGAATCTTCTCGCGCAGTTCCCCGGCCCAACTGAGCATCAACGGGTTGCACAGGCTGACCTCGCCACCGATGTGCAGCACGTCGCGGTAGCCCTCGGGCAGCGGCAAGTCCCGGCGTGCGGCTTCCCAGGTCTGCACCAGTTGATTGGCGTAAACCACAAAAGCCTCGCCGTTCGGCGTCAGGCGCGCGCCGGCGCGATTGCGCACAAACAGCGTGCTGCCCAGCTGACTTTCGAGCTTCTGCACCCGGGCAGTGATCGCGGTCTGGGTGACGTGCAGCTTTTCAGCCGCCGCGGCCAGGCTGCCGTGGCGGACAATTTCCAGAAAGGTGCGGGCGAGGTCGATGTCCATGGGCAGGCCGATGTGGGAGGTGCGGGCATTGTAAGAGCAGCCATGGCCGGCGGATAGAAAGCAAGATCAAAAGATCGTCCGAACGCGGCCCGAGCCTGCGGCAGCTCCTACGCGCCTGTGGGCACCGCCGATCAATCCGCCAACTCAATCTCCTTCACCACCGCCCAATCGGCCACCAACCGCTGCGGCGTGCCACACGCCTTGCGCTTAAGCACAAAATTACGGCACTTCTCGGCGAACTGTTTACGGTTTTGCACCATGTCCTGGTGCATTTCTTCCAGCTCGGCATTGCGGCAGTGCTGCATCAATTGAGTATCGAACCGGTTTTTACGCTCACGCACCGCCTGGTACGCCGGATCACTCAACGCTCCATTGGCGCGCTGCAACAGCCACAGGCCAAACTCGTCCGGGCAGCGCGGACCGATTTCCTGGACCATGCCTAACTGCAAGGCCTGGACGGCGCTGATCGGCAGACAGTCTTCGGTGAGTTTTTCCGCCATCGCCGGGCCGACGGCGCGGGGCAGGCTGTAGGTCCAGTATTCGGAGCCGTACAGGCCCATGGTTTTGTAATGGGGGTTGAGCACGATGTCGGAGCGGGCGAAAACAATATCGGCAGCCAGCGCCAGCATCACGCCACCGACCCCGGCATTGCCGGTCAGGCCGCTGACCACCAGTTGCCGGGCGCCGAGCAGTTCCTGGCAGACGTCGTCGATCGCCTGAATATTGGCCCAGGCTTCCAGCCCCGGAACCGCTGCGGCCTGGATCACATTGAGGTGCACGCCGTTGGAGAAACTGCCGCGTCCACCCTTGATCAGCAGCACTTGGGTGTCCCGGGACTTGGCCCAGCGCAGGGCCTCCACCAGTCGTTGGCACTGTTCGGTGCTCATGGCGCCGTTGTAAAACTCGAAGGTCAGCTCGCCGACATGCCCCGACTCGCGATAGCGGATCGGTTGATAGCTTTCGTTGTTAAATGGCTGAGAGGCAATCGACCAATCAAGGGTCGGGACTTGCGCAAGCTGTTCGGCGAGCACATGCCGGGCCGGACGCTTGAAGGTTTCTTCATCGGGCCGGGGTTTGCGTCGCAGCGAGCCGATCCACAGGCTGTGATCACCAGTCGCGACCAGCACCGCATCGTCGTGCACCGCGAGAATCTCCCCCGGCGTGCCGCTGCGCGAATCCAGATGAGCGTCATACAGGTAATACTGACCGCCGGCCAGGCTGGCCAATACGCCGGGCTGACCGTCGGCGGCGTCGATGCTGCGTTTGATGAAGTGCGCGTTGTCGTGCCAGCTGAAGATCCGGTCAGCTTGCTTCATGTTCGGCTGCAAGCGGCCAATCACATGGCGTTGGCTGTAGTCCAAAGGCACTGGCTCGAAACCGTCGATAAACTTTTCCACGACTTCGCGGATACAGGTGATTGCCGCGTCGCTGACGCGCCCGTTGTACAACTCGGATTTGCGCAGACCCTGGGGCAGGTTGAATTCACAAGTGGCCCAGACCGGCCCGGCGTCCATTTCCTCCACCGCTTGCAAAGCTGTCACGCCCCAACGGCTGAGTTCACGGGTGATCGCCCAGTCCAGCGCACTGGCGCCACGGTCGCCGACGATGCCCGGATGAATGATCACCACAGGGCGCTTGAGGTTGCTCCACAGTTGCTGCGGTACCCGATCCTTGAGAAACGGGCAGATCACCAGATCGGCGCCGGAGTGTTCGATCTGTTCGCACACCGAGTCTTCATCGGTGAACAGCACCACGCTGGGCGAGTGGCCGGCCTGACGCAAGTCCAGCCAGGCCCGCTGGGTCAGGCCGTTGAACGCCGATGCCAGCAGAATGATTTTCAATGACCGCATGATTGACTCTTCCTTGAGAATGATCGGCCGCAGGCTCCCGATGAGCCGTCCTTGGCCTTCGATGGAAGAGCGATAGTAGAGAGTGTGGGGGGGAGGGCAACTGATCGAGATCAAGCTTGTGTCAGCGAGTGTTGCAGAGGCTAAAAATCAAAAGATCGTCCGAACGCGGCCCGAGCCTTCGGACGATCTTTTCTCTTTTCAAAACGCAAAACACGAACAGCCAAACGCCCCCCAGAACCCTTGAAAGTCACTGACCGGCGCCGACGACAACCGCGCCCGTTCATGGCTGTGGGCATGCACCGCGCAAGCGCCCACACACTGATGCACTTGCGCGGTCATTGGCGCCAGGGGTTTCCAGTGCCCCGGTACATTCACCACCGGCGACCACTCAGGCACCACCGGGATTGGCGGTGGCCCCAGTTTTTCGAACTCGACGCTACCGTGGACGATCTTGCCGTCGACAATGGTCAGCACCGACTCGATCCACTTTATGGCTTCGTCTTCGATGTGAAAGTAGTCCGCCGACAGCGCAATCAGGTCCGCCAGTTGCCCAACCTTGATCTGGCCTTTCTTGCCTTGTTCGGAGGAAAACCAGGCGCTGCCGTGGGTGAAGAGTTCCAGCGCCGTATCGCGGCTCAAGCCTTGTGGAGACAGGGCTAATCCGCCGACGGTACGGCCGCTGACCAGCCAGTACAGCGATGTCCAGGGGTTGTAGCTGGAGACGCGCGTGGCATCGGTGCCGGCGCCCACTGGAACGCCCTCGGCGAGCATGCGCGCGATCGGTGGCGTGGCTTCGGCCGCCTTGGCACCGTAACGGTCGACGAAGTACTCGCCCTGGAACGCCATGCGATCCTGAATGGCAATGCCCCCGCCCAACGCCTTGACCCGTTCGATGTTCCGGGAGGTGATGGTTTCGGCGTGATCGAAGAACCATGGCAAACCGTTGAATGGAATATCCCGGTTGACCTTCTCGAACACGTCGAGCATGCGGCTGATGGATTCGTTGTAGGTGGCGTGCAAACGGAAGGGCCAGCGCTGCTCCACCAGATGCCGCACCACCGGTTCCAGCTCCTGCTCCATGGTTTGCGGCAGGTCCGGGCGCGGTTCGAGAAAGTCTTCGAAATCCGCGGCCGAGAACACCAGCATCTCGCCGGCGCCGTTGTGCCGCAGGAAGTCATCGCCCTGGCCGTAATGGGAGGTGCTGGTCCAGTTCTTGAAGTCGGTCAGTTCTTCCTTGGGTTTCTGGGTGAACAGGTTGTAGGCAATGCGCACCGTGAGCTGTTGGTCTTTGGCCAATTGCTGGATGACTTGATAGTCGTCCGGGTAATTCTGATAACCGCCGCCGGCATCGATGGCGCTGGTGACACCCAGTCGATTGAGTTCGCGCATGAACTGGCGGGTCGAGTTGACCTGATATTCCAGTGGCAGCTTCGGCCCCTTGGCCAGGGTCGAGTAGAGGATCATTGCGTTCGGGCGGGCGATCAGCATGCCGGTGGGGTCGCCATTGGCATCGCGCTGGATCTCGCCGCCCGGCGGGTTCGGCGTGTCGCGGGTGTAGCCGACCACTTTCAGTGCGGCACGGTTGAGCAGGGCGCGGTCGTAGAGGTGCAGGACGAACACTGGAGTGTCCGGCGCGGCTTTGTTCAGATCTTCAAGGGTCGGCATGCGTTTTTCGGCAAACTGGAATTCATTCCAGCCACCGACCACCCGCACCCATTGCGGGGTAGGGGTGCGGTCGGCCTGATCCTTGAGCATACGCAGGGCATCAGCCAGGGACGGCACGCCTTCCCAGCGCAGTTCAAGGTTGTAATTGAGGCCGCCACGAATCAGGTGCAAGTGGGAGTCGTTGAGGCCGGGAATCACTGTGCGGCCATGCAGGTCAACGATTTGTGTGCCGGGGCCTTGCAGGGCCATGGCCTGGGCATCGCTGCCGACCACCACAAAGCGCCCGTCCTTGATCGCGACGGCGCTGGCCTGGGGTTTCTTGCGGTCGACGGTGTGCAGGCGTCCGTTGTACAGAATCAGGTCGGCGGGGGTGTCGGGCATGGTTTTACTCCCTGCGGTTAGCGGACTGATCCAGGCACCGATGGCGCCTGCCGAAAGACCTTGCAGTACGCGGCGGCGACTGAAGTCGTTGTGCTCGTCAGGCGGGCTCATGGCAGTGCTCTCCACACAGTTCTTCATAAAAGAAGCGAGGGCAAACAGCCGATGTCTGACGCATGCGGCCAGAAGGAATATAGACGGCATATCCACAGATAGCCGTTTTTCCGAGGGTGAAAAACGACGAATCCCGCCACGAGGGGCGGGATTCGCATGCAGCCAGAGAGGCTCCCGAGAGCGGGAGCCGTCGTATTAGCCTGGGAACAGCTCGGACAGTTTCATGGCCAGCATCATGTCGCCTTCAGCGCGCAGCTTGCCGCCCATGAACGCTTGCATGCCGTCGGTCGAACCGTCGACGATGCCTTCCAGGGTTTCGCCGTCCATCACCAGAGTCACCTGGGCGTCCGGGTTTTCGCCTTCTTGCAGCTCACAGGTGCCGTCTTTGACGATCAGCGAGAAGTTCTTGGTGTCGTCGATGCGGAAACCGAATACCAGGTCCAGACCGGCAGCAGCGGCTGGGTTGAACTTGGCTTTCATTGCTTGTACGGCATCAGCTACGGAGGTCATGGTTCGATCCTTTCTTGGGTAATAAGAGCTGGGTGAATACAGCCAGGGTCACAATAGTCCGGAATCAGCGAAACGTGATGAGTTCCGGGGCCTTCAGCAGTTGCAGGTGTGTATGACTGTTGAAGGAAGCCAGGGCCACCTCGCGACCACGAAACTTGAGCAGGTTGAGCGAGGTGTTGACGATTTGCCAGTTCAGCTCAAAGGCCTGCCGGGCAGGCATTTGCGTAATAAGGTGGAGCAGGGCAGTGATGGTGCCGCCGGAGGTGAACACGGCGATTTTCTGGGTGTTGTCGGCATTTTCGAGCAGCCGCTGCAGGCCAGCCTGTACACGATCGACGAAGCCCAGCCAGCTTTCCAGGCCCGGGGTGTCGTAGGTGCCGGCGAGCCAGCGCTCGATGATCAGGGCGAAGATGCGTTGGAACTCGGCACGGTTTTGCGCGGCGTTGCGCAGGATCTCCAGCGCCTCGGGCTCGTCTTCCAGCATGGCCGGCAGCAGGGCGCGGATCACCGCGTCGGCGTCGAACTCGTTGAAGGCCGAATCGATTTCCAGGGGCGGCACCGGCAAGCCCACGGCAGCGTACTGTTCCAGCGCGCTAGTGGCCGTATGTTGCTGACGGCGCAGGTCGCCCGACAGGCAGCGATCGAAGCTGACACCGAGTTCGGCCAGGTGCTGGCCAAGGACTTCTGCCTGGCGAATACCGGTCGGCGACAGAACGTCATAGTCGTCTGCACCAAAGGAGGCCTGGCCATGTCGAATCAAATAGATGCTGCCCACGTCCGCGTCATCCCGGTACGTTGAAGGTTTGGCGAGGTTATGAGGATGACGGTGAGCTGTCAATGAAAAAACATACGCTTGTTTGAAATGCCCGTTACAGGCCTGTTGCCAGAGGTTTCACGACTGGTCGCCGGGCCGGCTCATGGGTATGCTGGAGGTATCCCGCGCGTGTTCATGCCGCGCATCGTGTTGAAGGAGTCTCTGTGGAGTTTTTGTCCGAGTACGCCAGTTTCCTGGCTAAAACCGTGACCCTGGTGATCGCCATTCTGGTGGTCCTGGCCAGTTTTGCGGCGTTGCGCAGCAAAGGTCGGCGCAAGTCGCACGGCCAGTTGCAAGTCAGCAAACTCAATGATTTCTACAAAGGGCTGCGCGAACGCCTGGAGCAAACCTTGCTCGACAAGGATCAGCTCAAGGCCTTGCGCAAATCCCAGGCTAAAACCGAGAAAAAGCAAAAGAAGAAACCTGAGGCCAAGCCGCGGGTGTTCGTGCTGGATTTCGACGGCGACATCAAGGCGTCGGCCACTGAAAGCCTGCGCCACGAAATCACCGCGCTGCTGACCCTCGCCACGCCAAAGGATGAAGTGGTGCTGCGCCTGGAAAGCGGCGGCGGCATGGTTCACAGCTACGGCCTGGCATCTTCGCAACTGGCGCGCATTCGCGAGGCCGGCGTGCCGTTGACCGTGTGCATCGACAAGGTCGCGGCCAGCGGCGGCTACATGATGGCGTGCATCGGCGAGAAAATTATCAGCGCACCGTTCGCGATTCTCGGCTCGATCGGCGTGGTGGCGCAGTTGCCCAACGTCAATCGCCTGCTGAAAAAGCATGACATCGACTTCGAAGTGCTCACGGCCGGTGAGTACAAGCGCACCCTGACAGTGTTTGGCGAAAACACCGAGAAGGGCCGGGAGAAATTCCAGGAAGAGCTGGACATCACCCATCAGCTGTTCAAAAACTTCGTTTCCCGCTATCGCCCGCAACTGGCTATCGATGAAGTGGCCACCGGGGAAATCTGGCTCGGTGTTTCGGCACTCGACAAGCAACTGGTGGACGAGCTCAAGACCAGCGACGAATACCTCGCTGAACGCGCTAAACAGTCCGAGCTCTATCATTTGCATTACGCCGAACGTAAAACCCTGCAGGAGCGCATCGGCATGGCGGCCAGCGGTTCGATCGATCGCGTATTGCTGAGCTGGTGGAGCCGGTTGACCCAGCAACGCTTCTGGTAACCGTACCAGGCATCACCGTCAGTAAAAAAACCGTGGATTGCCCACGGTTTTTTTTGACCTTCAGAAGGTGTCCACTCACCTGCAAGAAATAACGAATTTTCCTAATGCCATTGTCGATCGGTCGCGCTTTCGTGTGGAGTCAGGTGGGGTAGGGTGACAGGCCTGAATTGACTGCAATGGATTGCACCATGAATGAGCTCCTTCACCACGTTGCCGCACCTCATCCAGCCCCATCGTTGCGAATGCGCGACGAACTGAAAGCTGCACTGGACATCGCTCTCCCCCAAACCCCCGGCCAGTTGGGCGCACACCTGATCAAGGAAAAATGGGGGCAGGACATCGACCCGCAGACGACCTTGATGGTCACCCTCGATTACCACTACAAGGGCCACCCTGAAGAGAACGGTTTCCAGCAGGGCCAGGTGGCGAACTCGCGGTCGCTGTTGCAAGCGCTGCTTTCAAATTACCAGACGGTTGGGGACGGGCGTTTTGCGGAAACCGCCTTTGGTCTGTACACACCGCCGGACGTCGGCCCGACGGTGCGGATTGTCGAGCATGTCGACGAGTTCGCTGATTACGGCAGCGGCAATCACGACACCTATGAAGGCATCTATCGGCAAACGGCGCCGCAGACTTACGGTCCCGCCTCACAACTGAAGCTGAGGCCGGCTGATTTCAAGAAATGGGTCTGGGAGCTGGACTTCAAGCATGTGTACGAGACCTATCTTGAAAAGGTCTGGCCCTCTGACGAGGTGCTCACTGCGTCCAGTCCGTACGCCTTGAGGACATCGGTCAAGGCAGCGTTTGTGATGACGGCCTGGTTGCAGTTCAAGGAGCGCTGCCTGTCGCAAAAAGGACTTGAGCTCGCGATGGAGGCGGCTGGCTTGCCGCCCGGTCAGGCATGGGAAGCGCTGACCATCGAACAACTGCAAGCGGCGACGCGTACCCCTTTGTCCGTCAGGGCCGGCCGTTTGAAGCTATACCGTTACACCGCAACAGATACCTGGGTGTTCCGTGACACTGCCAGTACCCGAATGCTGCTGTACATCCCTGGCAACTCTTCCCCGCTGCACGAATTCACCGATGTCACTCAACTGCACCAATGGGTCGTCGCGCAGGGCAAGCTCAGCGAGACAAAGCAGGCATTGGCCGCCCATTTTGCCGAAGATGATCGCGAGGACGGTACGTTTCAGGCGGGTGTGCTGACGGCATTGGACGGCATGGCGCAGTATCCCGCGATGCATCGGCTGACCAACAACGCCGGTTTTTTCAATAACGACGGCTACTGGGACCCCGCCGATTACATTGGCTACGACAATCCGCCATCGGCGACCGATCCGTTTGCGCAATTGGTGCTGACGATGAAGCAGGCCGCCCACGCCAGTATCGAAAGCATTCGTACCGATGCACAGGTCAATCGTGACAATTTAAGTGCGGTTGTCGAACCGGTGGTGCAATGGATCAACCGGTTCGGGCCATTGGCGTTGTTCGTCCCGGGAGGCGAAGGCATATTGGCGCTGGCCGGGCTTATTGACGCCGGTTACGGTCTTGATCAGGCGGTAAACGGTAAAACACCGCGTGAACGGTCGGAGGGCGTGTCGCGCACCGTGTTCGGTTTGCTTAATGCGCTGCCGATCGGCGCACAGGCGGCGCTGAAGGATGAAGCGGCCGTCGAGTCAGTACGTCCGTCTTCGCAAATCGTCGTTGCCCCGACGCCCGAGCCACCGGTTTCCATGCTGTCCTCCCGCGTGGAGCTGATCCGCGGAATCGGCCCGACTGTGGCGTCTTTCAGCGATGACGTCCTGGCACAGATCGGCAAGGTCAGTGTGATTGACGATGACATGCTGCGACTGATGCAGACGGGGCGTCCACCGACGCCTTTACTGGCGGATACGATCAGTCGCTTCAAGATCGATCAGGATCTGGGGGCGGCCGGCACGCCTGAGCAATTCAACAGGCGTTACGCCGCACTTCAACAGTCGGAACATGAATGGGTGCGGCTGTTTCAGCAGCAATACCCGACGCTGCCCAAAGGTGCCATCGAGCAAATGCTCGACCGCTATGGCGTGGATATCCAGCAAGCCCCCGATGTGACCGAGGTCAGGCAAGTGTTCACGCGTCTGGACAGCAAGGCGCGGCAATACCAGCAGCATGTGCGGCTCAATCGCGCTAATGAAGGTCTTTATCTGCGTTCGGTGGCGAGCCCGGACTCGGACATCCTGGCCTTGCACTCGCTGCAAAACCTGCCGGGCTGGCCGCGGAACCTGCGGATCGATGTCCTTGATCAGTCCATCGCGGGGCGAGTGCTGGACCGCATCGGCGCGCAGGATGCCACGGATGTCCGGCGCTTGGTCAGAATCGGACACCACTATCTGCATCAGGCCTCGCCAACAGACTTTTATACGGCACTTCTCGGTGTGTTGACGGACGACGACCGTTCAGCGCTGCTCCTGACGTCGCCTGGTTCAGTCGACGAACTGCGACTCGCCGTCAGCGACCAGGCGTTGCCCCGATCACAGGTGATACTCGGGCTGCAAAGAATGGACGGTGGGTTGCCGTTCGATGCCCATGGGCTCAGTGGCGGCGGTTTTCCGGGAACGCCCCAGGCCGAGGCGCTGACGCACCAGATGATGAGGCTGCAACTCAAAGAGGTCTATCCAGACTTCACCGATGCCCTGGCTGATGCGGTTCTTCAACGCGAAGGTGTAAACGCACAGGCGCACATTGAGTGGTTGAAGCAACAGCTGCAGCAACTCGACATCGACCTGACCGCCTGGGTAGATCAGGTGGCGGATGACATTCATGGCATGGCTATCGATTTCCTGGCCCCGAATAATCCCGAAGCAGCGGGATTGAGCGCTGCACAAATCGAGGCCTATAACGTTCAGTTGGTGCAGGCCGAAATACAACAGGAGCGAGCGATTCGAAATGAGTTGGCCGAGGAGCTGGCCTCCATCTGGCAACAACGCAGGGCGCCGCAGGATCTGTTACTGCCTGCTGATCAGATACGCGGTGTCAGGCTGGATCTCGACTTCGAGAATTATCACCGGTTACCCACGTTGAATGTCCGGCTCAACAATGTTCTCGAGTTGTCGATGCGCGGCTTTCACCTGACTGAAGAAGAAAGTCTGAACGGATTTCTCGAGTGTTTTCCAAATCTTGAAGTGCTGAACCTGGAAAATGTCGACCTGAGTCACTTCAACCATGGCGGCCTTGCGGAGCGCGCATTGCCTCCTTCGATCAACCAGATGGCGCGTCTCTCTTCGCTGAATCTGAGGTCGACGAATCTGACGTTCAATGAGCGCGCCGCCTCTCAATTGACCGGGTTGACACACTTGCAGACGCTGGACCTGAGCAACAACCCGCTGGGCGTCCCTCCGTTGGTGCTCGGAATGAATGACTTGCGCTGGCTGAACCTGAGCAACACCGGGATCATTCGTTGCCCAGTCGGAGTCATGGAGCAGCCCTATCTGACGTCGTTGGACCTGCGTAATAACCAGATAACCCGAGTGCCGCCAGCAGTGCTGAACCAGGCTATCTCGAGGGACCGTGTGCTGCTGCAGGGCAATCCATTGACGGATGAGGACACCTTGTTGCGCATTGTCGATCATCGGCGGCGAACGGGTATCAACCTGTGGTTAAGCGATCCCGGGGTTAATTACGGGAATGTCATCGAGTGGTTGCGCGAAGGCGATGGGGAGTTGCAAGCGACGCGACGATTGATCTGGCAGAGGCTGGCAGCCAGGCCCCTTGGCGCCCGGTTCCTGAGGATAATGGATGGACTGAGTCTGACGGCGGACTTCCGGGTCGATTATCTGTCGCTTCAGGCGAGGGTGTGGCGACTGCTCGGTGAAGCCGATGCTTCGCAAGCGCTTTGGGAAAGACTGGTTCAGGATATTGAATCGGCCGAGGTCGATCCTGAAAACCCGTTTGCGCTGTTCACGGCACTTGAGGACCGTGCCCGGTTTTATCGGAACTGGGAGGCCATGGGACGACCGTTTCCGATAGGCACGCAATAAGGGAAAAACCTTGAACCCCGCAAGGGGTTCAAGGTGTGACGATCAACGGCGACGGAACAGCGGCAGCGGTTCGTCTGTTGCGGCCTGATAGGTCACCGAGAAGTCCTTGAGGCCTTCAAGGGCTTCGTAGGGGTCTTTATCGGCGCGAATGGCAAACGCATCGAAACCGCAGCGGTGCATGTAGAACAGCTGGTCGCGCAGCACATCGCCAATTGCCCGCAGTTCGCCTTTGAAACCATAGCGGTCACGCAGCAGACGGGCGTTGGAGTAGTTGCGACCATCGGTGAAGGCCGGGAAGTTCAGGGCGATGACCTGGAAGTTCGCCACGTCGTCACCGATTTCTTCGGCTTCTTCGTCGGCATCCAGCCACACACCCAGGCCGCCATCGCGGGCCATGAGCATGCGGCTGTGTTCGCGCCACATGTGCAACGGGACGATCAGGTCGTCGCAGTTGCTAATCTCGTCGATGTTGAAATCTTTCGGCAACAGGTGCCAGGTTTCGTCGACGACTTCGTTGTTCTTAATTATTCGCTGCATAGACGCGCTCCTTGAAGAGGTCGATGCCGATACGCTGATAAGTGTCGATGAAGCGCTCGTCTTCGGTACGTTGTTCGATGTACACGTCGATCAGCTTCTCGATCACATCAGGCATGGCTTCCTGGGCGAAGGATGGGCCGAGGATCTTGCCCAGGCTCGCATCGCGGCTGGCGCTGCCACCCAGGGACACCTGGTAGAACTCTTCGCCTTTCTTGTCCACTCCGAGAATACCGATGTGGCCGACGTGGTGGTGACCACAGGCGTTCATGCAGCCGGAGATGTTCAGGTCCAGCTCGCCAATGTCGAACAGGTAGTCCAGGTCGTCGAAACGGCGCTGGATCGATTCGGCGATCGGGATCGACTTGGCGTTGGCCAAGGAGCAGAAGTCGCCGCCAGGGCAGCAGATGATGTCGGTCAGCAAGCCGATGTTCGGCGTGGCGAAACCTTGCTCGCGCAACTCGCTCCACATGGCGAACAACTGGCTCTGCTCGACATCGGCCAGAATGATGTTCTGCTCGTGGGAGGTGCGCAGCTGACCGAAGCTGTAACGGTCGGCGAGGTCGGCAACGGCATCGAGCTGCTTGTCGGTGATGTCGCCCGGTGCAACGCCGGTCGGTTTCAGGGACAGCGTCACGGCGACGTAACCCGGCTTTTTGTGGGCCAGGGTGTTGCGGGCACGCCAGCGGGCGAAACCCGGGTGTTGCTTGTCGAGGTCGGCCAGTTCGGCCGTCTGGTTTTCCAGAGCCTTGTAGTCCGGATCGACAAAGTGCTTGGCCACGCGATGCACTTCGGCCTCGGTCAGCGTGGTCTGGCCACCGCGAAGGTGTTCCATTTCCGCATCGACTTTCTGCGCGAACACTTCAGGCGTCAGGGCCTTGACCAGAATCTTGATCCGCGCCTTGTACTTGTTGTCGCGACGGCCGTAGCGGTTGTAGACCCGCAGAATGGCGTCGAGGTAGCTCAACAGGTCCTGCCACGGCAGGAATTCGTTGATGAACGCGCCCACCACCGGAGTACGGCCCAGGCCGCCACCGACCAGTACACGGAAGCCCAGTTCGCCCGCGGCGTTGTGCACCGGCTCGAGGCCGATGTCATGGACTTCGATGGCCGCACGGTCGGACGTCGAACCGTTGATGGCAATTTTGAATTTACGCGGCAGGTAAGCGAATTCCGGGTGGAACGTGGTCCACTGACGGACGATTTCGCACCATGGCCGCGGGTCGATCAACTCGTCGGCGGCGACACCGGCGAACTGATCGGTGGTGACGTTGCGCAGGCAGTTGCCGCTGGTCTGGATCGCGTGCATCTGCACGGTCGCCAGCTCAGCCAGGATGTCCGGGATGTCTTCCACAGCCGGCCAGTTGAACTGCACGTTCTGCCGGGTACTGATGTGGGCGTAGCCCTTGTCATAGTCGCGGGCAATCTTGGCCATCATTCGCGTCTGGCGCGAAGTGAGTTGGCCGTAAGGCACCGCCACCCGCAGCATCGGGGCAAAGCGCTGGATATAAAGGCCATTTTGCAGGCGCAGGGGGCGGAATTCTTCTTCGCTCAGCTCGCCTGCCAGATAGCGTCGGGTCTGATCACGGAACTGCTTGACGCGGTCCTCGATGATCCGCTGATCGTACTCGTCGTATACGTACATATAAGTCCTGTTCTCAGGCTTGGGCCGGTCGGATACAGCTGCGTTTTCGCAAGCTTTCATCCGATTCTGCCTCGGCAATTCTGCGCGCACGGCCGCGCACTCCCAACGGAGCCGACGCAAGATACCAGTTTGCAGTTATGCGCAAAAGTGATGTTTGAGTATATGCAAAGAACCAAAACGACTAATGAAAGTCGTTGAGATAAAACCCTCATTTGTCGTGCGGGCAATCATCGTCTTAACTGTGCTCGAGTCTTTATGCAATCACCGATAAAACCGACAAGAGGCGATGCAATGAGCAACCCAACCAAAGCAAGGAAAAGCGATAGCACGGTCGATGCCTGGGCGATTCTGTTCCTGATCATCCTGGTCGTGGGTACGGCGGTATTCTGGGTCAGCCATCAATAAACGACCCCGTCCGGGCCCGGCGCCGACGATTGTCGGACTAAAGCCGGAATAAGCGCCGTTTCCAGGGACTTCGCTGGCTATAATGCGCTGCGGATTTTCGGGGGCTCGGACGATCAATGTTGAAGTTCTTCTGTGGTGTAGTGCTGGCGCTTGGCGCGGTCCTGGGACCGTGTGCCCAGGCGGCGTCCGTATTGTTCCTCAATCCCGGGACCAGCCAAGAGACGTTCTGGGTCAGTTACTCGCAGTTCATGCAGGCCGCGGCCAAGAACCTGGGCATGGATTTGCAAATCCAGTATGCCGAGCGAAACGCCGAGACCACACTCAAACAGGCCCGCGAAGCGCTGCAAGGGCCGAGTCGGCCGGACTATCTGGTGTTCTCCAACGAACTGTATGTCGCCCCCGAAATCCTGCGCCTGGCTCAAGGCAGCGGGGTGAAGCTGTTTTTGGTCAACAACGGCCTGACCGCCGACCAGATGCGCCTGCTCGGCGCACAGCCGGGTAAGTATCCCGACTGGTTGGGTAGCCTGGTGCCCAACAATGAGGAGGGCGGCTACCTGATGCTCAAGGAACTGATTCGCCTGCATGGTCCGGTCGCACCCGGTGAGGTCATCGAACTGGTGGCCTTTTCCGGCCTGAAAATCACGCCGGCCGCGCAACAGCGTGAGCAGGGCATGATGCGGGCATTGGCCGAACACCCTGAAGTGCGGTTGCGCCAGTTGGTGTATGGCGGCTGGACCCGCGAGCGTGCCTATGAACAGGCCAGGTTATTGTTCAAGCGTTACCCGCAAACATCGCTGGTCTGGTCGGCCAACGATGAAATGGCTTTCGGTGCCATGCAGGCATACGCCGAAACGGGAGGCCAGCCGGGCAAGGATGTGCTGTTCAGTGCCATCAACAATTCAGCGGCCGCCTTGCAGGCGCTGTTGGAAGGGCGGCTAAGCGTGTTGTTGGGCGGGCACTTCACTCTGGGCGGCTGGGCTCTTGTGCAGTTGCATGACTACGATCAGGGGGTGGATGTCAGCCAGTACGGCGGGCGCGACCGGCAGATTCCGTTATTGCAGCTGATCGACCACGCGCAAGCCCGGCGACTGTTGGCGATGAGTGCTACCCAGGATTATGGCGTGGATTTTCAAAAGCTCTCGGCCAAAGGGAGACCGACGTCGTATCGCTACCCGTTCAGCCTGCAAACCCTGATGCACTGAGTCGGCTCAGATCCCGGCCAGATGTAGCACCAGTTTGACGATGCCGAACAGGGTCAGGGCGAACACCACCGTGAACAGAATCCCCAGAATCACGAAATGACTGGGCTTGCCGTGGGTGAAATCCCGCGCCCGGTTTTTCCCGCTCTGCACCCCGAACGCCGCCGCCATGACGCTGTGCAGCATCTGCCAGAAGGTCGGCGGTTTGTTGTGGTTATTATTGTCGACTGGATCGTCCATAAATCCCCCGTCACGAATGTGTATGAGGCAAGCATAGACAACAGGCACGAACTCTGTGGGAGCCTTTGTGGCGAGGGAGCAAGCTCCCTCGCCACAAAGGCTCCCACAGGGGAAGGGGGTTAGTTGTCGTAACCCAGGTTAGGCGCCAGCCAGCGCTCGGTCACGCTCAACTCCTGGCCTTTGCGCGAGGTGTAGCTCTGCACCTGATCCTTGTCGATCTTGCCCACGGCGAAATACTGCGCCTGCGGGTGAGCGAAGTACCAGCCGCTGACCGCCGCCGCCGGGAACATCGCGTAGTGCTCGGTGAGGAATACGCCGCTGCGGCCGGCCTTGAGCTCTTCCGCTTCCGGATCCAGCAGCTTGAACAGCGTGGCTTTCTCGGTGTGATCCGGGCACGCCGGGTAGCCCGGAGCAGGGCGGATGCCGGTGTATTGCTCTTTGATCAGCGCCTCGTTGTCCAGCGTCTCGTCCTTGGCGTAGCCCCAGTAGTCTTTACGCACTTGCTGGTGCAGCCACTCGGCGCACGCCTCGGCCAGACGGTCGGCCAACGCCTTGACCATGATCGAGTTGTAGTCGTCGCCCGCTTCCTGATAGGCCTTGGCCACTTCTTCGGCGCCGATCCCGGCGGTGGTGATGAAACCACCCACGTAGTCGGTCACGCCGCTGTCCTTCGGCGCGACGAAGTCGGCCAGGGAGAAGTTCGGCTTACCGTCGGTCTTGATGATCTGCTGGCGCAAGTGATGCAGCTTGGCCAATGGCTTGCCGTCATCGCCGTAGACTTCGATGTCATCGTCGCGCACCTGGTTGGCCGGCCAGAAACCGAACACCGCACGGGCGCTGATCAGCTTCTCGTCGATCAACTTGGCAAGCATTTCCTGGGCATCGGCGTACAGCGCGGTGGCGGCTTCACCGACCACTTCATCCTGCAGGATGCGCGGAAACTTGCCGGCCAGGTCCCAGGAGATGAAGAACGGTGTCCAGTCGATGTATTCGGCCAAAACCTTCAGGTCGATGTTGTCCAGCACCTTGGCGCCGGTGAACGTCGGTTTGACCGGCTCATAGTTGGCCCAGTCGAACTGCGGTTTCTTGGCGATGGCTGCCGGGTAGCTCAGGCGCTCGGTGCGGGCGCTGCGGTTGGCGGTGCGCTCGCGAACGTCGATGTATTCCAGGCGGGTCTTCTCGACGAAACCGGCTTTCAGTTCCTTGGACAACAACTGCGTCGCCACGCCCACGGCGCGGGAGGCATCGGTGACGTAGATCACCGCGTCGTTGCTGTACTTGGGTTCGATCTTCACCGCCGTGTGCGCCTTGGAGGTGGTCGCGCCACCGATCATCAGCGGCAGGTGGAAGTCCTGACGCTGCATTTCGCGGGCCACGTGAACCATTTCGTCCAGCGAAGGCGTGATCAGGCCGGACAGGCCGATGATGTCGCATTTCTCGTCTTTGGCGACTTGCAGGATCTTCTCCGCCGGCACCATCACGCCGAGGTCGACGATGTCGTAGCCGTTACAGCCCAGCACCACGCCGACGATGTTCTTGCCGATGTCGTGCACGTCACCCTTGACGGTGGCCATGAGGATCTTGCCCTTGGCCTCCGGCTTGTCGCCTTTTTCCAGTTCGATGAACGGGATCAAGTGAGCCACGGCCTGCTTCATCACGCGGGCGGACTTCACCACTTGCGGCAAGAACATTTTGCCGGCGCCGAACAGGTCGCCGACGATGTTCATGCCGGCCATCAACGGGCCTTCGATGACTTCGATCGGGCGCGCGAACGACAACCGCGATTCTTCAGTATCTTCAACAATGTGCGTGGTGATGCCCTTGACCAGCGCATGCTCCAGACGCTTGTTGACGTCCCAGTTGCGCCACTCTTCGGTCTCGGCTTCCTTGACGCTGCCGTCGCCCTTGTACTTGTCGGCGATGGCGAGGAGGGCGTCGGTGCCTTCCGGAGTACGGTTGAGGATCACGTCTTCAACGGCGTCGCGCAGCTCCACCGGGATCTGGTCGTAGATCTCCAGTTGGCCGGCGTTGACGATGCCCATGGTCAGGCCGTTGCGGATTGCATACAGCAGGAACACCGAGTGAATCGCCTCGCGCACCGGGTTGTTGCCACGGAACGAGAACGACACGTTGGACACACCGCCGGAGCTCAGGGCGTAGGGCAGTTCGTCGCGGATGTAGGCACAGGCGTTGATGAAGTCCACAGCGTAGTTGTTGTGTTCTTCGATACCGGTGGCCACGGCGAAGATGTTCGGGTCGAAGATGATGTCTTCCGGCGGGAAGCCGACTTCGTTGACCAGAATGTCGTAGGAGCGTTTGCAGATTTCTTTCTTGCGCGCTTCGGTGTCGGCCTGGCCGGCTTCATCGAAGGCCATCACCACCACCGCGGCGCCGTAGCGTTTGCACAGTTTGGCGTGATGAATGAACTGCTCGACACCTTCCTTCATGCTGATGGAGTTGACGATGCCCTTGCCCTGGATGCACTTGAGGCCGGCTTCGATCACTTCCCACTTGGAGGAGTCGATCATGATCGGTACGCGGGAGATGTCCGGTTCGCCGGCAATCAGATTGAGGAAGGTCACCATGGCCTTCTTCGAATCGAGCATCCCTTCATCCATGTTGATGTCGATCACTTGGGCGCCGGCTTCGACCTGCTGCAGGGCGACTTCCAGGGCCTCGGTGTAGTTGTCTTCACGGATCAGGCGGGCGAACTTGGCGGAACCGGTGATGTTGGTCCGCTCGCCGACGTTGACGAACAGCGAACTGCGATCGATGGTGAACGGTTCCAGGCCCGACAGGCGGCAGGCCTTGGGGATGTCCGGAATTTCACGCGGGGCGTAACCGGCGACCGCTTTGGCGATGGCTTCGATGTGGCCCGGCGTGGTGCCGCAGCAGCCGCCGACGATGTTGAGGAAGCCACTTTGGGCGAACTCTTCGATGACCTTGGCGGTTTGGGCCGGTAGTTCGTCGTACTCGCCGAATTCGTTCGGCAGACCGGCGTTCGGGTGCGCCGACACGTGGGTGCCGGCCTTGTTCGACAGCTCTTCCAGGTACGGGCGCAATTCGCGGGCGCCGAGGGCGCAGTTCAGGCCGACGGAAATCGGCTTGGCGTGGGCCACGGAGTTCCAGAACGCTTCGGTGGTCTGGCCGGAGAGGGTGCGGCCAGAGGCATCGGTGATGGTGCCGGAAATCATGATCGGCAGCTCGACGCCCAGCTCTTCGTAAACCCCTTGCACGGCGAAGATCGCCGCTTTGGCGTTGAGGGTGTCGAAAATGGTTTCGATCAGGATCAGGTCGGCGCCGCCTTCGATCAGGCCTTTGGTGGCCTCGGTGTAGTTCTCCACCAGTTCATCGAAGGTCACGTTGCGGTAGCCGGGGTTGTTCACGTCGGGCGACAGCGAGCAGGTACGACTTGTAGGACCGAGCACACCGGCGACGAAACGCGGCTTGTCCGGGTTCTCGAGGGTTTTCGCATCGGCAATCTTGCGGGCCAGGCGTGCGCCTTCTACGTTCAGTTCGTAGGCCAGTTCTTCCATGCCGTAATCGGCCATGGAAATCCGGGTGGCGTTGAAGGTGTTGGTTTCCAGAATGTCGGCGCCGGCATCCAGGTAGGCTTTCTCGATGCCACCAATCACGTCTGGGCGGGTCAGCACCAGCAGGTCATTGTTGCCTTTGACATCGCTCGGCCAGTCAGCGAAGCGTTTGCCACGGTAATCCTGTTCCTCGAGCTTGTAGCTCTGGATCATTGTCCCCATGCCGCCGTCGAGAATCAGGATGCGCTCTTTGAGGGCGTGCTTGAGAGCTTGAAGGCGAACGCTGCGATCGGACATTTGGACTACTCGGTAAGGCCATGACGAAGGGCCGGGATAATAACAAACCTGTGTGCTTTTGGAGCATGTGCCGGTTTTGCATGAATATCGTTCATGTTGGTGCGCAAGCCAGACCGGTAGAATCGCGGCGTTTTCTCATGATCAGGACCAGGGATATGTCGTATCGCGTCGTCACCAGCCTATTGATGCTGTTTTTAAGCGGGGGCGCCGCTGCGCAAGGTCCGGATATTTCCTACGTTCGCGACATTCAACCGATCTTCACCGAAAAGTGCGTGGCCTGCCATGCCTGCTACGACTCCGCCTGTCAGCTCAATCTGGGCAGTGGCGAAGGGGCGTCCCGAGGTGCGACGAAGGCGCCAGTCTATGACGGCGAACGTAGCAAGGCAGCCGCGCCGACCCGGTTGTTTTATGACGCCTTCGGCAAGCGTGCCTGGCAGCAAAAGGGCTTCTATTCGGTGCTCGACGCCCAAGGCAGTCAGGCGGCGCTGATGGCGCGCATGCTTGAACTAGGCCATAGAATGCCGTTACAACCCAACGCCAAATTGCCGGAAGAGATCGTCCTGGGCCTGAACCGGGAAACGCTGTGCGCCATGCCGGCGGAGTTCGAGGGTTACGCCAGCTCTCATCCGAAGGAGGGCATGCCGCTAGCGGTCACCGGTCTTACCGATCAGCAATACCAGACGCTGCAGCGCTGGCTGGCCTCCGGCGCGCCGATCGATCAGCAGGGCTTGGTGCCCAGCGCCAGGGAAGCCTTGGAAGTGGTGCAGTGGGAAAACCTGCTGAATGCGCCGGGCGCCCGGGAGAGCCTGGTCGGGCGCTGGTTGTTCGAGCACTGGTTCTTGGCCCATATCTATTTCAAGGACGGCGAGCCGGGGCATTTCTTTCAGTGGGTACGTTCGCGCACGCCGACGGGCCAGCCCATCGACTTGATCAATACGCGCCGTCCGAATGACGATCCAGGCACTCAGGTCTATTACCGTCTGTGGCCGGTGCAAGGCGTGATCGTGCACAAAACCCACATCACCTACCCGCTGAGCGCGGCCAAGATGGCGCGGATCAAGAGCCTGTTTTACAACGGTAACTGGCAGGTCCACGCGTTACCGGGCTACGGGCCGGAGCGGCGGGCCAATCCGTTTGCCACGTTCGAAGCGATCCCGGCCCAGGCGCGTTACCAGTTCATGCTCGATAACGCCGAATACTTCGTGCGCACCTTTATTCGCGGTCCGGTCTGCCGTGGTCAGATCGCCACCGACGTGATTCGCGACAACTTCTGGGCACTGTTCCAGGCCCCGGAACATGACCTTTACATCACCGATCCGAAATATCGCGGCCAGGCTACGCCGTTGCTGGCGATGCCGGGGCAGAACGATGACGTCGGCAGCGTCCTGAGCCTGTGGCACGACTACCGCAATAAGCGTAACGAATATGAGGCCCTGCGCCGGGACAGCTATGCCGACTTGCCGGCGCCGAGCTGGTCGACCCTGTGGGCCGGCAATGACAACGCACTACTGAGTATCTTTCGGCATTTCGACAGCGCCTCGGTGACCAAGGGCCTGATCGGCGATGTGCCGCAGACGATGTGGCTGTTCGATTACCCGTTGCTGGAACGCACGTATTACCAGTTGGCGGTCAACTTCGATGTGTTCGGTAACGTGTCCCATCAGGCTCAAACCCGGCTGTACTTCGACCTGATCCGCAATGGCGCCGAGCAGAACTTCCTGCGCCTGATGCCGGCCGACTCCCGCGACGGCTACCTCGACGATTGGTACCAGAACAGCGGCAAGTTCAAGATGTGGCTGGATTACGAGGACATCGACAACGACAAGCCGACGGCGCTGAATCTGGACGAAAAGGACCCGAAACGTGACTTCGTCCAGCAGTTGCTGACCCGTTACGGCGAGCTCAATGCCAGGCCCGATCCGATCAACCGCTGCGACGGCGCTTACTGCTCGCGGCCGAATATTGATCCGGCGTTGCAGAACGCCGAACAGGCCCTGAGTCGTCTGACGTCGCGCCCGGCCGCCGGTTTGAAAGTCATCGATCAGTTGCCGGAAGCCACGATGTTGCGCATCGAGGCCCCAAGCGGCAAGCGCGAGGTCTACAGCCTGTTGCGCAACCGCGCCCACAGCAACGTGGCGTTCCTGCTCGGGGAGTCGCTGCGTTATCAGCCGGGGCTCGACACGTTGACGATCTATCCGGGTGTTCTGAGCAGCTACCCGAACTTCATGTTCAACATTCCGGCCGGGCAAGTGCCGGCGTTTGTCGACGAGATGGAAAACGCCAAAGACGCCGCCAGCTTCGAGAAAATCGTCGAACGCTGGGGCATACGCCGCAGTCATCCGCAGTTCTGGCAGTATTTCCATGATCTGAGCCGGTACATCCACGACACCGACCCGGTGGAAGAGGGCGTGCTGGACATGAATCGCTACGAGAATCTCTGAAATGCCTGCAACCCGGTGTGGGAGCGACTGTGGCGAGGGGGCTTGCCCCCGCTTGAGTGCGCAGCACTCACAAGATCTTCGGTATGTCAGAGATTTTGGGGCTGCTGCGCAACCCAACGGGGGCAAGCCCCCTCGCCACAGTTCCCGACAAAAATACTAGGACTTTGTGCGGCGCGTCGATTGGCGTAAACTGCGTCCAAGCCTGCGAGGAGTTTCCATGACCGCTATTACCATTACCGACGCCGCCCATGATTACCTGGCCGATCTGCTCTCCAAGCAGAACACCCCGGGTATCGGCATCCGCGTCTTTATCACCCAGCCTGGCACCCAGTACGCCGAAACCTGCATTGCCTACTGCAAGCCGGGCGAAGAAAAACCTGAAGATACAGCGCTGGGGCTCAAAAGCTTCACCGCCTATATCGACTCGTTCAGCGAAGCGTTTCTGGACGATGCGGTAGTCGACTACGCCACCGACCGCATGGGCGGCCAACTGACCATCAAGGCGCCAAACGCCAAAGTCCCGATGGTCAACGCCGACAGCCCGGTCAACGAGCGCATCAACTACTACCTGCAAACCGAGATCAACCCGGGGCTGGCCAGCCACGGCGGTCAGGTCAGCCTGATCGATGTGGTCGAAGACGGCATCGCCGTGCTGAAGTTCGGCGGCGGTTGCCAGGGCTGCGGCCAGGCAGACGTCACCCTGAAGGAAGGCATCGAGCGCACCTTGCTCGAGCGCATTCCCGAGCTCAAGGGTGTACGTGACGTGACTGACCACACGCAGAAAGAAAACGCCTACTACTAAGGCGTTCGCTGCAGAAACGAAAAAACGGCACCCGTGAGTGCCGTTTTTTTATGGGGGGTCGGTAACCTGTGGCTGTGGCGAGGGGGCTTGCCCCCGTTGGGTCGCGAAGCGGCCCCCTGCATTATTCGGAAACACCGAGTTGTCTGGTCTTACGATTGCTTCGCAGCCGAACGGGGCGATGCGGCGTTCCGACAAGCCCCCTCGCCACAGGGTGTGTTTGGCTTAAGGTCTGTACAAATGCGCATGCCCCGCGCGATACAGCGACGACTCACTGAAGTGATCGCTGCCCAGCACCCGACCCACCAGAATCAGCGCCGTTCGGCGAAAGCCCTTGGCTTGTACCTTCTGCGCAATGTCTTCAAGCGTTCCCACCACCCAATCCTGATCCGGCCAGGTCGCCCGGTGGATCACCGCGATCGGGCAGTCGGCGCCGTAGTGCGGTAGCAATTCGGCAAGGATCTTTTCCAGATGATTGACCCCCAGATGGATCGCCATGGTCGCCCCGTGCTGCGCCAGACTGCCCAGTTCTTCACCAGCGGGCATCGCGGTTTTGTCGGCATAGCGGGTCAGAATCACGCTCTGTGACACGTCCGGCAGGGTCAGTTCGGCACCCAAAAGGGCCGCGCAGGCGGCGGTGGCGGTGACGCCGGGAATGATTTCGAAAGGGATGTCGAGTTCACGCAAGTAGCGAATCTGCTCGCCGATCGCGCCGTACAGGCTCGGGTCGCCGGAATGCACCCGGGCCACGTCCTGGCCGTTAGCGTGGGCGGTCTTGATCAGCTCGACGATCTGTTCCAGATGCAGTTCAGCGCTGTTGACCACCTGTTCGGCCCGGTGGCCTTCCAGAACGGCGGCGGGGACCAGGGAGCCGGCATAGATGATGACCGGGCAGCTACGAATCAGCCGCTGGCCTTTGACGGTGATCAGTTCCGGGTCGCCGGGGCCGGCGCCAATGAAGTAGACGGTCATCGTCGTTTCCTGTCAGAAATAGGTGCTGGGCATGCTTCAGATGAAGAATGCTCATGATCGAGGGCAGGGATTATCGGGGATTTTACGCGGCGCTGGCCAATGCCAGGGTGGCCTGGGCGTATTTTTGTCGTGGAATCAGTAACTTTGCCGGTGCCTGGGCCAATTGTTCGGCCAGGGCCAACGCAGCGCTTTCCGCCACGCCGTAGCAACCGGTGCGTTCAAACGCGATGTCCGAGTGGTGGCTCAGTTGCGCTTGATAAGCCGCCAACTGTTCGCTGCTGAAGTACATCAATGGTAATGCCAGCTGTTCGGCCAGTTGGATCAGGCCAGGTTCTTCGCGCTTCAGGTCAATGCTGGCCAAGGCCTTGATCTCACTGAGCCCGATTTGATGGGCCTGTAACGCCTGATCGAGCAGCGCCCGCAGCGTGCTGACGGGGCAGCCGCGCTGGCAGCCCAGGCCGACCACCAGGGTCGGCGCGGAGCTGACGTCAGTCATGCGCTGTAATGGCCATCGCTTTTGCGGCGGAACAACCAGGCGCTGATCAGGCCCAGGGCCAGCCAGAACGCCACGTTGGTCAGCTGCGAAGCGATTTTGAATTGCGCTTCCAGGGCTTCCGGCGCCAGCATTGAATGGACTTCCGGTTGTGGTGCGCCAATCACATGCGGCACGGCCAGGATCGCCACGCCGAGAGTTTTCATCAGCCAGTGACGGCTGAACACGATCAACGCGATGCCGACGGCCGTGGACGCGGCAGTGCCGATCCACCAGATTTGCCGTTGCGCCAGATCAGCCGCGGCAGTGCCCGGCAGCTCAGGCGGCAGGCCGAGAGTCGGAGCCAGCACGAACGTCGCATAACCGGCCAGGCCCCAGAGCAGGCCCTGAGAGGTTTTGGTCGGTGCGCGCAGGGTGTAAAGGCCGGCGAGCATCAGGGCGAAACCGACGGCTACCACCAGGTTGCCGCCGGTAGTGGACAGCACGCGCTGCCAGCCGTCTTCCGGTTCCCAGGCTTCGGCATCGTGGGTATGAGCGACTGCGCCCGCCGCGTGCTCGTGGATTTCAACAGCGGCCGGCTCGGATTTTTCGTAGGTCTCGGCCTGCAAAATCAGCGGGGAGACCCAGAAGCTTTGCAGCAGGGTCAATAGCAGGGCAGCCAGCAGCCCGGTGAAACCTGCGGTTTGCGCAATACGCTTGATCATCTCAGCAGGTCTCAATGGCACGGAAAGGCGGAGCTGTGACGGGTATCGTGCGCGGCGTTGTGCACCGCTTCGATGTGCGAGAAACCGGCGAAATACACAAGGCTGGCGCCAAGGATCGACGCACACACGGCGGCGGTCAGGCGTTGAGTCAGGGTCGTGGTGGTGCTGGCGATGCTCTTGTCGGTGTTGCTGGCGGTGCTGCTGATGATCGTCATGGCGCTTCCCTCTGGTCTGTCAGCGGGTGAATAGAGCGCATGAAAACCTCCGCACGCCAAGGGCTCGCAGAGATTTCGAACAGCGCCCGCCCACCGCGGGTTTGTTATTCAGTGAACGTAAAAGTCACTTTGTGTTGCGGGCCGGTCTCCGGGCTCGCGAGGGGCTGGGCTTGCGCCTGAACCTGCAAGCATCACCTTCCCATGCCGTATGACCGGCACAGTGGATCTGACGCTTCACTCGCTTACCGTTGCGGGGGCAGCACCGGACTGACATGGCTTTAGAGTAAAGCACATGATTCACCGGTTTCCCGTTTCACCCTGTGAAGGGCACCCGTAACAAGGCGTGTAGGAGAGCATGGGCGAGGGCGGGGAGTCAATTGGCAGGGGTTCTCACTTGGATACCAAAATGATTGGCTCTTTGTAAGTGCGGGTGGCGTGCGCAGTGATTGACCCGCCCCCACACGATGCGTAGCCTTGCGCTTTCGAGGTTCTTCGGCGTCTGTCGAAGCTAAGAAGGGAACGCGGTCGATGCCGCGGCTGCCCCCGCAACTGTGAACGGTGATGTTCGCTGCCACGCCACTGCAAACCCTGTGCAACGGGCTCGCGGGAAGGCGCAGCGAATGCCAGGCTGACCCGCCGGGCACACCGTCAGCCAGGAGACCTGCCTCGACACAGATTCTCACTTTCAACCGGGCGGGGTGATCCGGTGGCGAACTCTTCAGGCACGCGCGCCCGCGTTGCCGGTTGTCGTCCCGTATGCCCGCCACCTTGCCAAAGGGCATCCGATGAAAACACTGGCCAAACTCCCCGTCACCATCGTTACCGGCTTCCTCGGCTCGGGCAAAACCACCTTGCTGCGGCACATGCTCGACAACGCCCAGGGCCGTCGCATCGCGGTGATCGTCAACGAGTTCGGCGAGCTGGGCATCGACGGCGAGATCCTCAAGCAGTGCTCAATCGGCTGCACCGAAGAAGAGGCCAGCGGCCGCGTCTACGAACTGGCCAACGGCTGCCTGTGCTGCACCGTCCAGGAAGAATTCTTCCCGGTGATGCGCGAACTCGTAGCGCGTCGCGGCGACCTCGACCACATCCTCATCGAAACTTCGGGCCTGGCCCTGCCAAAGCCTTTGGTTCAAGCCTTCCAGTGGCCGGAAATCCGCAGCGCCTGCACCGTTGACGCGGTGATCACCGTGGTCGACAGCCCGGCCGTCGCTGCCGGCACTTTCGCTGCATTCCCGGATCAAGTGGATGCCCAGCGCAAACTCGACCCGAACCTGGACCACGAATCGCCACTGCACGAACTGTTCGCCGACCAACTGGCCAGCGCCGACCTGGTGATCCTCAACAAGGCCGACCTGATCAGCGCCGCAGACCTGGCCCGCGTGCGCCTGGAAGTCGCCGAAGAGCTGCCGCCGGCGGTGAAAGTCATCGAAGCCAGCAGCGGTCGCCTGCCACTGGACGTGCTGATCGGCCTTGGTGCCGGTTCCGAAGAACACATCGACAGCCGCCACAGCCATCACGATCACCACCACGAAGATGAAGACGACCACGATCACGACCATGACGCGTTCGACTCCATCTCGATCGAGCTGCCACAAGCCGACGAAAGCCTGCTGATGGACGCGCTGACGCAACTGGTGGTGCAGCACGGCATTCTGCGGGTCAAGGGTTTCGCGGCGGTGCCGAACAAGCCGATGCGCCTGCTGATTCAGGGCGTGGGCACGCGTTTCGACAAGCACTTTGACCGTCAGTGGGGCGCCGAGGAAGCGCGCACCACCCGTCTGGTGTTGATCGGTCAGGCGCTGGACGCCGTTCAACTCGAAGCGCAATTGCGCGCTGCGCTCAGCGTTTAACCCATGCACCTGCTCAGGACCCAGCCCGGCGGTTTCGTGTCGGATGACAACATTGCCGACCTTGGACAAACCCCCGCCGAGCTGGTGATCCTGTGCAGCGGCGATTCCAGTCTGGCGTTGCTCGCCGAGGCGGCGCAGCAGCTGCCCGACGATTACCCGAGCCTGCGCCTGGCCAACCCGATGCAGGTGCAGAATCACGCCTCGGTCGATCTTTATGTCGACGAAGTGCTGCGCCACGCCAAGGTGATTCTGATCTCGCTGCATGGCGGTATCGCCTATTGGCGTTACGGCATCGAGCGTCTGGTGGAATTGTCCCAGCGCGGTGTGCAGTTGATTCTGGTGCCGGGCGACGATCGTCCGGACCCGGAACTCAGCGACCTGAGCACCGTAACTCCCGAAGACCGCGACCGGCTCTGGCACTTCCTGCGTCAGGGCGGCATGGCCAATGCGCTCGACTTGTTTCGCTGCCTCGCCAGTCGCTGGCTGGGTCGCGATTATCCATGGTCCGAGCCGCAAACCCTGCCACGCACCGCGATCTACCACCCGCAAAAAAGCCCCGCGCACCTTCAGGATTGGCAAGCCGACTGGCAGGCCGATCAGCCGGTGGCGGCGGTGCTGTTTTACCGCTCGCACTTGCAGGCGGCGAACACCGGGTTCATCGATATTTTCTGCCAGCGCTTGCAGGCGGCGGGGCTCAACCCGTTGCCAATTGCGCTGGCCAGTTTGAAAGAGCCCGGCTGCCTGGCGGTGGTCGAGGACTGGCTGGATGAAGTCGAGGCGGGGGTGATTCTGAACACCACCGGTTTCGCCCAGTCCAGCCCTGAAGCGCCGCACCTGCGGCCGTTTCGTCGCAACATCCCGGTGATTCAGGCAATCTGCGCCCAGGACAACGAGCCCGGTTGGCGTGCCAGCGAGCAAGGCCTCGGTCCCCGTGACTTGGCGATGCACATCGCGCTACCGGAGCTGGACGGGCGAATCATCAGTCGGCCGATCAGCTTCAAGGATCTGG
This sequence comes from Pseudomonas sp. 008, assembly GCF_016861935.1. Taxonomy (NCBI): domain Bacteria; kingdom Pseudomonadati; phylum Pseudomonadota; class Gammaproteobacteria; order Pseudomonadales; family Pseudomonadaceae; genus Pseudomonas; species Pseudomonas sp. 008. Next base: position 40,786 of record NZ_BOMA01000020.1, on the reverse strand, counting down.
CGTGGCGCAGCGAGCGCAGTCAGTCCGATGTGGTTTGCTATCGACCACAACCGGAACGGATGGATTTTGTCGCTGAACTGGCACGGCGCTGGATCGATCTGGCGCGAGTGCCCAACGGTGAAAAACGCATTGCCCTGATCCTCGCCAACTACCCGACTCGCGATGGACGCATCGGCAATGGCGTCGGTCTCGACACACCCGCCGCGGCGCTGAATATCCTGCGTGCGCTGCATCAAGAAGGTTATCCGTTGCCGGCCGAGTTGCCGGACAGCGGCACCGCGCTGATCCAGCAACTGCTCGGTGGCGTCAGCAATGTCCTGGACACTATCGATCAACGCCCGTGTCAGCAAAGCCTGGCGCTGGACGATTACTTTTTGATGTTCAACGCGCTGCCCGAAGCCAACCGCGAGGCGGTGTTGCAACGTTGGGGCTCGCCTGAAAACGATCCGATGTTCCGTGGCGGGCGAATGATGATTGCCGGGTTGCGCTTCGGCCTGACCTTCGTCGGCATTCAACCCGCGCGGGGTTATCAGGTTGACCCGAGCGCGGTCTATCACGACCCGGACCTGGTGCCGCCCCACGGTTATCTGGCGTTTTACTTCTGGTTGCGCAACACCTACGGGGCCCACGGCGTGATCCACGTCGGCAAGCACGGCAACCTCGAATGGCTGCCGGGCAAGGGCGTCGGGCTGTCGGAAAACTGCTGGCCCGACGCGCTGCTTGGACCGCTGCCGAACATCTATCCGTTTATCGTCAACGACCCGGGCGAGGGCGCCCAGGCCAAGCGTCGTACGCAAGCGGTGATCATCGATCATCTGATGCCGCCGCTGACCCGCGCCGAAACCTACGGCCCGCTGCGTAATCTCGAATTGCTCGCCGACGAATATTACGAAGCGCAGTTGCTCGATCCGCGCCGTGCCCGGGAACTGCAGCGCGATATTCTGCAACTGGTGCGCGACACGCACATTGATCGCGAACTGCAACTGGACGAGAAGCTCGACAGCGATGCCGACGCGGCGATCTGGTTGCCGCGCCTGGACACCTACCTGTGTGACTTGAAGGAATCGCAGATTCGCGATGGCCTGCACGTGTTTGGCGAGTCGCCGACCGGGCGATTGCGCATCGACACTTTATTGGCCTTGCTGCGCATTCCCCGTGGCGACGGTCGTGGCGCGCAATCGAGCGTACTGCGGGCGCTGGCCAAGGCGTTCGAATTGGGCTTCGATCCACTGGATTGCGTGTTGGCTGATCCTTGGAACGGTTCTCGGCCGGATGCCTTGCAGGCGGTCAGTGATGAGCTGTGGCGCACGGCGGGGGATACCCGTGAGCGTCTGGAACTGTTCGCTGCGCAACTAATCTCGCGGACGTTGAATGCCGAGCCTGGCCCGTGTGGGAGCGAGCCTTTGTGGCGAGGGGGCTTGCCCCCGTTGGGTCGCGAAGCGGCCCCAAAAAACGGGACTGCTGCGCAGTCCAACGGGGGCAAGCCCCCTCGCCACAAGGCCCCTCACCACCTAGACCCGCTCCCACAGGAGGCAGATTGGTCCGACGTGAGCGCGATCATCGACAGTTTGTGCGAGGTGGTTGCGCCACGCCTGGACGCCTGCGGCCCGGCGGAAATGCGCGGCCTGCTGGACGCCCTCAGCGGTCGATTCGTCCCGGCCGGGCCGAGTGGTGCGCCCAGTCGTGGACGGCTGGACGTGTTGCCCACCGGGCGCAATTTCTATTCGGTGGACGTGCGCAACCTGCCGACCACCACGGCGTGGCGCATCGGCTTTCAATCCGCGAACCTGATTCTCGAGCGGCATTTGCAGGATCACGGCGATCACTTGCGTCAGCTCGGCCTGTCGGTCTGGGGCACCGCGACCATGCGCACCGGCGGCGACGACATTGCCCAGGCCATGGCCTTGATGGGTGTGCGGCCGGTGTGGGCGACGGGCAGCCAGCGGGTCGATGACTTTGAGATTCTGCCGTTGAGCCTGCTGGACCGGCCGCGGGTGGACGTGACCTTGCGCGTCTCCGGATTCTTCCGTGATGCCTTTGCCAACCTGATCCGGCTGTTCGACGCCGCCGTGCAAGCGGTCGCCGCGCTGGATGAACCGGACGATCTCAATCCGTTGGCGGCCAAGGTTCGTGCCGAGCGCGAAGCGCTGCTGAAGTCCGGTCTGGATGAAGAGGCGGCCAGGCGACAGGCCGGCTGGCGGATCTTCGGGGCCAAACCGGGTGCTTACGGTGCCGGCGTGCAGGGCGCCATCGACGGTCGTTTGTGGCAAAGCCGCGAAGACCTGGCCGAGGTTTACCTGAACTGGGGCGGCTACGCTTACGGCGGCTCCGATGAAGGCACCGCCGCCCGCGAGCAGTTCGCCCAGCGTCTGAGCCAGGTGCAGGCCGTGCTGCAAAACCAGGACAACCGCGAGCACGACTTGCTCGATTCCAACGACTATTACCAGTTCCAGGGCGGCATGCTGGCGGCCGTCGAAAGCCTCAGCGGTGCAGCGGCGGCGAGTTATCACGGCGACCACAGTCAGCCGGACTTGCCGAAGATCCGTACATTGAAGGAAGAGCTGAACCGGGTGATCCGTTCCCGGGCGGCCAATCCGAAATGGATCGACGGGATCAAGCGTCATGGCTATAAAGGCGCGTTCGAACTGGCGGCGACGGTCGATAACCTGTTTGCGTTCGACGCCACCACGCAGCTGATCGACGATCACCAGTATGCGTTGCTGGCGGACGCCTATTTGCTTGATCCGGCGACCCGGGAGTTTGTTCGCGAACACAATCCCCACGCCTTGCGCGACATGACCGAGCGCCTGCTCGAAGCGCAGCAACGGGGGATGTGGCAGGAACCGGGTGAATACCGCGAGGCGCTGGAGAATTTGTTGCTGGATATAGAAGAAGACAGTTAGCCGGTGAGCAAAGGAAATTTGTGGCGAAGGGGGCTGTGGCGAGGGGGCTTGCCCCCGTTGGGTCGCGAAGCGGCCCCCGCTTTTACCTCTGTTTACACCGAGTTGTCCGGTTTTACGACTGCTTCGCAGCCGAACGGGGCGATGCGGCGTTCCGACAAGCCCCCTCGCCACAATGTAATCTCTGACCACAAGCGAGACCCGACATGACCGACACCCCCCATTTCCCGCTCTCCGCCGTGGTCGGCGCCGATGACTTGAAGCTCGCCCTGTACCTGACCACCATCGACCCGAAAATTGGTGGCGTGCTGATCGAAGGCCCGCGCGGCATGGCCAAGTCGACCCTGGCCCGAGGCCTGGCGGACCTGCTGGCCAGTGGTCAATTCGTCACCTTGCCCCTGGGCGCCACTGAAGAACGGCTGGTCGGCACCCTCGATCTCGACGCGGCCTTGAGCGAAGGGCGCGCACAGTTTTCTCCGGGTGTATTGGCCAAGGCCGACGGCGGCGTGCTCTACGTCGATGAGGTGAACTTGCTGCCCGATCACCTCGTGGACCTGCTGCTCGACGTGGCCGCCAGCGGCACCAACCTGATCGAGCGCGACGGGATTTCCCATCGGCATTCGGCGAAGTTTGTGCTGATCGGCACCATGAACCCGGAAGAGGGCGAACTGCGTCCGCAACTGCTCGACCGCTTTGGTCTGAACGTCGCCCTCAGCGGCCATACCGCACCCACCGAGCGCGGCCAGATCATCCGTCGTCGACTGGATTTCGACAGCGATCCGCAAGGCTTCTGCGCCGAGTGGGAAAGTCAGCAACACGCCCTGCGCGAACGTTGCCAGAAGGCGCGTGCGGCCCTGGTGAGTATCCCGCTCGACGATGCCGCACTGGCGCAGATCACCGAGCGCTGCTTTGCTGCCGGCGTCGACGGTTTGCGGGCCGATCTGGTCTGGTTGCGTGCGGCGCGGGCACATGCGGCCTGGCGCGGTGCGAACGCCATTGCCGAAGAAGATATCGACGCGGTCGCCGAATTTGCCTTGCGTCATCGTCGTCGGGAGCATTCGACCTCTGCGCCGCAACATTCCCAAGCGCCACAGCAATCCCCTGCGCAAACCCCCAACCCGAACGAAGGTCAGGGCCAGTGGGGCGAAATGCCCGCCCAGGCGCTGCCGGTCGGTGCTCGACGTGAAGTGCCGAGCTGGCCAAAAAAGCCCTAGGCATTCGCCCTCGATCAGACGCGGGGGCGAATGCCAGACCCCGCGCAGGCCGGCTGGATCACGGTAAACAGGGCAAGCGTCACGCCGCCCGTAGCGGATCGGTCAATTGGCCCGGCACCTTGCTCAACGGCCGACCGCGTCAACGCGATGACCTACTGTTCCATCTGCGGACCCGCACCCCGCATGAACTGTGGCTGGTGATCGTCGATGCCTCGGCCTCGACCCGGCGCCATCAGGCGTTGAGCGATGCCAAGGGCTTGCTGGCGCAACTGTTCGACGATGCCTATCGACAGCGCGCACGTCTGGCTTTGCTGACCGCCAGCGGTCACTTGCCGAAGTGGCAGGTGCAGGGGTTGAAAGCCTCTGCGGGCTTACGCGATTGGCTCGAGGGATTGGGCGCCGGCGGCGGGACGCCGATGCTGGCGGCGCTGGGCGAGGCGGGGCACTGGCTGGTGGCACGGCAAAAGCGTTTTCCGGCCGAACAGCAGCGGCTGTTGCTAGTGACGGATGGACGGTTGAAGGAATGGTCGACATTGCCGGAGCTGGATTGTCCGGGGTTGCTGATCGACATCGAGCGCGGGCCGATTCGGCTCGGGCGGGCAAAGGTGTTGGCAGCGCAGTTACAGGTTGATTATCGACATATCGATGAGCTGATTTTAGGTTGAGTTTTGTGCTGACAGTGCTGGCCCCATCGCATCGCTGCCCTATGCTCTGTAAGCAAACCCATCACAGGAGTGACCCATGCGCGTTCTAGCCCGCAACGATCAGGACGATTTCCGCGTCAAAGCCTACGCTGGCACCAACGGTGTGCTGCTGGCCATCGACCTGGCCGAACCCCGCCGCAAAGGCCTGTTGGGGTTTGCCATCGAAAAACAGCAAGGTGACAAACCCTGGTTGTTTCTGTTCAACAGCCTGACCTTCCCCGGCAAGGATCATACGTTCCCTCAGTTTCACGCCACCCCCAGCGATGCCGCGCCTTTGCAGAAATTTCGCTGGGCCGATTACGCGGTCAATCCGGGTGTGACGATCCATTATCGGGTTCACCTGGCTTATGGCACTGCCGATGCGCCACAGTTGGGTGAAAGCCTGGAAGTGACGGTCACCACGGACAATGGCCTGCCCAAGGGGCAGAACGTGATATTCAACCGGGCAGTGGCTGCCAGTCAGGCGTTCCAGCGCAAATTCGCCGACCTCGATGCGCTGCTCAGCGTCAACAAGACACTGCCTATCGAAGAATGGCCCGATGCGCCGCGGCAATGGCTGGAAAATGGTCTGCTCGCACGCCTGCTCGGGTTTATCGAACGTGCCGTGGATGGCCAGTGGGCGCTGGACATCGCGATCTATGAATACCAGTTGCAGGCGATCGTCGATGCGGTGAACGCCGCCTTCGAGCGTGGCGTAAAGGTTCGGGTCCTGTACCACGCCCAACCTGGCGAAGACACCACGGCGCTGAACGAAGCCAGCCTGGAAAAAATCCCGGCGGCGAACAAACGCGGGCGAGTCACCCACAATATCTTTCACGACAAGTTCATGGTCCTGAGCCGGCTCGATGCGGCGGGGCAGCATCAGCCCGAAGCGGTACTCTGCGGCAGTACCAACTTCACTGCCAACGGCGTCTACCGTCAGGCCAACGTCGTGCATGTGCTGGACGACGCTCGGATCGGCGCCACTTACCTGCAAACCTTCGAGCAGGTCTGGGCCACACCGACGGACGTCGGCGCCACGCGGGACTGGCTCACGGAACATAATCCGATGCAGCCTGACCAGCTGCTGTTCGCCGGTTTTTCACCGCGCTCGGGCGAGGGCGACTTGAGTGAGTTCATCAAGATCATCAACGCCGCCAAAAAAGACCTGCTGTTTGTCACCGCATTTACCTTGCCGGACAAAATACTCAACGCGCTGCTCGGCCAACCCCACGACGACATCTTGCGTTACGGCCTGCAAAATACGGTCAGCAGCATCACCGGTTTCCACGCCGACCGCACCGCCGAATTCGCTGCCACCGCGCTGCTCAACACCGGCCTGGAAGGCTGGCTCAAGGAAAACATGAAAGGCCAGAAGGGCAACCTGCTGGTGCACACCAAAGCCATCGTCGTCGACTTCACCAGCGATTCACCAACCATCATCAGCGGCAGCCACAACCTCAGTGACGCAGCCAGCAATGGCAACGACGAGAACTATCTGATCATCCGTGGCAACACCGACCTGGCCGATCGCTACGGGTTGGAACTGCTGCGCTTCTACGAACATTACCGGTTCCGCTACTTCGCAAAGAAACTGCAACTCAAGCAGGTCCGGCCGTTGGCTGCGGATGACAGCTGGACCGATGACTATTACCGCGAGGGCGACCTGCGGATGTTATCGCGGCTACGTTTTTCCGGACGATAAACACGCTGGTGATTCCCTCTGGGAGATTCTTTGTGGCGAGGGGGCTTGCCCCCGTTGGGGTGCGAAGCGCCCCTAAAACCAGTCGCTACGATCTTGAATCCGAAGACGGTGACTGGGTTTACGATCGCTTCGCAATCGAACGGGGGCAAGCCCCCTCGCCACAATGGCTCCCACAGGTTTCTTCGGTTATTTGCCCATTGCCTGGCGGTACTGGCGGGTACGCCGGGCGATGTACAACCGATCGAGGATCAATGCCCATACCGCCGAAACCTGCGGCCTGGGTGTGCGTCCGCGACTCAATCGATGGAGCTGAAACTTCACCACGGCCATGTTCGCCAGCGACGCCAGGGCTTTGCGTTTCCAGCGAATCGGTGGCAGCCGTGGGTGGCTGTTCTGGCCTTCGCGCCAGCGTTTGACCAGCTGCGGTTCAATAGCCAGTGCCGTGCCGATACCGGCCATGGCGATGCCGCTGTTGAGCACCTGTTCGACGATTGCCAGCCGACGAATTCCCCCAGTCACCATCACTGGCATGTGCGCCACACCGGCCAGTTCGCTGGCCATTTCCAGAAAGTACGCTTCTCGCGCCAGGGTCCGACCGTCGCGAGCCTCGCCTTGCATGGCCGGTGCTTCGTAGCTGCCGCCTGAGAGCTCGAGCAAATCAATCTGTTGCTCGTTGAGCCACTGGATCACTTGCCGGGCGTCATCGGCGTCGAAACCGCCGCGCTGGAAGTCCGCGGAATTGAGCTTCACCGCTACGCAAAACTGCGGCGACACCGACTTGCGAACAGCGCCGAGCACTTCCAGCAGCAAACGCGCACGGTTTTCCAGAGAACCACCCCAGCGGTCGGTGCGGCGATTGGTCAACGGCGATAGAAACTGGCTGAGCAGATACCCGTGCGCGGCATGAATCTGCACCCCGGTGAAACCGGCCTTTTCCGCCAGGGCGGCACTGGTGGCGAAGCGTTGAATGACTTCTGCAATGTCGTTCTCGCCCATGGGCTTGGGCTCGGCAAACATCTTCGAAAACCCGCCCAGGTCCAGCGCTACCGCCGAGGGGGCCAAGGCCTGCTGGCCGAGGTTGGCCATGGTCTGGCGCCCGGGATGATTGAGTTGCATCCAGAACTGCGCACCACTGGCCCGGCCGATGGTTGCCCACTGACGAAAGCGGTCCAGGTGTCGCTCGTCTTCCAGCACCACGCCACCGGGGCCGGTCATGGCACGGCGGTCGATCATCACATTGCCGGTCAGCAACAGCCCGGCCTCACCGTCAGCCCAGGCTTGATACAACCGAAACAACTCGCCGGAAGGTGCCTGCCCGGTATCGGCGAGGTTCTCTTCCATCGCGGCTTTGGCGATGCGGTTGCCGATGGTCTGGCCGTTGGGCAAATTCAACGCTTGGAAGGGCGACATACTTGACTCCTCATCAGTGATGAGCGGAGGCTAGGCTTAAAGTTAACTTTAATGTCAAGCGTGCAAATGAGGCCGTGATGAAGATTGGTGAATTGGCGCAACTGAGCGGGTTGAACGCTTCGCGCATTCGGTTTTACGAGGCCCAGGGGTTGATTCGTCAGGTCGAACGTCAGACCAACGGCTATCGGCGTTATCCGCCGCAAGTACTGCAAACCCTGAAAATCATCCAGTGCGCCCAACAGGCCGGTTTCAGCCTGGAAGAGCTGAAGTTGCTGTTGCCGGATGCCGCGACGGGTGAGTTCAAGCACGACGAACTGGTGGCGGGTCTTGAGCGCAAGGTCGAGCAGATCGAGGAGATGCAACTGCACCTGGCCCAGAGCAAGGCGCGGTTACTGGAGGTGATCGAGAGCATCCAGGCGCGGCCCGAGGGCATGGGGTGCGGTGCGAATGCCGAGCGGGTGCTGGCATCGCTCAATGTAGGAGCGAGGCTTGCCCGCGAAGAACGATGACGCGGTGTACCTGAAAAAAAGCGGTGCATTCCTTCGCGGGCAAGCCTCGCTCCTACAGGGGGGCTGTGTCTTACCGGCTCAACATTTCCCGTGCCCTTGGCGCAGTGCATAAAGTGCTGAGGGTTTTCTGTAACCACGGCAAGTCGCGACGAGGTTTGCGGGCAACTCTTTTGGGCTTGAGCTTGCCGATGTGCTTTTTGAAATGTTCTTCCAGGGTTTCCGGGGTCCCTATGCCCTTGAGCTTCGTCAGCAGCTTCCCCTCCTTGTAAAAGAGCACAGTGGGTGTGCCTTTGACTTCCGGATGCCGAGGGGACTTGCTCGTATCCAGCACATAGATGCACGCGTGATTTTTGTACTTCCCGGCAACTTCACGGAAAACCGGCTCGGCCATTTCGCAGGCGGGACAGTGTTGGTTGCCGAAATACAGAATCACCGGGCGCCAGGTGTTGAGCGCTTTGCGGTAGGCCGGATCCAGTGGGTGGGGGGATATCGAGCTCATTGAAATCTCTTTTTCGAAGACTATCGAAGGCCTGAATAAGCCCCCCCAGCTTTTATCTTCAACGTTGCTCAAGCCTTACGTCATCGAAATACGATCCAAAAGTGCCGAACGAACCGTCGTTTGCTTGCAGCTTGATAGTCACTTCGGTGGTATCAGAAGGTACTGTGAAATTTACGGATTTTGCAGTCCAGGGGGTGCCACCTCCGATACTGAGGCTGTGCACTTGCCATGAGGGATATAGCAAAACTTGTGCTGTGCAAGCAGAACCCTGCTCCGTTTTCATTTTTACGGAAAACCGAAACTCGCCCCCGTTGGTGAGCGTAACCTTCTGAGTGATCCGACCTGGTAACTGCAAGGCACAATAACCGTCTTCATAGCGGGCTTTCTCCGGCGTATCAGAAGTCCAGTCCTTGCCCTCCTGTGTGAAATCACCATTACGCACCAAATTAGCTTTTGTGGATTGTTCAGACATGTGGAAACTCCTGTAAGTGTTTGTCAAAAGTCCGCAGGCCAGTGTTGCATGATGGAAGGCTTGAACGGCTTGCACAGATTGAGCGCCCGCAACCCGCGATCCACAACTGTCAGATCTGACAGGTATGGGCTCTAATCCGATGGGTGGTAAATCGTGCGGGCGATCCCTGAGCATGGGCGCGCCTGTCGAATTGCTTCTTTTTGGACTCTCGCGCACTCGAATGTTGCCTTGCTACCCAACCCTGTAGCCCTTGGTAGCGCTCATTGACCCGTTGTTGCTGCGCAAGTCTGCATTGGGAAATTTCCCATCTCTCTGAATTTATTACCGTTTAGTAAGCAACAGGATTTTCCAACAATCCTGTGGCACACTTTCTGCTGTCTATTCCGTTGTTACATACCAAGTTCCGGTATAGCGGAATAAACACAGCCCTGGAGTGCTTGCCATGCATCGCCGACCTTCCTTGTTTAAAGCGTGTGTTTTCCTGTTCGCGGCTTCGGCTGCTGTCATGGGTGTCGCCCAGGCAGACAGCAAACTCGACAGCGTATTGGCCCGTGGGAAATTGATCGTGGGCACGGGCAGTACCAATGCCCCGTGGCACTTCCAGGGAGCGGACGGCAAGTTGCAGGGATTTGATATCGATATCGCGCGGATGGTGGCCAAAGGGTTGTTCAACGACCCGAGCAAGGTCGAATTCGTGGTGCAGTCGTCCGATGCGCGGATTCCGAACCTGCTGACCGACAAGGTCGATATGAGTTGCCAGTTCATCACCGTGACCGCCAGCCGGGCCCAACAGGTCGCGTTCACGCTGCCGTACTACCGCGAAGGTGTTGGCCTGTTGCTGCCGGCCAACAGCAAGTACAAGGAAATCGAAGACCTCAGGGCTGCCGCCGACGGCGTGACCGTGGCGGTGCTGCAGAACGTGTACGCAGAAGAACTGGTGCATCAGGCGCTGCCCAAGGCCAAGGTCGATCAGTACGACAGCGTGGATCTGATGTATCAGGCAGTGAACTCCGGCCGGGCCGACGCGGCGGCCACCGATCAGTCGTCGGTGAAATACCTGATGGTGCAGAACCCTGGCCGTTATCGCAGCCCGACCTACGCCTGGAGCCCGCAAACCTACGCCTGTGCGGTCAAACGCGGCGATCAGGACTGGCTGAACTTCGTCAACACCGTCCTGCATGAAGGCATGACCGGCGTTGAATTCCCGACTTACGCGGCGTCGTTCAAGCAGTGGTTCGGTGTAGACCTGCCTACACCTGCAATCGGTTTCCCAGTCGAATTCAAATGATCCCGTGAGAGCGGGGCGGTGATAAATCGCTCCGCTCAAGGTACTGCTGACCATGAACTATCAGTTGAATTTTGCCGCCGTGTGGCGCGACTTCGACACCTTGCTGGCGGGGCTCGGCCTGGGCCTTGAGCTGGCGCTGGTGTCGATCGCCATCGGCTGCGTGATCGGCTTGCTGATGGCGTTTGCTTTGCTATCGAAGCATCGCGCATTGCGAGGGCTGGCGTCGGTGTATGTGACGGTGATCCGTAATACGCCGATTCTGGTGTTGATTCTGTTGATCTACTTCGCGTTGCCGAGCCTGGGGATTCGTCTGGACAAGATCCCCTCGTTCATCATCACCCTGTCGCTGTATGCCGGGGCGTACCTGACCGAAGTGTTTCGTGGGGGGCTGTTGAGCATTCCCAAGGGGCTGCGTGAAGCCGGGTTGGCGATCGGCTTGGGCGAGTGGCAGGTCAAGGCGTACATCACTGTGCCGGTGATGCTGCGCAATGTGCTGCCGGCGCTGTCGAACAACTTCATTTCGCTGTTCAAGGACACCTCGCTGGCGGCGGCGATTGCCGTGCCGGAGCTGACCTATTACGCGCGCAAGATCAATGTCGAGAGCTACCGGGTGATTGAAACCTGGCTGGTGACCACAGCGCTCTATGTTGCGGCCTGTTACCTCATTGCCATGATGCTGCGTTACCTCGAACAGCGTCTGGCGATTCGCCGATAGGAGGCCCCATGTACGAATCCCCCAGTTGGTTGCATGAGTTATGGGTGGCCCGGGATGTCCTGTGGCAGGGCTTCCTGACCAGTGTGCAGTGCTCGGGCCTGGCGATTTTGCTGGGCACGCTGGTCGGCATCGTCGCCGGCCTGGTACTCACTTACGGCACGTTCTGGATGCGCGCGCCGTTCCGGTTCTACGTCGACATCATTCGCGGCACGCCGGTGTTTGTATTGGTACTGGCCTGCTTCTACATGGCGCCGGCACTGGGCTGGCAAATCAGCGCCTTCGGGGCAGGCACTTTGGGCCTGACGCTGTTTTGCGGTTCCCATGTCGCCGAGATCGTGCGCGGTGCGTTGCAAGCGCTGCCCAGCGGTCAGATGGAAGCGAGCAAGGCCATCGGCCTGACGTTTTACCAGGCGCTGGGTTATGTGTTGCTGCCCCAGGCATTGCGGCAGATTTTGCCGACGTGGGTCAACTCGTCCACCGAGATCGTCAAGGCGTCGACCTTGTTGTCGGTGATCGGCGTCGCCGAGCTGCTGCTCAGCACTCAACAGATCATCGCCCGGACCTTCATGACCCTCGAGTTCTACCTGTTCGCCGGATTGCTGTTTTTCGTCATCAACTACGCCATCGAATTACTCGGCCGGCACATTGAAAAGCGGGTGGCCTTGCCATGACACAAGCACAAGTTTCGACCCAGAACCAGGCGCTGCTGGACATCCGCGGCCTGCACAAACAATACGGCCAGCTCGAAGTGCTCAAGGGCGTCGACCTGACCATGCAGCGCGGCAATGTGGTCACGCTGATCGGCTCCAGCGGCTCGGGCAAGACCACGCTGCTGCGCTGCGTGAATATGCTCGAAGAGTTCCAGGGCGGGCAGATTCTGCTCGACGGTGAATCCATTGGCTATGACGAGGTGAACGGCAAGCGCGTGCGCCACCCGGAAAAAGTCATCGCCCGCCATCGCGCCATGACCGGCATGGCTTTCCAGCAATTCAATCTGTTCCCGCACCTCACCGCGTTGCAGAACGTCACCCTCGGGTTGCTCAAGGTGAAAAAACTGCACAAGGATGAAGCCGTGGCGCTGGCGGAGAAATGGCTGGAGCGGGTCGGCCTGCTGGAGCGCCGCGATCATTACCCCGGTCAGTTGTCCGGCGGCCAGCAACAGCGCGTGGCGATTGCCCGGGCGATTGCGATGAACCCGAGTTTGATGCTGTTCGATGAAGTCACCTCGGCCCTCGATCCGGAACTGGTGGGCGAAGTGCTGAACGTGATCAAGGGCCTGGCCGAGGACGGCATGACCATGTTGCTGGTGACCCACGAAATGCGTTTTGCCTTCGAGGTCTCGGACAAGATCGTGTTCATGAATCAGGGGCGGATCGAAGAGCAGGGGCCGCCCAAGGAATTGTTCGAACGCCCGCAGTCACCGCGATTGGCGGAATTTCTCAAGAGCACCCGCTTTTAAGCCTTCACTTTTTAATCAGGAGAAACACCCATGAGCATTACTCGTTACGGCACCGGCAGCACCGCCGGTGGCGGCCAACCCCGTCCTTTTGCCCGTGCCGTCGAAGCCGATGGCTGGCTGCACGTGTCCGGCCAAGTGCCGGCGGTGGACGGTGAAATCATCGTGGGCGGGATTGTCGAGCAGACTCACCAGACCATGAAAAACCTGATAGCGATTCTGGAAGAGGCCGGTTACGGGCTCGAAGATGTGGTGCGCACGGGCGTGTGGCTGGAAGACCCGCGGGACTTCTGGAGTTTCAACAAGGTGTTTTCCGAGTACTTCAAAAGCGAACACGCCCCGGCCCGGGCCTGCGTGCAGGCGAACATGATGGTCGATTGCAAGGTCGAGATTGATTGCATCGCCTACAAGAAGAAGGCCTGAATCGCGGTGGATTCTTCGCGGGCAAGCCTCGCTCCTACAAACAGCGAAATCCTGTAGAAGCGAGGCTTGCCCGCGAAGGCGGCCTTCTGGGTAAACTCCCGGCACTCTGAATGGGAACCTGAAGATATGACCGAAGACACCATCAAGCGTCGGGCTCGCGGTCTGGACCGGGCGTTCGACATCCTCGATTTCCTCAAGGAAATCGGCCAGCCCCTGCGCCCGAACGAAATCGCCAGCGGCATTGGCAGCCCGAAATCCACGGTCTACGAACTGGTTGCGTCCTTATTGGAGCGGCGCATCCTCGAACCCGTGGGCAAGGAAGGTCACGTTTACCTCGGTCGTCAGCTGTACTTCCTCGGGCAGGCGCATTTGCGTCATTTCGACCTGTCCCGCGAGGCCGATCACGCCTTGCAGGAAATCGTCAGCCAGACCCGCGAAACCGCGCAGATGTGCCTGCTCAACGGACGCAAATACACCGTGGCATTGATGAAAGAGGGTGAGCGGCATTTCCGCATTTCCTCGGACATCGGCGAAAACGCGCCGATCCCCTGGACCGCTTCCGGGCGCCTGCTGCTGGCGCACCTGAGCGATCAGCAGATCGTCGATTTGATCGACCCCGACGATTTCATCCTGCCCGACGGCGAACGCCTGCCGCTGGAGCAATTTCTCCGGGAGATCCGCCAGGCCGCCATCGACGGATTCTTTTCCTTCGACAGCGTCGCCGACACCTTTACCCATTGCTTCGCCGCCCCGGTCAAAGACCCGAACGGCGTGGCCATCGCGACCCTGTGCATCGTCGCCCCACGGGCCGATGCGAAGAACAATTACAACGACTATCGCCGGGTGCTGATCGACAGCGCCAACAGCCTCGCCCGGCGTATAAACGAATAACAGCGGCTGCCTGCGGCCGTGTGTGAGGAGATCGACCATGTCTACTGCCATCAATACCGCCGCCATGGAAAAGGGCTATGCGCAAACCGGCGCCAACCTGGTGCGGGACGTCAGCCTGCCGGCCCTGGTGCTGCACCGCGACGCGCTGGAACACAACATTCGCTGGATGCAGGACTTCGTCAGCCACAGCGGCGCGGAACTGGCACCTCACGGTAAAACCAGCATGACCCCGGCGCTGTTTCGTCGCCAACTGGACGCCGGTGCCTGGGGCATCACCCTGGCCAGTGCCACGCAAACCCGTGCGGCCTACGCCCATGGCGTGCGCCGGGTGCTGATGGCCAATCAACTGGTCGGCAAGCCGAACATGGCGCTGATCGCCGACCTGCTGGCAGACCCGACTTTCGATTTTTATTGCATGGTCGATCACCCGGATAACGTCGCCGACCTCGGCGCGTTTTTCGCCTCGCGCGGCGTGCGCCTGAACGTGATGATCGAGTACGGCGTGGTCGGCGGTCGTTGCGGTTGCCGCACCGAAGCCGAAGTGCTGGCACTGGCCAAGGCTATCAACGCTCAACCGGCGTTGGCGCTGACCGGTATCGAGGGCTACGAAGGGGTGATTCACGGTGATCATGCGGTGAGCGGCATCCGCGAGTTCGCAGCCTCCTTGGTGCGATTGGCGGTGCAGTTGCAGGACAGCGGCGCGTTCGCGATTGCCAAACCGATCATCACCGCGTCGGGCTCGGCCTGGTACGACCTGATCGCCGAGTCGTTCGAAGCGCAGAATGCCGGCGGGCGTTTCCTCAGCGTGCTGCGCCCTGGCAGTTACGTGGCCCACGACCATGGCATCTACAAAGAAGCGCAATGCTGCGTGCTCGACCGTCGCAGCGACCTGCACGAAGGTTTGCGCCCGGCGCTGGAAGTCTGGGCGCATGTGCAGTCGTTGCCCGAACCGGGTTTTGCGGTGATCGCCCTGGGCAAGCGCGACGTGGCCTACGACGCCGGTTTGCCGGTGCCGTTGCTGCGTTACAAGGCCGGCGTGGTGCCGGCGACCGGCGATGATGTGAGTGCCTGCAAGGTGACGGCGGTGATGGACCAGCACGCGTTCATGACCGTGGCGCCGGGGGTTGAGTTGCGGGTGGGCGATATCATTTCGTTCGGGACTTCGCACCCGTGTTTGACGTTCGACAAGTGGCGTATCGGGTGTCTGGTGGATGAGCAGCTGAATGTTATCGAGACCATGGAAACCTGTTTCTAAGAGCCCCCACAACATGAACAACATCAGCCCTCTGGGCCCCAACATCCCGCGCATCGCCCTGATCGGCGAGTGCATGATCGAACTGCAGCAGCGCGCCGACGGCTCTCTGCAACAGAGCTTCGGCGGCGATACCCTGAACACCGCGGTCTATCTGGCCCGTGAACTGGGCGATGGCGGCACGGTGGATTACGTCACTGCCCTGGGTGACGACAGTTTCAGCGATGCGATGTGCCAGAGTTGGGCCAGCGAACATATCGGGCTAGATATGGTTCAGCGGTTGCCCGGTCGCTTGCCCGGTCTGTATTGCATCCAGACCGATGCGGCCGGCGAGCGGCGTTTTCTCTACTGGCGCAATGAAGCGGCCGTGCGCGATTGCTTTACCACCCCGGCGGCCGCGCCGATCCTGGCAGCACTGCCGGATTACGACGTGCTGTATTTCAGCGGCATCACCCTGGCGGTGCTCGGTGAGCAGGGCCGGGAGAAGCTTCTGGAGACCCTGATCGAAGCCCGGCAGCGGGATGCGCGGATCGTGTTCGACAACAATTATCGACCACGCCTGTGGGCTTCGGTCGAGGACGCACGAGCGGCTTATCGTAAAGTGTTGCCCTATGTCGACCTGGCGTTGCTGACGGTTGATGACGAGCAGGCGCTGTTCCACTTTTTCGATTGCGCGGCGGTGTTTGCCGCTTATGAGCAGATGGGCACGCCCGAAGTGGTGCTCAAACGCGGTGCCGAGGCGTGTCTGATTCGCTGTGACGGCGAGTCGTTCGAAGTGCCGGCGCAGGTGGTTGAACGGGTGGTGGACACCACGGCGGCGGGGGATTCGTTCAGCGCGGCCTATCTGGCTTGCCGCCTCAAGGGCGGGAGCCCGGTCGAGGCTGCTGAAGCGGGGCATCGGTTGGCGAGTCGGGTGATTCAAGTGCCGGGGGCACTGATCCCCAAAGATTGAAATGCAATGCCTGTGGTGGCTGTGGTTTTTGTGGCGAGGGAGCCTCACCCTGTATATCGAGCCAACCGATCAGTCCCGGTAAAACACCTGCACCAGGTGATACCCGAACTTGCTCTTGATCGGCCCATGCACCACCCGCAGCGGTTTTTTGAAGATCACCGCATCGATCGCCCCGACCATCTGCCCGGGCCGTACTTCGCCAAGATCGCCGCCGCGTTTGCCGGACGGGCAGGTGGAGTATTTCTTGGCCAGCACATCGAAGGCTTCGCCCTTGGCGATGCGTTGTTTGAGCTGCTCGGCTTCTTCCGAGGTTTTCACCAGAATATGGCGGGCTTGGGCTTTCATGGGCAGTACCTTGCAACGGTGGTGGCTATGTTGGTGCCAGCGTGGGGCGCGCGATTATGCCTTAACTTAGCCGGCTTGGCCGATCATCGTGCGAATCTTGTTGGCCAACAGGTCCATGGAAAAGGGTTTGGCCACCATGTCCATGCCTTCCTCCAGGAAGCCCTGGCGTTCGGCGGCTTTCTCGGCATAGCCGGTAATGAACAGCACTTTGAGTTCCGGGCGGTGCTGACGAGCGATTTCCGCCAGTTGCCGACCGTTCATGCCCGGCAGCCCGACATCGGTTACCAGCAGATCGACCCGCAGGTCGGACTCCAGCAAGGGCAGGGCGCTCTGCGCATCTTCGGCTTCATGGGCGTGATAACCCAACTCTTTGAGCAGGTCGAGCACCAGCATGCGCACCGCCGGATCGTCTTCCACCAACACCACGGTTTCACCGGCAACCGCTGGCGGTGCTTCACCTGCGACGGGCAGCTGAGCGTGTTCCGGCAGGG
The DNA here is from genome assembly GCF_016861935.1 of Pseudomonas sp. 008. Lineage (NCBI taxonomy): Bacteria > Pseudomonadati > Pseudomonadota > Gammaproteobacteria > Pseudomonadales > Pseudomonadaceae > Pseudomonas > Pseudomonas sp. 008. The sequence continues at coordinate 23,581 of NZ_BOMA01000020.1, read as the reverse complement.
CGACGTGCAACCGTGGCAAATACAGGCGAACGCTGGTGCCCTGGCCCGGCCGGCTGTGCAGGCTGACGTGCCCGCCCGATTGCTGGGCGAAACCATAGATCATCGACAACCCAAGGCCGGTGCCCTGGCCGATGGGTTTGGTGGTGAAGAACGGATCGAAGGCCTTGGCCAGTACCGATGGGGTCATGCCGGCACCGTTGTCGCTGACGGCAATCATCAGGTAATCCCCGGCCCTGACCGGCTCCAGCGGGGTGACGTCGCTGCCGTCGAGGTGAACATTGGCGGTTTCGATCAACAGCTCGCCGCCATCGGGCATCGCATCCCGGGCATTGATCACGAGGTTGAGCAAGGCGTTTTCCAGTTGGCTGACATCGGTACTGACCGGCCAGACCTCATCGGCCAGCTTCAGTTTGAGCTCGATGTGATCGCCCTTGGTCCGGCTGAGCAAGTCTTCCAGGGAATGCACCAGCTGGTTGGCGTCCAGTGGCCTGCGATCCAGTGACTGACGCCTTGAGAATGCCAGCAACCGATGGGTCAGGGCGGCGGCGCGATGGGCCGAGGACACCGCCGCGTCGGTGAAGCGACCGATCTCGGCCGCGCGCCCATCGGCGATGTAGCGCTGCATCAAATCGAGGCTGCCGATGATCCCGGTGAGCATGTTGTTGAAGTCATGGGCGATGCCGCCGGTGAGCTGGCCGACCGCTTCCATTTTCTGCGCATGCCGCAAGGCGTCTTCGGCACGCTCACGCTCGAACATCTCGTTCTGCAGTCGCTGGTTGGCTTCGGCCAGTTGTTGGGTGCGAGCGCTCACGCGTTCTTCCAGGGTTTCGTTGAGGTTGCGCAGCGCCTCTTCGGTCTGTTTGCGCTCGGTCTCGTCGATCACGAAGATGTAGAAACCATTCACCGCGCCGTCTGCGCCGTGGCGTGGCAGGTAGTTCATCAGGGCCTGGCGGGTGCTGCCGTCGCGGTGGTCGGCGCTGATGCTGAAACAACAGGTCTTGCCTTTCAGCGCCTCGGCGATGTGTTCGGCGCGCAGGGCATAGGCTTCATCACCCAGCACTTCGCGAATGGTGCGGCCGTAAAGCTCCTGGGGCGTCAGGCCATACCATTCAAGGTAGGCGGCATTGTTCAGGCGAAAGCGCTCTTCGCGGTCCACGTAACTGATCAGGATCGGCATGGCGTTGATGATCAGTTGCAGCTCGGTCTGGCTTTGGCGCAGGGCCTGTTCGATGTTTTTGCGTTCGGTCAGGTCCAGCGCGGCGCCGAGGAAACGGATCGGCCGGCCATGGTGATCCTTGTAGCAACGACCCCGGGCAAACACCCAGCGCAATTGGCCGTCGGCTTGCAGCAAGCGATATTCCTCGGCGTACTCGCTGCCATGGGTAATGCAGTGCTTGATGCTGCGGGCAATCATGGCGCGGTCTTCCGGGTGCACGCCGTGGAGGTATTCGCTGATCGGCAACTGGCTGGCCATGGCTGGATCTATGCCATGCAATTGCGCGAAGTGCGCATCGGCGATAAAGCGGTCTTCGCCAATGTCCCAGTCCCAGGTGCCGACGGCATCGGTGGCGGCCAGTGCCAGTTGCAGGCGCTGCTCGGTGTCTTGCTGGGCCTTGAGGCTGGCGGCGGAGCGTTGTTCCAGTTCGAGGGCGATGCGGCGGCGTTCGTTGGTTTCGATGGCCGTGACCAGAATCCCGGCAACCTCGGCGCTTTCGTTGCGAATGGGGCTGTAGGTCAAATCCAGCCAGAAGTCAGAATCCCGACCGTCGCGTTGCAAGGTGAAGCGCTGTTCGCTGTAGGTCCGCACCTGACCCTGTAGGACGGCGCTGTAAATCGGGTCGGTAAAGTCTTTGAGTTCCGGCCAGATCTGGTGCGCCGGTTGTCCGAAGGCGTGAGGGTGTTTGCTGCCGGCGAGGAAGGCGAAGCCGTCGTTGTAGATCTGGGTGAGCTGCGGGCCCCACAGCAGCAGCATCGGCATTGGCGAGTGGATCACGATGTCCACCGCGGTGCGCAGGCTCTGCGGCCAGTTTTCGGCGGCGCCCAGCGGGTTGTTTGTCCAGTCCAGTCGGGCAATCAAGGCCTGGGCATCGCTGGCGGTTGGTGGTGCGTTCATCTACATGTCCTGCGCGTGAGTCAGTGTGGCGGCGTCTACTATCCTTGCTGGGCGGTAGACGCTGGATGACCCGCATGGGGTCATTTTTTTATTGAATGCTTCGCGGGTGCTTTTTGCCATGGAAATCGATGCACTGCTGCAGATTCTGGCCAGCCGCCATGGCTCCGATCTTTACCTGTCCACGGGCGCGCCACCCAGCGCGAAATTTGACGGTGTGCTCAAAGCCCTGACCGGTCAACCGTTCAAGCCGGGAGAAGTGGCGGCCATTGCCGCGTCCATCATGGACGCCGAACAGCGCCTGGAGTTCGATCGGGACCTGGAAATGAACCTGGCACTTTCCCTGCCCGGGGTCGGGCGTTTCCGGCTCAATATCTTCAAGCAGCGCAATGATGTTTCCATCGTGGCGCGCAACATCAAACTCGACATTCCACGCTTCGAAGACCTCAACTTGCCAGCGGTGCTGCTTGAAACCGTGATGCTCAAACAAGGGCTGATGCTGTTCGTCGGTTCGACCGGCTCGGGCAAGTCGACCTCGCTGGCAGCGCTGATCGATTACCGCAACCGCCACAGCAGTGGCCATATCATCACTATCGAAGACCCGGTCGAGTTTATCCATCGGCACAAGAAGTCGATCGTCAATCAGCGCGAGGTCGGCGTCGATACCCGCAGTTTCCACGCCGCGCTGAAAAACACGTTGCGCCAGGCGCCGGACGTGGTGTTGATCGGCGAAATCCGTGACCGCGAGACTATGGAGCACGCGCTGGCGTTTGCCGATACCGGTCATCTGGTAATTTCCACGTTGCATGCGCACAACGCCAATCAGGCGCTGGATCGGGTGATCAATTTCTTTCCCGAAGAGCGCCGGGGGCGGTTGCTCAACGACCTGGGCAACAACCTCAAGGCGTTTGTTTCCCAACGCCTGGTGCGTACCCGCGATGGGCAGCGTCGGGCGGCGGTGGAGGTGATGCTGGGAACGCCGACCATCGGCGACCTGATCCGGCGCAACGAGTTTGGTGAACTCAAGGGGATCATGGAGAAGTCTTCAGAGGCAGGGATGCAGACGTTTGACGGGGCGCTGTTCGCGTTGTTTGCCGAGGGCGCGATCGATGAGGCAGAGGCGTTGAAAAATGCTGATTCGGTGAACAATCTGCGCTTGCGCCTGAAAATGCACGCCGAGGCCGCGCCCACCCCCCATGCACCGCCGGGTGAATGGGGTTTGGTGGACTAGCGCCGGCGTCAGTCATTCAGTTCGGGGCGGTTTCGAAATTGCTCCAGGGCTTCGGGGTTGGCCAGTGCATCGGTGTTCTTCACCTTCTGGCCATGCACCACGTTGCGCACCGCCAACTCGACCACCTTGCCGCTGATGGTCCGCGGAATGTCCGTCACCGCGACAATCTTCGCTGGCACATGCCGTGGCGTGGTGTTGGCGCGGATGACCTGGCGGATCTGTTGTTGCAGCGCTTCGTCCAGTTCGACGCCTTCGCGCAAGCGCACGAACAACACCACTCGCACGTCATCCTGCCATTGCTGACCGATGGCCACGCTGTCCAGCACCTGCGGGACTTTCTCCACCTGACGGTAGATTTCCGCCGTGCCGATGCGTACGCCGCCGGGGTTGAGCACCGCGTCGGAGCGGCCGTGGATCAGCATGCCGCCATGGGGCAGTTGTTCGGCGTAATCGCCCTGGGCCCAGACGCCGGGGAACAGGCTGAAATACGAAGCGCGCAGCTTTTCCTGTTGCGGGTCGTTCCACAAGCCGATGGGCATGGCCGGAAAATGCCGGGTGCACACCAGTTCGCCTTTTTCACCGATCACGGGCTTGCCATCGTCGTTCCACACTTCGACCGCCATGCCCAGGCTCTTGCATTGCATCTCACCACGGCGCACCGGCAGGACCGGGTTGCCAATCACAAAGCACGAAACGATATCGGTACCACCGGACATCGAAGACAGGCACAGGTCGGACTTGAACGCGCGGTAGACGTAATCGAAGCTTTGCGGCGACAGCGCCGAGCCGGTGGACAGGATGGTTCTCAGGCTGCTCAGGTCATGACTGTCGCACGGCTTCAAGCCATTGCTTTCCAGCGCAGTGAGGAATTTCGGACTGGTGCCGAAGACGTTGAGGCGTTCGTCGTCGATCAGGTCGATCAAGCGCTCCGGCCCTGGATGAAACGGCGAGCCGTCATACAGCACCACGGCGCTGCCGACGGCCAACGCCGAGACCAGCCAATTCCACATCATCCAGCCGCAGGTGGTGTAGTAGAACAAACGGTCACCGGCACCGAGGTCGGTGTGCAGGCCATGTTCCTTGACGTGTTGCAGCAGCACGCCGCCGGTGCCGTGCACAATGCACTTCGGTACGCCGGTGGTGCCGCTGGAGTAGAGGATGTACAGCGGATGGGCGAAAGGCACGGGAACGAATTGCGGCTCGCCGCCCGGGTCGTAAAAATCGTCCCACAGCGTCACGTTGGCCTGGCAGCGGAAATCCTCGATGCGCGCTTGAGGACGCGCATAAGGCACAACAATCAATTGCTGCAAGGACGGCAACTGTCCGAGGATTTCATTGACCTTGGTGGTCTGGTCGATCTCTTTACCGGCGTAGCGGTAGCCGGCGCAGGTGATCAGCACTTTCGGTTCGATCTGGCCGAAGCGATCGATCACCCCGTGGGTGCCGAAATCCGGTGAAGAACAGGACCAGATCGCGCCCAGGCTGGTGGTGGCGAGCATGGCCACCAGAGTTTGCCAGGTGTTCGGTATGCACGCCGCCACGCGGTCGCCGAGGCCGACACCGGCGGCTTTCAGGCTATTTTGAAAACCGGCGACGTGGCTTGCCAGTTCGGCCCAGGTCAGCTGTTCCCGTTGACCGTTTTCGCCGATGGCGACGACTGCCACGGCATCGTCACGACGGCGCAGCAGGTGTTCGGCGAAGTTCAAGGTAGCGCCGGGGAACCACTGGGCGCTGGGCATTTGCGCGCCTTCGATCAGCACCGCGTCTGGCTGATCGTGAAAACGGATGTCGAAGAAATCGACGATGGCCTGCCAGAAGGCTTCCCGCTGGTCGATGCTCCATTGGTGCAGGGCAGGGTAGTCGGCGATCCCAAGGGCGTGTCGCTGATTGACGAAACGCCGGAAGGCCTCCATGCGGGACTTGCCGATGCGCTCGGTGCCGGGTTGCCAGAGGATGTCGGACATGGCTTGGCCTCTTCTTATTTATGCATAACACACAGGCTTTTGTGGCAAGAGCGCTTTTGTGGCGAGGGGGCTTGCCCCCGTTCGGCTGCGAAGCAGTCGCCCGCTCGACTCACTGTGCATCAGCGAGGGTGCGGCGTCTATCTGGGGGCCGCTTCGCGCCCCAACGGGGGCAAGCCCCCTCGCCACAGGGTATGGCGGCAGGCTACTGCGCCAACCACCCACCATCTATATTCCACGCTGCGCCACGCACCTGGCTACCGGCTTCGCTGCATAAAAACAGCACCAACTCACCCAGCTGCGGCGGCGTCACGAATTCCAGGGAGGGCTGTTTCTCGGCCAGCAAGTCGTGTTGCGCCTGCTGCGGGTCGATCCCGGTCGCGGCGCGATCATCAATCTGCTTCTGCACCAGCGGCGTCAGCACCCAGCCTGGGCAAATGGCGTTGCAGGTAACGTTGGTGGTGGCGGTTTCCAGACCGACCACTTTGGTCAGGCCGATCACGCCATGCTTGGCCGCGACGTATGCCGCCTTGCCCACCGAACCGACCTGGCCGTGCACCGAAGCGATGTTGACGATCCGTCCCCAGCCCTTGGCGCGCATCCCCGGCAAGCTCAAACGAGTGCTGTGAAACACCGACGACAGGTTGATCGCAATGATCGAATCCCAGCGCTCCACCGGAAAATCTTCCACCGCCGCCACGTGCTGGATGCCCGCGTTGTTGACCAGGATATCCACACCGCCGAACTCACGCTCGGCGTAGTCGATCATGTCGGCGATCTGTGCGGGGTCGCTGACGTCGGCGGGGTGATGGCCGACCTTGCCGCCGAATTGTTCTACTTCGGCAATCACTTTGGACGCATCGCCGAAACCGTTGAGGATCAGGTTGGCGCCAGCCTTGGCCAGGCTCAGGGCGATCCCCAGACCGATGCCGCTGGTGGAACCGGTGACCAGTGCGGTCTTGCCCGAAAGAGTCGTCATGAATACCTCACACAATGCCAGTGGCGTAGAAAGTACCGATCACCACAAAAACAGCGAGTGTCTTGATCAGCGTAATACAGAAAATGTCTTTGTAGGCCTCGCGGTGGGTCAACCCGGTGACCGCCAGCAAGGTAATCACCGCGCCGTTGTGCGGCAGGGTGTCCATGCCGCCACTGGCCATCGCGGCGACCCGGTGCAGCACTTCCAGCGGAATATTGGCGGCGTGGGCAGCGCTGACGAAACTCTCGGACATCGCCGCCAAAGCGATGCTCATCCCGCCTGACGCCGAGCCGGTGATGCCGGCCAGCAAGGTCACGGTGATCGCTTCATTGACCAACGGGTTGGGAATGCTCTTGAGCCAGTCCGACAGCACCAGAAAACCTGGCAACGAGGCGATCACCGCCCCAAAACCGTATTCCGATGCCGTGTTCATCGCCGCCAGCAGCGCGCCGCTGACCGCACTTCTACTGCCTTCGGCCAACTTGCCACGAATCGCCTTAAAGCCGAACACCAGCACCATGATGATGCCCACCAGCAAGGCAGCCTGGACCGCCCAGATCGCCGTCAGCTTGGCGATGTCGGTGGTCACCGGAGCGGCCATGCCCGGCAGCGAAAGGCTGTGGGTCTTGCCATACCATTCTGGAATCCAGCGGGTGAACAGCAGGTTCATCAGGCCCACCAGCAACAGCGGCGACAGCGCGATCCACGGATTAGGCAGTTGGATGTCCGGTGCGGTTTCCGGTTCGTTGCGCAGCTCTGAACCGTAACCCTCACCCGTGCGCTGGGCCTTGTTACGCTGGCGCTGCAGAAACAGCATGCCGGCACAGAACACGAAAATCGTGCCGATCACACCCAGCCACGGCGCCGCCCAGGCGGTGGTGTTGAAGAAGGTGCTGGGGATGATGTTCTGGATCTGCGGCGTGCCAGGCAGGGCGTCCATGGTGAACGAGAACGCGCCGAGGGCGATGGTCGCCGGGATCAGGCGTTTGGGAATATTGCTCTGGCGGAACATCTCGGCGGCAAACGGGTACACCGCAAACACCACCACAAACAGCGACACACCGCCGTAGGTGAGCAAGGCGCAGACCAGCACGATCACCAGCATCGCCTGGCGAGTGCCGAGCAAGCGAATCGCTGCTGCGACGATGGAGCGGGAGAAGCCCGATAACTCAATCAGCTTGCCGAACACCGCACCGAGCAGGAACACCGGGAAATACAGTTTGACGAAGCCGACCATTTTTTCCATGAACACCCCGGTGAAGACGGGGGCGACGGCGGAAGGGTCGGTGAACAGGACGGCGCCGAGGGCGGCGATCGGGGCAAAGAGGATAACGCTGTAGCCACGGTAAGCAGCCACCATCAGCAGCGCGAGGGCTGCCAAGGCAATGATCACACTCATGGTGTGTCTCTCCAGGATTGTTATTTTTGTAGGGTGAAGCTTGGTGGGAGGGCTATAGCGGGTTTCGTGCCAGATATCTAAGCTATTGAAATATAAGGAGATTATTTGTTTGTGAAGTGACTTTGGCGATTTTTGTCTCTGTATTGAGACTTTTGGCGATTGTGCTGACGCTTTCGCGGGCAAGCCTCGCTCCTGCGGGAGTGTGGTTATCTACGAAATTGCACGACCTGTAGGAGCGAGGCTTGCCCGCGAAGAGGCGCTGTCTACCCATGGAGATCAATGTCTCTTTATGGAGACTCAGCAATCCCCAGCGCCGCCATCTTCTTGTACAACGTCGACCGTCCCAGCCCCAACCGCGCCGCCGCTTCGATTACCTTCCCACCGCATTGCGCGAGGGTCGATTCAATCAACTGCCGATCAAACCGTTCGCGAGCCTCACTGAAGGTTTCATGGGCAATCGGCTCAAGGGGCAGAGGCGCCGCACGCTCCACCGGGGTGAAGCTGCCAATCGCCGCGCGGATATCCGCTGCGTTCAGCATCAAGTCATCGCTGAGCAACGCCGCCCGCTCCAGCACGTTGCGCAGTTCACGAATGTTCCCCGGCCAGGCGTGTTGCCCCAACAAATCCAGGGCTTCGCGGTTCAATTCGTGTTGACTGCGCAGCTCTTCGAGGATTGCTTCGCTAAGGGCCGGCAGGTCGTCGAGGCGATCACGCAGGGGCGGGACCTGGATTGGCAGCACGTTGAGGCGGTAATACAAGTCGGCGCGAAACTCGCCGCGTTTGATCGCCGCCACCAGGTCGGTGGAGGTGGCGGCGATCACTCGCACATCACTCTGAATCACTTCGTTGGAGCCCACCGGTTCGAATTCCTTTTCCTGCAACACCCGCAGCAACTTGCTTTGCAGCGGCAGCGGCATGTCGCCGATTTCGTCGAGAAACAGCGTGCCGCCCTGGGCGATCTGCAGCTTGCCGGCGCGACCCTTGCGATCGGCGCCGGTGAACGCACCGGGCGCGGTGCCGAAGAACTCGGCTTCCAGCAGCGACTCGGGAATCGCTGCGCTGTTGATGCTGACGAAGGCTTTATGCGCCCGGGGCGATGCGCCGTGGATCGCCTGGGCCAGCAGTTCCTTGCCGGTGCCGGTTTCACCGAGCAACAACACCGGCGACTCTGCACTGGCGCTGCGTCGGGCGCGGCGTTTGACTTCGAGGCTGGCGGCGCTGGTGCCGATGAAGTGCGCGAAGTTGTACTTGGTCTGCCGTGCTCGCAGCAGCGAGCGGGTGGACGCCAGTTCTTCCTGCATGCTCAGGTAGCGCTTGAGCATTGGCGACAGGCTGCGCAATTCGTCGAACAGGGCAAAACCGATGGCGCCGATCACCGCGCCGGCATCGTCGTGAATCGGCAGGCGCATCACCACCAGCGGTTCCTTGGGGGTGTCTTGCATGTCCAGCAGGATAGGCCGTCCGGTGCGCACCACCTCGCGCAACAGGCTGCCGGGGATCACGCTTTCACAGGCCCTGCCGATGGCACCTGCGGCCGACTCCAGGCCGAATCGCCGGGCATAGCGCTCGTTCATCCAGACAATGTTCGCATCGCGGTCGACAATCACCGTGCCTTCGCTCGATTGCTCGATGATCTCGAACAGCGAGCGGATCGCCAGGGTGCGAACGCGCTGGTAGTCCTTGAGGCTTTCGGTGGTGTTCATCGGTGTCATGTCCAGAGTATGTGGTGTCGCGCGACGCGGTCCAACGGCATGCCGCCGATTATGCCAACCCCGGATGCGCCGCCGCCAACAGCTCCTTGGTATACGGATGCTGCGGCGATTCAAACACATCATGGCTGGCGCCACTCTCCACCACTTTGCCGTCCTTGATCACGATCATGTCGTGGGCCAGGGCACGCACCACCGCCAGGTCGTGGCTGATGAACAGGTAGGTCAGGCCATACTTCTCCTGAAGCTGGCGGAGCAGGGCGACCACTTGTTTTTGCACTGTGCGATCGAGCGCCGAGGTCGGTTCGTCGAGCAGGATCAACGCCGGCTTCAGCACTAGCGCGCGGGCAATGGCAATGCGTTGGCGCTGCCCGCCGGAAAATTCGTGCGGGTAGCGGTGACGGCTTTGCGGATCGAGGCCGACTTCTTCCAGCACCCGGATGACCTGGGCCTCGCATTGGGCAGGGGTGGACTGGCTATGGACCTCAAGGCCTTCACTGATGATCTGCGCCACGGACATTCGCGGGCTGAGGCTGCCGAAAGGATCCTGGAATACCACCTGCATCTTCTTGCGCCATGGCCGCAGTTGCTTTTGCGTCAGGCCATCCAGCGCTTGCCCCTGAAAGCGAATGCTGCCTTCGGAATCAAGCAAGCGCAGGATCGCCTGACCGAGCGTGGACTTGCCTGAACCGGACTCACCGACGATGCCCAGGGTCTTGCCGCGCTGAACGTTCAGGCTGATGCCGTCCACCGCTCGCAGGTACGTCTTACGCTGGAACAGCCCGCCACCGAGGGTGAACTGCACTTGCAGATTCTCCACTTCCAGCACGTTTTCACGCTCGTCCCGGGGCAGGGCTTCACCTTCCGGCTCGGCGTTCAGCAGCACGCAGCTGTAAGGGTGTTTCGGCTCGGTGAACAGCGTTTCGCAAGGTGCCTGCTCGACGATTTCCCCGGCGTGCATCACGCACACCCGCTGGGCCATGCTGCGCACCAGATTGAGGTCGTGGCTGATCAGTAGCAGCGACATGCCAAGCTGCTGTTGCAGGGATTCGAGCAGACGCAGGATCTTGCGCTGCACCGTCACATCCAGCGCGGTGGTCGGCTCGTCGGCGATCAGCAATTCCGGTTCGCAGGCCAGGGCCATGGCGATCATCACCCGTTGTCGCTGGCCGCCGGACAGTTGATGAGGGTAGGCCTTGAGCCGCTCTTCGGGCTTCTGGATGCCCACCAGCTGCAGTAATTCCAGAATCCGCGCTTGCGCCGCTTTGCCACCCAGCCCTTTGTGCAGCAGCAGGGTTTCGCCGATCTGTTTCTCGATGCTGTGCAGCGGATTGAGGGAGGTCATCGGCTCCTGGAAGATTATCGCGATCCGGTTACCGCGCAGTTCGCGCAAGACGTTAGCGTCGGCGCCGATCAATTCCTGGCCGCGATAGCGAATGCTGCCGGTGGTTTGCGTACCGTTTTCGGGCAGCAGTTGCAGGATCGAGTGGGCGGTCACCGACTTGCCGGATCCGGACTCGCCGACCAGCGCCAGGCATTCGCCGGGGTGGATGTCCAGGCACAGGTTGCGCACCACGGTCTGGCCACTGAAGGCTACATTGAGGTCACGGATTTCGATCAGGTTGTCTGTCATTTCACCAGTCCGCTTCAAGAACGAGGGTCAAAGGCATCACGCAACGCCTCGCCAATGAACACCAGCAAAGAAAGAATCAGCGCCAGGGTGAAAAACGCCGTCAGCCCCAGCCACGGCGCTTGCAGGTTCTGCTTGCCTTGGCCGATCAACTCGCCCAGTGACGCACTGCCGGCCGGCATGCCGAAACCGAGGAAATCCAGCGCCGTGAGGGTGGAAATTGCCCCGGTCAGGATGAACGGCAGATAGCTCAGGGTGGCGTTCATTGCGTTGGGCAGAATGTGTCGCACGATCACCTTGCGGTCGGTCAGGCCCAGCGCCCGTGCGGCTTTGACGTATTCCAGGTTACGCCCGCGCAGGAACTCGGCGCGCACTACGTCCACCAGGGCCAGCCAGGAAAACAACGCCATGATCCCCAACAGCCACCAGAAATTCGGCTCGACGAAGCCCGACAGAATGATCAGCAGGTACAGCACCGGCAGCCCCGACCAGACTTCCTGCAAGCGCTGACCAAGCAGGTCGACCCAGCCGCCGTAATAGCCCTGCAATGCGCCGGCGGCGATACCGATCAAGGCGCTGATAAACGTCAGCATCAGCGCAAACAGGATCGACACCCGTGCCCCGAAAATCACTCGCGCCAGCACGTCCCGGGCCTGATCGTCGGTGCCCAGCCAGTTGACCTTCGACGGCGGACTTGGCGCCGGTTGATTGAGATCGTAATTGGGCGTGTCGTCGCTGAACGGGATCGGCGCAAACAGCATCCAGCCGTCGCCCTTGTGAATCAGCTTCTGCACGTAATCGCTGCGGAAATCGGCCTGAAACGGCAACTGGCCGCCGAATTCTTGCTCGGTGTGGTGTTTGAACGCCGGGAAGTACAGCGAGCCCTGATAACTGACCACCAGCGGTTGGTCATTGGCGATCAGTTCGCCGCCCAGAGTCAGCAGGAACAAACCGACAAACAACCACAACGACCACCAGCCCCGGCGGTTTTTCTTGAAGCGTTCAAAACGGCGACGGCCCAGCGGCGAGAGTTTGAGCATCAGGCGTTCCTCGCGGCGAAGTCGATACGCGGATCGACCAGGGTGTAGCACAGGTCACCGATGATTTTTATCAGCAGGCCGAACAAGGTGAAGATGAACAGCGAACCGAATACCACCGGATAGTCCCGCGATACCGCCGCTTCGTAACTCATGCGACCCAGGCCATCGAGGGAGAAAATCACTTCGATCAGCAGCGAGCCGGCGAAGAAAACGCTGATAAAGGCCTGGGGAATTCCCGAGACCACCAGCAGCATGGCGTTGCGAAACACATGGCCGTAAAGCACCTGGCGTTCGCTCAAGCCCTTGGCTCGGGCGGTGACCACGTACTGGCGGGTGATTTCATTGAGGAAGGAATTTTTGGTGAGGATGGTCAGGGTCGCAAAGCCGCCGACCACCAGCGCCGTTACCGGCAGCACCAGGTGCCAGAAGTAATCGGCGATCTTGCCCACCGTCGACAGCGACTCGAAGTTGTCCGAGACCAGGCCGCGCACCGGAAACCAGTTCAACGAGGTGCCGCCGGCGAAGACCACGATCAGGAACATCGCGAACAGGAACGCCGGCATCGCGTAACCGATGATGATCGCGGTGCTGCTCCAGATATCGAAATGGCTGCCGTGGTGCACGGCCTTGCGGATGCCCAGCGGAATCGACACCAGATAAGTGATCAACGTCGCCCAGAGCCCGAGGGAAATGGTCACCGGCATTTTATCCAGGATCAGGTCGGTGACCGTGGCACCGCGAAAAAAGCTCTTGCCGAAGTCGAGGTGGGCGTAGCTCTTGAGCATCAGCCACAAGCGTTCCGGCGCCGGCTTGTCGAAGCCGTATTGCTTTTCGATCTCCTTGATCAGCTGCGGATCGAGCCCGCGGCTGGCCCGAGAGCTGCCGTGCATGGTCTCACTGGAACCGCCGCCGACACTCGCGCCACCGATGCCTTGCAAGTGCGCGATGGCCTGTTCCACCGGGCCACCGGGTGCGGCCTGGACGATGGCGAAGTTGACCAGAAGAATGATCACTAAAGTCGGGATGATCAGCAGCAAGCGCCGCAGTACGTAAGCCCACATCAGTGCGACCCTCCGGATTTGCCGCGCTTGATGAGTTCGGCGGTCATCTGTTCGTTGGTCAGGGGTGTGGAGCTGACTTCCCACCAACTCTCGATGGCTTCGTCATTGCTTGCTTGTACAGAGGGAATGCCGAAGCGGTTCCACCACACGGTCGAACTGCCGGGCGGGTAATAGTTGGGAATCCAATAGAAGTTCCATTGCAGGACACGGTCCAGGGCATGGGCGTAGCGCAGCATGTCGGTTTGGGTGGTAGCGCGGACCAGGCCGTTGATCAACGTATCGACCGCCGGGTTCTTCAGCACCATGTAGTTGTTGGAGCCCGGATCGCTGGCCGCCGCCGAGCCAAAGTAGTTGTACAGCTCGTTACCCGGCGAGTTGGTGACCGGGTAGCCGGTGACGATCATGTCGTAGTCCCGGGACATCAGGCGGTTGACGTACTGGGAGGCGTCGATGCGACGAATGTTCAGGTCAATGCCGATTTGTTTCAGGGTGCGCTTGTAAGGCAGCAGCAATCGGTCCATGCCGTTCTGGCTGATCAGAAAGGTGAAGGCCAGCGGTTGGCCTTCGGCGTTGACCAGTTGATCGCCATCGGGTTTCCAGCCGGCCTGTTCGAGCAGGTCCAGGGCTTGCAATTGTTTGTCGCGAATCACGCCGCTGCCATCGGTTTTCGGTGCTTCGAAGACCTGAGTGAAGACTTCGTCGGGGATCTGCCCGCGAAGCGGTTCGAGAATCGCCCGCTCACCCGCGTCGGGCAGTTGTCGGGCGGCGAGGTCGGTGTTGGAAAAGAAGCTCTGCTGGCGGATGTACAGGTCGCGCATCATCTGCCGGTTGCTCCACTCGAAGTCCCAGAGCATGGCCAGCGCCTGGCGCACGCGGCGGTCCTGGAATATCGGGTTTTGCAGGTTGAACACAAAGCCTTGGGACGGTTGTGGTGCCTGCGTTGCCAGGTGGGCTTTTTGCAGACGACCGTCGCGCAAGGCCGGGCTCTCGTAGCCGATGGAGTAGGCGGTGGCGGAGAATTCGCGGTTGTAGTCGTAGGCGCCGCCACGCAGGACCTGACGGGCGACATCGGTGTCGCCGAAGTACTCGATGCTGAAATGATCGAAGTTGTAGAGGCCGCGACTGACCGGTAAATCCCTGGCCCACCAGTCGGCGTTACGCTCGAAGGTGATGCTGCGCCCGGAGTCGACCTTGCTCACGCGGTACGGCCCGCTGCCCAGCGGCGGCTCGTAACCGCCACCGTTGGCGAAGTCGCGGGTCTTCCACCAGTGTTCGGGAAACACCGGCAAAGTGGCGATGTCGAGGGGCAGGGTGCGGTTTTCGTTGCTCTTGAAGTCGAACCGAATGGTTCGCGGCGATTCCACTTCGACGCCTTTGACGTCGGCGAATTGCGTGCGATAGCGCAGGCTGCCCTGGGTCATCAGCAGGTCGAAGGTGTAGCGCACGTCTTCGGCGGTGATCGGCTTGCCATCGGCGAAACGGGCCTTCGGGTTCAGGTAGAAACGCAGGGACAGTCCATCGTCGGAACGCTCCATCTGCTGCGCCACCAGGCCGTACACGGTGTAGGGTTCGTCCAGTGAGCGCACGGCCAGGGGCGAGTAGATCAAGCCGTCGACTTGTGTGACGCCAATCCCTTTGTCGATGTACGGCAGGACGTGGTCGAAATGACCGATTTCCAGCGCCGAGCGACGCATCGTGCCGCCCTTGGGCGCTTGCGGGTTGGTGTAGTCGAAATGACTGAAACCGGCGGGATACTTCGCCGGTTCACCGTACACGGTCAACGCCTGTTGCGGTTCAGCGTTCACGCCGGCGGCGCCCAACAGCAGGGCCACGGCAGTGAACAGTAAGGAGGGGAAAGCCAGTCGCATTGTCAGCCTTAGAGCCGGGTGATCGATAAGCACAATTTGTACGCTAGCGGCGCGTCCCTCGCCAGCCGTATCACGTAACGAAAACACAACGGCCCACCAAAAGGCGGGCCGTTGTGGAGAAAACTCAGGGGTTGATCAGTCCTGACGGCTGGTCACTTCCAGCAGGTGGTAGCCGAACTGGGTCTTGACCGGGCCTTGCACCACGTTGATTGGCGCGCTGAAAACCACGGTGTCGAATTCCTTGACCATCTGGCCTGGACCGAACGAACCCAGGTCACCGCCCTGGCGGCTCGATGGGCAGCTGGAGTTGGCTTTGGCGACTTCGGCGAAATCGGCGCCGGCTTCGATCTGGGCCTTGAGTTCGTTGCACTTGGCTTCGCTGGAAACCAGGATGTGGCGGGCGGTGGCTTTGGCCATGGGAAAATACTCCATTCAATGTTCAGTAAAGTGCGGAGCCTACCGGATTCAGTGGGCTATTTCTTCTCAAAATACCCTCCAGATTAAGGCATTGTCTAAAGGCCGGCATTTTTCAAGCGTTCGGCATGCTGTACATACAGGTCGATCGGGTCGATGCCCTTGCGGACTTGACCGGTGGTCTGGCTGAGGCTGTCCAGATGATCCAGCGGATAGTCGGAACGGATCACTTTACCCAGATGGGAGCTGAACCGGCCAACCATGCCGTCATTCTGTTCGGCTTCGGTGGTGAAGTAGTGGGAGAACGCCCGCAGGAACCCGTGCAGCGGGTTGAGCGCGTAGAGCCCCTCGTCGAGGATGTTTCCCTGCAGGGTGCCGCTCCAGGAGTAGTAGCGTACGCCGTTCACCAGTTCGCGACCCTTGCCGCCCCAGGTCTTCGGTAACCCTTGAGGGTACTTGTCGTTGAAGGCACCGACGCCTTCGGTGGTCAGCGCGTTGAGTGCGGCGATCGCGCTCTGCGGCAGGTGCCGGTTGCCGCTGAGCAACGACAGGAAGTCGGCGAACAGGGTGGCCACCGCTCCGGCGACTTGTTCCGGCAGGCGCCCGGGCGTCAGCGCCTTGCGCAGGAAGTCGGCCAGTTCCGAGCCGTGGTTCGGCCCGCTGACCGATGTCACCGAAGCGACCACCTGTGGCGCCAGCGCCCCCGCATATCGTGCAGCCAGTGCGCCTTGGCTGTGACCGATCAGGTTGACTTTGCTTGCGCCGGTTCCTTGCAGAACCCGGTCGATCTGTACCAGCAGTTGTTCGCCACGGGTTTCATTGCTGTGGGTAGCCGACAGGTGCGGGATGAAAACCCTTGCACCGGCGCTTCTGAGGGCCTGTTTGACGTCATGGAACAGTTCGAGTTTGCCGATGCGATCGAAGCCGAAGAGCCCGTGGACCAGCAGGATCGGATAGTCAGTGGTTGCATTCCGTAGCATGTACATTTCCTTTTTCGCAGTAGGTCAGGTGTGTGCTCAAGGGGGCACTCTAAAGCACACCCACCGCTCGGCGATGTATGAAAAAGCCGCTGTAACCTGATGAAAACGGAATAGAAATGGTACGAAAACTCGAATGAGCGTGAGGTCTTGGTCGGAATATCCGGACATCTTTTTAACGATGGCCGAGATATTTCTTTCAATGACCTACCTCTGGTAGGTCATTTTTCCGTGTAAACCGACCCGATAGCCCTGCATCGCGGATCTCGGCGCCACAGCTTACTTTGGCTGTTGAGTGCTTCGTTGTGCACGAAGTCGCTCGGCGCCCTGCAACAACAATTGTTCCGTCCCGGTCCAGCCAAGGCAGCCATCCGTTACCGACACCCCGTACCGCAACGACGGGCTCAACGGTTGGCAGCCTTCGAACAGATGACTCTCAATCATCATGCCGACCAGCGAGCGATCACCTTGCAAGCGCTGTTCAAGCACGTCGTTGAACACGGCGGGCTGACGCAACGGATCTTTTGCGCTGTTGGCGTGGCTGCAGTCGACCATGATCCGCGCCGGAATCTTGAGTCTGGTCAAGTCGCTGTGCACCTTGGCGATGCTGTCGCGGTCGTAGTTCGGCCCGCGATGGCCACCGCGCAATACCAGGTGAGTGTCGGGGTTGCCCGGTGTCTGGATAATCGCAGGATGGCCCTGGCTGTCGACACCGAAATGGCGGTGCGGATGAGCGGCCGAGCGCATGGCGTCGCTGGCGACAGCCACACCACCATCGGTGCCGTTCTTGAACCCTACCGGCATGCTCAGGCCACTGGCCATTTCCCGATGGATCTGCGATTCGGTGGTACGGGCGCCGATCGCGACCCAGCTCAGCAGGTCGTCAAAGTAACCGGCGGCCATCGGTTGCAGCAGCTCGGTGGCAACGGGCAGGCCCAGTTGGAGCATTTCGCGCATCAATTCGCGGGACAGGGTCAAACCGCCCGCCATGTCATCGCTGCCATCCAGGTGCGGGTCGTAGGCCAGGCCTTTCCAGCCGACCGTGGTGCGGGGTTTTTCGACGTAGGCGCGCATCACCAACAGCATCTCGTCGCTGACTTGTGCAGACAGACGGGCCAGGTTGGCGGCGTATTCGAGGGCGGAACGTGGGTCGTGAATCGAGCAGGGACCGACGATCACCAGCAGACGGGAGTCTTCACCGTTGAGGATCGCGCGGACAGCCTGGCGGTGGGCGGCGACTTGTTGGGTCAGGGCATTGCTGAGTGGCAGTTGCTGTTTGAGTTGCAATGAGCTGGGCAGACGCAAGGTCAGCGCTTCATTGGCAGGGCTCAAGGTGGACAGCGGCAGAGCAGAGACGGACGAGTTCATATTCGGGCTTCCTGGGCTGGCGGCGGGTTCGTCCCGCGCGCTCGGCCCTAGTGGGGTGTTCGACAATTGGCCGGATTGGCTGCGTGTGTGTGCTTGCCACCTGTGGGTGACCGATCGGAGGCGGCAGGCTGTCCCGAGCGGAAGCTGGTAAATCGCCAGGCGGTAAAAGTGTCGTAACGGTAATAAGTGGCGTAATTCATGTCGTAAATCCTCAAGTTGTCTGGTGTAACGCAAAAAATGTTCAGGGCTGAAAAAACAAAACCCCCGGTCGGGAGGCCGACCGGGGGTTGAGAATTCTCTGGTGGCGACCCGTTTAAAGTGGGCGCCGTGTGGGTATCAGGCGCGCCAGTGGCTAAACCAATACCCAAAATAAAAGCTGACCGAAGCGCAAACGTCATTCACCCGGGCAGCCGCAACCGAGCGCGGGGCGCTGGCGGTACGAAGCGGTGAGAGGGCGTTGAACATGGTCTGTCTCCGATGAATGAGCCGAGCTTACTAGAGGCCGGTACGCGGATTCAATCAGAAAATGCTATCGAGCATCACGGGGCGTTTCTATCGGTTGGGTACGTCGGGAGTTGTGACACACTTGACGCAACGGGCGGCGTGTAACCGGCGCCCAAACCATCAACGTCACAAGGACGAACCATGACGACACTGACCATCGCCGCCGCTCAATCGATCTCCGTCGCTGGCGATCTTGCCGCCAATATTGCCCGGCACCTGCGCTTCATGCAGGTTGCCGCGGAGCAGGGCGTGCAATTGCTGGTGTTTCCAGAACTGTCGCTGACCGGATACGAGCGTGGTCTGGCAGCGGAGCTGGCCATCGCGCCAGACGCCAGAGTGCTACAACCTCTGCGCGATTTCGCGCGGGAGGTCGGTGTGACCAGTGTCGTCGGGATGCCGATTCGTCTGTCGGACGATTCGCCGGTGTTGATCGGTGCCCTGGTGTTGGGGGCCGATGGTTCGCTCGAGATCTACAGCAAGCAGCATTTGCACCCAGGGGAGGAGGTGGCATTTGCGCCGGGAACAGGCGGTTCGACATTGAAGATCGGCACCGACACCGTCGCGTTGGCGGTATGCGCCGATTTTTCTCACGCCAGTCATGCAGCCGCCGCGGCACGGCAGGGCGCTGATCTTTATGCCGCGGGCGTGTTGATCACAGAAAGCGGCTACGCTCCAGATACCGCACTGTTGCAAGGTTATGCCCGCACCCACTCGATGGCGGTACTGATGGCCAACCATGGTGGCGCAACGGGTGGCTGGGAGTCGGCAGGGCGTAGTGCAATCTGGGCGTTGGACGGCTCGTTGGTTGCGGCGGCACCGGGGACGGGGAATCTCATGGTGGTTGCTCGTCGCAATGCTGACGGCTGGAAGGGGCAAATCGTGGCGGTCGTGGAGGCTTGAATGGGGTTTGAATTGCGCCCGGCAACGTCTCGTGACCTGGACTTCGCACGTGACCTGACTTGTCGAAATATGCTGCGCTACTACATTCAACATGAACTGTTGTGGCAGGACGAGGCTTTCGATGTTGCTTGGGAGGGACGCGAAAACTGGCTGATTGTGCGTGATGACACACTGATGGGGTATGTCAGCCTGAGCCGTGACGCCAGCGCCTTGTATATCCGCGAATTGCATTTACTTGAAGCGTATCGGGGGCAGGGCGCTGGCTCCTGGGTGATCGATCAGGTATACGCCATGGCCTGCAAGGAACGGCGCCCGGCATTGCGTCTGACCGTATTTGAAAATAATCCGGCAAAAATTCTTTACGAGAGAAAAGGACTGAAGGTGGTCGGCAAGGACCAGTGTTTCTTGAGAATGCAGCGTGATATCAATGGACTGCACCGCTGAAACACACTGCCAGCAAGCCTCGCCAGAAGAATTGACACTTTTTATATGCTGCTTTCCGCTAGGTCTGCCAGTCGCTTTTTGCTAAGGTGTCCGGCAACCCAATAAGACCAAATCGCGAGGTGTCTGCTTGATTAGGGTGCTAGTAGTCGATGACCATGATCTCGTTCGTACAGGCATTACACGAATGCTGGCTGACATCGATGGCCTGCAAGTAGTCGGTCAGGCCGAGTCGGGAGAGGAATCCCTGCTCAAAGCGCGTGAGTTGAAACCCGATGTGGTGCTGATGGACGTCAAGATGCCCGGGATCGGCGGTCTTGAAGCCACGCGCAAATTATTGCGCAGTCATCCCGACATCAAAGTCGTCGCGGTCACCGTGTGCGAAGAAGATCCGTTTCCAACCCGCCTGTTACAGGCAGGTGCCGCGGGCTACCTGACCAAGGGCGCCGGACTGCCGGAAATGGTCCAGGCCATTCGCCTGGTGTTTGCCGGGCAGCGCTATATCAGCCCGCAAATTGCCCAGCAACTGGCGATCAAATCGTTCCAGCCAACCAACGATTCGCCGTTCGACGCCTTGTCTGAGCGGGAAATCCAGATTGCGTTGATGATTGTCGGCTGTCAGAAGGTGCAGATCATCTCCGACAAACTGTGCCTGTCGCCAAAAACAGTGAATACCTACCGTTACCGTATTTTCGAAAAGCTTTCGATCAGCAGCGATGTCGAGTTGACGCTGTTGGCGGTTCGTCACGGCATGGTTGATGCCAGCCTCTGAAAATGACTGAAACCTTCGATCCAAGTGCTTTTCTGTCGACGGTCAGTGGGCGGCCGGGTGTCTATCGCATGTTCGACAGCGATGCCCGTCTGCTTTATGTCGGCAAAGCCAAGAATCTCAAGAAACGTTTGGCGAGCTACTTCCGCAAAACCGGTCTGGCTCCCAAGACCGCCGCGCTGGTAGGGCGTATCGCCCAGGTCGAAACCACCATCACGGCCAACGAAACCGAGGCCTTGCTGCTCGAGCAGACGCTGATCAAGGAATGGCGCCCGCCGTACAACATCCTGCTGCGCGACGACAAATCCTACCCTTATGTCTTTCTCTCGGATGGCCAGTTCCCGCGCTTGAGCATCCATCGCGGAGCGAAAAAGGCCAAGGGTAAATATTTTGGCCCTTACCCCAGCGCGGGAGCGATCCGCGAAAGCCTGAGCCTGCTGCAAAAGGCTTTTTTTGTTCGTCAGTGTGAAGACAGCTATTACAAGAACCGCACGCGACCTTGTCTGCAATACCAGATCAAGCGCTGCAAGGCGCCGTGTGTCGGCCTGGTGGAGCCTGAGGTGTATGCCGAAGATGTTCGCCACTCGGTGATGTTTCTTGAGGGGCGCAGCAATGCGTTGGCGGACGAGTTGTCCGCGGCCATGGAGGAAGCGGCGGTCAATCTGGAGTTCGAACGTGCCGCCGAATTGCGCGACCAGATTTCATTGCTGCGCCGGGTCCAGGACCAGCAAAGCATGGAAGGCGGGACGGGCGATGTCGATGTGATCGCAGCGTTCGTCAATCCGGGTGGCGCCTGTGTGCACTTGATCAGCGTACGCGGCGGCCGGGTGTTGGGGAGCAAGAACTTCTTCCCGCAGGTGGGTATTGAAGAAGACGTTTCCGAAGTCATGGCGGCGTTTCTCGGCCAGTACTTCATCAGCAGTCCCGAGCGCGACTTGCCGAGCGAGCTGATCGTCAACGTGGTTCACGAAGACTTTCCGACCCTGATCGCGGCCATTGAAGAGCTGCGCGGTCGTGAACTGACCATCAGTCATCGTGTACGGGGCACCCGAGCGCGCTGGCAGCAATTGGCGGTCACCAATGCCGAGCAGGCGCTGGGCGCACGTCTGGCGAACCGGCAACACGTCGCGGCACGTTTCGATGCTCTGGCCGAAGTGCTGAGCCTGGACGAGCCGCCGCAACGTCTCGAGTGCTACGACATCAGTCATTCCAGTGGCGAGGCCACCGTGGCGTCGTGCGTGGTGTTCGGCCCGGAAGGCCCGATCAAGTCCGACTACCGCCGCTACAACATCGAAGGCGTCACGCCAGGCGACGACTATGCCGCGATGCACCAGGCCCTGACCCGACGCTTCAGCAAGTTGAAGGACGGAGAGGGCAAACTGCCGGACATTCTGCTGGTCGACGGCGGTAAAGGTCAGCTGTCGATGGCCCGTGACGTGCTCAATGAGCTGGCCGTGCCCGACCTGATTCTGCTGGGCGTGGCCAAGGGGGCGACGCGCAAGGCCGGTTTCGAAACCTTGTACCTCAACGATGCGGCCCATGAATTCACCTTGCGCGGTGATTCCCCCGCGCTGCATTTGATCCAGCAGATCCGCGACGAAGCTCACCGTTTTGCCATCACCGGGCACCGTGCACGGCGCGGTAAAACCCGCCGGACCTCGACGCTTGAAGGGGTTGCCGGTGTCGGACCGACACGTCGACGGGATTTGTTGAAACATTTTGGTGGATTGCAGGAGCTGTCTCGTGCCAGCATCGAAGAGATCGCCAAAGCACCCGGGATCAGTAAAAAGCTCGCAGAGTTGATTTATGCAAATCTGCACAGCGAGTAGAATGCCCAACTCACCTCGTAGCCAGTTGTGTCGATGAATATCCCTAATCTGATTACCGTTCTACGCGTCCTGCTCATCCCGATCTTCATTTTGCTGTTTTACTTGCCTTACCACTGGAGCTATCTGGCGTCGGCTTCGGTTTTTGCCTTTGCCGCCGCGACCGACTGGCTGGACGGGTATCTGGCCCGACGTCTGGAACAAAGCACACCGTTCGGGGCTTTCCTCGATCCTGTTGCGGACAAGCTGATGGTCGCCGTTGCGCTGGTGCTGCTGGTGCAAGAACACGGCAACCTGTGGCTCACACTGCCGGCCGCCGTCATCATCGGTCGCGAAATCGTCGTATCGGCACTGCGCGAGTGGATGGCCGAACTCGGCGCCCGTGCCCATGTGGCGGTATCGAACCTGGGCAAATGGAAAACCGCCGCGCAAATGCTGGCGCTGGTGATCCTGCTGGCCAATCCGTCGGACTTCAGCTTCTGGGTCCTGATGGGCTACGCTTTGCTGATGGTGTCCGCTGGCCTGACCTTGTGGTCCATGGTCCAGTACTTGCGGGCTGCCTGGCCGCATCTGAAGACGGATGTGGAAAAGAAATAAAACTTTTTTGAATCAAGGGGTTGACGGGGCATCTGAATTCTATAGAATGCGCCTCACCAAGACGCGGGAATAGCTCAGTTGGTAGAGCACGACCTTGCCAAGGTCGGGGTCGCGAGTTCGAGTCTCGTTTCCCGCTCCAAATACAGAAAAACGCCACTCATTGAGTGGCGTTTTTTTTTGCGCGCTATTTTGTCGTCAGCATTGGAAAAAGAGGCTTTTGCCTCTTTTTTCGTTCCAGTGGGTTCTGCTGAAAACCATCATCAGCCACGCTTTTTTGTACATTAAAACGTACATCGAAATCCGGTCCCAGGACGTGCCGGTTTTCAGATAGATGACGCATTGCTGGAACCCGTACATCTCTCCTCAATCGATCGAGACGAGGAGATGTACATATGCCTTTGACTGATACGGCTGTTCGCCACGCAAAAAACCTCGGAAGAAATTACAGCTTCAAGGATATGGACGGCTTGCACCTGTTCGTCAGTTCGACGGGTGCCAAGAGCTGGCATTTTCGTTTCAACTGGCTGGGTAAGCCGGCTCGCATCTCCTTGGGAATGTATCCGGAGCTAAGCCTTAGACGCTCGTTTTGCTCGCGACAATGCGCGTACCCAGGTCGCAAAGGGGGTTGATCCTCGATCCGCTCCTTTGCAGGTAGTGGGTAAGAAATTTCTGATCGATGAGGCAGAAACTCTCCCAAACTAACACCACGAAGGAGCGGTAGGGGAGTCCCTGAAGTGGGATCTGTCGCACAAAATGCAAAAGCGACGCAGAAACGAAAAAGCCTGCGACCAGTCCTG
>NZ_BOMA01000019.1:0-121501 GCF_016861935.1 Pseudomonas sp. 008 | reverse complement strand
CTTGCCCGCGAAGAATGCACCGCGTTTTTTCAGCGACTACGCGTTATCGTTCTTCGCGGGCAAGCCACGCTCCCACAGGCGAGACGGCGGGCTGGGCCAGTGGCGAATCGTGCCGCGCCAGTTTTCATAGGCCTTGCCGAGCCGAAGCAACCACTGGTCTGCGAAGCGCGGAGCGATCATCTGCAGGCCGATCGGCATGCCTTGGTCGGTAAAGCCGCAGTTGATTGACAGGGCTGGCTGCTCGCCCATGTTCCACGGCACAGTGAAGACGATGTGCTCGAACGGCAGGCGCGGGTCATTGGTGGGCGAGGCCCATTCAGCCGCAAAGGCACTGACCTGGTTGGTCGGCGACAACACCAAGTCGACATTATGAAAGACCTCGGCTGCCCGGCGCCGGATTTCGAACGTCTGGTTGAACCCCTCAACCGCCTGCACGGCGCTCAGCTTCTCGGCCGCTGCCGCCCAGTCGCGAATGTAGGGCAAGACCTGATCGAACCGCTCGGGGCTCAGGGCCAGCAACTGACTCCACTGTCGCGCCTGCCAGAATTGATCCAGGCCCTGGAGCACGGCTCGGTCCATCAGTGGCTTGATCTGACGTACCTGGGCGCCCTGGCTTTCGAATAGGCGAGCCGCTTCCCGAACCGCCGAGCACACCTGTTCGTCTGGTTGAATGCCACAGCCGGGATCGAGCATCAGACCGATTTTCAGCCCTTGGATCGACAACTGTTCCAGGGCCCAATCGCCTTGTTCCGGTAGCAGGCTGGTGGCATCCCGCGCATCGGGGCGGGACAGGTAGCGCATCATCAGTGCACAGTCATCCATGCTGCGGGTCATGGGGCCGGCACAACGGCCGGTGTAATACGGGTCGATGGGGATGCGCCCGAGTGTCGGCTTGAACCCCACCAGGGCGCACCAGGCTGCGGGCAAACGGACCGACCCGCCGATGTCGGTGCCGACATGCAGCGGCCCATAGCCGGCCGCTGCTGCCGCCGCCGCGCCGGCACTGGAACCACCGGGATTGTTCGCCAGGTTCCAGGGATTGCGTGTCACGCCGTGGAAACTCGACAGCCCCGACGACAACATCCCGTAGTCCGGAACCGTTGTCTTGCCCAGGACTATCGCTCCGGCCTCACGCATCCGCGCCGCCGGTGGTGCGTCCGCTGTGGCCGGGATCAACTCGGTCGCGGCGCAGCCCAGGGGAATGCAGTCGCCTTGCGTCGCTATCAACTCCTTGAGCGTCACAGGTAAACCATCGAGCAGACCACGGGGTTGGCCCCGGCTCCAGCGCTCGCTGGCGGCGGCCGCCTGTTCCCGGACCCGTTGCGGGTCAAAGGCGTACAAGGCATTAAGATGGGGTTCCCAGCGCTCGATGTGGGCCAGCAAATGGTCGTAGTACTCCAGCGGTGACAGCTCCTTGCTGGCGAACAACGCCAACAGTTGCACCGCCGATAGATCATGCAAATCGTTGACGCAGCTCATGCCGATTGCCGTCCTTTGGTATTCAGGGGCAAGCGCCGCGACCGGCGGCGCGAAAAGGTCAGGCTCAGGCGCCTGGAACCACCGAAACGTCAGCCACCGACGAGGATCGAAAGCCGAAGAACAACGCCATGAGTGCCCCGACGGCCCCCATGACCACGCAATAGCCTACGCAGACCCAAGGGCTCCACGGCATCAGTCCGATCAGCAGAAGCGGCGTGGTACTGGCCCAGAGTGCGTAGGCAATATTGTAGGTAAAGGAGATACCGGACACCCGGATCCGGGTCGGAAACAACCCCACCATTACCGAGGGCACCGCACCCACTACGCCGCAGGTCAGGCCGGCCAGCGCATAGGCCACGCTGATCCAGTAGCCACCACTGATCAGGCTGGCGTAAAGCACCGCGGTCCCCACCGGCAGCAGCAGGCTATAAACCAGCACCGCGCGCCAGGCGCCGATCCGGTCCACCAGTAATCCAGCCAGTACACAGCCGATATTCAGGAACACAATGCCCAGGCTGCTCAGCGCGAACGTATGGCTGGCACTCATGCCGAAGCTTTTCTGCATGACAGTCGGGGTGATCACCACCAGCACCACCACCGCCGATGTCAGCACACAGGTCAAAAGCATCGCCGGCAGGATGGATTTGCGGTGATCGCGCAATACTGTCCGTAATGGCAACTCCGCATCCAATTTACGTCGCGCCTGCAAGGCCATGAACACCGGGGTTTCACTCAGCCAGCGCCGCAGCCAGACCCCGATCACCCCGAATATACCACCCAGCAGGAAGGGGAGGCGCCAGGCGAAGTCGAGGATCTCGGCGGGGCTATAGAGCCGCGCCAGGAGGGTTGCGGTCAGTGCCCCCAGCAGATAGCCAAACGTTAATCCGGCCTGCAGCACACCCAGGGCATAGCCACGATGCCCGACCGGGGCATGCTCGGCCACGAACACCCAGGCGCTAGGCACTTCGCCGCCCACCGCGGCACCTTGCAGCACCCGCAACAGCAGCAGCGTCAAGGGTGCCCAGTAACCGATCTGTTCGTAGGTCGGCATGATTCCGATCAACAGGCAGGGCAAAGCCATCATCAGGATGCTCAGGCTGAACACCCGCTTGCGCCCCACCCGGTCTGCGAAATGCGCCATCAGGATGCCGCCCAGCGGACGTGCCAGATAGCCGCTGACGAAAATTCCGAAACTTTGCAGCAAGCGCAGCCACTCAGGCATCTCTGGCGGAAAGAACAACTGGCTGAGGGTCAGGGCGAAGAACACAAAGATGATGAAGTCGTAGATTTCCAGCGCACCACCCAGCGCCGCCAGGCCCAGGGTCTTGTAGTCAGACCGGGAAAAGCGACCGGGTTGTGGATCAATGTGGGCCGTCATAAAGGGGCTCTAAACAGGAACTCATGAAAACTCGCGACTGAAACAGCATTTGAAACCACGCCCTTGAACAGGCAGTGCCGTTCGAATGAAGCCATCAGGTACATAGCCGGTAATGGTCCATCCAATTACCGGGCGGGACAACCTGACAATGCATCTGGGTTGCTTTTTAGGGCAAATCTGTACATTGAGTTTTTGCGTGTTTAACCAATAATCGGGCACTTTCTAACCCTGGATATTGAGCGCAACATGGAAGAAATTCAGCGTAATTTCGACGATTTTAATCACCCGGACGTTGAAGCGATCGCGATTATCCGCGGTCGCGTGTTGCAGGCATTGCAACAATATTTGCTGGAGCGCGACTTCAAGCAGTCAAGCAGTTGATGCCCATCCTCATGTAATGACAGACGCCCCCTCCCCGGGGTTTTCAATCATCACAGGAAGACACTTATGAGCGCTCATACCCGTACTAAACGATTGACGGTTCCGCAACTGGTCGCGATGAAGGGCCAACAGAAAATCGTATCCCTGACGGCGTACTCCAGCTCTATTGCCAGGTTGATAGACCCAATCGTCGATTTCATTCTGGTCGGTGACTCTACTGCTATGGTCGGCTACGGTCGGGCCTCGACGCTGAGTATGCAGCTCGAAGAAATCATCGGACACACCCGGGCCGTGGTCGACAGCACGCGCCTGTCTTGCGTCATCGCCGACATGCCTTTCGGCAGCTATCAGGAATCTAACGAACAGGCCTTTCGCAATTGCGCGCAGGTCCTGGCGCGCACCGGTTGCGATGCCGTCAAGCTGGAAGCCAACAAGGCCCTGGCGGGTACCGTCGAGTTTCTGGTGGCACGCGGCATTCCGGTCATGGCCCACGTCGGGCTGATGCCGCAGTTCGTCAATGTCATGGGAGGGTTCAAGGCCCAGGGCCTGACCGCCGAAGCCGGTGCGATGATTGCCGAGGACGCTCGGGCCAACCTCGAAGCCGGGGCCTTCAGTCTGCTGCTCGAGGGGGTGGCTGAAGGCGTGGCCCGGCAAATTACCCTGGATTCGAAAATGCCCACCATCGGCATTGGCGCCTCACCGGTCTGCGACGGCCAGGTGCTGGTGACCGAGGACGTGCTGGGTCTGGGCGGTGAACAGGTGCCGCGCTTCGTCAAGCAGTACGCTGATGTCGGCGCGGTGATTCGCGGCGCTTGTGAGCGTTTTGCCGAAGAGGTGCGCGATGGCCGCTTCCCTGAATCGCGGCATTGCTATGGGCTCTAGGCATGGCTATGGCTCTTCGCTGATAGCCTGGGCCAGTTTCTTCAGGGCCAGGGGTATATCCTTGCTCCAGTCGAGGGTGTAGCTCAGGCGCACGTGATGCCGCCAGGCCCCCTGCTGGCTGAATATTTCCCCGGGGGCGATAACGATGCGCTGGGCCAGCAAGCGCTCGAACACCCGCCGCATGTCCACCGAGTGCCTGGCCTCGAGCCAGAAGGTCGCTCCGCCTTGCGGTGCGACAACCCGTAACTGGCCATCGCCGTGCGCCTCCAGCAAGGCCTCCATCCGTTTCATCCGGTCCAGCAGCATGGCCCGCAGCACCATTAGATGCTGGTCGATGCGCTTGGAGCTGAAGAGTTTGGCGATCGCTTTCTGACGGATCGGTGACAGACGAAATGCCCGTTCCAGAAATAACCGATGCAACTGAGGCCCGTGTCGGCGACACAGTACATAACCATAGGGCGCTTCCGAGCCGATGATCTTGTCGAAGGTTGAGAACACCAACAGCTTTTCCGGATCGGCAAAATCGCGATAGCGCGCGGGTTTGGGAGAGAAATAGAACTCGCCGTAGCTGTCGTTTTCGAACAGCCAGACATCCCGCTCCGCCAGCCAGCGACAGATTTGCTGTTTATCCTGCGCCGGCATCAGCTTGCCTTGGGGAATATTCACGGTCGACGACAGCACCGCCAGCCGGATGGGCTCACGCCTGAGCAACTCACTGAGCGTGGACAGATCGAAGCGTCCATCCTCGCCGAGCGGGACTTCGATCACGCGAATCTTGGCTGCCTGCAACTGACGCAGGATCGCCCATGAGCAAGGCGACTCCACCAGCGCCACAGTGCCACCCAGATTCAAGGCGCTGAGGGACAACTCCAGCACACTGCGCAGGTCTGAGCCGATAAACACGTGCTCGGCCTGCCAGTAGCTGTGAGTGGAACGGGTGTAGCGGTCGGCCAGGGCGCCGCGTAGCTCAGGCTCGCCGAACGGCTGATAGAGTGGCGCATGGGAGCGCGGGTATTGCCGGGCCAGTTCGCGCTCCATCATCAACAACGGGTTTTCCAGCGACAACAACATCGCCGGCGCGTCACTGCTAAGGGCCAGCATCCCCGGCTGGCGCGCGTTGGAGAATACGTTGTCCAGCAGATTGGGCGAGCCCTCGTTCAATAAGGGGGCCGGCATCGCCTTGGTGAAATAACCGAACTTGGGTTTGGCATAGATCCGTCCCTCGTCTTCGAGAAGCGAATAGGCGTACTTGGTCGTCGACACCGACACATTCAGGCGCCGGGCCAGTTGCCGCAAGGACGGCAATTTCTGTTCACGTTCCGAATTGGCGGTTTCGATCAGCTCGACCAGATAGCGGTACACCGCCTGATAGGCGAAAGAGGCGTCTTTGGTTGTAAGCAGGCTCACTTGCTGAAATTCCTGTGTGCCCACTGCACGAAAACGCTGGCGACCTGAAGCGGCAAGCCTGAGGTATGTTTTTCCAGGTGTTCAAGTCCAGCGATGACCTGGGACCTGATGGCAATGCCATCAAGCAAAACCAGGAGACACTCGAAAGGAAATGGCATGCTCTTCATCCCTGTAGTGATTGCCAATAAAACTATTCTTGCATAACTGGGCAGCGTTCCCGCGTTACCGGACAGGCTACGGATGGAGGAGGGGGGGTGTCCCAATATGCAAAATCCCCGTATCAGCGAGTGATTACGGGGATTTTGTGTCTATCGAGGTCCGTGGAAAACCACGGTTCCTCTTTACACGTTGAAGCGGAAGTGCATCACGTCGCCATCCTTGACGATGTATTCCTTGCCTTCCAGACGCCATTTACCAGCTTCCTTGGCACCGGCTTCACCCTTGAACTGGATGAAGTCGTTGTAGGCGATGACTTCGGCGCGGATGAAGCCTTTCTCTAAGTCGGTGTGGATCACGCCAGCAGCTTGCTGCCGCCCTGATCGCCGACTCCTCGAAGACCCAGCGCGGCATGATCATCGCAGGCCGGACAGCCGAGTCGCTCAAGAACATTGTCAATGGCACCAGCGCGGTGTCCAGCCTGGTGTCGCTGATCTACCAGGCTTCCAGCGAGCAGGCGTCAGGTTTGCAACAGGCCAGCGTCGGGCTTGAGCAGATCGATGAAGTCACCCAGAAGAACCATTCCAGCTCGCAGGAATGTGCGCTGGCGGCCCGCGACCTTTCGGAGCGGGTATCGCTGATGCAGCGGGTGTTGGGCGTTTCAAGGTCAAGAGGGCCTAGCCACAAAGCCCCGTCGGGCAACGAGGCTGCGGGTCCGGCCTCGTTCCTCAAGTGCGGGGTGCCAATAAAATGGCGATTACCGTTCATCTGAAATGGTTTTTGCCTACCGTTAACGGGTTATTGACACTTCTCGCCCGGCGTCATGATAATTGCGCGCCATTTCCGGGCGCAGGAGCGTCCGGAAGGGTGATCGGTGAATGATCGGTGATGAACGGCGGAAAAGTGATTTCTCATTTTCTTCCAACGGCACTATCCCGCATTTAAAGCTTCCAGCCCCGAGTTTCAGGGTTCGGCCCAGCCAATTTCGCTGACTTAACAGTCTCCCCCTGAGCCTGGCTCGGGGCGCTTGTGTACGTCATTAGAAAAAGTCCCTCGCGAGCAGGCGTCGAGGGGCCGATCACGCTCGTGTTGTATCCGGTTCAAAGGGAAAGGGAGTTGCATTTGAGTCAGGTCACCTTAGCCATCCGCGATCTGCGTGATGAGCAGATATTGTTGCGCGAGGGCGGTTTTTATTGGGTGGCTGTGGATCAGGCGCGCGATGCGGCGACGCTGGCAGCCCAGTGCCTGGCAGCGATGCCGGCCGATGCGCGAGCGATGCTGGTGTGTTGCGGGCATTCAAGTCGGGACGTCGCCCAGAAGATGGCGGCCTATGCCGGCCCCGGCGAGCTGAAGCTGTTCGACATCAACGAAGCCGACGTCGGCCGGGCCCTCAAGTCGCTGGTCGGCGAGCTGACCCGTGCAGCGCCGGTGGCCGGCAGTGCCATTGTGCTGATGCTGCCCACCAGCGCCTGGCAGAGCGAAGTCGCGCCAGGGCTGCGGCACTGTTGCCAGGCCCTGGGGCAATGGTTGGGGCGACGCCAATGCACTTTGCTGATGATCGGTCACGGCCAGGCGCCTCAATTGCATGAGCGTCTGTTGCGGCTCAACGAGACCATTTCAGGGCTTGCCCAGCTCTATCGCCGTGACGGCGGTATTCATTACCAACTGCACTATTGGCACAGCGAGCTGGGCGTGTGCAGTGGGCAGGCGTTCGAGCTGGAGTTGCGCGTGGACGGTTTTGCGCTGTCGGCCAATGAGCAGAGCGGCGCGCAACTCACCCACACCGACGATCAGCGCATCTACCTGACCCAGCGTGCCGTGCTCGAAGGCGCACCGCCGTTGTCGGATCAGTGGAGGCTGTTCGAGAACCGCGAGGACTTGCTCCAACAAGCGAGCCGCGCCCGCGCCGCCAGCATCATCGTCGCCATCGACAGCAACTTGCAGGTCGAGGAATTGGCCCGTCAGATCCATGCCTTGCGCAAGCGCTGCGGTAGCGCGCTGAAAATCATCGTACGTGAAATGGAGCCCTGCCTGCGTTACCGGGACGAGCGTCTGCTGGTGTCCTGTGGGGCCAACATGACGGTGCCTTATGGCACTACGCTGGCGTACTTCTTCAGCATTATCGACAGCGCCCAGGGCCAGACCTGGCGTCACAGTCGTACCACCGACCTCCAGTCGCTGTTCAAACGCCTGCGTCCACCTGCCGAGCGCGGTCTGTTGTTGCCGCGCGAATTCATCAGCACGGTGGAACGCGTCTATGGCGGTGCCTCCGGTGAAATCAGCCACCAGATGCTCAGGCTGACACCGCGCGGTGGCCTGGAGATCGAGCAGTACCTCAATCAGATCGACCTGCGTCGTTTCGGTGATGTCGCCTGCGTGGTCGATGGGGCTTTTTATCTGTTCCTGTTTGCCTGTCGCGCGGATGGGCTGGAGCCGGCATTGGAGAATATCTGCCGGCTGGCCTGGCGCGATCTGTTCAGCGACATCCAGATTCTCTCCGGCGTCGACGCCTTGCCGCGCGAGGCTTTCCTTGCGCAGGCGTCGCTGCCTTCCAGGCTCCCTCCGGTAGAAGAACGCGGGGCCGCTGGCGCTGCCGACGTCGCCGAGTGTGGCGCTTATTCTCCTGAACGCATCACGCTTGCCATTGCGGGGCATTGTCCATGAGTTATTCCGAACTGCTTCAGGTAATCGGCCTTAGCAGCCTGTTGACCCTGGCGCTGATCCTGGTGCTGGCCAGGGTGGGGCGCCATCTTCTCGATGTTGTGCAGGGCTTCTTGCCCCCGCGTTACCTGAAATCCGGTGGGGTGCGGCGCCGCGCCCCAGCCCGGAGTGAGCCCCATGAATCGGTCTGAAGTCG
This sequence comes from Pseudomonas sp. 008, assembly GCF_016861935.1. Lineage (NCBI taxonomy): Bacteria > Pseudomonadati > Pseudomonadota > Gammaproteobacteria > Pseudomonadales > Pseudomonadaceae > Pseudomonas > Pseudomonas sp. 008. The sequence continues at coordinate 112,961 of NZ_BOMA01000019.1, read as the reverse complement.
CTTATCCAACGCCAGTGCCCGTCTGGCCGGGCCTGGGGGCGTGGAACCTGTACTTCATCCTCAAGTTTGCACTGCTGTGGGCGGGCTACCTGAACCTGCAGGTATGGCCCAACCTGGTGTTCGCGGCTGCCTTGCTGCTGCCGTTGCCGTACCGTTATCTGCGTTACCTGCGCACGTTCATTGCAATCCCGGTGGGCGTTGCGCTGTTTTACCAGGACACCTGGCTGCCCCCCTTCAGCCGCCTGCTCGACCAGCCAGGGGTGCTGAATTTCAGCGGTGCCTACGTGGTCGAGTTGGCTGGCCGTTTCATCGACTGGAACCTGTGTGCACTGCTGGCCGTACTGGTGGTGATCTATGCCTTTGCCCGTCACTGGCTGCGCCTGACTACCCTGAGTGTGCTAGGGCTGGCCTGGCTGGCCAGCACCAATGTGCTGGCCCTGCATGCGCGCAGCGAACCGGCCGCAACGTCGACCAGCGACGCCCCCGTGGCGGCAGCGAGCTCCGCCGAGCCGGACAGCGCGACGCTTGAGGCGTACCTGCAGAAGTTCTACAGCACCGAAGCCGGGCGTCAGGTGGAGTTCATGCCGTCGACCTCTGCCGCGCAGCCGTTCGACCTGTTGCTGATCAATATCTGCTCCATGGCCTGGGATGATCTGGAAGCCGTGGGCCTGCGCGATAACGCACTCTTTCAGCAAATGGACGTGATTTTCGACAGCTTCAACTCGGCCACCGCCTACAGTGGCCCGGCTGCCATCCGTTTGTTGCGCGCTAGCTGCGGGCAGGTCCCCCACATGCAGCTCTACGGCACTGCGCCACCGCAGTGCATGTTGATGGCCGACCTGAGCAAGCTGGGCTTTGCCAGCGAAGTGATGCTCAACCACACCGGCCAGTTCGAAGGTTTTCTTGACGAAGTCCGTGCCCAGGGCTCGTTGCCGGGGCCTGCTGTGAATACCAGCAAACTGCCCCGTGCATTGGTGGGCTTCGACGGTTCGCCGATCCTGCGCGATTCGCAGGTCCTGGACACTTGGTGGAAGCACCGTGAAGCCGGGACGAACGAGCGCGTGGCACTGTTCTACAACACCACCACGCTGCATGACGGCAACCGTGCGCTGACCCCCGATGGCGGCACCAAGAGCGCCGATTACAAACCGCGTGCCCAGGGGCTGATCGATGACCTCAGTGGCTTCATCAAGCAACTGGAGTCGACTGGCCGGCGGGTGGTCGTGGTGATCGTACCGGAGCATGGTGCGGCGCTGCATGGCGATCGCATGCAGATCTCCGGCATGCGCGAGATCCCAAGCCGGTCCATCACCCACGTGCCGGTCGGTATCAAGTTGGTGGGCATGGGGCGCAACGCCAATTCCGCTCCACTGCACATCGCTGAGCCGAGCAGTTTCCTGGCCCTGTCGGAAATTATCAGCCGTCTCTACACCGCCCAGCCCCAGGGCGATGGCCAGGGTCCCGACTGGCCGGCCCTGCTGAGCAACCTGCCGCAGACGGCGGCAGTTTCCGAGAACGCTGGCACCGTGGTCGTCGACTACGCCGGAAAACCTTACGTACGAATCAAGGAGAAAGGTGGATGGCTGCCCTACCCACAGCGCTTCAAGTGAAAGCCAGGGCGCAGTCGCGTGCGGATCGTGCCGACGACATCGCCCGTTTGAAACTGGAGATCGAGCTGCCCGAACTGGACTACGTGGACATTTCGGCGCAGATCGAATTGCAGAAGGCCCTGCATCGCTGGCCACTGCTGGGAGAGGTGGAGCGCCTGCGAACGGCGGTCCTGGTACCGACACGAAAGTCTGAGCAGGAGGCGCTGTCGTGACAGCTCTGAGCCTGCGAGGTCTGCGCGGGGGCGTTGGCACCAGCGCGTTGGTGGCGGCCATTGCCCATGCATTGCATCGTCTTGGCGAGCGCGTACTGCTGGTCGACATGTGTCCGCAGAACCTGCTTCGCCTGCATTTCAATGTCCGGGTCAGCGAGCGCAGCGGCTGGGCGCGCGCCATGATCGACGGGGAGGATTGGTACACCCAGGCCTGGACCGTGCAGCCGGGATTGGACGTGCTGCCTTATGGCCGCCTGAAACTGGCCGAGCAGGAGCAGGTCGAGCAAAACCTGCGCAAGACGCCGGAGCTGTGGCTTCACCGACAGGCCAGTCTCGCCGAGCGCTTTGACTGGATTCTGTTCGATGTACCGCTGCGCCTGCCCGGTCATTCCCGTGTCGGGCCTTGTGCGTTGCGCCTGCAGGTTGTCGAGGCGGATGCCGCCTGCCATGTGCTGTTGCAGCAGGAAGAAGACCCTAGCGAGTATCTGCTGATCAACCGCTTCGACCCGGTCAGTCAATTGCAGCGCGACCTGCAACTGATCTGGCGCAAACAATATGGCGACCGGCTGTTGCCACTCAACGTGCATCGGGATGAAGCCATGCACGAAGCCCTGGCCTTCAAGAAGCCGGTGGGGGCTTATGCCCAGGCCAGCCTGGCGGCCCAGGACGTGTTGAGCCTGGCCACCTGGTGCCTGGCTCGACGCCTGGAGGCCGTATGATTGCCCGCATTTTCCCGTTTGCCCGCTTGTATCGGCGCTATGACAGTGGCTTGCCGGTTGCGCTGCTGCTGGCGACATTGAACGCCTTGGCGTGGATGTTCTTTCGTCTGGAGTCGCCGAGCTGGCGCTATGTGCTCGATCAGCCAAAGCGCTGGTATCCGCAACTGGCCCATCGGTCACCGAGGCTGGGCGACCCGCTGCGTTATGCCGTGCAAAGTCTCTGGCTGCTGCTGGTTCGCCCGGTACCGCGGCGGGCCAGGAGACTGGCGTCCCCCGATTGGCTCAAGGCCCTCGGGAGGCGATATCTGCGCCTGGGGGCGTGGATGGGGGAGGCGCTGGAAAGCGCACCCCGGCGCGCCTGGACCAACCAGCAGATTCGCCAGGGCAGCCATTGGTGGAAGGGGCTGGACCGTCGCAACCAGCGGCTGATCAACGTGGCCCTTGGGGCCGTCGCCTTCATGTTGATGTTGTTGTGCATCACCGAGCCTTTCGGCTACCTCGCCCAATTGGTCTTAGTCCTGTTGTTGTGGGGCCTGGCCATGCTTGTGCGACGGGTGCCGGGGCGTTTTACGACATTGCTGATGGTGGTCTTGTCGGTCATCGTCTCGTGCCGTTACCTGTGGTGGCGCTACACCTCCACCCTGAATTGGAACCAGCCGCTGGACCTGGCGTGCGGATTGATCCTGCTGGTGGCCGAAACCTATTCGTGGGTGGTGTTGATCCTCGGTTACATCCAGACCTGCTGGCCTTTGGGCCGCAAGCCGGCGCCGCTGCCACGCGACACGCGGCTGTGGCCCAGCGTCGACTTGTTGATCCCGACCTACAACGAAGATCTGTCCATCGTGCGGGGCACGGTGTATGCGGCCATGGGCATCGACTGGCCGGCCGACAAACTGAACATCTACATTCTCGACGACGGCAAGCGCGAGAGTTTCCGCCAGTTCGCCGCGCAAGTCGGTGTCGGCTACATCACCCGCAACGACAATCGTCACGCCAAGGCCGGTAACCTCAACCACGCGCTGACGTTGCTCGACAGCGAGCTGATCGCCATTTTCGACTGCGACCATGTGCCCGTGCGCTCATTCCTGCAAATGACCACTGGCGGTTTCTTGCGTGATCCGAAACTGGCGCTGGTGCAGACCCCGCATCACTTCCTGTCGCCAGACCCCTTCGAGCGCAACCTCAATGTGTTCCGCGAGCGCCCCAACGAAGGCGATCTGTTCTACGGGATGGTCCAGGACGGCAATGACATGTGGAACGCCGCGTTCTTTTGTGGCTCGTGCGCGGTGCTGCGCCGCGCGGCGGTGATCGAGATCGGCGGCTTTGCCGTCGAGACCGTGACCGAGGACGCCCACACAGCGCTGCGCTTGCACCGCAACGGCTGGAACTCGGCCTATATCAAGATCCCTCAGGCGGCGGGCCTGGCCACCGAGAGCCTGTCGGCGCATGTCGGCCAGCGCATTCGCTGGGCCCGAGGCATGGCGCAGATCTTCCGCACCGATAACCCCTTGCTCGGAAAGGGCCTGACCTTCTTCCAGCGCATCTGCTACGCCAACGCGATGATGCATTTCCTGGCCGGTCTGCCGCGCTTGGTGTTCCTCACGGCGCCGCTGGCTTTTCTGTTCCTGCATGCCTACATCATCTACGCGCCGGCGCTGATGATCCTGCTGTACGTGCTGCCGCACATGATCCACGCCAGCCTGACCAACTCGCGAATGCAGGGCGCCTATCGCCAGACGTTCTGGGGCGAGGTGTACGAGACCGTGCTGGCCTGGTACATCGCACGCCCCACCACGGTGGCACTGTTGAACCCCAGCAAGGGCAAGTTCAACGTGACCGCCAAGGGCGGCCTGATGGAACGCAACCAGTTCGACTGGAAAATCGCCCAGCCGTACTTGCTGCTGGCGTTGTTGAACGTTGCGGGCCTGGGCTTTGCCGCCTGGCGTCTGGTCTGCGGACCCGACAACGAGATCGCCACCGTGTGGGTGAGCATTCTCTGGGTCATCTACAACCTGCTGATCATCGGAGCCGCCGTGGCGGTGGCCGCTGAAGTGCGCCAGGTTCGCCAGACCCACCGAGTGCACGCCAAGTTGCCCGCTGCGGTGCGCCTGGAGAGTGGTCATTCTTACCCCGGCACATTGCAGGACTATTCGGACGGTGGCGTGGGCATCCAGCTCGACGCTTCGTTGTCGCTGCCGTTGGGCGGGCGTATCTCGCTGATGATGCAGCGCGGCGATCGCGAGTTCCTGTTCCCGGGCCACATCAGCCGCAGCCACAAGAATTTCGTCGGTATCAGTTTCACCGCCCTCAGTACGCAGCAGAAGATCGATTTTGTGCAGTGCACCTTCGCCCGTGCCGACGCCTGGCTCAACTGGGGCGAGAACTTTGCCCCGGATCGTCCGCTGCACAGCTTCGTCGACATCCTCAAGCTTGGCGGCATCGGCTATTACCGCCTTTACGAATACCTGCCTGCCTGGGTCCGTCGCATCGCCCGCCCGCCGCTGCACCTGTTGCGCGGGGTGTTCAGTTTCCTGCCGCGTATGCCAGCGGCTTCCCCTTTTTCCGATTCCCGATCAGTGAGCGCACTATGAGCGGCTTCTTCAGCAAACACCTTGTTGCCAGTCTGGCGCTCCTGACCATGGATTGCGCCCAGGCAGTCACCGAGCCAACACCTGACATGCCAGCTGCGGTCAGCAGCCTACCGGGCTGGAGCACCGCCTATAGCTTTGAACAGCTGGGGCGTCCTGCCGACAACCTGTTGCTGGGTATCCGTAACAGTGACCAGATCGAATTCAGCCTGCGCCGCGACCGCATCGCCAGCGATGCAAGATTGCAGCTGGAATACACACCGTCGCCTTCGCTGTTGCCCCAGACCTCGCACTTGCGTGTGTATCTCAACGACGTGCTGATGAGCGTTGTACCGATCGAGAAAGACCAGTTGGGCAGGAAGGTCACCCAGTCGGTGGCGTTGGATCCGCGCCTGGTTTCCGATTTCAACCGCGTGCGCCTGGAGTTCGTCGGCCATTACACCGATACCTGTGAAGATCCGGCCAACAGCACGTTATGGTTGAACGTTGGGCGTAGCAGTCAGATCCAGGTGCAGGAGCAGCCTCTGACGCTCAAGAACGACCTGGCCTATTTCCCGATGCCTTTCTTCGACATCCGGGGCCAGGGCAAGCCGGTTGTCAACCTGGTCTTCGCCGACGCGCCGACGCTGGGCGAGCAACGTGCTGCCGGTATCCTGGCATCCTACTTCGGCAGCCAGGCCGGTTGGCGTGGTGCACAGTTCCCTGTGCTGTTCGACCAGTTGCCGCCCGCCGACGGGCAGAATCGCGCCCCGTCGGCCATTGTCTTCGCGACCAACGATCACCGCCCGTCCTTCCTGGCCGACATGGACACGTACCCGGCCGTGGATGCGCCTGTGGTGCAAATGATCGACAACCCCCAGGACCCTTACAGCAAGGTGTTGCTGGTATTGGGCCGCAACGACGATGACCTGGCTGTGGCCGCCCGTGCCCTGGCCTTGGGCGGGGACCTGTTCCGTGGTTCGCGTGTAACCGTCAACCAGGTCCGGCAGCTCAAGCCCCGGGTGCCTTATGACGCGCCGAATTGGGTGCGTACGGACCGTGCGGTGCGCTTCGCCGAGCTGATCAAATACCCCGAGCAGCTTCAGGCGAATGGCCTGCAGCCACGGCCGATCACCGTGGACGTGAATCTGCCGCCCGACCTGTTCGTCTGGCGCAGCCAGGGAATTGCACTGCAAACCCGGTTCCGTTACACGCCACCGTCGGTCAACGACGAATCGCGCCTGGCCGTCAGCCTGAACAACCAGTTCATCACCAGCCTGGCACTGCAAGGCAAGGCCGGCAGCCGTCTGGAGGAGTTGCGCCTGGCGGTGTTGTCCAGCGAATCGGCTGACCTCAACGAAAAGCTGCTGGTGCCTGGGTTGAAGATTGGCGATCGCAACACCTTGCGTTTCGACTTCAACTTCGCCAGCACCTTCGGCAGCGCCCAGCGCGATCGTTGCCAGACGTCGCTGCCGGTGAACAACCAGGCGGTGATCGATGAAGAATCGACGATCGACCTGACCGGCTACCATCACTACATCGCCATGCCCGACCTGCGCGTCTTTGCCCGCAGCGGTTTTCCGTACAGCCGCATGGCCGACCTGTCGGAAACCCTGGTGATGGTCCCGGCTCGCAGCCTTCCTGTACAACTGAGCACCTTGTTCGAGACCATCGCCGCCATCTCCGCGCGCACTGGGCTGCCGGCGTTCGGCCTGCGCCTCTCGGACAATTGGGACGACGCGAAGGCGGATGTCGACCTGCTCGTATTCGGCGCCATGGCGCCGGGAGTGGGCAATGGGGCCGATGCCAACCTGGTGCTGGACCAGACTCGTGACTGGCTGTTGAAACCTGCCAGTGAGCACAATGGCAAGTCACCCCGGGCCGGCCAGCTCAGCGATGAGCGCGACCAGGGGACCAACCGCGTCGAAGTCAGCGCCCAGGCACCGATCGCTGCCATCGTCGGCCTGCAATCGCCCCATCATGAACAGCGCAGCATTGTGGCCCTACTGGCCAGCGATGAGGCCGATTACCAACTGCTGCGCGACACCTTGGGCGACAGCGGCAAAATGGACGCCGTGGCCGGCTCCGTGACGCTGATCCGCAGCAGCGGCGTTGGCAGCAGTTGGGTGGGCCAGCAGTACTTCGTCGGTCGCCTTCCGTGGTGGCTGCTGCTTTGGTACCAGTTGTCCGAGCACCCGGTCCTGTTGGCGGGCCTGGCCTTCACCAGCGTTCTGCTGACGGCTTTCCTGCTGTGGCGCGCCCTGCGTTGGGCTGCCCGTCGTCGTCTGGCTGGCCAGGAGTGACCGGGTGAAAGCTGTCGTCGCGCGGGTGCTGACCGCAATCTTTGCCATGCCCGGCTTTGCCGGGGCTGCCCAATGCGCCTGGCCGGCCTGGGAGAATTATCGTCAGGCCATGCTCAGCCCGGACGGACGGGTCATCGACCGCTCCTCGGAGGCGTTGATCTCCACGTCTGAAGGACAGAGCTACGGGCTGTTTTTTGCCCTGGTGGGCAACGACCCTGAAAGCTTCGCCAAGATACTGCGCTGGACCCAGGACAACCTGGCGGGCGGGAACTTTGACCGGCAACTTCCGGCATGGTTGTGGGGGCGCGACAAAGAAGGGCGCTGGCAGGTCCTCGATGGCAACAACGCCACCGATGCCGACTTGTTCATCGCCTATAGCCTGCTCGAAGCCGGGCGCCTGTGGCATCGACCGGCTTACCAGGTCTTGGGCCGCAACCTGCTCTGGCGCAGCGCCGCGCAAAGCTTGCGCAAGCTGCCAGGCCTGGGCGTGATGTTGTTGCCCGGCGATGTCGGGTTCGACAGCGCCGGGCAATGGCGCCTGAATGCCAGCTATCTGCCGCCGCAATTGCTGGCGCGCTTCGGCCAGGAGGCATCGGTCTGGCAGGAGTTGGCCAGCAACGCCCGGCGCCTGTTGATCGAAAGCTCGCCCAAGGGCCTGGCGTCCGACTGGCAACGCTGGGAAGCCGGGCAGGGGTGGGTCGTCGACAGCCAGAAGGGCAGTGTCGGCAGCTATGACGCCATCCGCGTCTACCTCTGGACGGGCATGCTGGCCAAGGACGCACCGGGTCGCTTCGCACTGATCGAACATTTCAGGCCCATGGTCAATCTGACCGCGCGCCGGGGCTATGTGCCGGAAGTCGTCGACAGCGCCACCGGCCTCGACAAGGGCACTGGCCCGGTCGGCTTCAGCGCCGCATTGCTGCCCATGCTGGCCGCCAGTCCGGACAGTGCGGCTGCCCTTGCGGCCCAGCGCCAACGCTTGCAACAACAGCCAGCGTTGGCAGATGACTACTACAACCAGTCGTTGGCGCTGTTCGGCCAAGGCTGGGACCAACAACGTTATCGCTTCGATAAGGATGGACGCCTCGTGCCAGATTGGACGGCTGCATGCGCAAAGTAAACGGTTTTGGGCTGTTGTTGAGCAGCATTTACGGCGTCGCCCTGGCTCAGCCTTTCAGTCCGCCCGACCAGCAGCAATGGCTGTTGGAGCAGATCCGCGTGGGAGAGGCGCTGCATCGCGAAGACCTGGTGCGTGACTCGCTGGCACGCCTGGAACTGATCGCTCCGGACGATCCACAGGTGAAAGTCATCGAGGTCCGCCAGGCGCTGCTGCAACAGAATCGCTCGCAAGCCGAGCGCCTGGTTGCCCAACTGCGCCAGCAGGTGCCTGGCACGGCGCTGCTGCGTCAAGCCGAGAGCTTGCTGAAAATGCACAGTGCCGAGGGCCAGAAGGCTTTGCAAGAAGCGCATTTGCTGGTCACCGCCGGCCGTTCTGAAGACGCCGCCCAGGCCTATCGGCAATTGTTCGGCGATGACATGCCGGACTTTGCCATCACCCTGGAATACCTGAGCGTGCGCAGCGGCATCAAGGGGCAGCGCCCGCGCGTGATCGAGCAACTGCGCGAGTTGGATCAGCAGTACCCCGGCAATGCCTCGTTGCGCCAGACCCTGGCTGGCCTGCTGTTTGCCGAGAAACGCGACGCTGAGGCGCTGGACGTCTTGCATCAATTGGCCCGCGATCCTGGCACCAGCAACAACGCCGCTGAACGCGAATACAATTATTTGCTTAAACAGCCGATAGGGCCCGAAACCGCGCAGGCTTGGCGGACGTTCCTGGCGTTCTACCCCTACACCAGCTTTCGCGCCGACGCGACCCGGCAGTTGCAAGAACAGGAGCAATACCTGGCTGATCCGGCCTGGCAAGCGGGTGTCAAAGGCAAGGCATTGATCGAGGCCGGCGACAACGTCGGTGCCGAAGCTCAGTTGCGCCGGGCGCTCAAGCGTTATCCGCAAGACTCCAACCTGCTTGGTTCCCTGGGGATTTCGCTGATGCGCCAGAACCGGCACGAAGCGGCATACAACGCGTTTGTCCGTGCCTCGGCCATCGAGCAGGACACCGACTGGATGACCAAGTGGCAGGACCTCAAGACCATTAACTACCAGTGGATGTTGTTGCAAAAGGCCGATGAAGCGCTGGAGCGCAAGGACTACCCCGTCGCGAAAAAATTCTATCAGCAGGCGCGCAAAACCCAGCCGAAGGATCCTGCGCCGCTGATCGGCCTGTCCTATGTTGCCCGGGGCGAATCCGATGACATCACCGCCGAAGCCTTGTTGGTGCAAGCGCGCAAGCTTGATCCGAACAACGCGAGTGTGGTGCGTGCCATGGTCCGCCTGTTCCAATCGCAATCACCGGAGAAGGCCGAGCGCTACCTCGACAGCCTGGCGCCCAAGGAACGTGAGGGGTTCCAGAGCGTGCGCCGGGGCCTGACGCTGGAGCGCCTCAATACCCAGGCCGATGGCGCCGCTCGACGCGGCGATTGGCCCCTGGTGGCGACGATCTTGAACGAGGCCCGAGTACTGGACCCGGACAATCCCTGGCTGGTGTACCGCCTGGCCAATGCCCAGCGGGAACTGGGCATTGAGGCCGAGGCCCATCAAAACTTCAACCTGCTGCTGCAACGCCAGGGCCAGGACACCGAGGCGCGCTATGCCCACGGCCTGTTCCTGGCCAATGGTGGGCGTGACGGCGAAGCCATGGACAGCCTGCGACAGATCCCCCGCGCCGTCTGGAACGACAACATGAACGCGCTGTGGGCCAGCCTGCAGCGTCGCCAACTGCTCACCAAGGCTCGGACACTGCATGATGAAGGACGTGAGGCCGAGGCAGAATTGCTGCTGATGGAAGCGCCGACCCCTGACGACTACCTGACCCTGGCTGACTGGGCCCGGCAGCGTGGCGATCTGGTACGGGCCGAGAGTCGCTACCGCAAGCTGCTGGCCAGCGAGCCGAAAAATGCCGAAGCGCAACTGGGCCTGGGCGAAGTGCTGATCGAACGCGGTCGTCCGAACGCGGCCAAGGCCAGCCTGATGGCAGTGACCATGCCAGTACCGGCCCAGGCATCGTTCCAGCGCCGCCTGGCCAATGCCTGGGCGAGGCTGGGTGACAAGGCACGTGCCAACGCGCTGTTCGAGGAGTTGCTCAAGACCCCGCAAAGTGATCCGCTGGTGCATCGGGACGCGGCGCGCCTGTTGTCTTGGCAGGCACCGCAGCTCGCGCTGGATCATTACGCGCGCAGCATGGGCGCAGCCGGGATGATCGAACCGCAACAGGTCGAACCGCGTGACAACCGCGCCATGACCCGGGCGAGTCGTGCCAGGGACAGCGATGACTGGCTGCAGCGCAGCATCCGCAGCGACGTCGACGAGCTGTACGAGCAGCAGAACCCGACGGTGAACCTCTACCACGACATTGCCTGGCGCACCGACAACAGCGCATCGGGCATCTCGGACCTGACCACCCAGACCACCGTCCTGCGCATCGACGCACCCGTGGCGCAGGGGCAGGGTTTCGTCCAGGCCGAAGAGATCAACCTGGATGTCAGCCGTTTCTCCAGTACCGACCAGTTCGGCTTGTGCGCGGTGGTGCAGGGGGGATGTGCCGGCGGTTCACAAAGCGTGCGCGGCACGCTGCTGGGCGTGGGCTGGCATGATGACCGTTGGGCTTTTGACCTTGGTCATACGCCGCAGGAGTTCACGGTGTCGAACTGGGTGGGCGGGGGAACCTACAGCGGTGACTGGAATGACGTGGGTTATCGCCTGACGGCATCGCGGCGACCGTTGACCAATTCGCTGGTGTCCTACGCCGGTGCGGTCGATCCGGTCACCGGTACCCACTGGGGCGGTGTCACGGCCAACGGTTTCACCCTCGGCCTGAGCCATGACACAGGCGGCAATGACGGTGTATGGGCGAGCCTGAGCAACCATTGGCTGCTGGGTGAGAACACTGAAAGCAACCAGCGGCGCATGGCCATGGGCGGCTACTATTATCGCCTGGTGGAACGCGCCGACGAGCGCCTGCGCACCGGTCTGACGCTGATGTACATGGGGTACGACAAGGACCTCAGCGAATCGACCCTGGGCCAGGGCGGTTACTACAGTCCGCAGCAATACTATTCGGTCAGCGTGCCGGTGAACTATGCCTGGCGCAACGCTGACTGGTCGGTCCTGATCGAAAGCGCGGTGGGCTGGTCGTTCGCAAAAATCGACGGCACGGACCTTTACCCCAAAGACAATGGTGAGGCCGACCTGCAAGATATTCTGGCGCAGTCGAACCGGACCATGGTGGACAGCCCATCCTTGACCAAGAGTGGGAGTAGCAGCAACGGCGTCAACTTCCGCATCCAGGGCCTGTTAGAACGGCGTCTTTCCGAGAACCTGGTGCTGGGGACCGGCATCACCTGGCAACACAGCGAAGGATACGCCCCAAGCCGCGCCTTGCTGTACTTGCGCTACACCTTCGACCCCTGGCTAGGCAACCTGCCGCTGCCGGTGGAGCCAATCTTGCCGTATGCGGATAGGCGCTAGAGCGGCAAGAAAAACGCAAGAGTGACTGGAAACGCGCATTTTTAACTATTTTCAATCATTTTGATTTTTCAACTCTCTCTATAGTCGTTGCTTTCGTTAAATCAAAATGGAGAAGTAGTATGTCCGTCAATCTGGTCATCAGCTTCAATGTGAAAGAAGAAAAGCTGCAATCCTTCAAGAACATCATGAGCGACGTGAAGATCAATCTGCCGAAGGTGGACGGTTGCCAAACGGTCAAGATTCTCAACCACGTGGAAGATCCACTCGCGTTCACGCTGGTGGAGGCTTGGGACTCGCGTGAAATGCACGGTGCCCACGTCGAGCAGATGATCTCGAGCGGTCAGTGGAGCGTCATCGTCGAGCATCTGAGCAGTGAGCCGGTCAGCGGTTACTTCAGCGAAATGTGATGCTGTAACGTCCAAATGGGGCGGCTAATTTATTGAGAAGCCATAGCAATGACACTCGAAGTAGTACCGGCAGCGCTTTACTCAATGCGCAATGTAAAGCCTATTCTTGCTGACGGTAGCTCGTCCATCCTCCATAAAACGCTTGAAACGAACCTGGAAAACAAGGCGATCTATATCGCCACGCCGTTGATCGTCTACATCAAGCAGGGCAAGCAGATTATTCGCGACTATGACGCCATGTCCCATGTTGTCGACGAGAATCATTTGATTTTCCTCTCCAAGGGCGTTTACACGGTATCGGACTACGTCACTGGCAGTGATATCTTCGAGGCGGTGTTGCTATTTCTCGACGACAAGCTGATCGCCAAATACCTGTCTCGTGCGGCCGGTACAGGCCAGTCGCACACGGACGGCCTGCAGAAAAACGTGCACGGCACTTATACCCTGCACGCCAACGAACAGATTCAGCGCTATATCGATTCGCTGGACTATGTCTACAAGGGCGCGGAGGGCTCCGACGCGCTGCTGGAGTTGAAACTGCTCGAACTGCTGCACCTGATCGCCATTCAGGACAAGTCCTTGCGTTTCCTGCGCGAGCTGTCCTGCGGCGGCAACCGTAAGCGTCGTCTCATCACCGACTTTATGGAGCAGTACTATTCGCACAAGTTGAAGATCGAAGACTATGCCCTGCTGACGGGGCGCAGCGTTTCGACCTTTATCCGCGACTTCAGGCGCAGCTACAACACCACCCCGAACCGCTGGATCATCGAAAAAAAAGTCGACATCGCGCATCAGCTGTTGACGGCTAAAAATTATTCCGTCACCGACGCGGCTGCGGAGGTGGGATATGAAAATACCTCCCACTTCATCAAGGTCTACAAGCAACGGTACGGTGTCACGCCGAAGAAAGCCAAGACCTTCGCAGCAGAACTGTAGCGCGACAAGGCCCAAGCCCCCCGCTGCCGCGACAGGGTGTTGTTTGGCCTGTCACAACAGTCGGTTCCTGACCGAAAGCCCTCATCCATAATGCACGCGGCTGACTGCGTCAGAGTGTTTGGATGCGCTATTGGGGCAAGCCATTGCTCACGTTGAAGTCGAACGTATTCCAAGGGAGCGGATACCCAGTGCTGCGACCGCTGTATGACGTTTTGTCAGTCAATCTGTATCTAACGTTCCCCCTTTGACCACCCTACTATCGCAGCCTTGGTCTTGGCGGTTCCCTATGCGTATGACGCGCTACGACTCGGCTGCGCGCGCTATCTGCTCTACCTTGCCTGGCAAGCGGTCAAGTCCAACATGCCGACCACGGCAGCATGCTGGCGCAATCCATCGTGCTTGGTTTTACGCAGATCGTCATTAGCGTGAGCGTCAACGCGCTGATTGCCGTCATGGCTGGCGCCATCGTGACATTTCTCGCCAGCAGGCCCGTGTGGCAGATCGTGCAACGCTGGCTGATGGGGACGGGGACGGTCCTCGCGAGCTGGCCGTGCGCATGGCCGTAGAAGGGCGGCGCTGAACTGGGCTGTTTGCGGTTGGCGCGGCGCGGTAAACCTGCGTCACCCGGATTTGAGAGCGGCCCCTGTGCATCGCGCCAGGCGCACTAGAAAAAGATCCGAGCGGGTTATCGAAAGCCCCTGACCAACCACTCTGAACGATAAGGACATGAAATGTTGCGCATATTGGGTAAGGCATCGTCGATCAATGTACGAAAGGTGCTTTGGGCATGCGCCGAGATCGAAATCCCCTTTGAGCGAGAGGATTGGGGGGCTGGTTTCAAGTCGACGCGCACGCCCAAATTCATTTCGCTGAACCCCAACGCAACGGTGCCGGTGATCCTGGACGACGACTTCGTGCTCTGGGAGTCAAACTCGATCATTCGGTATTTGGCGTCTCGCTATAACGGAGGTCATTTTTACCCGGTCCAACCGAGAGCAAGAGCGCGGGTGGACCAATGGATAGACTGGCAAGCGTCGGACCTCAACAGATCGTGGACGTATGCCTTCATGTCGTTGGTCAGGCATTCGCCTGACCATCAGGACAGCAGAGCCTTGGCAGCCGCTTGCAGCCTGTGGTCAAGGCACATGGAGATCCTGAATCGACAACTCGAATCAACAGGAGCCTACATCAGTGAAGACGGTTTTTCTCTCGCAGACATACCGATAGGCCTGTCGGTTAACCGATGGTTTGAAACACCGCTCGATCATCCAGACTTTCCTGCTGTAAGTGCCTATTACGAACGGTTGAGTCGTCGACCTGGCTACCTCCTGCATGGAAGAAACGGGACTCCGTAATAGTTCAGCAGGGTGTCAGGCGGCGCCAGGGACATTTGTTCCCATTGCCTCCTCCACGGTCAACCGGCAGTTGCTGCAGTCGGCCAAGGGGGCGGTGGTCATGGCCGGCATGAACGCTGGTGTGCAGGCCGGTGGAGGCGCCGCAATCTACATGGGCTATCTGTTCTAGTCGCGCATAGCAGGTCGATATAACGCCCAAAAAAAAGCCGCGAATCAACGCGGCTTCTTCGATGCCAACAACGCTACACGTTGAAACGGAAGTGCATCACGTCGCCGTCTTTAACGATGTAGTCCTTGCCTTCCAGACGCCATTTACCGGCTTCTTTGGTGCCGGCTTCGCCCTTGTACTGGATGAAGTCGTCGTAGGCGATGACTTCGGCGCGGATGAAGCCTTTTTCGAAGTCGGTGTGGATCACGCCGGCGGCTTGCGGTGCGGTAGCACCGACGCGGACGGTCCAGGCACGGACTTCTTCGACACCGGCGGTGAAGTAGGTCTGCAGGTGCAGCATTTCGTAGCCGGCGCGGATTACGCGGTTCAGGCCGGGCTCTTCGAGGCCCAGGGCTTCGAGGAACATGTCTTTCTCTTCGCCGTCTTCCAGTTCGGCGATTTCGGCTTCGATCTTGTTGCAGACCGGAACCACCACGGCGCCTTCTTCTTCGGCGATGGCCTTGACCACGTCCAGCAGCGGGTTGTTCTCGAAACCGTCTTCAGCGACGTTGGCGATGTACATGACCGGCTTGGTGGTCAGCAGGTGGAAACCGCGAATCACCTGCTTCTCGTCGGTGCTCATGTTCTTCATCAGGCTGCGCGCAGGCTTGCCCAGGGTGAAGTGAGCGATCAGCTGCTCCAGCAGGCCTTTCTGGACCACTGCGTCCTTGTCACCGCCCTTGGCGTTACGAGCGACTTTCTGCAGTTGCTTCTCGCAGCTGTCGAGGTCGGCGAAGATCAGTTCCAGGTCGATGATCTCGATGTCGCGTTTCGGGTCGACGCTGTTGGAGACGTGAATCACGTTCTCGTCTTCGAAGCAGCGGACCACGTGGGCAATGGCATCGGTCTCGCGGATGTTGGCGAGGAACTTGTTGCCCAGGCCTTCACCTTTCGAGGCGCCGGCCACCAGGCCTGCGATGTCGACGAATTCCATGGTGGTCGGCAGGATACGCTTGGGCTTGACGATGGCCGCCAAGGCTTCCAGGCGCGGATCCGGCATCGGCACGATACCGCTGTTGGGCTCGATGGTGCAGAAGGGAAAGTTCTCGGCCGCGATCCCGGACTTGGTCAGGGCGTTGAACAGGGTGGACTTGCCGACGTTAGGCAGGCCGACGATGCCGCAATTGAATCCCATGGTGTTTCCCCTCGGGTAAGAGTCAGGCCTTCTGGCTGTGCAGGTTTTTCATCGCGCGGTTCCATTCCCCGGCGAGGATATCCGGCAGCACGCCGAGGGCAAAGTCGATGCTGGCATCGAGTTTTTCCTGTTCGGCGCGTGGCGCACGACCCAGGACGAAGTTTGAAACCATACTGGCAACGCCCGGGTGGCCAATGCCAAGCCGCAGGCGGTGAAAGGTATTCTGATTGCCCAGTTGCGCAATGATGTCGCGCAACCCGTTATGACCGCCATGGCCGCCGCCCTGTTTGAGCTTGGCAACGCCCGGAGGCAGGTCGAGTTCGTCATGCGCCACCAGAATCTCTTCCGGCTTTATGCGAAAGAAGCCGGCAAGTGCCGCTACGGCCTGGCCGCTGCGGTTCATGTAGGTGGTGGGAATCAGCAGACGAACATCCTGACCCTGATGCGAATAGCGCCCGGTCAGGCCGAAATATTTACGATCGGCCACAAGGTTGACACCCTGTGCCTGCGCGATGCGCTCAACAAAAAGGGCCCCTGCGTTATGCCGGGTCTGTTCGTATTCAGCGCCTGGATTTCCCAGGCCAACGATCAGTTTGATGGCAGTCACGATAGGGGCCCTTCCTTGAAGTGGTGGATAACATCGCCGCCATCAGGGAGTGCGGCGAAAGTGGACGACAAGTGCTCATTTACCATTATGTAAACTCCGCGTTCTCGCCCGCTTTCTCGCTACGCTCTAGTCCGCGATGTTACCGGTCACTCCGGCGTACAGAGTGAATTTACTCTGCAGCGCCTTCTGCAGCTTCTGGAGCAACACGTGGAGCGTGAACGTTGGCAACAGCCAGGTCGTTACCGTGAGCCAGAGCAACAAATTCAACGCCTTTAGGAGCGCTGATGTCGGACAGGTGAATGATCGAGCCGACTTCGGCGTTAGCCAGGTCAACTTCGATGAATTCAGGCAGGTCTTTCGGCAGGCAGGACACTTCGATTTCAGCAACAACGTGCGAAATCTCGCCGCCTTTCTTCACCGGAGCAGCTTCGTTGATGAAGTGCACTGGAACGATAGCGGTCAGCTTCTGGCCAGCAACTACGCGTACGAAGTCAGCGTGCATCACGTGGCCTTTGGCCGGGTGACGCTGCAGAGCCTTGATGATTACGTTTTGCTTGGTGCCGCCAACGTTCAGCTCGATGATGTGGCTGTAAGCCGCTTCGTTTTCGAGCAGTTTGGCAACTTCTTTAGCCAGCATGCTGATGGATTCAGGGGCTTTTTCGCCACCGTAAACTACAGCTGGAACCAGGCTTGCGAGACGACGCAGGCGGCGGCTCGCACCTTTCCCCAGGTCGGAACGCACTTCAGCATTCAGAGTAAAATCGTTCATGTTGTATCTCCAAAATAACCACATTCGCCCCAGCGTTTGCGACCAGCGCTAAAGGCGATATGGGCAAAAAAGCCCCGCCCCGACATGAATGCCGGGGCGGGGCGCTTTTCGTCAACAGGATGTAATGAAAAGGGCAGGGCCCTTAACGGAACATCGCGCTGATCGATTCTTCATTGCTGATGCGGCGGACCGCCTCGGCAACTACCGGTGCGATATCCAGTTGGCGGATACGCGCACAGGCTTGTGCTGCAGCGGACAGCGGGATGGTGTTCGTCACCACCAGCTCGTCCAGCACGGAATTTTCAATGTTTTCGATCGCCCGACCCGACAGCACAGGGTGCGTGCAGTAGGCGAAAACCTTGGCAGCGCCATGCTCTTTCAAGGCCTTGGCCGCGTGGCACAGAGTGCCGGCGGTATCGACCATGTCATCGACCAGAATACAGGTACGCCCTTCGACATCACCGATGATATGCATCACTTCAGAGTGATTGGCTTTCTCACGGCGTTTGTCGATGATCCCGAGATCCACGCCCAGGGATTTGGCAACAGCCCGTGCACGCACGACGCCGCCAATGTCCGGGGACACGATCATCAGGTTTTCGAAGCGCTGATCTTCAATATCATCCACCAGTACCGGGGAGCCGTAGATGTTATCTACCGGAATATCGAAGAAACCCTGGATTTGGTCAGCATGCAGATCAACCGTGAGAACACGGTCGATGCCGACTACGGTAAGCATGTCAGCAACGACTTTCGCGCTGATAGCCACACGTGCGGAACGCGGACGGCGATCCTGACGGGCATAACCAAAGTAAGGAATAACAGCAGTGATACGAGTAGCCGAGGAGCGGCGGAAGGCATCAGCCATCACTACCAGTTCCATCAGGTTATCGTTGGTCGGAGCGCAAGTCGGCTGAATAATGAAGACATCTTTACCGCGGACGTTTTCATTGATCTCGGCTGTAATTTCGCCGTCGGAAAACTTACCGACAGAGATGTCACCGAGAGGGATATGCAGCTGACGTACAACACGCCGAGCCAGATCGGGGTTAGCGTTCCCCGTAAAGACCATCATCTTGGACACGCGCAGTACCTGAAGGCTGAGGGTAACCTGGATGAGTATAGGAAAATGGCAGGGGCGGCTGGATTCGAACCAACGCATGGCAGGATCAAAACCTGCTGCCTTACCGCTTGGCGACGCCCCTGTATCTGTTGCTACGAGTACCCAGTACCCGATTCCTTTTAGAGCAGACTTTGCAGCTTGCGATGCAACATCGAAACGTTGCTTCCTTTTGCCACAAACCCTGTAAGGGTCTCTGTAAGAAGGGCCGAGACTTTATCAGCTTCAGCTTTGCTTGGGAAGCCCCCAAACACACAACTTCCAGTTCCGGTGAGTTTTGCTTCGGTAAATTTACCTAACAAATTCAAGGCGTTACGTACCTCTGGATAACGTCTTGCTACCACCGGTAAGCAGTCATTTCGACTGTTTCCCTTGGGAACGGGGCGCACTTTAATGGGAGGAGTGTTACGTGTCAACAGCGGATCTGAAAAAATTTCTGCTGTACTTACAGATACTTGCGGCACAAGCACCAGATACCACGGTTCCTCGGGTTCTACAGGCGTGAGTTTCTCCCCCACGCCCTCGGCGAAAGCCGCGTGGCCACGCACGAAAACCGGGACGTCGGCGCCAAGCGTCAGACCCAGCGCGGCCAGCCTGTCTTCATCCCAGCCCAGTTGCCAAAGATGATTGAGGCCCAGCAACGTGGTCGCCGCATTTGAACTGCCGCCACCGATTCCACCGCCCATGGGCAGGATTTTTTCGATCCAGATGTCGATGCCCAACGAACAACCGGATTGCTCCTGGAGTTTTTTTGCGGCTTTGACGATCAGGTTGCTGTCGTGAGGGACGTCGGCGAATTCGGTGTGCAACCGAATCACACCATCGTCGCGAACGGCGAAGGTGATTTCATCGCCGTAATCGAGAAACTGAAAAATCGTCTGCAACTCGTGGTAACCGTCTTCACGGCGACCGAGGATGTGCAGCATCAGGTTGAGTTTGGCGGGCGAGGGCAGTGTCAGGCGTGGGGCAGTCATCGTCATTGCCCCAGTTTGCGCGGTTGCCAGTCCTTGATCACCAGCGTGACATCAAGGTCGGTGCCGTGCAGTTTGATCCGCTCGGGCAGCCAATAGCCGTTTTGCTCGGCATAACTGAGGTACTCGACCTGCCAGCCATCCTGTTCAAGATTGGCCAGGCGGCTGTCGACGTCCAGGGTCAGACGACTTTTGCTGTCCGGGGCCGGGAGACCGCGAACCCACCACGCCAGATGGGACACCGGCAATTTCCAGCCCAGTTGTTCTTCGACCAGGGCTTCCGGAGTCGACGCGTCATAACGGCCCTGATTGGCCACTTCCAGCGAGACTTTGCCGGGGCGCCCGGTCAAGCGGGCCGCGCCACGACCCAGTGGGCCGGAGAGGCGGATGTCGTAGTAATCCTGGCGTTGCAGCCAGAACAGGGTGCCGCTGCCCGAATCTTTTGGCGCGCGGATACCGATCTTGCCGTTGATCTGCCAGCCGTCGAGGTTGCTCAGTTGTTGTTTGTGCTCGCGCCATTGGGCCGGGTTGCCGTGCCCCCCGACCGATTCGCGGGCGCTGAAGCCCGCGCAACCGGCGAGCAGGGCGATGAAGCTGAAAACGATGATGTGGCGCAAAAACATAATCTTAAAGAGTCTCTGATCCGGTCAGGCGCTTGATGGTGCTGCGCAGGGTAGGGCTGTCGGGCTGCTCCTTGAGGAACTTGCTCCAGACTTGTTTGGCTTCGCGTTGTTTGCCATTGGCCCACAGGACTTCGCCCAGATGAGCGGCAACTTCCTGATCAGGGAAGCGCTCCAGCGCCTGGCGCAAATAGCGCTCGGCTTCGTCGAGGTTGCCCAGGCGGAAATTCACCCAGCCGAGGCTGTCGAGAACGGCCGGGTCTTCCGGATTCAACTGGTGCGCCTGTTCGATCAGGGCCTTGGCTTCGGCGTAGCGCGTGGTGCGGTCGGACAGGGTGTAGCCGAGGGCGTTCAACGCCATCGCATTGTCCGGGTCGCGTTTGATGATCAGTCGCAGGTCTTTTTCCATCTGCGCCAGGTCATTGCGCTTTTCCGCCTGCATGGCTCGGGTATACAGCAGATTCAAATCATCCGGGAATTTCTGCAGGGCTTGCTGCAAGACGTTCCAGGCCTTGTCGCCCTGTTTGTTGGCCGACAAGGTTTCGACTTCGATCAGGTACAACTGAATCGCGTAATCGGGTTGCTCGTCGCGCTGGGCCGCCAGACGGCTTTGGGCTTCGGCGGTCCTGCCGTTGTTCATCAGAATATCGGCCTGACGCAATTGCGCTGGCAGGTAATCGTTGCCGGGCCTGACCTGGGCGTACTCGATCAGCGCGCCCTGGGGGTCGTTACGCTCTTCAGCGATACGCCCAAGGTTCAGGTGCGCCGAGTCGACGTGGCTTTCCCTGGCGATCAAGTCTTCCAGATAACCTTTTGCTTCGTTCCAGGCCTTGGCTTCCAGGCAGACCAGGGCCAACGAATAACGCAGTTCGTCGTCTTCCGGGTATTGCTGCACCAGGCTCGAGAACTCGACCTTGGCGTCGTCCATGCGGTCCTGTTCGACCAGCATGCGCGCGTAGGTCAGGCGCAGGCGTTTGTCGTCCGGGTATTTCTTGATGCTTTTTTGCAGTAACGGCAAGGCTTCACCGCCACGGCTGAGCCCTTGCAGCAGGCGTGCGCGCAGCAGAATCGGCGCTATTTCGCCTTCTTCCGGCGGGTTGTCTTCGAGCAGGGTCAGCGCGCCTTTGGCGTCGCCATCCTGTTGCAACAGCAAGGCCTTGCCGAAAATCAGCTGGTTGTTGTGCGGGTGGCGCTGCAACAAACGGTCAAAACCTTTCATCAGGCCGTTGCGGGTTTCCTGGTCGGTATCGGCCGCGGACAGGGCGAGGAAGTCGAAATGCGTGTCGCCTTTGCCCTGCAGGACTTTTTCCATATAAACCATGGATTCGTCGTAACGCCCGGCGCGGGCGAGTTGCACGGCCGCCGCCCGTTGCGCCTCGAGATCGTTCGGGGCGTTTTTTGCCCAGATCAGCGAGGTGTCGAGGGCCGCTTGATCGGCGCCCAGGTATTCGGCAATACGAAATGCCCGCTCGGAGATGCCCGGATCCTGGGTATTGATGGCCTGGGTCACGTAGTTGTCCAGGGCAATGTCGTAACGATTGCGCTGGCCAGCCAGTTCGGCGCTCAACAGGCTGAAGACTGTTTCTTCGCTGAACGAGCTGTAAACCTTGGGCTTTTCAGGCGCCGGAGTGCTGTCTTCGACCGGCGGCGTACCGTCCGACGAAACGGGTGCCAAGGCCTGGCAGCCGCTGAGGAAGACAAAAGCAAGGAGCAACGCGGAAGATCTATTCATATAGGGAAGAGGACGACTAACCTGCGGTCGGATCATCATGACACAAGCCTTCGGCCAAACATAACCGCCCGGCCAATTTACCCGCACACGCAATCCCGGTAGGCCCGGCGCCAGTGTAAACGAGAACGGATCGCAGCTTCGGCCGCGTCAACCGGGACGATAGATATCGAGTGGTTGTTCTGGCTCTGTCGAAGTAGGACAATTGTCGGCTTCACGTCACCATCAGCGACCTTGAATGGCCTTCCTTGCACTCGGTATTAACCACAAGACTGCTTCAGTAGACGTCCGCGAGCGCGTGGCCTTTACCCCTGAGCAGCTGGTTGAGGCCTTGCAGCAGCTCTGCCGACTCACCGACAGCCGCGAAGCTGCGATCCTCTCCACCTGCAATCGCAGTGAACTGTATATAGAACAGGATCACCTTTCGGCTGACATCGTGCTGCGCTGGCTGGCCGATTATCATCATTTGAGCCTCGACGAGCTGCGTGCGAGCGCTTATGTGCATGAAGATGATGCGGCAGTTCGTCACATGATGCGGGTCGCTTCCGGGCTCGATTCGCTGGTGTTGGGCGAGCCGCAGATTCTCGGTCAGATGAAGTCGGCTTATGCTGTGGCTCGCGAAGCCGGCACCATCGGTCCGTTGCTCGGGCGGCTGTTCCAGGCCACGTTCAATGCGGCCAAACAGGTGCGAACCGATACCGCCATCGGCGAAAACCCGGTGTCCGTGGCGTTTGCCGCGGTCAGCCTGGCGAAACAGATTTTCAGTGATTTGCAACGCAGCCAGGCCTTGTTGATCGGCGCCGGCGAGACCATCACCCTGGTCGCCCGCCATCTGCATGAGCTGGGCGTGAAGCGAATCGTGGTCGCCAACCGCACCCTGGAGCGCGCAAGCACCCTGGCCGAGCAGTTTGGCGCCCACGCGGTGTTGCTCTCGGATATCCCTACAGAACTGGTGCGCAGCGACATCGTCATCAGTTCTACCGCCAGCCAGTTGCCTATTCTCGGTAAGGGCGCGGTGGAAAGCGCCTTGAAATTGCGCAAGCACAAGCCGATTTTCATGGTGGATATCGCAGTCCCTCGGGATATCGAGCCGGAAGTCGGCGAGTTGGATGACGTTTACCTATATAGCGTCGACGATCTCCACGAAGTGGTCGCCGAAAACCTCAAGAGCCGTCAGGGCGCTGCCCAGGCGGCCGAAGAGATGGTGTCGGTCGGTGCCGAAGATTTCATGGTTCGCCTGCGCGAACTGGCGGCGGTGGATGTGCTCAAGGCTTATCGTCAACAAAGCGAGCGCCTGCGCGACGAAGAGTTGCAGAAGGCCCAGCGCATGCTCGCCAACGGCAGCAGTGCCGAGGACGTGCTGGTGCAACTGGCCCGTGGCCTGACCAACAAACTCTTGCATGCCCCGAGCGTGCAATTGAAAAAGCTCTCTGCCGAAGGCCGCCTCGATGCGCTGGCCATGGCCCAGGAACTCTTTGCCCTCGGTGAGGGCTCATCGGATAGCTTTTCGGATAAGAAACCGCAATGAAAGCGTCACTGCTCAATAAGCTGGACATCCTCCAGGACCGTTTCGAGGAATTGACCGCCCTGCTTGGCGATGGCGAAGTCATTTCCGATCAGAACAAATTCCGCACCTATTCCAAGGAATACGCGGAGGTCGAGCCGATCGTCGACACCTATAAACAGCTGCTTAAAGTGCAGGGCGACCTCGAAGGCGCACAGGCACTGCTCAAGGACAGCGACCCGGACATGCGTGAAATGGCCGTGGAGGAAGTCCGCGAAGC
Source organism: Pseudomonas sp. 008 (assembly GCF_016861935.1). Classification (NCBI taxonomy): domain Bacteria; kingdom Pseudomonadati; phylum Pseudomonadota; class Gammaproteobacteria; order Pseudomonadales; family Pseudomonadaceae; genus Pseudomonas; species Pseudomonas sp. 008. The sequence continues at coordinate 89,325 of NZ_BOMA01000019.1, read as the reverse complement.
CAAGGAGCGATTGATCGAGCTCGAAGCCAGCCTGCAACGCATGCTGCTGCCCAAGGATCCAAACGACGGTCGTAACGTGTTCCTGGAAATCCGCGCGGGCACCGGCGGTGACGAAGCGGCGATTTTCTCCGGCGACTTGTTCCGCATGTATTCGCGCTATGCCGAGCGGCGTGGCTGGCGGGTAGAGATTCTCTCGGAGAACGAAGGCGAACACGGTGGCTATAAAGAAGTTATCGCCCGTGTCGAAGGCGAGAACGTCTACGGCAAACTGAAGTTCGAATCCGGTGCGCACCGTGTGCAGCGGGTTCCGGCCACTGAATCTCAAGGTCGCATCCACACCTCGGCCTGCACCGTGGCGGTATTGCCCGAGCCGGATGAGCAGGAAGCCATCGAGATCAACCCGGCGGATCTGCGGGTCGACACCTATCGCTCCTCCGGTGCCGGTGGTCAGCACGTCAACAAGACCGACTCGGCGATTCGTATCACGCACTTGCCGTCCGGTATTGTCGTCGAGTGCCAGGAAGAACGTTCCCAACACAAGAACCGCGCCCGGGCGATGTCCTGGCTGTCGGCTAAGCTCAACGACCAGCAGACCAGTGCCGCGGCCAATGCCATCGCCAGCGAGCGTAAATTGCTGGTCGGTTCCGGTGACCGCTCCGAGCGGATTCGTACCTACAACTTCGCCCAAGGCCGGGTCACCGACCATCGGGTCAACCTGACGCTGTATTCGCTCGACGAAATTCTTGCGGGCGGCGTGGATGCGGTGATCGAACCGTTGCTGGCCGAGTACCAGGCCGATCAATTGGCAGCGATAGGTGAGTAAATGACGATCATTGCCAGTTTGCTGCGCGCCGCCGATTTGCCTGATTCGCCCACCGCGCGTCTGGATGCCGAATTGCTGCTGGCGGCGGCCTTGGGCAAGTCCCGCAGCTTTCTGCACACCTGGCCTGAGCGTATCGTCCCGAGTGAAGCGGCACTGAAGTTTGCCGAGTACTTGCAGCGCCGCCGCAGCGGTGAGCCAGTGGCCTATATTCTGGGCCAGCAAGGCTTCTGGAAGCTCGACCTGGAAGTCGCGCCCCACACGTTGATTCCGCGTCCCGACACTGAATTGCTGGTGGAAGCGGCGTTGGAACTGTTGCCGGCCACCCCAGCCAAGGTGCTCGATCTGGGCACCGGCAGTGGTGCCATTGCCCTGGCGCTGGCCAGCGAGCGTCCGGCCTGGAAGGTCACCGCCGTGGATCGCGTGCTGGAAGCCGTGGCCCTGGCCGAGCGCAATCGTCAGCGCTTGAACCTGAACAATGCCACGGTGTTGAGCAGTCATTGGTTCAGTGCCCTGGAGGGCCAGCGCTTTCAACTGATCATCAGTAATCCGCCCTACATCGCTTCGACCGATCCGCATCTGGTGGAGGGCGACGTACGCTTTGAGCCGGCCAGTGCCTTGGTGGCGGGTGTCGATGGGCTCGACGATTTGCGTCTGATTGTCGCCCAGGCACCGGATTATCTTGAAGCGGGTGGCTGGTTGATGCTCGAACACGGTTACGATCAAGCCTGCGCAGTGTGCGATTTGCTGCTGACCCGCGGCTTTGAAGAAGTCCATAGCCGCACCGATCTGGGCGGTCACCAACGCATCAGTCTGGGGCGCTTGCCGTGCTGAATGATCAGGAATTGCTGCGATACAGCCGGCAGATTCTGCTGCAACACGTCGACATCGACGGCCAGTTACGGCTCAAAGAAAGCCGTGTGTTGATTGTCGGTCTCGGTGGCCTCGGTTCGCCGGTTGCGCTGTACCTGGCCGCAGCTGGTGTCGGTGAGTTGCATCTGGCGGACTTCGACACGGTCGACCTGACCAATCTGCAACGCCAGATCGTTCACGACACCGACAGCGTCGGCCTGAGCAAGGTCGATTCGGCGATCCGTCGCCTGACCGCGATCAATCCAGAGATTCAGCTGATCGCCCATCGCACTGCATTGGACGAGGACTCACTGGCCGCCGCTGTTGCCTCGGTGGATCTGGTGCTGGACTGTTCCGACAATTTTTCCACCCGCGAGGCGGTCAACGCTGCGTGTGTGGCTGCGCGCAAGCCGCTGGTCAGCGGTGCGGCGATTCGCCTGGAAGGGCAATTGTCGGTGTTCGACCCGCGTCGTCCAGAGAGCCCGTGCTACCACTGTTTATACGGGCACGGCAGCGAGGCCGAGTTGACCTGCAGCGAGGCGGGCGTCGTCGGTCCTTTGGTCGGGTTGGTCGGCAGCCTCCAGGCACTGGAAGCGCTGAAACTGCTGGTGGGGTTCGGCGAGCCGCTGGTGGGGCGCCTGTTATTGATCGATGCCTTGGGCTCACGCTTCCGTGAATTGCGGGTCAAGCGTGATCCAGGCTGCAGCGTCTGCGGGTCGCGCCATGCGTGAAGCGCCGATTGCTGTGTTCGATTCCGGCGTCGGTGGACTCTCCGTGCTGGCCGAGATCCAGCAGTTGCTGCCAAACGAGTCTCTGTTGTACTTCGGCGATTGCGGGAATATTCCCTACGGCGAGAAAACCCCGGCATTCATCCGCCAGCGTTGCAGTGTCATGGCGCAGTTCTTTCAGCAGCAAGGCGCCAAGGCGCTGGTGCTGGCTTGCAACACCGCGACGGTGGCCGGTGTTGCGGACTTGCGGCGCGATTACCCCGAGTGGCCTATCGTCGGCATGGAGCCTGCGGTCAAACCGGCCGCTGCGGCGACGCGCAGCGGTGTGGTCGGCGTGCTCGCCACCACCGGTACTTTGCAGAGTGCCAAGTTTGCTGCCTTGCTCGATCGTTTCGCCACCGATGTACGGGTGATTACTCAGCCGTGCCCCGGGCTGGTGGAGCTGATTGAAAATGGAGATCTGCACAGCGAGACATTGCGTCAGTTGCTGCAAGGGTATGTCGAGCCGCTGCTGGCTGCAGGTGCAGATACGATCATTCTGGGCTGTACGCATTATCCCTTTTTAAAGCCACTGCTAAGGCAGATGCTCCCGCAAAGCATCAGCTTGATCGATACGGGTGCCGCTGTGGCGCGGCAGCTCCAGCGTCTGCTGGCCGAGCGTGAATTGCTGGCCGAGGGGCCTGCTCGCCCCGCACAGTTCTGGTCGAGTGCGGACCCAGAGCATTTCAGAAATATCTTGCCGATCCTGTGGAATATGTCTGGGGTTGTGCGAAGCTTCGAAAGATAGAGACGCGTAGCAAACGGATAATTGGGGTGAGCTTCTGATTAAACGGTGACTTCTATAGCTTTGTTTGTTGTGCAGCATAAAAACCATACTAAATTGTTCGGAAAAGGATGTTTCTAATGAAGCGACTATTCTGTTTGGCCGCGATTGCGACCGCATTGATGGGGCACAGTTTTACCGCGCAGGCGGCAGGGGTGGAGTTCGGGGTCGGCCAGACTAGCGATTCGACCATGACCTATCGACTGGGCATGCAGTTCGATTGGGACAAGAGCTGGTTGCAGAGTGATGTTGGCCGCTTGACCGGCTACTGGAGCGGCGCTTACACCTACTGGGATGGCGACAAAACGGCGAGCAATCACAGTTTGTCGTTCTCGCCGGTGCTGGTGTACGAGTTTGCCGGTCAGACCATCAAGCCCTACGTCGAAGCGGGTATCGGTATCGCGGTGTTTGCCAACACCGAATACGAAGATAACAAGCTCGGCAGTGCCTTTCAGTTCGAAGACCGTTTCGGATTTGGTCTGCGCTTTGCCGGCGGACATGAAGTCGGGATTCGCGCCACCCACTACTCCAATGCCGGGATCAGTACCCCGAACGACGGTGTAGAAAGCTACGCATTGCATTACACGATGCCGTTGTAAGCCTGCAATGTTTGGATGTGGGAGCTACCTGTAGCGGGGGCTCTCACATGGCATCGGGTGACTTCGATCTCAGCGATACGCCGTCGCAATCCCCTGGCGTTCGGTGATGCATTCCGGTGCGCCCATTTCGAACTCCCGGCAGATCAGCGGACGCTTTTCATAGATGGTGCACATCATGCTGTTGCGATCCAGTGCGGCGCACCAGCCGTCATCCAGTCGCAGCATGACTTCACCACCCCAATCATCGGTATCGATAAAACGTTCGGGCACGCCGGTGTCAGTGATCAACATCACTTCAAGCTGGCAGCAGCAGGCTGCGCAGGTCGAGCAGGTGACCGCAGGCTCGGTGACTTGCGTGTGGGGAATGGTTTTCATGGCGCGCAGTGTAAGGCAGTGGGCCCACGCTGTGTAAAAGGCCTGACAGACGCTCAGGCTTCACGGCATATCTTTGATCGGCGGCTTGTTTCGCGTTTGTTCGTCGATTGCCAGTCCCGCCCGGTCGGTTTGTTGCGGCAGGGGCCAAAGAACAGGCATGAGCAGCTCCGGCAAGGAGAATTCCAGTGGACGATTCCTGATCATGTCGAGGAGATATCGCGCGGCTTGGCCTGCCGACCAGTCGAGATGTATCGGGGCGCCGTCGTTCAGAGGCGTATCGATAAGCCCTGGGCTGACCACGGTCATTTCGATGTTTTCCGGCGCCATGTCGATGCGCAACGACTCGAATAGATGACGTAACCCGGCCTTTGAATCGCCATAGGATTCGGCCCGCGGCAGGGGTAACCAGGTCACCGAACTGGCAATGCCCACCAGATGCGGCGCAGTGCCCGCCTGCAGCAAGGGCCGGGCGGCTGCGATGCAATAACTGCTGGCAAGCAAGTTGGTACGCATGATGTGTTCGATGATTGACGAGTCGAGCTGATTGGCGTCGACGTATTCGCAGGTGCCTGCGTTAAGGATCATGGTGTCCAGAGAGCCCCATTCCTGCGCAATCTGCTCACCGATTTCGCGCACCCTTTGGCTGTTGGTCAAATCGCCCGCGACCACCAGCACTTGACCGGGGTAGCGCTCAGACAGGGATATCAGTGATGCCACCGAGCGGGAACTGGCCGCCAGATGAGCCCCGGTTTTCAGTATTTCTTCAGCCAGCACAGCACCAATACCGTTGCTGGCGCCGGTCAACCAGTATCGCCTTGGAGGTGTACGACTCATCCCAATCCCCTTATTTACCCAATATTTCACTGGCTCAATTCCGTGTTCATGACGCAACGCTGCAGCATCAATTTAATGACGGTGGCGATAAACCCTGTCGTGATGGCAAGTTCTTGAACGCGGCCAGGGCCCGTTCACGGGAAGCGCTCAAATTGACGATAGGCGACGGATAGCCCCTCACACCGAACAATCCGCCGAGATTGGCCAGATTGTGCAGGTCTTTATTGTTCATTTCGTTGAGCTCCGGCAACCAGTGCTTGATGAACACCCCTTGTGCATCGAATTTTTCCGACTGGCTCAGCGGGTTGAAAATCCGGAAGTAGGGTGCCGAATCGGTGCCGGTGGACGAACTCCACTGCCAGCCACCATTGTTCGCCGCCAGGTCGCCATCAATCAGGTGCCGCATGAAGAAGCGCTCGCCTTCACGCCAGTCGATCAGCAGGTTCTTGGTCAGGAACATCGCCACCACCATGCGCAGGCGGTTGTGCATCCAGCCGGTTTCCAGCAACTGGCGCATGGCGGCATCGATGATCGGCAGGCCGGTGCGGCCTTGCTGCCAGGCCTTGAGTTCTTGCGGGGCGTCACGCCAGACCAGGGCTTCGGTTTCCGGCCGGAAGGCGCGGTGCCGGGATACACGGGGGTAGCCCACCAATATGTGTTTGTAGAACTCGCGCCACAGCAGCTCGTTGATCCAGGTGATGGCGCCGACCTTGCCGCTTTCGAACTCGCCCTGATTGCTTCGCAACGCGGCGTGCAGGCACTGACGAGGGGAAATCACCCCGGCGGTGAGATAGGCCGAGAGCTGGCTGGTGCCGGGCTTTGCCGGGAAGTCGCGTTCGCTGTGGTAATAGTCGATCTGGGCGTCGACAAAGGTGTCGAGGCGGCGCCGGGCTTCGGTTTCACCGGCTGGCCAGAGGGCACGCAAGCTGTCGTTGGGAGAATCGAAACCCTCGACACGGGAGGGCGGTTCGTCGCTGCTGATATGCAATGGAGCCTGAAGGGCGGGTGCAGCGACCAATCCGGGCAATGAAACGTGCAGGCGTTCGTAGCAGACCTTGCGAAACTGGCTGAAGACCTGGAAGTAGGTTCCGGTTCTGGTGAGCACGGTGCCTGGCTTGAACAGCAGCTGATCGAGGTGGCTGTAAAAGTCGATGCCCCGGGCTTTCAGCGCTTGGGCCACCGCCGCATCACGGCGGGTCTCATGAATGCCGTATTCCTCGTTGACGTGCACCGCGTCGATCTTCAACTGCTGGCACAGTTCGAGCAGAACCTTGGGCGCCTCATCCCAGCGGGGCGCCTGGCGAATCAGCAGCGGGATGTTCAGGGCGTCCAGCGCGCGACGTAATTCGCCGAGGTTGCGCAGCCAGAAATCCACTTTGCACGGCGCATCATCATGCGCAAGCCACTGCTGCGGGCTCAGCAAATACACCGCCACACTCGGGCCACGGGCTGCGGCGGCCGAGAGGGCGGTGTTGTCGTGTAGACGCAAGTCGCTGCGCAGCCAGATCAATTGCATGGTCGTATCCGTACGATTCATTAAATGAGCCCGCGCTGAATCAGGTCCAGATGGGCCGATAACGGGTTATCGGCCAGGATCAAATCAACAATGGCGGTGTTTTTTGCGGTCAAGTCGGCGTGGTGGATGCACACCGTTGGACCGGCGATCATTTTTGGGCAACTGACGCCATTCAAAAGTTTCGACAATTTTGCAAGGTTCATGGCTTTGCTGGAATACAGCAGTACACCGCGGGCTTGCAGGTGATCGACCGCCAGCGTCAGTTCGCCCGCCGGGAGTGGCCAGTCGAAAACTTCCACCGGGCAATCGGTGCTGCTGATCAGCCAGGCGGTGAGCCATAGATGAGGCTCCAGAGGCAGGTCCGAGTGATTGATCAGCAGCAGCGGCGCGGTGCGCAACTGACGGTTGTTGTGATAGACCCTTGCGCCGAATTTGCTGCGCAACCAGGAATAGACAAACACCCGCTCCATCTGCGCGCCGAACTGGCCTTGCCAGCGTTGCTCCAGTTCCGCCAGCAACGGCATCAACAGGTGTTCACACAAGGTGCGTGGCGGATACAGCGCCATCGCCTGGTTCACCGTGTCATCAAGGGTGCGTTCGGCCAGTTGGGTAACGGCTTGCAGCAGTGTCTGGCGCAACACCAGCCAATCGTTTCCGACGGGCTCGGCAAGTACCTGAGGCGTGTCGAGCAGTTGCTTGACCTGACCGACCGCCACGCCGCGATTGAGCCAGGTGAGGATCGTCAGGATGCGTTGAACGTGTTCGGCACAGAACAGCCGATGCCCCTTGGGAGTGCGCTGAGGCACGATCAGCCCATAGCGCCGTTCCCAGGCGCGCAAGGTGACGGCATTCACCCCGGTCTGCCGGGCCACTTCACGGATGGGCAGCCAGCCTGCGTCCAGGGCCTTTTTGAAATCGGTGCCGAGGTCTTCGCTGGCGCTGGTGTCCGGTGGGGTTTTCATTAGATTGCGTTTCGCAGGCTGAGGTTTTCCGGGTGCGGTTGCAGGTAAACCTGTTGCGCAATGTATGGATCCGGGTGCTGGCGAAAGTAGTGTTTGAGCAACGTCAGCGGTACCACCAGCGGCACGATGCCGTGACGATACTGGCTGATCACATGCTGCACTTCCTGTTTGTCTTCAGTGCTGATGGCCTGTTTGAGATAGCCGCTGAGGTGTTGCAGGACGTTAGTGTGGGTGCGGCGCGTGGCGCATTTTTTCAAGGCCGCCATCAGCTCGCTGAAATAGCGCGGGCCGATGACTTCAGGGGCGGTCCGGCCCATGTTGCCGAGCAGGTTTCCCAGGGTTTTGTATTGCACCGGGTTGTGGGCCATTAACAGGTATTTGTAGCGCGAGTGAAAATCCGTGAGGCCGCGCCGGGTCAGGCCGGTTTGCAGCAACTGCTGCCAGGCGCTGTAGGCGAATACGCGGGTAAGGAAGTTTTCCCGCAGCACCGGATCGTTGAGCCGGCCTTCTTCCTCCACCGGCAAATCGGGATGCAGCGCGCAGAAGGTCCGGGCGTAAATGCCACGGCTACCGCCGTCCACCGGCGCGCCGTTGGCGTGGTAGACCTTGACCCGCTCCAGACCGCACGAAGGGGATTTCTGCATGAAGATATAGCCGCAGATGTCGCCCAGTTCCAAAGCCATTTTCCGAGCATATTCGGCCAGCGGCCGGGTGACGTTGTTTTCAGGGTTGACCGTGCCGACCGCCTGCGGATGTTCAGGGTTGCCGACCAGGCGGATCGGTTCGCGAGGGATACCCAGGCCGATGGCAACTTCCGGGCACACCGGGACGAAATCGAAATAATCGGAAAGGATGTGGCTGCACAGCCGTGACGTCTTGTGCCCGCCGTTGTAGCGCACCTCGGCCCCCATCAGGCAGGCGCTGATGGCGATTTTGGGTGGGGTCGTTGATTGTGCAGGCATCGGGGCACCTCGAATCCAGACCTGTACGGATTGTTAAATCTGTACAACATTCGTTCAGCATAGATTCAAAGGTGTACAAGTCAATTTTTTTTGTATAGGTTTTTTCAGGGCTGCTGTCCGTGTCGACAGCAGCAATGTGCTCGAATCGAGGCGGTTCACTGCAGGTGTTCGTGCAGACGGCGGGCCGCTTCCTGGCCACTGAGCCAGGCGCCTTCGACACGGCCGGACAGGCACCAGTCGCCGCATACATACAAGCCCAGATCTGCATCAGCCAGGGCACCCCACTCATGGCTGCTGGCCGGACGGGCGTAAAGCCAGCGGTGAGCGAGGCTGAAAGTCGGTGCAGGCATGGCGTCGTGCAGCAGTTCGGCAAAGGCACCATGCAATTGCTCGATCACCGCTTCCTTGGACAGATCGATATGCTGCCGGCTCCAGGCGCTGGTGGCGTGCAGCACCCACGTGTCGAGGGTGTTGTCGCGTCCCGGTTTGCTACGGTTGCGCGCCAGCCAATCGAGGGGGCTGTCCTGCACGAAGCAGCCTTCGATCGGGGTATCCAATGGTGTGTCGAAAGCCAGGGCGACCGCCCAGGTCGGCTCCATTTTTACCCCGGCGGCGGCCCCGGCGAGTTTCGGCGCGGCGGGCAGCAGCGCGGTCGCCTGAGGGGCTGGCGTGGCAATCACCACATGACTGAACGGCCCATGGGTGAAGCCTTCGGCGTCTTGCAGATGCCAGTGCTCTTCACCACGATAGACCTCGGTGATCCGGCAGCTGAACTGCACTTCCAGGTCACCGAGCAGCGCACGGGTGATGGCGCTCATACGCGGCGTGCCGACCCAGCGTGTCTGTTCGTCCGGCGAGGGGCTGAGTTGGCCGCCGTGGTAGGTATAGAGCTGCGGTGTCCACACGGCGACCCAACCGTTGGCTTGCCAGCGCTGGACTTCGGTGACGAAGCGACGGTCGCGGGCAGTGAAATATTGCGCGCCCATGTCCAGAGCACCCGCATCGCTGCGCTTGCTTGACATGCGTCCGCCACTGCCGCGGCTTTTATCGAACAGATGAACGACATGCCCGGCCTCCGTAAGGGCCTGGGCGGCTGAGAGTCCGGCGATGCCGGTGCCGATGATTGCGATAGGTACAGTCATAGGGGCCTCGTTTGCCTTTCTGTACAGACTACGCCGTGGTTCAAACCTGTACAATATTGTTTTTTGGTATAACTTTTAGCGTTCTCGTTCTGAGAGCTTGGCCTATTGTTAAACACAGAACCTGCCCGATACCAAAGATCCCTGCTTATAAAAATAGACTAGTGATCCGGGTAAAACGCCACGCGAGGAAGATGTCATGCACATATTGCTGACCGGCGGTACTGGTTTGATAGGACGTCAGCTCTGCCGACACTGGTTGAGTCAGGGACATCACCTCACGGTCTGGAGTCGCACGCCCGCTAAAGTCGCCAAAATCTGCGGCACTCAGGTACGGGGAATCGCACGGCTTGAGGATTTTGGGCCAGAACCGGTGGATGCAATTGTCAACCTTGCGGGGGCGCCGATCGCCGATCGGCTCTGGACCCACAAACGCAAAGCGCTGTTGTGGAGCAGCCGGATCACCCTGACTGAAACCCTGTTGGCCTGGCTCGAAAGTCGAGAGCAGAAACCGCAGGTGCTGATCTCCGGTTCAGCGATCGGTTGGTACGGCGACGGCGGCGAGCGGGAGTTGACCGAGCAATCGCCACCGGTCATCGATGATTTCGCCAGCCAGTTGTGCATCGCCTGGGAAGAAACCGCGCAACGTGCCGAGGCCTTGGGCATTCGCGTGGTTCTCATCCGTACCGGGTTGGTGTTGTCCGCCGAGGGCGGCTTTTTGTCGCGGCTGTTGTTGCCGTTCAAACTGGGGCTGGGCGGGCCGATCGGCAGTGGTCGGCAGTGGATGTCGTGGATTCATATCGAAGATCAAATCGCCCTGATTGATTTTCTTCTGCATCGCAATGGGGCCAGCGGTCCCTATAATGCCTGCGCGCCCAAACCGGTGCGCAATCGCGAATTCGCCAAAACGTTGGGTGACGTGTTGCATCGTCCCGCGTTCATGCCCATGCCGACTCTCGTCTTGAAGGTCGGCCTGGGCGAGTTGTCATTGTTGTTGCTGGGGGGGCAGAAGGCGATGCCGGCTCGCTTGCTGGAGGCGGGTTTCACTTTCCGGTTCACTGATTTGCGCGCGGCATTGGACGATCTGTCCGGCCGCCTCTGAAATAGGACGTTGCATGACCGATCACGCGTTGCTTCTGGTCAACCTGGGTTCACCTGCCTCCACCTCGGTGGCGGATGTGCGCAGTTACCTCAATCAATTTCTGATGGACCCGTACGTGATCGACCTGCCTTGGCCGGTGCGGCGTTTGCTGGTGTCGTTGATTCTGATCAAGCGCCCGGAACAATCGGCTCACGCTTACGCGTCGATCTGGTGGGAGGAGGGCTCACCACTGGTGGTGCTCAGCCGTCGCCTGCAACAGGCCATGACCCGGCAGTGGGCTCACGGGCCTGTTGAACTGGCGATGCGCTACGGCGAGCCGTCCATTGAGTCCGCGCTGGTGCGGTTGGCTGCCCAGGGGCATAAGAAAGTGACCTTGGCACCGCTTTATCCGCAATTCGCCGACAGCACCGTGACCACGGTGATCGAAGAAGCCAAGCGCGTGGTGCGCGATAAAAAGCTCGACGTGCAGTTCTCGGTTCTTCAGCCGTTCTACGATCAGCCGGAATACCTCGACGCGTTGGTGGCCAGTGTCAGGCCTTATCTGCAACAGGATTTCGATCATCTGCTGCTGAGCTTCCACGGTTTGCCGGAGCGTCACCTGAAAAAGCTCAATCCGGGGCACAGCTTCGAGGGTGGCGGCGATTGCTGCGCCGGTGCGCCACCGGAAGTGGTCGCGACCTGTTACCGCGGTCAGTGCCTGCGCACGGCCGCAGAGTTTGCCAAACGTGTGGGCATACCGGACGGCAAGTGGTCGGTATCGTTTCAGTCGCGTCTGGGCCGGGCCAAGTGGATAGAACCCTACACTGAAGCTCGCCTCGACGAGTTGGCCAAAAGCGGTGTGAAGAAAGTCCTGGTGATGTGCCCGGCGTTCGTTGCCGATTGCATCGAGACGCTGGAGGAGATCGGTGATCGCGGGAAGGAGCAATTCCGCGAGGCAGGAGGGGAGGAGTTGGTGCTGGTGCCTTGCCTCAACGATGAGCCACAGTGGGCGCGGGCGCTGAGCACCTTGTGCGAAAGGGCGCCATTGGCTTTGTAGGAACATACATTGAAGTGAAGGTGGGCTGGTTGTGGCGAGGGAGCTTGCTCCCGCCGGGTCGCGAAGCGGCCCCAAAATCTTTGCAGTCAATGAAGATTTTGTGAGTGCTGCGCACTGGTGCGCCAGCCCGGTCAAGCGGGAGCAAGCTCCCTCGCCACAGGGGATTGAGTCGCCTGCTTACAACAGCGGCTCATCCGCCTTCTTGTGCTTCCAGCTGTCATTGCCCGGCAGCAACAGGTTCAGCGCAATCGCCACCACCGCGCACAGCGCGATGCCTTTGAGGCCGAAATCGTTCTGGCCGGTACCGGTGCCGACCAGCATGCCGCCAATCCCGAACACCAGCGTCACCGAGACAATCACCAGGTTGCGTGCTTCGCCCAGGTCGATCTTGTGGCGGATCATGGTGTTCATGCCCACCGCGGCAATCGAACCGAACAACAGGCAGAGAATCCCGCCCATCACCGGCACCGGGATGCTTTGCAGCAGCGCGCCGAATTTGCCGATGAACGCCAGGCTGATCGCGAAGATCGCCGCCCAGGTCATGATTTTCGGGTTGTAGTTCTTGGTCAGCATCACCGCGCCAGTCACTTCGGCGTAAGTGGTGTTGGGTGGGCCGCCGAACAGACCGGCCGCGGTGGTGGCAATGCCGTCACCGAGCAAGGTGCGGTGCAGGCCGGGCTTTTTCAGGTAGTCGCGACCGGTCACGCTACCCACGGCAATCACGCCACCGATGTGCTCGATGGCCGGGGCCAGGGCCACCGGAACGATGAACAGAATCGCCTGCCAGTTGAATTCCGGCGCGGTGAAATGTGGAATCGCGAACCACGGTGCCACGGCAATCTTCGCGGTATCGACCACGCCGAAATAAAACGCCATGGCAAAACCCACCAGCACACCGGAGATAATCGGCACCAGGCGGAAAATACCTCTGCCGAACACCGCGACGATCAGGGTGGTCAGCAGCGCGGGCATCGAAATCATCATCGCCGTCTGGTAATGAATCAGCTCAGTACCGTCGCCCGCCTTGCCCATCGCCATGTTGGCGGCAATCGGCGCCATGGCCAGGCCGATGGAGATGATCACCGGGCCAATCACCACCGGAGGCAGCAAACGGTCGATAAACCCGGTGCCTTTGATCTTCACCGCAAGGCCGAGGAAGGTGTAGACGAACCCGGCCGCCATCACGCCGCCCATGGTCGCCGCCAGGCCGAACTGACCCTTGGCGAGAATGATCGGGGTGATGAAGGCGAAGCTCGACGCCAGGAATACCGGCACCTGACGCCCGGTGACGATCTGGAACAGGATCGTCCCTAAACCTGCGGTGAACAGCGCCACGTTAGGGTCGAGGCCGGTAATCAGCGGCATCAACACCAGGGCGCCGAAGGCCACGAACAGCATCTGCGCGCCGGACAGAACCGTGCGCCAGAGCGGATCGTTGAACTCTTGCTGCATGGTCACGCGTCCTTCTGCTTGGTGCCGAAGATCTTGTCACCGGCATCGCCCAAGCCTGGGATGATGTAACCGTGTTCGTTCAGTTTCTGGTCAATGGAAGCGGTGTAGATGGTCACGTCCGGGTGAGCCTTCTCCACAGCGGCGATACCTTCGGGAGCTGCCACCAGGACCATCGCGCGGATGTCCTTGCAGCCGGCCTTCTTCAGCAAATCGATGGTGGCGACCATCGAGCCGCCGGTGGCGAGCATCGGGTCGATGATCATCGCAAGGCGCTCGTCGATTTCCGGTACCAGTTTTTCCAGGTAGGTGTGGGCTTCGAGGGTTTCCTCGTTACGGGCCACGCCCACGGCGCTGACTTTGGCGCCCGGGATCAGGCTCAGCACGCCTTCGAGCATGCCGATACCGGCACGCAGGATCGGCACCACGGTAATTTTCTTGCCGGCGATTTTCTCCACCGACACCGTGCCGCACCAGCCTTCGATGTCGTAGCTTTCCAGCGGCAGGTCTTTGGTGGCTTCATAGGTCAGCAGGGCGCCGACTTCCTGAGCGAGCTCACGGAAATTCTTCGTGCTGATGTCGGCGCGGCGCATAAGGCCAAGTTTATGACGGATCAGCGGATGGCGGATCTCACGGATGGGCATGGGGGAAGGCTCCGGCGGCGGGCAAAAAAACCGGCCTAGATTAATCTATCCGAGGGTGTTGTCCTATAGACATACAGTACGTTAGTCCACAAACGCTTGATCTGGCCGTGCGGGATGCGTACCTTTGCCCGCTTTTCCGAATCCGTCCCTCCCCCTCAAACCCCTTGGAGAGCGCCATGTCCGCTGATCTCGAGCATATCCGTCAAATCATGCGAGAGGCTGACTGCCTGTACACCGAAGCTGAAGTCGAGGCGGCCATCGCCCGCGTCGGTGCACATATCAACGAACAACTGGCTGAAAGCAATCCGGTGGTGTTCTGTGTGATGAACGGCGGCCTGATTTTCGCCGGCAAGCTGCTTACCCATCTGCAATTCCCGCTGGAAGCGTCGTACCTGCACGCCACCCGTTATCGCAACGAAACCAGCGGCGGCGAGCTGTTCTGGAAAGCCAAGCCGGAAGTTTCGTTCATCGACCGTGACGTGCTGATCATCGACGACATCCTCGATGAAGGTCACACCCTGGGCGCGATCATCGATTTCTGCAAACACGCCGGCGCCCGCAAAGTGCACACCGCCGTGCTGATCGACAAGGACCACGACCGCAAGGCTCGCCCGGACCTGAAAGCCGATTTCGTCGGCCTGCCGTGCATTGACCGTTACATCTTCGGTTATGGCATGGACTACAAAGGCTACTGGCGTAACGCGAACGGGATTTTTGCCGTTAAAGGCCTGTAAGCGGACCCGCCGTGCGCAGTTCACTTGAACTGCGCATTCAGTCCTGTCCGGCGAGCCAGCGTTCGCTTTTTTGCCGAGCCTGTTCTAGGTTGTTCACGTAAGCCAACTGACGCTGTTCCCGATGGATGCCCGCGCGCCTGAGTTTCAGGCGCACGCGCGCAGCCGTCCCGACCAGAATCAGGCCGATGCCGTCGGTGCGGTAATCCCTGAGGATATTGTCGAAGGCCGCCAGCGCCGTCATGTCCAGCATGGACACGGCACTCATCTCGACAATCACCACTTTGACCTCCGGGCTGAATTTGCGCAGCACGCCCAGGGCTTTTTCCGCCGCACCGAAAAACAGCGGCCCGCGTATCGCATAACAACGAACATGCTCCGGCAAATCCTGTAAGGCTTGATGGAACTCTCGAGGCAGTTCGGCGGTGTCCGTGAGGTCGCTCATGCGCTTGACGAACAACCCGGCGGCCAGCAACAGCCCTACGGCAACGGCCAGCACCATGTCGAACAGCACTGTCAGGCTCAGGCAGGTCAGCAAGACCAGCACATCGCTGCGTGGTGCAATGCGCAAGGTGTGCACGACATGCCGGGCCTCGCTCATGTTCCACGCCACCATCACAAGCAATGCCGCCAGCGCGGCCATTGGCAAGTAGCTGAACAGCGGGGCGAGGACGAGTATCGCCAGCAGCACCACCGCGCTGTGGATAATTGCCGCCAATGGCGAAAACGCCCCGCTGCGTACGTTGGTGGCGCTGCGGGCAATCGCCGCGGTGGCGGTAATACCGCCGAACAACGGTGCGACCAGGTTACCAATGCCCTGACCCAGGAGTTCGGCGTTGGGGTCATGTTTGCTGCCCGTCATGCCATCGGCCACCACCGCGCACAACAGCGATTCGATGGCACCAAGCATGGCAATGGCGAACGCTGGCGCCATTAATTGGCGGATCAGGTCATAAGACAAATGCAGCGGCTGACCATTGGGCCCCGGCAAATTCCACGGCCAGTCGAAGCTCGGCAGAAACGGCGGAATACCGGGGTGGCTGACTCCATCGACGATATAGCTGAAGCGCTCGCCCAGCGTCGCAATCGGTAACCCGCCGCTTTCCAGCGCCAGCCCCAACATTGCGCCGACGGCCAGCGCCACCAGATGCCCCGGAACCCTTGGCACAAACCGCGGCCAGACGATCAGAACCGCCAGGCACATGACACCGATGATTCCGTCCCCCAGGCGGGCGCTGGGCAATGCCTGGAGCAGCGCACCTAATTGCTCGATGTAATGTTCGGCATGCCCGGTGGTACTCAGGCCCAGCAAATCCTTTAGTTGGAGCGTGGCGATGACAATGCCGATCCCGGCGGTAAAGCCCAGGGTCACCGGATAAGGAATGTACTGAATCAGCCGCCCGGCCCGAATCAGCCCCAAGGCAATCAGGATTGCCCCTGCGAGCATGGTGCAAAGCAGCAGGCCACCCAGGCCATATTGTTGGGTGATCGGCAGCAGTATCACCACGAACGCGGCTGTCGGCCCGCTGACATTGAAGCGCGAGCCTCCCGTCAGGGCGATCAGCGGGGCCGCGATCAGCACCGTATACAAACCTTGCTGGGGCGCTACTCCCACCGCAATCGCCAGGGCCATGGCCAGGGGAATGGCGATAATCCCTACCGTCACCCCGGCACTGATGTCGCCGCGCAAGCGTCTGAGGCTATAACCTGCACGCAGAGTTTGACGCCAGGCGGCGAATAACGGGGGGATGGAGAATGGCATAGGGACTCCACAGTAGACGGCACGCCGTCGAATTAGGGCTGAAGGCTCTTTCAGTATGCCCAGCCTTGTCTTCGAGAGTATTGATCTGGATCGGTTATTCGCCCGATTGATCATCATGCTAGAGTGCTCGGCCTCGTCCCTGGAGCCTGTCATGAGTCTTTTGATCCGTAGCTGCGCCGCCCTGATGTTGGTCTTCAGCCTACCCCTGGCCGCTGCCCCGGCACCGATGCATGTGCAGTTTTTGCCCCCGGACGACTTGACTCTGCGTGAAGCGGAACCCGAGCAGCAACAACTGTTGCAGGTCACCGAGTATTCGGTGGTCCTCGGCAGCCAACGTCAGTCCAACCAACAACCGATCCCGGTCACCTCACCGTTGCTGATCCGCCTCAAGGGCAAACCCTTGAATAAGGGCGCGACTATCAGCCAGGTGTTGGTCAACTTCGATGGCGAAAGCAAAAGCCTGAAAAAGCCGATCTACGACAACAAAAGCAAAACGCTAACGCTCTATTACCCGTTGGCCCAGTACCGGGTGGTGATCGACTTGTTGCGCAACGAAACGGTGTATTGCCAGTTTCTGAGTTACGCCAATGGCCATATCTGGGCCGATCTGCACACCGGTAGCGTTCGTCCGCGTTGAGCCCGGCATCAAGGCAGGGGTAAACTGCCCGCCCTGTGAAATGTCTGCGAGCTGGAGTCGGCAATGCGTAAAGATAAGAAGCAAGTGATTGGTGACGAGATCGGCGATGCGCAGATCAAACTGTTCCTCGATTTCGAGCCGGTCGACGCCACTTCACCGTCGCTGCACAAACTGATCAAGGCATACCGCGGCCTGCGCATCGATGACTTCGAGCGTTTTCTGACGTTCTTTGTCGAAGCCGGCTACGATCTGGACGGCAAGGATGAGCACGGCAATGACTTCGTGGCCCTGATTCAGGATCAACGTAACGCGGCCGAGTACATCGAGTTGATCGACAAGGCTCGCGGTTAAGATAAAAAGGCACACAAAAAAACGCCCCGCCCTCAATGAGGACGGGGCGTTTTTTATGCGGCTGAATCAAGCGTAGCTTTGGGTTTCGCTGCTTGCTTCAACCAGTTCCAGTGCGACGTTGTTCTGCGCATTGATCTTGCGATACAGCGCAGCGTCGGTTTCCAGGACTTTCTCTCGAGCCGGGAAGATTTCCGCCAGTTTGGCAGCCCACTCGCCCTTGGCCTTGTTCGAGAAGCACTTCTCGATCAGTTCCAGCATGATCGACACGGTCACCGAGGCGCCTGGCGAGGCGCCGAGCAGAGCGGCAAGAGAACCGTCCTTGGCCGCGACCAGTTCGGTACCGAACTGCAGAACGCCGCCTTTCTTCGGGTCTTTCTTGATGATCTGCACCCGTTGGCCGGCCACTTCCAGGCGCCAGTCTTCGGCTTTCGCTTCAGGGTAGAAGCGACGCAGGGATTCCAGGCGCTGCTCCATCGACTGCATCACTTCGCTGACCAGATACTTGGTCAGGTCCATGTTGTTTTTGGCCACGGCCAGCATTGGGCCGATGTTGCCGGCGCGGACCGACATCGGCAGGTCCATGAACGAACCGTGCTTGAGGAACTTGGTGGTGAAGCCGGCATAAGGTCCGAACAGCAGGGACTTCTTGCCATCGACCACTCGGGTGTCCAGGTGCGGCACGGACATCGGTGGCGAACCGACCGCGGCCTGGCTGTAGACCTTGGCCTGGTGGTGTTTGACCACTTCCGGGTTGTCGCAACGCAGCCACTGGCCGCTGATCGGGAAGCCGCCGAAGCCTTTGCTTTCTTCGATGCCCGACGCTTGCAGCAGCGGCAGTGCCGCGCCGCCGGCGCCGAGGAAGACGAATTTGGCGTCGACTTCGCGGGTATTGCCGCTGTTGACGTCCTTGATGCTGACGGTCCAGCCGCCGTTGTTACGCTTCAGGCCGGTGACGCGCTTGCAGTACTTGACCTGGGCATCGGGCGCGCTGGTCAGGTGCTTGAGCAGTTGGTTGGTCAGGGCGCCGAAGTTGACGTCGGTGCCGTTCATCACGCGGGTGGCGGCGAGGACTTCGTCAGCCGGACGGCCCGGCATCATCAGCGGCATCCACTCGGCCATCTTGGCTTTGTCTTCGGTGTATTCCATGTCCGAGAAGGCATGGTGCTTGCTCAGGGTCTTGAAGCGTTCCTTGAGGAAGGACACGCCATTCTCACCCTGCACGAAGCTCAGGTGCGGCACCGGGCTGATGAACGATTTGCACGAACCGAAGGTGCCTTTCTTGGTCAGGTAGGACCAGAACTGCTTCGACACCTCGAACTGGGTGTTGATATGCACGGCTTTCTTGATGTCGACGGTGCCGTCAGCGGCCTGCGGCGTGTAGTTCAGCTCACACAGCCCGGCGTGACCGGTACCGGCGTTGTTCCACGGATTGGAACTTTCCGCGGCACCGGAATCCATCAGCTCGACGACTTCCAGCTTGATCGCGGGGTCGAGCTCTTTAAGCAGTACAGCGAGGGTGGCACTCATGATGCCGGCCCCAACCAGTACTACGTCGACTGCTTCGTTATGCGCCATTTAACGCGTCTCCAAAATCTGCAGCACCAAATTGTCGGCATAGCTGCCAGGAGTGACGGGGCGTGTCAGTGATGCCCCAGGTACCCATGGCCAGGATCGCCATGTCCGAATCTTCGCAATTTTTCGCAACTTCGACGGATGCATGCGGCCTGGCTTCAAGAGTCACATGAACTCATTTCGGCACGCGGCTGGCAATTCGACTTATGGTCGAGACATCCGTTTGTGCAACCAAATCCGTAGCGGACAGGCTTCAGGCTCCGGTGTTCGAGGAGTACTCGGTCCTGTGTCGTTGGGCTGTTGTAGACGCTAATGGTGCATGTTCAGACGCAAAACTATTCATTTGCTCGCCACACTCTTGTGAAGTTGTGAAAACCCGTTTTTTTCACGCTCTTTTGAAGACGTGAACCTCAAAAAAGGGCTGTCCCAGCCTGGCACCGCGCCCGGATGGATTGCCGCCATGGGATGCATGGGCGGCAAAAACGGGCAAACAGCTCAGTGACCGAGCGTAATGACAGCTCTGCAGATTCGCGAAAAGTGGGGGGGGTGCTTGAGAAACAGCAAGCTCGCCAGCTTCACTCGATCTGTGTGGGCGGCTCTCTGTGGGCGGTTCGGGGGTGTCAATACCGAGGCATTAACGATGCTGCGAGGCCCGATCAGGAGACGTCCTTATAATCGGGGGGAGATTGTATCTAAGAAACGCAGGGAAATGGTCGTGTTTAATGACTTTTATTAGGTGTCCGGTCAGGTGGTCAGCAGTTGCTGCGCGCGTGCACGTGGCGGGTGCTGGCTGACACGGGCGCTGGCGGGCAGGGGATGGTGCAGCCAGTTGAGGCGAATTTCTTCGATTTCGACCCAGCCATCGCCCATGGGCTGGAGGCTGCACTGCTTGAAGGCCTGGCAATGGCCATTGTGGTCGAGCAGAGCGAAACTGCGGTGCAGCGGGCGTGGCGCGAACAGGGAGATGAGAAAACGCATGGCAACGTACCTTTTGGGGTGACTGCCATAAAGGTTGCCAGCGGGCGGTGACAAAGGTGTGACAGGAACCGCGCTGCGCCGGGTTTGTCAGAGATTTCAGTAATCGTTGCGCGAAGCTAGTTCGCCGCAGTGGCGCACCGCTATACTGCGGGCATTGTTAGTTGCCTGATTCTGGAGAGAAGAGCATGTTGCAACGCCTGTTGTTCGGTTTGATCACTGTGACCAGTTTGACCCTCGTCGGCTGCGCCCACAGCCCGCAACAACTGAACCCGGAACCCAAGCTGACGGCTCAGTTGGCGCCGATCGGCCATGGTCAGCCGGTGGTGGTGCGTGTGGTGGACGGTCGTCCATCGCCAACCCTGGGGACCCGTGGCGGTCTGTACCCGGAGACCAGTGCGATCACGGTGCAGGGCGCGCAGATTCTGCCGAAGCTGCAGGCTCAGGCTGAGGCGGCCGTGCGGTTGCTGGGCTTCACGCCGACGGCCAATGCGCTCAATGCGCCGCAATTGACGGTGACCCTGGCCGAGCTGAAGTATCAGTCGCCCAAAGAAGGTTTGTATGTGACTGAAGCAACAATTGGCGCGACGTTCCGTTCCGATGTGCAGAATGCCAACCGTCGTTACAGCGGTCGCTACGGCGCGTCGCTGGATCAGCGTTTTGGCATGGCGCCGAATCAGGAAACCAATACCAAGCTGGTCAGTGATGTGCTGAGTGATGCGTTGACCCGCTTGTTCAAGGACCCGACGATTGGTCAGGTGCTTGGCGAGTAACGGTTTGCAGCTTGTTTAAAGAACCCGGTGCCAGCGATGGCGCCGGGTTTTTTGTGCCTGCCGCTCCAGCAAGGGAAATCAAGCCGCTTGCGAATAGAAGTCCAGAACACTCACCCCGGTCAGCAAATCCGTCTCCGGCAAATCCGCATGTTGATGCCCGCCCAACGCGCAATACACCAGCCAATGCCGGTCCTGTACGTTGAAGGCGAGGCTGCCGACTAAGGTTTGTTGTTCGTCGCTTTGGGCAATGAGGTAAAGACGATCCTGGTTTTCGGCGTGGAGCATGACGGGGTCCGTGTCGGTTTCGAAGGGCGACAGACTGGCGGATTCAGATGACGGCGCCGTGACACAGGACAGCTATCGGTCAAATGGTTTCGTTATTTGTCGGAAAGCCGGGGCAGGCCGGTGCGCTTTCGGTAGAATTCGCGCCGCGGTCGTCGGTTGGGCGTCTGCCACACTGGTTCTGCCTGAGGTTTGTGATGTCGCTGCAATTGATTTCGCTCTTTACCGCTCATCCCGCCAAATTGATCAACCTGCTGGCCTTGCTGTTCGCCTGCCCGGGCGGCTGGTTGCTGCATGCCACCCGCCGTCGTGAACAACGCGCGATGGCCAGTATCGAAGCCCAGCGCCAGAGCCGACCCAGCGAAGAGCCGACGCTCGATTGGGCGACCTTGCGCATGAACCGGTTTTTCTATCGCTTCGGTTTTGCCTGCCTTGGGATGGCGCTGCTGGTGTCGTGGGTCAGTACTCGCGTCTAATCGCGACGCGGTAACTTGTGGCGAGGGGGCTTGCCCCCGTTGGGCTGCACAGCAGCCCTGAAATGGCAATCGCTGGTCTTTCTGACATGCCCGCTGCCATCGGTTCTACGACTGCTGCGCAGCCGAACGGGGGCAAGCCCCCTCGCCACAAGGCGCCGTTGTCGTATCCAGCCATTACCCTAAAGAGGTAACCCGGCCTTGACCCGATACTGATTACGCACCGGCATCGCATATTGCAGCACCAGGAACGGACGATGTTCCTCAGGGCAAGCCTCCAGCCGACGCTGCCATTCTTCCTGAGCCTTGGCCAGTTCATCTGCCGCAAACAGCTCGGCCGCTTTCGGCACCTGCAATTGCGGGTCGGCGTCTTTCCACTGCGCATACGCCAGGTAATGCACCGGGAATAACCGGTAACCGCCCAGAATCTGCCTGTCCATTTCGATCGCCAATTGCTTGGTGTCTTCGAACAGTTCGGTGATCGGCGCGGCGAAGTTCACGTGGACCCGGCCTTTGTAGCCGGTAATGCCCTTGGCGATGCTCACGTCATCCTCGCCCGGCGCCTTGGTGTAGGTGCCGGTGGTGGCGCGGATGTACAGCTCGCGGGCCTTGGCCTGGTCGCAGGGGTCGTATTCGTAGCTGATCGACACCGGGGTGAGGTTCAGCGAGCGGATGACTTCGCCGAACGGCTCGTCCTTGCGGCTCATGTGGAACATCTTGAGGATCGCCGACTCGGTGCGGTCGTCGCCGTCCTTGGCCCGGCCTTCAGCCTGAGCAATCCAGATCGAGGCGCAATCGTTGCGGATCGAGTGATTGATGTAGGCCGACAACAATTGATACGCCGCCATTTTCTCGCGTCGACCAGTGATCGAACGGTGCACGATGAAGCTCTTGTTCAGGCGCATCAGGTCGCTGACAAAAGGCTTCTGCAGCAGGTTGTCGCCAATGGCGATGCGTGGGGTCGGCAGGCCGGCGTGGTACACGGCGTAGTTGACGAAGGCCGGGTCCATCACGATGTCGCGGTGGTTGGCGATGAACAGGTAGGCACTGCCGGACTTGAATTGCTCCACGCCGGTGTAGGTCACCCCGTCCGTGGCGCGCTCGATGGTGTGGTCGACGTAAAACTCGACTTTGTCCTGCAACGTGGCCACCGACGTGACGTCGGCGAACTCACGGCGCAGCCGATGCGCTATAAGAGGTTTGAGCATCCAGCCGAAGGCACCGGCAAAGCGCGGGAAGCGGAAGTGGGTGAGGATATCTAGAAACGCCTTGTCGCCGAGCAGCCGTGCCAGCACCGCTGGGACTTCGCTGTCGTCGTAAGGTCGGATGGCATCGAATTCGCCCATCATGCTCTCTTGTTAGAAACGGCTAGGGTAAGTAAAGGTATTGATCGAAAACCAACGGGGCATGGTCTGAAAGGTAGTCAGACGAAAATAGCCCTGCAAATAGACCGGCGATTATACGCACAAGTCACCTGGGAGACCGCGATGCTGGAAACTGCGCAGTATGAATGTCCGTATTGCGGTGAAGAAGTCGAGGCTGTTCTGGATTTGTCTGGCGGTGATCAGACCTATATCGAGGATTGTCCGGTGTGTTGTCGTCCCATTACCTTTGTCTTGCAGGTTCACGGCGAGGAATGGCACCTCGACGTCTACAGCGAAAACGAATGAAGGGGGTCACCCATGCAGCGTATCTATGAGCCGGAAAATCTGATGGAAGGCGAATTGCTGCTAAGTATGCTGGCCAGTGAAGGTATCGAGGCGCATCTGGTGGGCCGGGATTTGATCGGCGGTACCGGGGAATTGCCGATATTCGGCCTGCTGGGTGTATCGGTCGATAACGACCAGGCGCAATACGCGCGGGAACTGATCGCCGCGTACAATGCCGCGCTGCCGCTGTCCGGCGATGAACCGGACAGCTTTCCCGGCACGCTGGTCTGTTAGGCTGACGTTCGTTTGATCAAGAGTCGTATTGCCCCATGTGTGGACGTTATGCCCTGTTTCGCTGGAACCCCGCCTTCGCAGCCCTGCCCGGATTTCCCGCCGATCAGCAGGCCCAGTGGAATATTTCTCCCAACGATTCGGTGTTGATGCTGCGTGCCGGTGCAGATGGGCAGCGTGAGTTGGCCCGCGCCCGCTGGGGCCTGACGCCGCCGTGGCTGACCGACCTGTCCCGCACGCCGGCCCATGCCCGTGCCGAAACCGTTGCCGAACAGCCGATGTTTCGCGAAGCCTTGCGCCTGCGCCGTTGTCTGCTGCCGGCCAATGGTTTTTACGAGTGGCGCGGCACTACGCGCAAACGTCCGTACTGGCTGACGCCGGGGGAGGGCTCGACGCTGTACTTCGCAGCGATCTGGGAGGCGTATCCAGTGCAAGAGCAGGTATGGCTGAGTACGGCGGTGATCACCCAACCTGCTTCGAGTCAGCGTCGGCCGTTGATTCTCGATGCGGCGGGGCAGGAAGCCTGGCTCAATCCTGAAACCCCGCTACATGCCTTGCAAGCGCTGCTGGCCAGCGAACCCGCGGCGCTGCGCGAGCGGGTGCTGGCGAACATGGTGAATGATCCGAAGCTCAATGGGCCGGAGTGTTTGACCCCGGGCTGAGCGCGTAATGATCATTCCCACGCGGAGCGTGGGAACGATCATTGAACCCTAAACCTTGAACTGATTGATCAACCGGCGCTGCTGTTCCGCCAACTTGGTCAAATCCGCACTCGCTGCGCTCGATTCATCCGCACCACCAGCCACTTCATTGGCTACTTGCCCGATGTTGATCACGTTGCGGTTGATGTCGTCGGCCACCGCGCTCTGTTCCTCGGCGGCGCTGGCGATCTGGGTGTTCATGTCGTTGATCACCGACACCGCTTGCGTAATGGTTTCCAGTGCTTGGGCCGCTTTCGCCGCGTGCTGCACGCTTTCGTCGGTGCGGTTCTGACTGTCTTCCATGACCCGCACCACATCGCGGGTGCCTTGCTGCAGTTGCTGGATCATGGTCTGGATTTCTTCCGTGGCCTTCTGGGTTTTCTGCGCCAGGTTGCGTACTTCATCGGCCACCACCGCGAAACCCCGGCCCTGCTCACCGGCCCGCGCCGCTTCGATGGCCGCATTCAAGGCCAGCAGGTTGGTCTGCTCGGCGATGCCGCGAATGGCCGTCAGGATCGCATTGATGTTTTCGCTGTCCTTGGCCAGGGTCTGCACCACGCCGACGGCTTTGCCGATTTCGATGGCCAACACACCAATCGAATTCGACGTATCCCGAACGATTTGCATGCCTTGCGCCGCCGCCTGATCTGCATGACTGGCAGCTTGCGCGGCCTGGGTGGCGTTGCGCGCCACGTCCTGGGCGGTGGCGGTCATTTCGTGTACGGCGGTGGCGACCTGATCGATCTCGGCCATTTGTTTGTGCACACCGATGTTGGTGCGAATGGCAATGTCGGCGGTGTGTTCCGACGAATCGCTGACGCTCTGCACCGATGTCACCACTTGAGTAATCATCGCCTGCAACTTGGCCAGGAAGGTGTTGAAGCCCTTGGCGATCGAGCCCAGTTCGTCGCTGCGGTCGCTGGTCAGACGGCGGGTCAGGTCGCCTTCGCCCTGGGCGATGTCATCGAGCATGGTCACCATCTGCTTCAGCGGCCGGGCAATGCCGTGGCCCACCAGCCAGATCACCAACAAACCAATGCCGGCGATCAGCAAGCCGACCATGGCCATGCCAAAGGTGTCGGACTTGCGCTGTGCGTCCAGGTCACCCTGAAGTTTTTGCAGGTCGGCCATCACCGCGTTCAGCGGCAGTTGCAGCATCAAGGTCCAGCGGGCGTCGGTCTGGCCGATGCCGAAGGGCAGGTACAACTCGATCCGGCCCTGGGCCTTGTCGACGGTGTAAGTCACTTCGCCGCGCTTGAGATTGGCCATGTTGGCAATCTGCTTGCTGTCGAGGATGTCGCTGACTTTTTCGCCGAATTTGCTCGGGTCTTTGGTGTAGGCGACGATTCGGCCGTTACCGCCGATCAGGGCCATTTCCCCGGCGCCGCTGTACAGTTTCTGATTCGCCCCCAGCAGCATTTCCTGGATGAAGTTCACCGACAGATCGGCGCCGACGATGCCCTGGAACGCGCCGTTGAGCATGATCGGTTCAATGAAGGAGGCGAGCATGACGATCTTGTCGCCAACCTTATACGGCGCCGGATCGATCACGCAGGATTTTTTGGTTTCCTTGGAGCACAGGTAGTACTCGCTGGCGCGCACACCGGTGGACAAGGTTTTCTGGTCGTCGACGTCGACCAGTTTGTCCAGGCCCAGGCTGCCGTCTTCGTTACGGAACCACCACGGCAGGAAGCGCCCGTTACTGGCGTCGATGCCGACTACTTTGGTGTCGACGTAGGCCGCATCGTTGTGGTCGAGGGCGTTTTTTTCCCACCCAATATAGGTGCCGAGAATTTTCGGGTTCCGGGCGACGTTTTCCTTGATCAGGCTGATCAATTGCTCACGGCTCAGGCTCAGTTGCGGCTGGCCGTCGGCGCCCGGTGTGCCGATCAATGCGTTGACCCGCACCAGACCGCCGGCAATCAGCAGCGGCGCTTCGAGTTCGCGCTGGATCTGGCTGACCTGGGTTTGCGCCAGCGACGTCAGGCGCTGTTCGATGACTTGCTCGAACTGCGCCTGAGTCCGTTGCTGGACCATGTCTTGGGTCCGGGCGCCGGAAAACAGCGCGTACAGCACCAGGGCTGCGACAACGCTGAGCACAATGGCGCCGGCCAGGGCGGCAACGGAAAACTGGATCGACTTGAATTTCATGGGTGCTCCGCACGCAAGAGGACGTCTGCAGAGCTGTATCGGCACTGGGGCGGTGGGGCATGAGCCAGGTGTAACGAATTGGCTGTTTTAGAGTGCTGGATGTCGTAAATGAATCATTGCTGGCCGTGATCAGCCGCGGCGGACGCTGTTGTGTGAATTTTTTCCTACGGTAATCGGGGCTTTGTCTGAAATGTACGTGCTACACGTCCGTTGTATCTGGCGCCGATACAAATCCCCACCTAGGATACGCGGCATGTTTCCAGGGAGCTTCTTGATGAGTAAGACATTGGTTTTGTGTGCACTGAGTGCAAGTCTGCTGCTTGCCGGTTGTCAGTCGGTCAACACCACCAGCGGTGGCGCCGTGGGCGTTGAGCGCACGCAATACATGTTCAGTATGTTGTCGACCTCCGAGGTCAACCAGATGTACGCCCAGTCTTATCAACAGACCATCGGGGAGGCGAGCACCAAAGGCGTGCTGGATAAATCCAGTAACAATGCGAAGCGAGTCCAGGCGATCTCCAATCGCCTGATTGCCCAGGCACCCGTGTTTCGTCCGGATTCGGCCCAGTGGCAATGGGAAGTGAACCTGATCAAGAGCGACGAGCTGAATGCCTCCTGCGGGCCTGGCGGCAAGATCATTTTCTACAGCGGGCTGATCGACACCCTGCAACTCACTGATGACGAAATCGCCGCCATCATTGGCCATGAAATCGCTCACGCCTTGCGCGAGCACAGCCGTGAAGCGATGTCCAGGGCTTACGGTCTCGAAATGGCCAAGCAGGGCGCCGGTGCGTTGCTCGGTCTGGGGCAGGACAGCCTGGCCCTGGCAGACACCGTGGCCAAATACGGCATGACCTTGCCCAACAGTCGCGAGAACGAAAACGAAGCTGACTTGATCGGCCTCGAGCTGGCCGCCCGCGCCGGTTACAACCCGAACTCTGCGATCACCCTGTGGAACAAAATGAGCAAAGCCTCGGAAGGCGCGCCGCCAGAGTTCTTGAGCACTCACCCGGCGTCGGCCAGTCGGATTGCGTCGTTGCAGGCGGCGATTCCGAAAGTCATGCCGTTGTACGAGAGAGCCAGGAAATCCTGAGTAAGTGATCGTTCCCACGCAGAGCGTGGGAATGATCGGGTTGTCGTCTCAAACCCAGCCACTGCTCTGCATCGCCTTGTACACCGCGACGATCGCCAGGATGAAGAATGCCGACGCCGCCAGGCGACGGATCAAAGTCAGCGGCAGTTTTTCCGCCGCAAAGTTACCCGCCAGTACCACCGGCACGTTGGCAATCAACATCCCGGCGGTGGTGCCGAGGATCACCAGCCACAGATCCGGGTATTGCGCGGCGAGCATCACGGTCGCGACCTGAGTCTTGTCGCCCATCTCCGCGAGGAAAAACGCAATCAGCGTGGTCAGGAACGGCCCGAACTTGCGGGCGGTGCTGGCTTCGTCTTCGTCCATCTTGTCCGGCACCAGGGTCCACAACGCGGTGGCGGCGAAGCTGGCGGCGAGGATCCAGTGAAGCGTCGCATTCGAGAAGAAACTGCCGAACCAGGCGCCTACCGCACCGGCCGCCGCGTGGTTGGCCAGGGTTGCGGCGACGATGCCGGCGATGATCGGCCAGGGTTTGCGAAAGCGGGCAGCGAGAATGAGCGCGAGCAGCTGCGTCTTGTCGCCGATTTCGGCCAAGGCAACGATTGCGGTGGGAACGAGTAGAGAGTCCAGCATCATCAGGGTTTTCCTAAGGGGCGGGTCGACACGGCTATGACACGTACAGCCTTCCCGCCCCGGGTAAGGTGTTCGTGTCATAGGTCTTGTCAAACCCTGCGATCCGTCTGATGCGGACGCGTGGGTCGCATACGCCATGGTCTGAGGACCAAGTATGTTGACGTATGCCGGACGAGCATGGCGCTCGTGGGAGACTACTCCCCTAGGACGGAGCGGATTCTGCCTAGGCAAATCCGATAGGGCAAGCCCTCTTTTGCAAAAGCGTTTTCAGCCACGCTTGGCCCGGTAGATTCTAAAACCCTGTCCTTCAGCCTTGATCGCACACGCGCCCAAGTGCTCTTCGATCAGCGGCTGATACTTCAGGAAACTGTTTGCTACCAAGCGCAATTCACCGCCGTTTTTCAGATGTTTAGCCGCTTTTCGCAGCAAGTTCTCTGTGGCGAAGTAGTCGGTGTGTACGCCGACATGGAACGGTGGATTACTCAGAATCGCGCTCAAGCCCATGGGCGCTGCGTCGATGCCGTCACCGGTCAGCACTTCCGCTTCCAGACCGTTGGCGGCCAGGGTCAGGCGACTGCTGGCGGCGGCAAACGCGTCGACATCGAGCAGGGTGACCTGGTTGTGCGGATAACGCCGCTTGACCGCTGCCCCCAGCACGCCTGCGCCGCAACCGAAGTCCAGCAAGTGGCCGCTGGGCAGTTTGTCCAGATGCTCCAGCAACAGGGCGCTGCCGCGATCCAGTCGACCATGGCTGAACACGCCCGGCAGGCTGATGACTTTCAACGGCCCTTCGGCTAATGGCAGTTCATAGGTCTGGGCCAGGCTTTCCAGCGATTTGGCTTCTGGCGCATTGGCCACGGTGACCTGCCAGAGCTGGCAATGCCGTGCGCTGTCGAGCTTGCGTGGTTTGCCGAAGGGGTTCAACTGCTTGGCCGCGCCTTCGATGCCGCTGCGTTTTTCGCCGACCAGATACAACTCACGACCGGCCAGACGAGAGGCGAGGGCGTTGAGGATATAGTCGGTCAGGTCCTTGGACTTGGGCAGAAACACCACGGCGCTGTCGAATTCGCGCTCGGGCGCATTCACGCCAAAATGGCTGCGCTCGGCGAAACGGGCGTCCAGTGCTGCTTGATCGCCGGCGTGCCAGCACCAGCCGTGGGCATCGGGCAGGCGACCCAGCAAGTCGTCGGCGGGCAAACCGGCCAGCAGCACCGAACCCTGGAACAACTCGGCCTGACGAAGCAGTACTTCACTGCGCGGATCCATACTCTGCTCCTTGAAAAAAAGTGCCGCAGTTTATCAACTGACGACCCGCAGCGCTTTACCGCTGAAGTAAGCCTGAGCGTTTTCCGTCAACTGGCCAACGATTCGCTGCCGCGCCTCGCGGCTACCCCAGGCGTTGTGCGGGGTGACGATCAGCCGTGGAATGTCCTGGGCCAGCAGCGGATTGCCCGCAGTCGGTGGTTCGACACTCAACACGTCGGTGGCCGCGCCGCCCAAGTGGCCGTTGCGCAGGGCGTCGGCCAATGCTTGTTCGTCGATCAAGCCACCGCGCGCGGTGTTGACCACGAAAGCACCGGGCTTCATCGAGGCCAGTTCACGGGCACCGATGAAGTGTCGGGTGTGTTCGTTGAGCGGGCAATGCAGGGTCAGGGCGTCGATTTGCGGCAGCAGTTCGTCCAGCGGCAAGCGATCCGGGCGGGCAGGGCGGCCCGGAATCTGCCCCAGCAAGACGCGCATGCCGAACGCTTCTGCCAGCCGCGCGACGGCACCGCCCAGTTCACCGTGGCCGAGCAAACCGAGGGTTTTACCTTCGAGTTCGACGATCGGGTAATCCAGCAGGCAGAACTGTTTCGCCTGTTGCCAGCGACCTTCGGCGACAGCTTTTTGATAGTCGCCCAGGCGCGTCGCCAGGTTCAGCAACAACATGATTGTGTGCTGAGCCACCGACGGCGTGCCGTAACCCTGGCAATTGCAAACAGTGATTCCGTGGGCGCGGGCGGCGGCCAGATCGACGTTATTAGTGCCGGTGGCGGTGATCAGGATCAACTTCAACTCGGGGCTGGCCGCCATGGCCGCCGCATCAATCAGGATTTTATTGGTGATGGCGACAGTGGCGCCTTTGAGGCGTTCGATCACCTGCGCAGGCGTGGTCTGGGCGAACAGCTGCAAGTCGCTGAAGCACTCGCGTAGTGGGCTGAGGTCGAGATCGCCGAGGTCCAGGGACGGATGGTCGAGGAAAACGGCGCGGCGAGAGTTCGTCATCAACTGTACCTTTTGTGCGTTGAACTGAAGGCGTAATCTGCCGAGCCTACCAGATGAAACAAGCAGTTACGCTTGGCCAAAAGGAGCCCCCATGTACTGGACAGAATTCTTGACCGTTGCGCTGATTCACCTGCTGGCTGTTGCAAGCCCAGGCCCGGATTTCGCCGTGGTGGTGCGAGAGAGCGTGACTCACGGTCGCCGTGCCGGGACCTGGACGGCGCTGGGCGTTGGCTCGGCGATTTTCCTTCACGTCGGTTATTCGCTGCTGGGGATCGGGCTGATCGTGTCCCAGTCGATCGTGCTGTTTAACGCCTTGAAATGGGCCGCTGCCGCGTACCTGTTGTACATCGGCTACAAGGCCCTGCGCGCGCAACCGGCCAAACCTGCGGCTGACGATCTGCACCAGGAAGCGGGTGAGCGCACCGCGCGGGGCGCCTTCACTGCGGGGTTCGTGACCAATGGCCTGAACCCGAAAGCCACGCTGTTTTTCCTGTCGCTGTTCACCGTGGTGATCAACCCGCACACGCCGCTGGCGGTACAGGCCGGTTACGGGATCTATCTGGCAGCGGCAACGGCGCTCTGGTTTTGCCTGGTGGCGATGTTGTTCAGTCAACAACGCGTGCGCGCCGGTTTCGCCCGCATGGGCCACTGGTTCGACCGGACGATGGGCGCGGTGCTGATCGCCATCGGCGTGAAACTCGCGTTCACCGAGATGCATTGACAGTGCTGAGCGTCTACGGGGGATTGAGTTCGCTCAATTTGTTCAGCGCGTTCAGGTACTCCCGAGGGTTTTCCCCGAGCAAACGGCGAAACATTGCGCTGAACGCCCGAGCACTGCCGTAGCCCAGATCGCGCGCCACGCTCTGCACGCTTTCCCCGGCGAGCAGACGCGGCAGGGCTTCCATCAGGCGCAGTTGCTGGCGCCAGGCATTGAAATTCATCTTCAGTTGCTGCTGGAACAGCCGCGCCAAAGTTCGAGAACTGGCGCCGACCTGCTGTGCCCAGTCTTCCAGGGTGTTGGAGTGCTCCGGTGCGCGCATCAGCGCCAGGCAGATGCCCAGCAGGCGTCGATCTTCGGGCATTGGAATGTGTAGCGGAAGGTTTTCCAGGCTGGCGATTTCTTCCAGCATCAGCCGCTGAATCAATGAGTTTTTCGCGTGTCGCGGACCTTGCACCGCGCGCAGGATCAGCTCGCGCAGCAGCGGCGTGACGGCCAGCACGCAGCACTGTTGCAGCGTTGGCGGCGACAGTTCGGGGGCAATGAACAGCGAACGCATGCGCACCTCGCCCGACATGAAAATTTCATGCGCCACCAATGGTGGAATCCACACGGCTCGGGTTGGTGGAATGACCCAGGCACCTTGCGCAGTGACCACTCGCATGGTGCCGCAAACGGCGTACAGCAACTGTGCTTCGCGGTGTTGATGCAGTTCCTGGTGAGCACCGTCCACGTAATCTCGCGGATAGGCGCTGACCGGCCCGTGCAGGAAATGGCTGATTAACATGTCAGATCCAATGACTTTGTTGTCAGAATTACTCTTTTTCGCCAACTTAGCATAAGCCGCTCACTACAACGTAAGCGTGCCGCGATGAACCAGTCCAGAAATGTCCTCCGCTATATCAACGCAGCTCATGTGATCGATCACATGTTCATGCTGATTTTCCCCGCCGCCGTTCTCGGCATGACCCAGGCCTTCGCGCAGGACTACGCCGCGCTGATCGGCCTATCTCTCGGTGGTTTTATTGCCTTTGGCGCCTGTTCGCTGCCGGCCGGCTGGCTGGGGGATCGCTGGAGCCGACGGAAAATGATGCTGGTGTTTTTTTTCGGCATTGGCGCTTCGGCGATCTTTACCGGCGTGAGCAGCAGCGCACCGATGCTGGTACTCGGCCTGACGCTGATCGGTATTTTCGCCGCGATCTATCACCCGGTGGGCACCGCGATGCTGGTGGCTTACGCGCAGAACCGGGGCCGTGAAATCGGTATCAACGGCATGTGGGGCAACCTTGGCGTGGCGTTTTCGGCGCTGATCACCGGGTTGCTGGTGGCGCAACTCGGCTGGCGTTCGGCGTTCGTTTTGCCTGGCGTGGTGGCGATTGGGCTGGGCATCGGTTTCGCGTTTCAGGTGCGCGAAGAACCGATCCCCAAGCGTGCGCACACACCGCTCAAAGATGCGGCTGGCCAGCGGATTTCCATGGTCATGGTGTTCGGCGTACTGGCCTTGGCCACCGCGACCGGCGGTGTGGTGTTCAACGCCACGACCATGACCTATCCGAAATTGTTTCAGGAACGCCTGCACGATTTGTTTACTTCACCGCAAATCCTTGGCGTCGTAGTCAGCCTGGCGTATGCCTTCGGCGCCGTGGCGCAGTTGAGCATCGGCCGGGTCTTGCATCGTTTCAGTCTGAAATGGCCGTTCATAGTGTTGACGCTGTGCCAGGCGCCACTGTTGTTCGGGTTGGCCTATGTCGACGGCTGGGCCGTGATCGTGCTGGGTGCGGCGTTCATGTTCGTGGTGTTTGGCCAGGTCACGGTGAATGATGCGATGGTCGCCAACTTTGTCGCGCCGCAATGGCAATCCCGAGTCTTCGCGCTGCGTTACTGTTTATCGTTCGGTGCCAGTGCTACCGCGATTCCGCTGATTTCGTTCGTCGAACCGCGCCAAGGTTTTGTAGGCCTTTACCTGATATTGGCGAGTATTGCGGCGTTGACCTTCGTGGCTGCAATGGTTTTCCCCCGGACACCAGCCGAGGCTGCCGTAGGAAAAATGGCGTAACGGCTGACGAACTCTCGCAAATGCTGGCGCAAAGCTAGCATTTGTACGGCTCTGCAAATCATACCTTTGGCTGATTTGGCTGGCGTTCAAGGCCTCTAGAGTGCTTAGCTTTAGCAGCCAAGACTGTGCAGTCAAAAAGGGACTCTTATGTTGCAGACTCGCGTTATTCCTCCAGCCGAGGGCGCTTACCAGTATCCGTTGTTGATTAAACGGCTGCTGATGTCCGGCGCCCGTTACGAAAAAACTCGGGAGATCATCTATCGCGATCAGTTGCGCTACAGCTATCCGACCCTGATCGAGCGGGTCGCACGGCTCGCCAATGTGCTGACAGAAGCCGGCGTGAAGGCCGGGGATACCGTGGCGGTGATGGACTGGGACAGCCATCGCTACCTGGAGTGCATGTTTGCCATCCCGATGATCGGCGCGGTGATCCACACCATCAACGTGCGCCTTTCGCCGGAACAGATTCTCTACACCATGAACCATGCCGAGGACCGCTTCGTGCTGGTCAACAGCGAGTTCGTCGGTTTGTACAAGGCGATTGCCGGGCACCTGACCACGGTGGAGAAAACCCTGCTGCTGACCGATTTACCGGAAAAGACTGCCGAGCTGCCAAACCTTGTCGGCGAGTACGAGCAGTTGCTGGCCGCGGCGAGCCCGCAGTACGACTTCCAGGACTTTGACGAAAACTCGGTGGCCACCACGTTCTACACCACCGGCACCACCGGTAACCCCAAAGGCGTGTATTTCACCCATCGGCAACTGGTGCTGCATACCATGGGTGTGGCGACCATCATGGGCGCCATCGACAGCGTGCGGCTGTTGGGCACCAACGACGTGTACATGCCGATCACCCCGATGTTCCATGTGCATGCCTGGGGCTTGCCGTATGTGGCGACCATGCTCGGGCTCAAGCAGGTTTATCCGGGCCGTTACGACCCCGAGTATCTGGTGGAGCTGTGGCGCAAGGAGAAGGTGAGCTTTTCCCACTGCGTGCCGACCATTCTGCAAATGGTCCTCAATGCCAAGGCGGCGCAAAACGTCGATTTCGGTGGCTGGAAAATCGTCATCGGCGGCAGTGCGCTCAACCATGCGCTGTACGATGCCGCCAAGGCCAAGGGCATCCAATTGACCGCCGCTTATGGCATGTCGGAGACCGGGCCATTGGTATCATGCGCCCACCTCAACGATGAGCTGATGGCCGGCACCGAAGATGAACGCACCACCTACCGGATCAAGGCGGGTGTGCCGGGGCCGTTGGTTGAGGCGGCAATCGTCGACACCGAGGGCAACTTCCTGCCAGCCGATGGCGAAACCCAGGGCGAACTGGTGCTGCGTGCGCCGTGGCTCACCGAGGGGTACTTCAACGAGCCGCAAAAAGGCGCCGAGCTCTGGGCCGGGGGCTGGCTGCACACCGGCGATGTGGCAACCCTGGACAGCATGGGCGTGATCGACATCCGTGACCGGATCAAGGATGTGATCAAGACCGGTGGCGAGTGGATCTCTTCCCTGGACCTGGAAGACTTGATCAGTCGCCACCCTGCGGTACGCGAGGTAGCAGTGGTGGGCATCGCCGATCCACAGTGGGGCGAGCGCCCATTTGCGCTGCTGGTGGTTCGCGAAGGGCATCAGATCGGGGCCAGGGAACTCAAGGAGCACCTCAAGCCGTACGTTGAACAGGGGCACCTGAGCAAGTGGGCTATCCCGAGTCAGATCGCCGTTGTTACTGAAATTCCCAAGACCAGCGTCGGCAAGCTCGACAAGAAGCGTATCCGCGTCGACATCACCGAATGGCAGGCCAACAACAGCACCTTCCTCTCGACGCTTTAAGCGTCATCTGGCGTGCCCAAAAGGGCACGCCAGAGCCACCAAGCAAGCGCTTGGCTTGTGAAATCCGAATTTTCAGCCATCCTTGCCGTGCCGACATGTGTCGGACTGGCGAAAGGACTGTTCCAGAGTGGCCGGCAGCGCAAATCACACTTTAGAGGGATCAAGCACTACTACCTGCTGGCTATAGTCCGCTCAAGGATTTTTAAGAACGGAGCTCACGCAATAAACGGGGCGATGCAACTTTGGAGTGACTTCGGACCGCTTGGCTTCCGGTTACCCACAGCGTTTTTAAAAGTACTAAGCCATAACAATAATGCACATGGAGTAGCGTCGATGACATCAGTAAACCAGTTCTGGCGCCGGGCGAAACTGCCCCTGGCGGTCAGTCTCGCCTCTTCGCTCGCCGGGCCCGCATTCGGCGTCAGTTTCAACGTTGGTGAAATCGAAGGTCAATTCGACTCATCCCTGTCGATCGGAGCCAGTTGGTCTACTCAGAGTCCCAACAAAAACCTGATCGGCGTCAATAACGGGGGCCATGGCCTGTCCCAGACGTCCGATGACGGTCACGCCAACTTCAAGAGTGGCGAAACTTTCTCGAAGATCTTCAAGGGTATTCATGACCTTGAATTGAAATACGGCGACACCGGTGTCTTCGTCCGAGGCAAATACTGGTACGACTTCGAACTCAAGGATGAAAGCCGCGAATTCAAGGACATCAGCGACAGCAACCGCAAGGAAGGCGCCAAATCCTCCGGCGGCGAGATCCTCGACGCCTTCGTCTACCACAACTACTCCATTGCCGATCAGCCGGGTTCCGTGCGTCTGGGCAAGCAGGTTGTGAGTTGGGGTGAAAGTACTTTCATCGGCGGCGGCATCAACTCGATCAACCCGATCGACGTCTCCGCGTTCCGTCGTCCCGGCGCCGAGGTCAAGGAAGGTCTGATCCCGGTCAACATGTTCTACGTGTCCCAGAGCCTCACCGACACCCTGTCGGCCGAAGCCTTCTATCAGCTGGAATGGGACCAGACCGTCGTCGACAACTGCGGCACTTTTTTCTCCCAGCCCGACATCATTGCCGACGGTTGCGACAACAACCTGCGCGTGCTGAACAAGCGTTCGACCATTCCGGCCGCCGCTCTGCCGACATTGACCAGGCTGGGCGTGGACGTCAACGAAGAAGGTGTGCTGGTGCGCCGTGGCGCGGATCGCGATGCGCGGGACAGCGGTCAGTGGGGCGCGTCCCTCAAATACATGTTTGAGCCGCTGGATACCGAGTTCGGCGCCTACTTCATGAACTATCACAGCCGTGCGCCGATTTTCAGCGCCACGGGTGCTCCAGCATCGGCCTATGCACGGGCAGCGGCCTTGCCGGGGGCGCTTCGGGCTCTGGCACCATTGGTGGTCGCGGGTAACTCGAACTACTTCGTCGAGTACCCGGAAGACATCCGCCTCTACGGCTTGAGCTTCTCCACTACCTTGCCTACCGGCACGGCGTGGAGCGGTGAGCTCAGCTATCGTCCGAACGCGCCGGTGCAGCTCAACTCCACCGACATTCTGTTCGCCGGCGTGCGTCCATTGGGCGGCGCCCTGACCAATGCTTCGCTGCTTAATGGTGTGCCGGGTCAGGACTTGCACGGCTATCGCCGCAAGGAAATCACCCAGTTCCAGACCACCCTGACGCACTTCTTCGATCAGGTCATGGGCGCCAGCCGTCTGACCCTGGTGGGCGAACTGGGCGTGACCCATGTCGGTGGCCTGGAAAGCACCTCTGACGTCCGTTATGGCCGTGACCCGGTCTACGGGCCTGGCGAACTGCCGTCCACCGGTGGTCTCGATACCTGCTCGGCGATCCTTAATACCAGCACCATCAACGGTGCCGGCCCAGGTGCCGCTACCAATAACCGCAGCCGCAATTGCAACGACGACGGCTTCACTACGGCCACTTCGTGGGGTTATCGCGCCCGGGCCATTTGGGAATACCCCGACGTATTCGCCGGTGTGAACCTCAAGCCGAACGTGGCCTGGTCCCACGACGTGAGCGGTTACTCGCCAGGCCCTGGCGGCAACTTCGAGGAAGGTCGTAAAGCGGTAAGCCTGGGGCTCGATGCCGAATACCAGAACACCTACACCGCGAGCCTGGCGTACACCAACTTCTTCGACGGCAAGTACACCACCGTAGATGACCGCGACTTCGTTGCGCTCAGCTTCGGCGTGAACTTCTAAGCACAGTATTTTCAGGACGAACACATTTATGAAAATAACAAAGAGTCTGTTCCATGTTGGTGTTCTGGGGCTTTCGCTGCTGGCGACCGCTGTCATGGCGGCGGTCCCTGCGGCCGAAGCGGACAAGCTGGGCAAGAGCCTGACCCCGATGGGGGCCGAGATGGCAGGCAACGCCGACGGCTCGATCCCGGCCTGGAAACCGATGCCAAAAAACGCCGGTAGCGTGGACAGCAAGGGTTTTCTGTCTGATCCGTTCGCGAGTGAAAAACCGCTGTTCACCATCACCGCGCAGAACGTCGACCAGTACAAGGACAAACTCGCGCCGGGCCAGTACGCGATGTTCAAGCGCTACCCGGAAACCTTCAAGATGCCGGTCTACCCGTCCCATCGCGGCGCCACTGTGCCGGATGAGGTGTTTGCCTCCATCAAGAAGAACGCTACCAACACTAATCTGGTGTCCGGTGGCAACGGTCTGGAGAACTTCGAAACCGCGATCCCGTTCCCGATTCCGAAAAGCGGCGTTGAAGTCATCTGGAACCATATCACCCGTTATCGCGGCGGCAGTGTGACCCGCCTGATAACCCAGGCCACGCCGCAGGCGAACGGCTCGTTCAGCCTGGTGTACTTCGAGGACCAGTTCGTGTTCCGCGACAGGATGAAGGATTACGACCCGAAGAACCCAGGCAACATTTTGTTCTACTTCAAGCAGAAAGTGACCGCGCCGGCTCGTCTGGCCGGTGGTGTGCTGCTGGTGCACGAAACCCTCGACCAGGTTAAAGAACCGCGTTCGGCGTGGGTCTACAACGCCGGGCAGCGTCGTGTGCGTCGTGCGCCGCAAGTGTCCTACGACGGGCCGGGTACCGCTGCCGATGGCCTGCGTACCTCCGACAACCTGGACATGTACAACGGTGCGCCGGATCGCTATGACTGGAAGCTCGAAGGCAAGAAAGAGATGTACATCGCCTCCGACAGCTACAAGCTCGATTCGCCACAGCTGAAGTACGCCGACATCATCAAGGCTGGTCACATCAACCAGGACCTGGCTCGCTATGAACTGCGCCGGGTCTGGCATGTGGTCGCGACACTGAAGGAAGGTCAGCGTCACATCTACGCCAAACGTGACTTCTATATCGACGAAGACACCTGGCAAGCGGCAGTGGTCGACCACTACGACGGTCGCGGGCAACTGTGGCGCGTCGCCGAGGCTCACTCCGAGAACTACTACGACAAGCAAGTGCCGTGGTACGCCCTCGAAACCTTGTACGACCTGCAATCGGGCCGCTACCTGGCACTGGGCATGAAGAACGAAGAGAAGTCGGCCTATAACTTCGGCTTCACCGCCAGCACCGCCGACTTCACTCCGGCCGCGTTGCGTCAGGAAGGCGTTCGCTAAAAACGTTGTAACCCGAGGCCGCATCCTCGAAAAAAACGCCCCGACTGGTTCGGGGCTTTTTTTTGGAAGTTCATAAAGAGCGTCGTAGCAGCTGTCCGGTATACCGACATTTTTGGTTGTAGTCTTTTTGTAGTCATTTGTAGCAATAACCTTCAATAGCTCTTCGTTTACCGCTAGGCTGCGGACATCTGTAACGCCGCCATCAGTATTTCAAACAAGAGCCGGCCATGACTGATCTGTCCCCACTTCCGGGTCCTGCAAGCGTTGCCGTCGCGGCACTGGACGGGCGCTTTTTCCGGCCTCCACTGCCTGACGGCCATGTGCTGCGGCCGCGTCTGTGCGAGCGCCTGAGTGCAGGTCTCGGTGGCAGGCTGTTGCTGGTCAGCGCGCCGGCAGGGTTCGGCAAGAGTTCATTGGCGGTGGAGTTTTGTCAGGGGTTGCCGGATCACTGGCGAAGCCTGTGGCTGGGCTTGAGTCTGCGGGACAGTGATCCCGGCCGTTTTCTTGAGCGCCTGCTCGAAGGTCTTCAGGACTACTTTCCACAACTGGGCAGCCAGGCGTTGGGGCTGCTGAAAATGCGCCAACGTCATCAACCGTTCGCCTTTGAAGAATGGCTGGACGGTTTGCTCGATGAACTGACTGTGCACCTCTCACCCAACACGCCGCTGCTGTTGGTACTTGATGACTATCATCTGGCCCAGGGCCCGGTGCTTGATCGTTGTCTGCAGTTTTTCCTCAATCATTTACCCGATGGCTTGTTGGTCATGGTCACCAGTCGGCAGCGTCCGGACTGGCATCTGGCACGCCTGCGGCTGTCGCGGCAACTGCTCGAGTTGCATGAGCAGGATCTTCGGTTGACCCATGATGAAGCCCTGAGCCTGCTTGATCGACACAGCATTTCATTGCGTGGCGAGGCGCTGGAGAATTTGATCCAGCGCAGCGAAGGCTGGGTGGCAGGGCTGCGCTTTTGGCTATTGGCGGCCTCCGAGGTGGGCAGTGAGGGCGCATTGCCCCAATCGTTGTACGGCGGGGAAGGGCTGATTCGCGATTACCTGCTCGAAGAAGTCATCGATTGCCTGCCCGCCGAGGTGCAGTCATTCCTGTACGACACCGCGCCCCAGGAGCGCTTTTGCAGTGAGCTGTGCGACGCTGTGCGCGAAGCCCATGACAGCGCCGAAATCCTGCGTTTCCTGCTGGCGCATCAGGTGTTTCTGGTGCCGTTGGACGAACACGGTCACTGGTATCGCTATCACCACCTTTTTTCCGATCTGTTGCGCAGCCGGCCCACCGCCCAGGCGATGGTGCCGACGGCCAGTTTGCACCTGCGCGCCTGCCGCTGGTTCAACGCCCAAGGGCTACTCGATGAGGCGGTGGAGCAGGCATTGCGCGCCGGGCATCTGGATGTCGCGGCGAATCTGGTGCAAAACCTTTCTGAAGAGCAACTGCTGGCCGAGCAGAACGTCGGCATGTTGCTGCGCTGGAAAATGGACTTGCCCGATAGCCTGTTAATCAGCACGCCACGGCTGATCGTGCTCTACAGCTGGGCATTGGGGCTGGCCTGTCAACTGGACGCCGCCGAGGAGCTGGCCAGTCACCTGAGCCGCTTCCTGCCGGCGCCGTCGGCTACTGCGCAAAAATCCATGCTGGCGCAATGGCTGGCCCTGAGCGGGATCATTGCCCGGGGGCGAGGCGATCGCGAGCTGACCATGCTCTATTGCACCGAAGCGCTGGAAAGCCTGCCGGCCAAACGGTATGGACAGCGACTGATGTGCCTGTCGACCTTGTCCAATCTGGCGATTGCCGATGGCGACTTGTGGCGTGCCCGGGGGTTGAATCGTGATTCGCTGGAGTTGGCACAGCGCGTTGGCAATCCGTTGTTCGAGGCCTTGGCTCATTACGACCGCGCCCGGGTATTGCAGGCGCGAGGGGAGATCCTGCGTTCACTGGATGAAGTCCGTCAGGGGCTGCAACGCCTGCAAGGTTTATCCCCACAACGGCTTTATGCGGTGCGCGCCCGCCTGACCTTGTACGAGGGTTTTTTGCTGGCGCTGCGCTTGCAACCCCAGGCCGCGCGGGCACGTTTACTCGCGGGGTTGGGTGAAGCCAGGGCCTGTCGTGACATCAGTGTACTGATCGGCCACTGTGTTATTGCCCGGCTGGACGGCAGCAGCGGCGAATTTGCAAAAGCCTTCGCCGAACTCGCTGAGGCCGAGCGGCTGATGCACATCTGGGACGTTCCGCCGATTTACTATCTGGCGATGATTACCCTGGTCAAATGCGAGCTGTGGCTAGCCCAGGGGCGCATCGATCTGGCCGAAGCCTGGCTCGCGCGATTGGGCCAGACTTACAACGGCGAGCACCGGGCGGCTCCTCCGGAATTTCATCCGCAATTACCGTTGCACATTGAACTGCAACAGGCGGTGCTGGACGTGATGAAGGGCCAGCCCATGCTCGCCGAAGGGCGCTTGAACGCGCTGCATGAGCACGGTCAGCGCAGTGGTCGGCAGATGCTCAGCGTGATGACGCTGAGTCAGAAAGTCATGCTGTTGCTGGTGAGTGGGCGTGAACCCGAGGCCCGCAAGGCGCTGTCCCAGGCTTTGGAGGCGGCCGCCGGAGGTGTCCTGCAACCGTTTGACCGATTACTGGCTGAGCACGCGGACTGGCTGCGCGGGCAACTTCAACTCTGTGCGCCGACGGCTGTTTCGCAGAGTCTCTTGGAAAAGCTTCCGGTCATGGCTTCCCGTTCGGTGGTGGAGTCATCGCCAGTCGCCGAACAACTCAGTACACGTGAGTTGGCCGTTCTGCGACTGATCGCACTGGGGTGTTCGAATCAGGAAATCAGTGAGCAGTTGTTCATTTCGCTGCATACGGTGAAGACACATGCCAGTCATATCAACAGTAAGCTTGGGGTAGAACGCAGGACCCAAGCTGTGGCAAGGGCTAAAGAGTTGGGGGTGTTGGGGTAGCGCATTTTTACGACGCAAATAGGTGTAAATGGATTAATGCGATTTTGTGCCAGAATTGGCCATTCCTGTTTTCCGAGCGTGCCCGATGTCTCAGCAACCCACCCTCATTCGCGAAACCTTCCCCGTCGGCCCTTTGCAGTGCAACTGCACAATCATCGGCGACCCCATCACTAAAAAAGCCATCGTCGTCGACCCGGGCGGCAATCACGAGCTGATCCTCGCGCGCCTCGACGCCTTGGGCCTGAAGGTGGTCAGCATCATCCATACCCACGCACACCTCGATCACTTCCTGGCCTCGGGTCAGTTGAAGGAGAAAACCGGCGCGACGCTGCACCTGCATAAGGACGATCAGTTCCTCTGGGACAACCTGGAGATGCAGTGCCAGATGTTCGGTGTGCCTTACACCCCGGTGCCATCGCCGGATCGCTGGTTGGCCGACGAAGAAGAGCTGGCCTGCGGTTGTGGTGTGGCGTTGCACACGCCGGGTCATACGCCAGGTTCCATGAGCTTTTGGTTTTCAGAGGCTAAGCTGCTGATTGCCGGTGACACGCTGTTCAAGCGTGGGGTAGGGCGCACGGATTTGTGGGGCGGCGATCAGGCGACGCTCGTGCGGTCGATCAAGCAGCGGTTGTATACCCTCGACGAAGAGGCCACCGTAGTGGCCGGGCATGGTCCGGACACCTGTCTGGGCGATGAAATGCGCGGTAACCCCTTTGTGCGAGCCTGATGGCTCATGACGGAATTTTTGTCGTTGCCAGTGATCCAACGCCCGCAAAGGTTCATTGCTTAAGTCCGTTGCACCACAGAATGCAAAAAAAGTAGGAGCTCCTCCATGTTCACCTCGCGTCGTTTGATTGTTGTCGCTACTGCGGTGGCTCTGTTGTCCGGTTGCGCATCGCCGAACCCTTATGACAACCAGGGTCAGGCCGATGGCAGCTCCACGGGCATGAGCAAAACCGCCAAATACGGTGGCCTCGGCGCCCTGGCCGGTGCGCTGGCCGGTGCTGCCATCAGCCACGATAACCGTGGCAAGGGCGCGTTGATTGGCGCCGCCGTGGTGGGTGCTTCTGCCGCCGGTTACGGTTACTACGCCGACCAGCAAGAGAAAAAGCTGCGCGCCAGCATGGCCAACACCGGGGTTGAGGTGCAGCGCCAGGGCGATCAGATCAAGCTGATCATGCCGGGTAACATCACGTTCGCCACCGATTCGGCGAACATTGCCTCAAGCTTCTACCAGCCGCTGAACAACCTGGCGGGCTCGCTCAAGGAGTTCAACCAGAACCAGATCGAGATCGTCGGCTACACCGACAGCACCGGCAGCCGCCAGCACAACATGGACCTGTCCCAGCGTCGCGCCCAGAGCGTAGCGACTTACCTGACCTCACAGGGTGTCAGTGGCGCCAACCTGTCGGCACGTGGTGCCGGGCCGGATAACCCGATTGCCAGCAACGGTGATGCCAATGGCCGGGCACAGAACCGCCGCGTCGAGGTCAACCTGAAGGCGATTCCGGGCCAGCAATACGGCGGTCAGCAACAGCCAGGCACTGTTCAGCAGTACCCATAAGAGGCTGACCTCTTCCTGAAATGAAAATGCCCGATCCTTAAAGGATCGGGCTTTTTTTTGTGCCGCTTGTTCAGGCGATGAAAACTTCAGAATAAAAAAAAGCCCTCGGACAATCACTCGTCCGAGGGCTTTTTGTGTCGCGCGAAACCTGATTACTTCTTCAGGCCGTAATGCTCATCGAGCATGCCCGGCGCGTTCGGGGCTTTGGGAGCGTAATCGCGAGGCGGTTCCTGATCGCGCGGTGGCGTCAGGCGTTCCCGTGGAGCCTGCACCGCGTCAGCGTGCAGGGCAGCCAGCAAGCGTTGGCGAGTCTGCTCGTCCAGGGCCAGGCGGTTGGCACCCTCGGCGAGATGATCCTGCACTTCCTGATAGCTCTGAGTCAGTTTCTTGACCAGGGATGCAGTGCTGTTGAAGTGGGTGACCACTTCGTTCTGATACTTGTCAAAACGTTCCTGAATATCATCCAGCTGACGTTGCGTGCTGCTCGGAGCGGCATTCGGCACCAGGCGAGCGATCAGGAATCCAATGGCGACACCCACAACCAGGGCAAGAGTCGGCAACAACCAAACTAAGAGCGAGTGTTCCACGAGTCCTTCCTCTATAAACGGCTTTGCTTTACGTTAACGGCTCGAACCTGCGCTGTATACCGCGATTCACTCGCAATAGATTGGCACAGACAATTTGCTAGACGAGTCGACCCGATTCGAGGTCACGGAGTTCCTTCCTTGCTTATGCGCGAAACCCCTGTAGTGATTGATGGCCCGGTGGGTCAGTTGGAAGCCCTGTATCTGGAAAACATGAGCCCGGACAATGAGCAGCCCCGCGGCCTGGCGCTGATCTGCCATCCGAACCCGGTGCAGGGCGGCACGATGCTCAACAAAGTCGTCTCGACCCTGCAGCGCACCGCGCGGGACGCCGGTTTGATTACCTTGCGTTTCAACTACCGTGGCGTCGGTGCCAGTGAAGGCTCGCACGACATGGGCTCCGGCGAAGTCGACGATGCCCAGGCAGCGGCCGAGTGGCTGCGGGCCAAACATCCTGAATTACCTTTGACCCTGTTCGGTTTCTCCTTCGGCGGTTTTGTTGCAGCCAGTCTCGGCGGACGCCTGGAGGCCAAGGGTGAGCAGATCAAGCATCTGTTCATGGTCGCGCCTGCGGTCATGCGTCTGGGCGATCAGGATCAACTGCCGCACCAAGGTACATTGACCCTGATCCAGCCGGAAACCGACGAAGTGATCGATCCGCAACTCGTTTACGATTGGTCCGACGCACTCGATCGCCCCCATGAGCTGCTGAAAGTGGCAGAATGCGGACACTTTTTTCATGGCAAGCTGACCGATCTCAAGGATCTGATCCTGCCGCGTCTTTCGAATTGATTGCAGTCTGACAAGCGATTACCCATGACGACTCGTACCCGTATCCTCACCGGCATCACCACCACCGGCACGCCGCACCTGGGCAATTACGCGGGGGCTATCCGCCCGGCGATTCTTGCCAGCCGCGATAGCAATGCCGATTCGTTCTACTTCCTGGCCGACTACCACGCCCTGATCAAATGCGATGACCCGCTGCGCATCCAGCGCTCGCGTCTGGAAATCGCCGCGACCTGGCTGGCCGGTGGCCTGGACGTGGACCGGGTGACGTTCTATCGCCAGTCCGACATCCCGGAAATCCCGGAGCTGACCTGGCTGCTGACCTGCGTGGCCGCCAAGGGCTTGCTCAACCGCGCCCACGCCTACAAGGCGTCGGTGGACAAGAACGTCGAGAATGGCGAAGACCCGGATGCGGGCATCACCATGGGCCTGTACAGCTACCCGGTGCTGATGGCCGCGGACATCCTGATGTTCAACGCCCACAAGGTGCCGGTCGGTCGTGACCAGATTCAGCACGTGGAAATGGCCCGTGACATCGGCCAGCGCTTCAACCACTTGTTCGGCCAGGGCAAGGAGTTCTTCACCATGC
Organism: Pseudomonas sp. 008; assembly: GCF_016861935.1. Lineage (NCBI taxonomy): Bacteria > Pseudomonadati > Pseudomonadota > Gammaproteobacteria > Pseudomonadales > Pseudomonadaceae > Pseudomonas > Pseudomonas sp. 008. The sequence goes on along the minus strand of NZ_BOMA01000019.1, from coordinate 44,433 downwards.
CCGAAGCGCTGATCGAGGAAAGCGTCGCCACGCTGCCAGGCCTCGACGGTCGCAAGATGTCGAAGAGCTACGACAACACCATTCCGTTGTTCAGCAGCGCCAAAGAGATGAAAGACGCGATTTCGCGGATCGTGACCGACTCCCGTGCCCCGGGTGAAGCCAAAGATCCGGACAACTCGCACCTGTTCACCTTGTTCCAGGCTTTCGCTACACCGGCACAAGCCGACGAATTCCGCAGCGAATTGCTCCAGGGCCTGGGTTGGGGCGAGGCGAAGAATCGCCTGTTCCAGTTGCTGGATAACGAATTGGGCGAGTCCCGCGAGCGTTATCAGCAGTTGATCGAGCGTCCGGCGGATCTGGAAGACATCCTGCAGGCCGGCGCCAAAAAGGCGCGTGCCGTGGCCACGCCGTTCCTCAACGAACTGCGTGAAGCGGTCGGCCTGCGTTCTTTCGTCGCCCAGACTCAAGTGGCTGCCACCACCAAGAAGAAAGCCGCGAAAGCCGCGCGTTTTGTCAGCTTCCGTGAAGACGATGGCAGTTTCCGCTTCCGTCTGCTGGCGGCCGATGGCGAGCAGCTGCTGCTGTCGCGGCACTTCGCCGATGGCAAAACCGCAGGTCAGGTGACCAAACAACTGCAATCCGGCCAGCCATTGGACGTGCGCAGTGAAGACCTGAACTTCAGCGTCTGGCTGGAAGGCGAGTGCGTGGCCGACAGCCCGGCCTTCGCCGACAGTGCTGCTCGCGATGCTGCCATCGGCGCATTGCGGGTTGCACTGACACCGGTTCAGGAATAAACAACGGTTCGGTCCGACCAAGGGCCGATTGCCATTCCCACGGGCCGTCGCTACAGTGACGGCCCGTTTTTGTTGCCTTGCTAACGAATTATGACGCCCCTAGAACGATACCAAGCTGATCTGAAACGCCCGGAATTCTTCCACGATGCTGCGCAGGAAACGGCAGTGCGTCATTTGCAGCGCCTGTACGACGATCTGGTCGCGGCCTCGCAGAACAAACCGGGCCTGCTCGGCAAACTGTTTGGCAAGAAGGACCAGGCGCCGGTCAAGGGCCTGTACTTCTGGGGCGGCGTGGGTCGCGGCAAGACTTACCTGGTCGACACCTTCTTCGAAGCGCTGCCGTTCAAGGAAAAGACCCGCACTCACTTCCACCGCTTCATGAAGCGCGTGCACGAAGAGATGAAGACTCTGGGCGGCGAGAAAAACCCGCTGACGATCATCGCCAAGCGCTTTTCCGACGAGACGCGAGTGATCTGTTTCGATGAATTCTTCGTCTCCGACATCACCGACGCCATGATCCTTGGCACGCTGATGGAAGAACTGTTCAAGAACGGCGTGACCCTGGTCGCGACCTCGAACATCGTGCCGGACGGTCTGTACAAGGACGGCCTGCAACGTGCGCGCTTCTTGCCGGCCATTGCGCTGATCAAGCAGAACACCGAGATCGTCAACGTCGACAGCGGCGTCGATTACCGTCTGCGTCACCTCGAGCAAGCGGAGCTGTTCCACTTCCCGCTGGACGAAGCCGCCCAGGAAAGCCTGCGCAAGAGTTTCCGGGCCCTGACGCCGGAATGCACGGCTGCCGTCGAGAACGACGTGCTGATGATCGAGAACCGTGAAATCCGCGCCGTGCGCACCTGCGATGACGTGGCCTGGTTCGACTTCCGCGAACTGTGCGACGGCCCGCGCAGCCAGAACGACTACATCGAACTGGGCAAGATCTTCCATGCCGTGTTGCTCAGCGGCGTCGAGCAGATGAGCGTCACCACCGACGACATCGCCCGACGTTTTATCAACATGGTCGACGAGTTCTACGACCGCAACGTGAAGCTGATCATCTCCGCCGAAGTCGAGCTTAAAGACCTCTACACCGGCGGTCGCCTGACCTTCGAGTTCCAGCGCACGCTTAGCCGCTTGCTGGAAATGCAGTCTCACGAATTCCTGTCCCGGGCGCACAAGCCGTAGGACATTTCGGAAAATAAAAAAGGGCCTGCATTGCAGGCCCTTTTTTATGCGCGCTGAAGAGCCAATCTGGATTGGTGTCTAGCTCTTAAGCTGCTTGTTGAAACTGCTGCCGATACTGATTCGGCGACAACTCCGTATGCTGGCGGAACAGCCGGGCGAAGAAGCTCGCATCGTCGTATCCGACTTCATAGCTGATGGTCTTGATGCTCTTGCGGCTGCCGGACAACAAGCCCTTGGCGGTCTCGATGCGCAGGCGTTGCAGGTAATGCAGCGGTTTATCGCCGGTGGCGGTCTGGAAGCGTCGCATGAAGTTGCGGATGCTCATGCCGTGTTCGCGGGCCACGTCTTCGAAGCGGAATTTATCGGCGAAGTGTTCTTCGAGCCAATGCTGGATCTGCAGGATGATCACATCCTGGTGCAGTTTCTGCCCGCCGAAACCGATCCGCCCCGGTGCATAGCTGCGTTGTACTTCGTAGAGAATGTCGCGAGCCACGGCCTGGGCCACGTTGGCACCGCAAAAGCGCTCGATCAGGTAAATGTAGAGGTCGCAGGCCGAGGTGGTGCCGCCGGCGCAATACAGGTTGTCGGCGTCGGTCAGGTGTTTGTCCTGATTGAGATGAACCTGCGGGAAGCGCTCGGCGAAAGCATTGAAGAAGCGCCAGTACGTGGTCGCTTCCTTGCCGTTGAGCAGCCCGGCTTCGGCGAGCCAGAACACCCCCGTGGCCTCGCCACACAGCACTGCCCCGCGGGCGTGTTGTTCGCGCAGCCACGGCAGGACCTGTGGATAACGTTTGCAGAGCGTGTCGAAATCGTCCCAGAAGGCGGGGAGGATGATGACGTCGGCATTTTCCAGGCCGCCGTCCACCGGCATGATCACGTCGCTGAAGCTGTTCACCGGTTTGCCGTCGGGGCTGACCAGCCGGGTTTCGAACGCCGGTGTCAGGCCGTGGCCCAGTTGTTTGCCATAGCGCAGGCTGGCCAGATGGAAGAAATCCTTGGCTTGCATGAGGGTGGAAGCGAAAACCCGGTCGATAGCCAGGATACTGACGCGCCGTAAGGGCTGTGAGGCTTGGTTAGACATAATTCAACTTTATTTTTATAGGGGAAAGTGGTCACCAGACGGCTGGATCGTCTTATTTTTTGTCGGATGTGTCCAGTGTCCTGTATCGGAAGCGAGGCTTAGTCTCTGAAGGTCAATTCCGTCTAACAATAACGACAGGTGCCGCATGATCCCCAGAACCTTGTTCAGCCCCGACCACGAACTTTTTCGCGACAGCGTGCGAACGTTCCTCGAAAAAGAGGCCTTGCCGTTCCATGGGCAATGGGAAAAACAAGGCTATATCGACCGCAATCTCTGGAACAAGGCGGGGGAGGCGGGGATGCTCTGTTCCCATCTGCCGGAAGAATACGGCGGGCTGGGCGCTGACTTTCTCTACAGCGCGGTGGTGATCGAGGAGATCGGCCGCCTGGGGTTGACCGGGATCGGCTTTTCTCTCCATTCGGACATTGTTGCGCCTTACATCCTGCATTACGGCAGTGAAGCGCTGAAGCACAAATACCTGCCCAAGCTGGTGTCTGGCGAGATGGTCACTGCGATTGCCATGACCGAGCCGGGTGCTGGCTCCGACCTGCAAGGGGTGAAGACTACCGCGGTGCTGGAGGGCGACGAATACGTGATCAACGGTTCGAAGACTTTCATCACCAACGGCTTTCTGGCTGACCTGGTGATCGTCGTGGCCAAGACTGATCCGAAGGCGGGGGCGAAGGGCACCAGTCTGTTTCTGGTGGAGGCCAACACGCCGGGTTTCGCCAAGGGCAAGCGCCTGGAAAAGGTCGGCATGAAGGCTCAAGACACCTCGGAGCTGTTCTTCCAGGACGTTCGGGTGCCCAAGGAAAACCTGTTGGGCCAAGCGGGGATGGGCTTCGCTTACCTGATGCAGGAGTTACCGCAGGAGCGCTTGACGGTCGCGGTGGGAGGCTTGGCGTCAGCCGAAGCGGCGTTGCAGTGGACGCTGGATTACACCCGTGAACGCAAGGCTTTCGGCAAGGCCATCGCCGACTTCCAGAACACCCGCTTCAAGCTCGCTGAAATGGCGACCGAGATCCAGATCGGCCGGGTCTTCGTCGATCGCTGCCTGGAACTGCATCTGCAAGGCAAGCTCGACGTGCCGACAGCGGCGATGGCCAAGTACTGGGGCACCGACCTGCAATGCAAGGTGCTCGACGAATGCGTGCAGTTGCATGGCGGTTACGGATTCATGTGGGAATACCCGATCGCCCGGGCATGGGCGGATGCGCGGGTGCAGCGGATTTATGCCGGGACCAATGAAATCATGAAGGAGATTATTGCGCGGTCGCTGTAATGCAGCGTGATCGTTCCCATGCTCTGCGTGGGAACGATCGTCGACGTAAGTTACGGCGCAGGATTCGGCTGATCCTGGTGAATCGCCTCAATGCCTGCCAGCACTTCATCCGACAGCTTCAAATCGACACTGGCAATGTTGCTGTCCAGTTGCTCAAGCGTGGTGGCGCCAATGATGTTGCTGGTCACGAATGGCTGTTGTGTGACGAACGCCAGCGCCATCTGCGCCGGGTCCAGGCCGTGTTTACGGGCCAGTGCCACGTAACGACTGCACGCTGCTTCCGACTGTGGGTTGAAATAGCGGCTGAAGCGGCTGTAGAGGCTCAGGCGACCTTTGGGTGGGCGCGCGCCACCTTCGTACTTGCCCGACAGAAAGCCGAACGCCAGTGGCGAGTAGGCCAGCAAGCCGCACTGTTCGCGGATGGCAATTTCCGCCAGGCCGACTTCGAAGCTGCGATTGAGCAGGTTGTAGGGGTTCTGGATGGATACCGCGCGGGGCCAGCCACGGGCTTCGGCGAGGGCAAGGAAGCGCATGGTGCCCCACGGGGTTTCGTTGGACAGGCCGATGTGGCGGATCTTGCCGGCCTTGACCTGCTCGTCCAGCGCTTCGAGGGTGTCCTCCAGTGGCGTCAGATTGGCTTCTATCTTGTGCTTGTAGCCGAGCTGACCGAAGAAATTGGTGCTGCGTTCCGGCCAGTGCAACTGATACAGGTCGATGTAGTCGGTTTGCAGGCGCTTGAGGCTGGCGTCCACGGCTTCGCGGATGTGTTGGCGGTTGTGCCGCAGGTTTTTGTCGCGAATGTAATCGATGGTGTTGCCGGGGCCGGCGATCTTGCTCGCCAGGATCCAGTCGGCGCGATCGCCGCGACTTTTGAAGTAGTTGCCGATGTAGCGCTCGGTGGTGGCGTAGGTGTCGGCCTTGGGCGGCACCGGGTACATCTCGGCGGTGTCGATGAAATTGATCCCGGCGCTCTTGGCGCGTTCGATCTGGGCGAAGGCTTCAGCCTGGCTGTTTTGCTCGCCCCAGGTCATGGTGCCGAGGCAGATGGCACTCACGTTCAGATCGGTACGGCCTAGCTGGCGATAGTCCATCGGGTGCTCCTTGGGCAAAACAATCATAAAAGCAGGTTGAAATATTTTTCGCAATCTGCATAATTGCGCACCTCTTTCTGCAGTGGAAGTGATGCGCCGCCGCCGAAGAATCTTGCCGTTGAACGGACGCGCCGACCCGAGCCCCCGAAAGCGTCTGTATCCGGCTGCCTTTGACTTGTCAAAGTACGCACTATTCAGTAAGATCCGCCGTCTAATTTACAGGGCGGCCCCTGAGGCTATAAAGAATGAAAACTTTTACTGCTAAACCGGAAACAGTAAAGCGCGACTGGTTTGTCGTCGACGCTGCTGGTCAGACCCTGGGTCGTCTGGCCACTGAAATCGCGAGCCGTCTGCGTGGCAAGCACAAGGCTGAGTACACTCCTCACGTTGACACCGGCGACTACATCGTCGTAATCAACGCTGAGCAAGTACGTGTTACTGGCGCTAAAACCACTGACAAAATGTACTACTCCCACTCCGGTTTCCCGGGCGGCATCAAGTCGATCAACTTCGAAAAGCTGATCGCTAAAGCCCCTGAGCGCGTGATCGAGACCGCGGTCAAAGGCATGCTGCCTAAGAACCCGCTGGGTCGCGACATGTATCGTAAGCTGAAAGTCTATGCGGGCGCTGCTCACCCTCATACTGCTCAGCAGCCCCAAGAACTGAAGTTTTAACGGAATAGTTCATTATGTCGGCGACTCAAAATTACGGCACTGGCCGTCGCAAGACTGCAACCGCACGCGTTTTCCTGCGTCCGGGCACTGGTAACATCTCCATCAACAACCGTTCGCTGGATAATTTCTTCGGCCGCGAAACTGCCCGCATGGTAGTTCGTCAGCCGCTGGAATTGACTGAGACTGTCGAGAAGTTCGACATCTACGTCACCGTGATCGGCGGTGGTGTAAGTGGTCAAGCTGGCGCAATCCGCCACGGTATCACTCGCGCTCTGATGGATTACGACGAAACTCTGCGCTCTGCTCTGCGCAAAGCTGGCTTCGTAACCCGCGATGCTCGTGAAGTTGAACGTAAGAAAGTCGGTCTGCGTAAAGCGCGTAAGCGTCCGCAGTACTCGAAGCGTTAATTCGCTTTCACGTTCAAAAAGAACGCCCAGTTTCCTTGCGAAGCTGGGCGTTTTTTTATGGGCGCTATTTATCAACGAATTGCGCTGTGACAACTTGCCACATCCGCAGAGGCCCTATACTACAAGGCTTGGCAGTGGAGCCCTTCGGTAATTACCTTGTCAGAATTGGGGCTTTTCATTACCATTCGGCAAAATTTTTATAAGTTCAGATTTTTACTTAGTAGACGCCTGATTTAACAGGCCACAAAGCTGATGGGAGAGGACTGAATGAGCAATGACGGCGTGAATGCAGGCCGGCGTCGCTTCTTGGTAGCAGCCACATCCGTGGTGGGTGCTGCAGGAGCGGTGGGGGCTGCGGTCCCGTTCGTGGGGTCATGGTTTCCCAGTGCCAAGGCGAAAGCCGCAGGTGCACCGGTGAAAGTGAATGTCAGCAAAATCGAGCCAGGCCAGCAAATGATTGCTGAGTGGCGCGGTCAGCCGGTGTTCATCGTCCGCCGTACCGAGGAAATCCTGGGGAATCTGAAAAAGATTGAGGGCCAGCTGTCTGACCCCGCCTCCAAGAACTCGACGCAACCGACCTATGTCGACCCGCAGACGCGTTCGATCAAGCCAGAAGTCCTGCTGCTGATCGGTATCTGCACTCACCTGGGGTGCTCACCGACCTTCCGTCCGGAAGTGGCACCTGCCGATCTGGGCAAGGATTGGGTCGGGGGCTACTTCTGCCCTTGCCACGGTTCCCACTACGATTTGGCTGGCCGCGTCTACAAGTCGCAACCCGCGCCTTTGAACCTGCCAGTTCCCCCGCATTCCTATGAGACCGATGACATCATTGTCGTTGGCGTCGATACGGAGAAAGCGTGATGAGCAAGTTCATGGATTGGGTTGATGCGCGCTTTCCCGCGACCAAAATGTGGGAAGACCATCTCAGCAAGTATTACGCCCCGAAGAACTTCAACTTCTTCTATTTCTTTGGCTCCCTGGCGCTGCTCGTTCTGGTCAACCAGATCGTTACCGGTGTCTGGCTGACCATGAGCTACACCCCGTCGGCGGAAGAAGCATTCGCTTCCGTCGAATACATCATGCGCGACGTCGAGTACGGCTCGATCCTGCGTCTGCTGCACTCCACTGGCGCTTCGGCGTTCTTCATCGTGGTTTATCTGCACATGTTCCGTGGCCTGCTCTACGGTTCGTACCAGAAGCCGCGTGAGCTGGTGTGGGTGTTCGGCATGCTGATCTACCTGGCGCTGATGGCTGAAGCCTTCATGGGTTACCTGCTGCCGTGGGGCCAGATGTCCTACTGGGGCGCCCAGGTGATCATCTCGCTGTTCGGTGCGATCCCGGTCATCGGTAACGACCTGACCCAGTGGATCCGTGGTGACTACCTGATTTCCGGTATTACCCTGAACCGTTTCTTCGCCTTGCATGTGGTTGCCTTGCCGATCGTGATCCTCGGCCTGGTGGTGCTGCACATTCTGGCGTTGCACGAAGTGGGTTCGAACAACCCGGACGGCGTGGACATCAAGAAACACAAAGACGAAAACGGCGTACCGCTGGACGGCATTGCCTTCCATCCGTACTACACCGTGAAAGATATCGTCGGCGTGGTGGTGTTCCTGTTCATCTTCTGCGCGATCGTGTTCTTCTTCCCGGAAATGGGCGGCTACTTCCTCGAGAAGCCGAACTTTGAAGTGGCGAACGCTTTCAAGACCCCTGAGCACATCGCTCCGGTCTGGTACTTCACGCCGTTCTACGCGATTCTGCGGGCAGTTCCGGACAAGCTCCTGGGTGTTGTTGCCATGGGTGCTTCGATTGCCTTGCTGTTCGTCCTGCCCTGGCTCGACCGTAGCCCGGTCAAGTCCATGCGCTACAAGGGTTGGCTGAGCAAGATCTGGCTCTGGGTATTCTGCATCTCCTTCGTGATTCTTGGCTGGCTGGGCGTGATGGCGCCTACCCCGGAACGTACGTTGCTGTCGCAGGTTTGTACCTTCCTGTACTTCGCCTACTTCATTCTGATGCCGTTCTACACCAGGCTCGAGAAGACCAAACCGGTTCCGGAAAGGGTGACTGGCTGATGAAAAAACTATTTGCTGTACTGATTCTTGCTGCTCTGCCAGCACTGTCCTTCGCGGCCGAGCACGGCGGCCCAGAGCTGGAAAAAGTCGACATCGACGTTTCCGACAAGGCTGCGATGCAGGATGGCGCACGTACGTTCGCCAACTATTGCATGGGCTGCCACAGTGCCAAGTTCCAGCGCTACGAGCGTGTCGCCGATGACCTGGGCATTCCTCACGAGCTGATGCTCGAGAAACTGGTGTTCACTGGCGCCAAGATCGGCGACCACATGAGCATCGGCATGCAGCCGGCTGACGCCAAGACCTGGTTTGGTGCGGCGCCACCCGACCTGACACTGGTGGCTCGCGTTCGTGGCACAGATTGGCTCTATGGCTACCTGCGTTCGTTCTATGAAGACCCGTCGCGTCCATGGGGCGTGAACAACAAGGTGTTCCCGAACGTCGGCATGCCTAACGTTCTGGTCGGCTTGCAGGGTCGCCAGGTGGTAGGCTGTAAGCAGGTTCAAGTCGTCGATGACGGCAAGAAGCAATTCGATCCGCTGACCGGCACCGCTTTGACTCATGAAGCCTGCGATCAACTGACTGTATTGCCGAAAACCGGCACGCTGACCGAAGAGCAGTTCAACGAGAAGGTCAAGAATCTGGTGACCTTCCTGGCCTACTCGGCCAACCCGGTGAAGCTGCAGCATCAGCGCATCGGTACCTATGTGTTGCTGTACCTGGCGTTCTTCTTCGTATTCGCTTACTTGCTCAAGCGTGAATACTGGAAAGACGTCCATTGATAACGTTGTAAGCCATTGCTGTTAATCGCACGCGCCCAGGGGCGTCTCTGAAGGTGTAACGAGTCTGGTGATCCAGGCGTTACGGGAGGCGCCCTCTGGGCGCGCGTGTTTTTCCGTTTCCGATAATTTCAACAAGCGAGGAGGACCGCCATGGGCGTGACCAATCGGTTGGCCTGTTACTCCGACCCCGCCGACCACTATTCCCACCGAGTGCGCATCGTACTTGCAGAGAAGGGTGTCAGCGCCGAGATCATTTACGTGGAGGCTGGTCGTCAGCCGCCTAAACTGATTGAAGTGAACCCTTACGGAAGCCTGCCCACCCTGGTCGATCGTGATCTGGCGTTGTGGGAGTCGACCGTGGTGATGGAATATCTGGATGAGCGTTACCCGCATCCGCCACTACTGCCGGTTTATCCTGTGGCGCGTGCCAACAGCCGCCTGCTGATTCATCGCATTCAGCGTGACTGGTGTGGCCTGGTGGATCTGATTCTGGATTCGCGGACCAAGGAAGCAGCTCGCGTGGTGGCTCGTAAAGAGCTGCGCGAAAGCCTGACAGGCGTGTCGCCGCTATTCGCCGACAAGCCGTTTTTCCTCAGTGAGGAACAAAGTCTGGTGGATTGCTGCCTACTACCAATACTCTGGCGATTGCCGATTCTGGGTATAGAACTGCCGCGGCCTGCCAAGCCGCTGCTTGATTACATGGAGCGCCAGTTTGCGCGTGAGGCTTTCCAGGCGAGTCTGTCTGGTGTCGAACGCGATATGCGCTAAGGCTTAAGGAGCCGCTATGAACTCCAGTCGACCTTATCTGGTCCGCGCGCTCTACGAGTGGATTGTGGACAACGATTGCACCCCGCACATGCTGGTCAATTCCGAGTATCCGTCGGTACAGGTGCCTCAGGGTTTTGCCAGTGACGGGCAGATTGTCCTGAACGTATCCCCGGCAGCCGTGCGTCATTTGCACATGGATAACGAGGCGGTCAGTTTCGAAGGGCGCTTCGGTGGCGTGCCGCACACCCTGTACGTGCCTATCGCATCGATCCTGGGCATTTACGCTCGGGAGAACGGCCAAGGCATGGTGTTCGATATGGAATCGCCTCTGGATGACGAGGAAGAGATCGAGCCGGATGATGATATCCCGCCACCCGACAGCGAGCCGCCGCGTCCCAGCGGTCGACCCAGTTTGAAAGTGGTGAAGTAATAAAAAAGGCGATCCGGATGGATCGCCTTTTTTTATTGCTGCAGGAGGGATGTATCAGTCGATGTACTCAAACAGCTTCACAATCTTCTGCACGCCAGAAACGCCTTGCACCAGATTGGTCGCCTGCGCCGCTTCCTGCTTGGTCAGCAGGCCGAGCAGATAAACGATGCCGTTTTCGGTCACAACCTTGATGCGCGAGCCCGGGATGGAGGGATCGGTGAGCATCTGAGTCTTGATCTTGGTGGTCAGCCAAGTGTCGTTCTGGCGTGCCAGCAGCGAGGAGGGCTGTAGCACTTGCAGTTCGTTGTGCACCTTCTTCACGCGCTGAACGGAGGCGGCAACCTGTTCGGCCTTGGCCTTGAGGTCGGCGCGTGGAGTTTGCCCGGCCAGCAGCACCACGCCGTTGAAGCTGGTGACGACGATGTGCGAGTTGTTGTCCAGGTCCGGATCGGCCTTGGCGATGTTTACACCGGCCTTGGTTTCGATCAGGGAGTCGTCGATTTTGCTGCCGAAGGTGCGGGTGCCGCGATCATCGTCGATCGGCGCTTCACGGCTGGCGTTAACCACCGAGGTGCAGCCGCTGATGCCGAGGCACAGGGTCAAGGCCAGAAGGCCTAGGCGATTAGGGGTCATTCTTCACTCCCGAACAGTTGGCTGTCGATCAGATCGCAAAGGCAATGGATCGCCAGCAGGTGGACTTCCTGAATACGTGCCGTGACGTTGGCCGGTACGCGAATCTCGACGTCCTCCGGCAAAAGCAGTGACGCCATGCCGCCGCCATCACGACCCGTCAATGCTACGACAATCATTTCGCGATCATGTGCGGCCTGGATCGCTTGAATAATATTCGCCGAGTTGCCGCTGGTGGAAATGGCCAGCAATACGTCACCCGGTTGGCCGAGGGCGCGGATCTGTTTGGAGAAGATTTCGTTGTAGCTGTAGTCGTTGGCGATCGAGGTGATCGTCGAGCTGTCGGTGGTCAGCGCGATGGCCGGCAGACTCGGGCGCTCGCGCTCGAAACGGTTGAGCAGTTCGGACGAGAAGTGCTGTGCGTCACCGGCGGAACCGCCGTTGCCGCAGGACAGCATTTTGCCCTCGTTGAGCAGGGCGTTGACCATGACCTGGCTGGCTTGCTCGATGTGCGGTGCAAGTACGTCCATCGCCTGTTGCTTGGTGTCGATACTGGCCTGAAAAAGCTGGCGAATTCGCGATTGCATGTCCATCTGTGTGACCTTAATTAGCGCGGCTACTCGGCACATGAATGTGCAGCCCGCAAAGCAAAGAGCAAAAGTGTTGGGTGAAGGTGTCCGGTTCGGGGCGCAAGCGATCAGCTGTCGAAGGCATTCTGCAACCAGTTCAACTGATCAAGGTTGCTGTCGATGGCAACCACGTCGAAGCGGCAAGGGGAATTGGCCCAACGCGACTCGCGCTGAAGAAAGTACTGCGCGGCGAAAATCAGTTTCTGCCGTTTGCGCTCATCGATGCTATCGAGCGCGCCACCCCATTGGGTGTTTTTTCTGTATCGGACTTCGACGAATACTACTGTATCGCCATCAAGCATGACCAGATCAAGCTCGCCGCGTTTACATAACCAGTTCTGCGCCAGCAGGCGCAGACCTTGTTGCTGAAGATGCTCGAGCGCATGGCGCTCGGCATCCTTGCCGCTCTGCTGGCGTGACCTGTCGGGCATCAGCGTGAGGTGTCCGGCAGGCGTTGAACCTGACCGCTGACGAACTGTGCCCATGGCAACTGACGCACTACCCGTTGATTCTGAGTCATGCCCAGGCTGCCCGATTGACCTTCGATGCGGCTGTCCGGCAAGGCCTTGAGTTGCCCCAGGCGTGGTGCCAGGCGATAGGCGTCAACGCCCATCGCGTATAGACGGCCCAGGCTGCCAGCGGCTTGTGGCCATTGTGCGGTGACTTGTTTGCGCAGCGGGTCGTTGGCATCCAGCAGCCATGGGGTTTCGCAGAAGCGAATACCGTTCATGTCGTTGTACTGGTTCTGGTCGCCGCTGGCGCTGAATACGTGGGAAGTGGCGTAAACCGGCACGTCACCCGCGTACTGGAAGTTCAGGGTCGGTTTGATCTGTTGAGCCTGTTGCGGCGTCGCGGCCAGGAAGATGAACTCGATGTCCTGACGACGCGAAGGCTGGGCGGCTACCTGCGAGCCAACGGTGTTTTGCAGGCTCTTGGCGCGGCCTTCGCTCTGACGCAGCTGGAACATGTCGGCAATTTGCTGGGCCAGTTGCACCGGTTGGTCGACGCGCTCGGTCGCGACAATGCTGCCGCCGTTGGCTTGCCAATCCTGGCTGAATGCTCTGAGTACGCGGTCACCCCATTCGCCTTTCGGCACCATGATGGCGGCGCGATGCAAGCCATCGGCGCGCGCACGACGGGATACTTCGCGGGCTTCGTCTTCAGCGGCAAGGCCGAATTGGAACAGCTGGGCCGGACCTTGTTCGCCTTCGCTGTAGTTCAGCGCCAGGGTGGTGATTGGCAGTTGCGGGCGAGCGCTGAGCTGTTTGACCAGCGGCTTTTCCAGCGGCCCGACCACCAATTGCACGCCGTCAGCCTGGGCCTTGCGATAGAACTCGTCGAGGGAGGTCAGGCGCGAGCTGTCATAGAACTCGATGGCTGGCGGCTTCTGCCCGGCTTGTTGCGCCTGGTAGTGTGCGGCCATGAAGCCTTCGCGCAATGCTTTGCCAACCGAGGCCAGCGGGCCGTCTTGCGGCAGCAGCAGGGCAATCTTGCTCAGGGGCTGGCTGGCCAGATCCTTGAGTTTGGTCAATGGCAGCGGCAGCTGGATGGCGGCCGGGTGCTTTGGATTGTTCGCGCGCCAGTTGTCGATCGCGGCTTGCTGCTGTTCCAGGGTGCCGGCTGTTTTCACTGCCCGGGCCAGGCTCAACCAGCCGCCGAGGTCGTCGTCGGTGGTCGGCTGCAATTGATCGGTCGGCAGTGAAGCGATCAGGGTCCAGATCGCTTCGTGGTTTTTGCTCGCAGCTTGATCGCTCAGCATGGGGGCGATGAAAATGCGCTCCCGTGCGGCGGCCAGGGTCTGGCCGTCGGCCTCAAGGGCGCGGGCATGGACGGTGCCGGTGCGAACCTGTTGTTCGGCTGGCAGTTCGCTCAGGCGTTGCAGGCTCGGATGGTTCAGGGCCGTCAGCGCCGCTTTGGGCTGATTGCGCACCATGGCCAATTCAGCCGCCAGGGTGCTGGCGAAGACCTGTTGGCCAGGCTTGAGTTGTTCCATCGGTACTTGTTGCAGGATTTGCGCGGATTGACCGGCATTGCCCTGACGATAAGCCAGGTCTGCCGCGCTCAAGCGCAGCAAGGCTGCCTTGTCCGGCGTTTTACTTTGAGTGGCCTGTTCGAGCAGTTGCTCGACACTGGCATCCGGGGTCCGTGGAAGTTCGCCAAGGCTGGAGGAGGGCGAGCTGGCGCAAGCCGCCAGCAAGGCAGCGAGGCAGAGGGCAGAGAACAGCCGCAGGCAAGCGATCATGTAAGTGTTCCTGATACTCGATCAAATAAGCGTGGAATTGTACCCAAGCGCTGGCCGGGGCGCGATGTTACTGGCGTGAATCGATCAATTTAGCTCATGCAAATGTTGCGACACTGCACAAAAGGCTGGAAAACCGAGGGTTGCTTGCAGGTATCGCGAATGTCGCTACGCGCTACAATGGCGGCTTTTACCGATCATGAGGTGTGCGCTTTGACTGCTCCAGGTGCTTTGAATTCCGCTGCTGGCTCGCTTTATGTGGTGGCGACGCCCATCGGCAACCTGGACGATATCAGTGCGCGTGCGCTGAAGATCCTGCGCGAGGTTTCGTTGATTGCTGCCGAAGACACTCGCCATTCCCAGCGATTGATGCAGCACTTCGGCATCCCCACGCCGCTGGCGGCCTGCCATGAACACAACGAGAGGGATGAAGGCAGCCGCTTTATCACTCGCTTGCTCGCTGGCGACGATGTGGCATTGATCTCCGATGCCGGGACGCCGCTGATTTCCGATCCGGGTTATCACCTGGTGCGTCAGGCCCGTGCCGCAGGGATCAATGTGGTGCCGGTTCCGGGGGCCTGTGCATTGATTGCGGCGCTCTCGGCGGCGGGGTTGCCATCGGACCGCTTCATCTTCGAAGGGTTTCTACCGGCCAAGGCTGTCGGCCGACGCGCTCGCCTGGAGCTGATAAAAGAAGAGCCGCGCACACTGATTTTTTATGAGGCTCCACACCGCATCCTTGAATGCCTGCAAGACATGGAGCTGGTGTTCGGCGCCGATCGTCCGGCATTGCTGGCGCGTGAGCTGACCAAGACCTTCGAAACCCTTAAAGGCTTGCCGCTGGCCGAGTTGCGCGAGTTCGTCGAATCGGACAGCAACCAGCAGCGCGGCGAGTGCGTAGTGCTGGTCGCTGGCTGGTCTGCTCCCGAGACTGAGGACGCTGTCAGCAGCGAAGCCATGCGTATTCTCAATCTGCTGCTTGAAGAAATGCCGCTCAAGCGTGCGGCGGCATTGGCGGCGCAAATTACTGGCGAGCGCAAGAATGTGCTCTATCAGGTTGCGCTGGATAAGCAGAAGGGCGAGTAAAAAAGCGACGCGCAGCGCCGGCCAGAGGCTTTTAGAGCTTGTTCTTCGACCGCTCTGCCGTTAATCTTCGCGGCGGAGAGTCGATCGGACAGTCGCTGCCCTCTATGAAAATTAGGGGGGGGAGGAAAGTCCGGGCTCCATAGGGCGAAGTGCCAGGTAATGCCTGGGAGGCGTGAGCCTACGGAAAGTGCCACAGAAAATAACCGCCTAAGCGCTTCGGCGCCGGTAAGGGTGAAAAGGTGCGGTAAGAGCGCACCGCACGTCTGGCAACAGTTCGTGGCTAGGTAAACCCCACTTGGAGCAAGACCAAATAGGGTCCCAAGGCGTGGCCCGCGCTGGGACCGGGTAGGTTGCTAAAGATGTCCAGTGATGGCCATCGTAGACGAATGACTGTTCAAGACAGAACCCGGCTTACAGATCGACTCTCCACCTTTTTTTCTCTCTGCTTCAATCATTGACAGCGATATGCGTAATGGCAATTTCCCTCCCTGCTGAATCAATAGCAGAAGCGCTTTTGTAATACCGAAAAAATCTTACTCTTAACAAACTACTTTAACTTCTGAACGCAGCCTTCTGTGCTGATTCAAGTTATTGAACAAATTCATCCGCCAGATTCTCGTTTCCCCTCCTTTTGCACTCCTAAATCTCCGTTCTGTAAGGCTTTTCCTTCTATCCGCGCCTTGACGGTGTGGTGGGCGCATTCCTATAGTGTGCGCAAGTGGCGGAAAGTGGCATGAAGTGGGTTTTTTGAGCGCAAAACGCTAATATTTGGAGAAACGCTGACGTGTTTCGCGGAGCTAACGCTATCAGTCTCGATGCAAAGGGCCGTCTCGCCATGCCGAGCCGGTACCGTGACGAGCTCGTTTCGCGTAGTTCCGGTCAATTAATCGTCACCATTGATGCCGTTGATCCGTGTTTGTGTGTTTATCCCCTCGATGAGTGGGAAATTATCGAAACCAAACTGCGCGCACTGCCTTCGCTTCGCGAAGAAAACCGCCGCCTGCAACGTTTACTGATTGGTAATGCCGTCGACCTCGAGCTCGATGGCAGTGGTCGTTTTCTGGTCCCGCCGCGTCTTCGCGAATATGCCAAGTTGGATAAGCGCGCAATGTTGGTAGGCCAACTGAACAAGTTCCAATTGTGGGACGAGGATGCCTGGAATGCGGTTTCTGCCGCTGACCTGGCTGCTATTCAACAACCGGGCGCCATGCCTGATGAACTGCGTGATTTGATCCTGTGACTATTGATAGCGGCTTTAACCACATCACCGTACTGCTTGACGAAGCTGTCGAGGCTCTCGCCGTACGTCCTGATGGCTGCTATCTGGACGGCACGTTCGGACGCGGCGGACATAGCCGGTTGATTCTCAGCAAGCTCGGGCCCGATGGTCGGTTGCTCGGGTTCGACAAAGATCCTCAAGCGATTGCCACCGGGCAAACGCTAGCGGCCGAAGACGGCCGCTTTGTCGTTGTACAGCGCAGCTTTGCCGAACTCGGTTCGGAAGTCGCCGAACGCGGTCTGGCCGGCAAGGTCAGCGGCGTTCTGCTTGACCTCGGCGTATCTTCGCCGCAGCTCGACGACCCTGAGCGCGGCTTCAGTTTTCTCAACGACGGTCCGTTGGACATGCGCATGGACCCGTCCCGCGGGATCAGCGCCGCCGAGTTCGTCAATACCGCGCCGGTGGAAGAAATCGCCCGGGTGTTCAAGGAATACGGCGAAGAACGTTTCTCCGGCCGCATGGCGCGTGCCGTGGCCGAACGTCGTAACATCAAGCCGTTCGAGCGCACTGCCGATCTGGCAGAAGTGCTGAAAGTCGCCAACCCTGCATGGGAAAAGGGCAAGAACCCGGCCACCCGTGCATTCCAGGGGCTGCGTATTCACGTCAACAACGAACTGGGCGATCTGGAAACCGGTCTTGAAGCCGCGCTGGAGTGCCTGGAAGTCGGCGGTCGCCTGGTGGTGATCAGCTTCCACTCGCTGGAAGACCGCATCGTCAAACTGTTCATGCGCAAACTGGTGAAAGGCGAAGCCGACAACTTGCCGCGCAACTTGCCGGTCCGTCACGTCGCCTTCGAACCGAAAATCAAAGTCCATGGCAAAGCGCAGTCCGCCTCCGAGGCCGAACTCAAAGCCAACCCACGTTCCCGTAGCGCCATCATGCGCGTCGCGGAGAAACTGCGGTGAGCAAGCTTTTCGCCAAACCACTTCCCGGCGGAAGCTTTTTCATGCTGCTGCTGTTTATCGGTGTGCTCGTATCGGCCATCGGCGTGTCCTATAGCGCCCACTGGAACCGTCAGCTGTTGAATTCGCTGTACAACGAATTGAGCGTGCGCGACAAGGCGCAGGCGGAGTGGGGCCGGTTGATTCTCGAACAAAGCACCTGGACCGCCCACAGCCGTATCGAAGTGTTGGCGACCGAGCAACTGAAGATGCGTATTCCTGGCGCTGCTGAAGTGCAGATGGTGGCGCCATGATGAAACTCGAAGGCGCACTCTTCCCGTGGCGATTCCGTCTGGTGCTGGGCTTGCTCGGCATCATGGTGGCGGCGATTTCCTGGCGCATCATTGATCTGCAAGTGGTCGACCGTGACTTCCTTAAAGGTCAGGGCGACGCGCGCAGTGTCCGTCATATTCCAATTCCGGCTCACCGTGGTCTGATCACCGACCGTAACGGCGAGCCGTTGGCCGTGAGTACCCCGGTCACCACGCTGTGGGCCAACGCCAAGGAAATGCAACTGGCCAAAGAGAAATGGCCGGCACTGGCGGCTGCCCTGGGGCAGGATCCCAAAGCCCTGGCCGAACGTCTCGAAGCCCAGGCCAACAAAGAATTCATCTACCTGGTGCGCGGGCTGACTCCCGAGCAGGGCCAGGCTGTGCTCGATCTGAAAGTGCCGGGCGTTTATGGCATCGAAGAGTTCCGGCGTTTCTACCCCGCCGGTGAAGTCACTGCCCACATGGTCGGCTTTACCGACATCGACGATCACGGGCGCGAAGGCGTCGAGCTAGCCTACGACGAATGGCTGGCCGGGGTGCCCGGCAAGCGACAGGTCATCAAGGACCGGCGCGGCCGGCTGATCAAAGATGTCCAGGTCACCAAAAACGCCAAGGCCGGCAAGCCCTTGGCGTTGTCCATTGACCTGCGCCTGCAATACCTGGCCAACCGCGAGCTGCGCAACGCGATCATCGAGAACGGCGCCAAGGCCGGTAGCCTGGTGATCATGGACGTGAAGACCGGCGAGATTCTCGCCATGGTCAACCAGCCGACCTACAACCCGAACAACCGTCGCAACCTGCAACCGGCGATGATGCGCAACCGCGCAATGATCGACGTGTTCGAGCCGGGCTCGACCATGAAAGCGATCTCCATGAGCGCCGCGATCGAAACCGGGCGCTGGAAACCGAGCGACACCGTCGAGGTGTACCCGGGCAGCTTGCAGATTGGTAAATACACCATCAAGGACGTATCCAAGACCGAAGGTCCGGTGCTCGACCTGACCGGTATCCTGATCAATTCCAGTAACGTCGGCATGAGTAAGGTCGCGTTCGACATCGGCGGCGAAACGATTTTCCGTCTGGCACAGAAAGTTGGCCTCGGCCAGGACACCGGCTTGGGTTTCCCGGGTGAGCGCGTCGGCAACCTGCCGAACTACCGCGAATGGCGCAAGGCTGAAACCGCCACGCTGTCCTACGGCTACGGTATTTCCGTGACCGCGATCCAGTTGGTCCACGCCTTCTCGGCCCTGGCCAACAATGGTCGCCTCGCACCGTTGACCCTGATCAAAACCGACAAGGCGCCGCAAACCACTCAGGTGCTGCCGGAAGCCGTCGCGAAAACCATGCAAGGCATGCTGCAACAAGTGATCGAAGCCCCGCGCGGCGTATTCCGTGCGCAGGTGCCGGCGTATCACGTGGGCGGCAAGTCGGGTACTGCGCGTAAGACGTCGGTCGGAACCAAAGGCTACGCCGAGAACTCCTACCGCTCGCTGTTCGCCGGTTTCGGCCCGATGAGCGACCCGCGTTACGCGATCGTGGTGGTGATCGACGAACCGACCAAGGCCGGTTATTTCGGTGGTCTGGTATCGGCGCCGGTGTTCAGCAAAGTGATGTCCGGGACCTTGCGCCTGATGAACATCACCCCGGACAACCTGCCAGCCACTCAACAAGCGAACGCCGCACCGGTCGTTCCGCTGAAAGCTAATGGAGGGCGCGGCTGATGTCGCTGAGCCTGAACAAGATTTTCGCCCACGCCGGCCATGATCTATTGATCCGCGAATTGGCGCTGGACAGCCGTAACGTACGGGCAGGTGATTTGTTCCTTGCGGTCCCTGGTGGCAAGTTCGACGGTCGTGCGCACATCGCCGACGCCTTGCAGCGCGGTGCTGCCGCCGTGGCTTATGAAGTCGAAGGCGCGACCGTGCTGCCGATTACCGACGTGCCGCTGATTCCGGTCAAAGGCCTGGCGGCGCAGCTGTCGGATATCGCCGGGCGCTTTTACGGCGACCCGAGCCGTCACATGAACCTGATCGGCGTGACCGGCACCAACGGTAAAACCAGCGTGACCCAATTGGTCGCGCAAGCCCTCGATTTGCTCGGTCAACACTGTGGCATCGTCGGCACTCTGGGCTCCGGTTTCTACGGCGCGCTGGAGAGCGGCCTGCACACCACGCCGAATCCGATTGCAGTGCAAGCGACCCTCGCCGACTTGAAAAAGGCCGGTGCCAAAGCCGTGGCCATGGAAGTCTCTTCCCATGGGCTGGATCAGGGCCGCGTAACCGCGCTGGCCTTCGATGTGGCGGTGATGACCAACCTGTCGCGTGATCATCTGGATTACCACGGCACTATGCAGGCCTATGGCGAAACCAAGGCCAAGTTGTTTGCCTGGAATGATCTGAAGTGCCGGGTGGTCAACCTCGACGACGATTTTGGCCGGCAACTGGCGGCTGATGAAGGTGAGTCGCGGCTGATCACTTACAGCCTGGAAGACTCCCGCGCTTACCTGTATTGCCGCGAAGCGCAGTTCAGTGACGAGGGCGTGCGCGCCACGCTGGTTACGCCGCAGGGCGAACACCATTTGCGCAGCACCTTGCTCGGCCGTTTCAACCTGAGCAACGTGTTGGCCGCGGTCGGTGCCTTGCTCGGTCTGGACTACGCGCTGGACGAAATCCTCAACGTGCTACCGAAACTCGAAGGCCCGGCCGGTCGCATGCAGCGTCTGGGCGGCGGCACTCAGCCGTTGGTGGTGGTCGATTACGCCCACACACCGGATGCGCTGGAAAAAGTCTTGATGGCCCTGCGTCCTCACGCCAAAGGCCGGTTGCTGTGCCTGTTCGGTTGCGGCGGTGATCGCGATCGCGGCAAGCGTCCGCTGATGGCTGAAGTGGTCGAGCGTCTGGCTGATGGTGTGCTGGTCACCGACGACAACCCGCGCACCGAAGACCCCGCCGCGATTTTCGACGACATCCGCGCCGGTTTCACCGCTGTGGATAAAGTCACCTTCGTCGCCGGTCGTGGCCAGGCGATTGCCCAGTTGATCGCCAGCGCTTCGGCGGATGACGTGATTGTCCTGGCTGGTAAAGGTCATGAGGACTATCAGGAAATCAATGGCGAACGCCTCGCTTTCTCCGATCTGGTCGAGGCCGATCATGCCCTGACCGCGTGGGAGGTGGCCCATGCTTAAAGCCTTGAAACTGAGCGAACTGACCGGCGCACTGAATGCCCGTCTGATCTCCGTCGATGCCAGCTTTGATGGTGTCAGCATCGACAGCCGCGCGATCAAGCCCGGCCAGCTGTTTATTGCTCTGGCCGGTCCACGTTTCGATGGCCATGACTACCTGAACGACGTCGCCGCCAAAGGCGCCGTGGGTGCACTGGTCGAGCGCGAAGTGGCCGACAGCTCGCTGCCGCAACTGCTGGTCAAGGACACCCGCCAGGCCCTCGGCCAGTTGGGCGCGATCAACCGTGCCGCGTTCACTCAGCCGGTCGCGGCCGTTACCGGCTCCAGCGGCAAGACCACGGTCAAGGAAATGCTGGCAAGCATCCTGCGCACGCGCGGTCCGGTGCTGGCGACCCGTGGCAACCTGAACAATGACCTCGGCGCACCGCTGACCCTGCTCGAACTGGCGCCGGAACACACCGCCGCCGTGATCGAACTCGGCGCTTCGCGCATTGGCGAGATTGCCTACACCGTCGCCATGACCAAACCCCACGTGGCCATCATCAACAACGCCGGGACTGCCCACGTTGGTGAGTTCGGCGGGCCGGAAAAAATCGTCGAAGCCAAGGGCGAGATTCTCGAAGGGCTGGATGCCGATGGCATCGCTGTGCTGAATCTCGACGACAAGGCCTTCGACATCTGGAAGACCCGTGCCGCCGGTCGAAAAGTGCTGACTTTTGCCCTGAGCAACGTCAACGCCGATTTCCATGCCAGCGACCTGGATCGCGATGCCCGCGGTTGCCCGGCGTTCAACCTGCACGGCCCTGAAGGTGTGGAGCGGGTTCAGCTGAATCTGCTCGGCACTCACAACGTGGCCAATGCCATGGCCGCTGCCGCTGCCGCGCATGCCTTGGGTGTGTCGCTGTTCGGCATCGCCACCGGCCTTGGCGCGGTGCAACCGGTCAAGGGCCGCACCGTCGCGCAACTGGCGCCTAACGGCATGCGCGTAATCGATGACACATACAACGCGAACCCCACCTCTATGTGCGCCGCCGTTGATATACTCGCCGGCTTTTCCGGCCGCACCGTTTTGGTGCTCGGGGATATCGGCGAGTTGGGCGCGTGGGCAGAGCAGGGGCACCGCGATGTGGGCGATTACGCCCGCGGCAAGGTTTCCGCGCTTTACGCCGTCGGGCCAATGATGGCTCACGCCGTGAACGCTTTCGGCGAGCAGGCCTTTCACTTCAGCACACAGGCTGAACTGATCAAGGCCCTGGAAGCCGAGCAGGACACAAACACTACCTTTTTGATCAAGGGCTCGCGCAGCGCTGCGATGGAAAACATCGTTGCCGCTTTGTGCGGGACCAGTCTGGAGAAACATTAATGCTGCTGCTGCTAGCGGAGTATCTGCAACAGTTCTACAAAGGCTTCGCGGTCTTTCAGTACCTGACCCTGCGCGGGATTCTCGGTGTACTGACCGCGTTGGTCTTGTCGCTGTGCTATGGCCCGTGGATGATCCGCACTCTGCAGAACCGTCAAATCGGTCAATCCGTTCGCAACGACGGTCCGCAATCGCACCTGTCGAAGTCGGGCACCCCGACCATGGGCGGCGCGCTGATTCTTTCCTCCATCGGCGTCAGCACCTTGCTTTGGGCTGACCTGACCAACCGTTACGTTTGGGTCGTGTTGTTGGTGACCCTGCTGTTCGGCGCCATCGGCTGGGTTGACGACTATCGCAAAGTCATCGAGAAAAACTCCCGCGGCCTTCCGAGCCGCTGGAAGTATTTCTGGCAGTCGGTGTTCGGCCTGGGTGCGGCGATCTTCCTTTATATGACTGCCGCGACGCCGGTGGAAACCACCCTGATCCTGCCGATGCTCAAGGACTACAGCATTCCGCTGGGCGCAGGCTTCATCGTCCTGACCTATTTCGTGATTGTCGGCTCGAGCAACGCGGTCAACCTGACCGACGGCCTCGACGGTCTGGCGATCATGCCCACCGTGATGGTCGGCGGTGGCCTGGGGATCTTCTGCTACCTGTCGGGTAACGTGAAGTTCGCCGAATACCTGCTGATTCCTTACGTACCGGGCGCGGGTGAGCTGATTGTGTTCTGCGGCGCCTTGATCGGTGCGGGCCTGGGCTTCCTCTGGTTCAACACCTATCCGGCACAAGTCTTCATGGGCGATGTTGGCGCGCTGGCGCTGGGTGCGGCCCTGGGCACCATCGCAGTGATCGTCCGTCAGGAAATCGTCCTGTTCATCATGGGCGGTGTGTTCGTGATGGAGACCCTGTCAGTCGTCATTCAGGTCGCCTCCTTCAAGCTGACCGGTCGCCGTGTATTCCGCATGGCACCGATTCACCACCACTTTGAACTCAAGGGCTGGCCCGAGCCGCGCGTGATCGTCCGTTTCTGGATCATCACCGTGATTCTCGTGTTGATCGGCCTTGCCACCCTGAAGCTGAGGTAGAACGAGTGTCTCTGATCGCTTCTGACCACTTCCGCATCGTTGTCGGCCTCGGCAAGAGCGGCATGTCCCTGGTTCGCTTCCTGGCGAACCGGGGCGTGTCGTTTGCTGTCGCCGATACGCGGGAAAATCCACCGGAACTGGCCACGCTCAAGCGTGACTATCCGCACGTGGAAGTGCGTTGTGGCGAGCTGGACGTCGAATTCCTGTGCCGTGCCGACGAGCTCTACGTGAGCCCCGGCCTGGCGCTGGCGACCCCGGCCCTGCAGGCTGCCGCCGCCCGTGGCGTGAAAATGTCCGGCGACATCGAGCTGTTCGCGCGTAACGCGAAAGCGCCGATTGTCGCCATTACCGGTTCCAACGCCAAAAGCACCGTCACCACCCTGGTCGGCGAGATGGCGGCTGCGGCCGGCAAGCGTGTTGCCGTTGGTGGCAACCTCGGCACACCGGCGCTGGATTTGCTCAGCGACGACATCGAACTGTACGTGATGGAACTGTCGAGCTTCCAGCTCGAAACCACCGATCAGCTCAACGCCGAAGTGGCGACCGTGCTCAACATCAGTGAAGACCACATGGACCGCTACAGCGGTCTGCCGGCCTATCACTTGGCCAAGCACCGGATCTTCCGGGGCGCCAGGCAGTTTGTGGTCAACCGTCAGGACGCCCTGAGCCGTCCGCTGATGGGTGAAGGTCAGCCGTGCTGGACCTTCGGTTTGAACAAACCCGACTTCAAGGCCTTCGGCATTCGAGAAGAGAACGGCGAGAAATACCTGGCCTTCGAATTCCAGAACCTGATGCCGGTGCGCGAGTTGAAAGTTCGTGGCGCGCATAACCAGTCCAATGCCCTGGCGGCCTTGGCGCTCGGCCACGCCGTGGGCCTGCCGTTCGACGCAATGCTTTCGGCCCTGCGTAATTTCGCCGGGCTCGAGCATCGCTGCCAGTGGGTCCGCGACCTTGATGGCGTGAGCTACTACAACGATTCCAAAGCCACCAACGTCGGCGCCGCCTTGGCGGCCATCGAAGGCCTGGGGGCGGACATCGACGGCAAGCTTGTGCTGATCGCCGGTGGCGATGGCAAGGGCGCCGAATTCAAGGATTTGCGTGATCCGGTGGCGGCCAACTGCCGCGCCGTCATTTTGATGGGCCGTGATTCCGACAAGATCGGTGAGGCCATCGGCGATGCCGTGCCACTGATTCGCGTTGGCTCGCTGATCGAAGCGGTCGAGCAATGCCGCGCCATCGCCGAAAAGGGCGACGCGGTGCTGCTGTCGCCGGCTTGCGCCAGCTTCGACATGTTCAAGAACTATGAAGACCGTGGTCACCAGTTCGTCCGCGCCGTGGAGGATCTGGCATGAGCTTGAAGAACATCATCAAGCCGTATCCATCGCCGCTTATCACCGGGCGCGGTATCGACCTCGATTTCCCGATGCTCGCCGGTTGCCTGGCACTGCTCGGCCTGGGGCTGATCATGATTGCCTCGGCATCGACCGAGGTGGGGGCGGTGCAGTCGGGCAGCGCCCTGTACTACATGATTCGCCACCTGATCTACGTTGTGCTGGGCCTGGGTGCCTGCATCGTCACCATGATGATTCCGATTGCCACCTGGCAACGCCTGGGCTGGCTGATGCTGCTTGGTGCGTTCGGCTTGCTGGTGATGGTGATCGTCCCGGGGATCGGTCGGGAAGTGAACGGTTCGATGCGCTGGATCGGCTTCAGTTTCTTCAACGTTCAGCCTTCCGAGATCGCCAAGGTGTTCGTGGTGATCTACCTCGCCGGTTATCTGGTGCGCCGTCAGAAAGAAGTGCGTGAAAGCTGGATGGGCTTCTTCAAGCCGTTCATCGTGCTGTTGCCAATGGCGGGTCTGTTGCTGATGGAGCCGGACTTCGGTGCCACCGTCGTGATGATGGGGGCGGCGGCGGCAATGCTGTTCCTCGGCGGAGTCGGTCTGTTCCGGTTTTCCCTGATGGTGGTCCTGGCTGTCGCGGCGGTGGTGTTGTTGATTCAGATGCAGCCGTATCGAATGGCGCGTCTGACCAACTTTGCCGATCCGTGGGCCGACCAGTTCGGTGCCGGCTATCAGCTCTCCCAGGCCTTGATCGCTTTCGGTCGCGGCGAATGGCTGGGCGTCGGCCTGGGTAACAGCGTGCAGAAACAGTTCTACTTGCCGGAAGCCCACACCGACTTCGTGTTTTCGGTGCTGGCTGAAGAACTCGGGGCCGTGGGTTCCTTGTGCACGGTGGCGCTGTTCGTCTTCGTGTGTATTCGTGGCATGTACATCGGCCTGTGGGCCGAGAAAGCCAAACAGTTTTTTGCCGCCTACGTTGCTTACGGCTTGTCGTTCCTGTGGATCGGCCAGTTCCTGATCAACATCGGCGTGAACGTCGGCCTGCTGCCGACCAAAGGTCTGACCCTGCCATTCCTCAGTTATGGCGGCAGTTCGTTGGTGATCTGCTGTGCCTGTCTTGGCTTGTTGCTGCGCATCGAGTGGGAGAGTCGAACCCATTTGGGCAGCGAAGAAATGGAATTCCATGAGAGCGACTTCGCCGAGGAGCCGAACCATGGGCGCTAACGTACTGATCATGGCTGGCGGCACCGGGGGCCATGTGTTCCCGGCACTTTCCTGTGCGCGTGAGTTCCAGGCCCGTGGCTACACCGTGCACTGGCTCGGCACGCCCCGCGGGATCGAAAACGATCTGGTGCCGGCGGCCGGTATTGAATTGCATCGGATCCACGCCAGCGGTTTGCGCGGCAAGGGCAAATTGTCCCTGCTCAAGGCGCCGGTCATGTTGCTCAAGTCGATCTGGCAGGCGCGGGCGATCATTCGTCAGCTGCGGCCAGTCTGTGTGGTCGGCTTTGGTGGTTTTGTGACTGGTCCTGGCGGCGTTGCAGCCAGACTGGCCGGCGTGCCGGTCATCGTTCACGAGCAGAACGCCGTGGCCGGTACCGCCAATCGGTTGCTGGTGCCGTTGGCCGCCCGAGTCTGTGAAGCGTTCCCCGACACCTTTACCCTGTCGGACAGCCGTCGGACCACCGGTAACCCGGTGCGCACCGAGCTGTTCCTCGAAACACCGCGACCTGCCCTGGCCGGTCGCAAGGCGCGTTTGCTGATCCTGGGTGGAAGCCTGGGCGCAGAGCCGTTGAACAAGTTGCTGCCTGAAGCCCTGTCGCAAGTCGCCCCCGACCTGCGCCCGGACGTGTTCCATCAGGCCGGCAAAAACCACGATGAAGTGACTGCAGAGCGCTATCGCGCGGCTGGCGTCGAGGCGCAAGTGCAGCCATTCATCAAAGACATGGCCCAAGCCTATGGCTGGGCCGACCTGGTGGTGTGCCGCGCAGGAGCGCTGACCATCAGTGAACTGGCGGCCGCCGGTCTGCCCTCGATGCTGGTGCCTTTGCCCCACGCGATCGACGATCACCAGACCCGCAACGCCGATTATTTGGCCCGTGAAGGCGCTGCCTTCCTGATGCCGCAAAGAACGACTGGCGCAGCGGACCTTGCCGCTCGCCTGACAGAGGTCTTGATGCAACCGCAACGACTCAACGACATGGCCAGCGCGGCACGCCGCCTGGCCAAACCCGATGCCACTCGTAACGTGGTCGATACTTGCCTTGAGGTGGCCCATGGTTGAGAACAAGAAAGCCATGCCACAACCGGAAATGCGCCGTATCCGTCGTATCCACTTCGTCGGAATTGGCGGCGTGGGTATGTGCGGTATCGCCGAAGTGTTGCTGAACCTGGGCTATCAAGTGTCCGGTTCCGACCTGAAAGCTTCGCCGGTGACCGAGCGCCTGGAATCTTTTGGTGCGCATATTTTCATCGGCCACCGTGCCGAGAACGCCGCAGCCGCCGACGTGCTGGTGGTGTCGAGCGCCGTCAACACGTCCAACCCGGAAGTCGCGACCGCGCTGGAACGCCGGATTCCGGTGGTGCCGCGTGCCGAGATGCTCGCCGAGCTGATGCGCTACCGCCACGGCATCGCCGTCGCCGGTACTCACGGCAAAACCACCACCACCAGCCTGATCGCTTCGGTGTTCGCCGCCGGTGGCCTGGACCCGACGTTCGTCATCGGTGGCCGTCTGAATGCCGCGGGCACCAATGCCCAGCTCGGTACCAGCCGCTACCTGATCGCCGAAGCCGACGAAAGCGATGCCAGCTTCCTGCACTTGCAGCCGCTGGTGGCCGTGGTCACCAACATCGACGCCGATCACATGGCGACCTACGACGGCGACTTCAACAAGCTGAAGAAAACCTTCGTCGAGTTCCTGCACAACCTGCCGTTCTACGGTTTGGCGGTGGTGTGCCTGGACGATCCAGTGGTGCGTGAAATCCTCCCGCTGGTGAAGCGTCCGACGGTCACTTACGGCTTCGGCGATGACGCTGACGTGCGCGCCATCAATGTGCGCCAGCAAGGTATGCAGACTTTCTTCACCGTGCTGCGCCCTGATCGCGAGCCGCTGGATGTCTCGGTAAACATGCCGGGCAACCACAACGTGCTGAACGCGCTGGCGACCATTTGCATTGCCACTGATGAAGGCGTCAGCGATGAAGCCATCGTCCAGGGCCTGTCCGGGTTCCAGGGTGTTGGCCGTCGCTTCCAGGTGTACGGCGAATTGCCGGTCGAAGACGGCAACGTGATGCTGGTGGACGACTACGGTCACCACCCGACCGAAGTCGCGGCCGTGATCAAAGCCGTGCGCGGTGGCTGGCCGGAGCGCCGTCTGGTGATGGTCTACCAGCCGCACCGTTACAGCCGCACCCGCGACCTGTACGACGATTTCGTCAATGTGCTGGCCGACGCCAACGTGCTGCTGCTGATGGAAGTCTATCCGGCCGGCGAAGAGCCGATTCCGGGCGCCGACAGCCGCAAGCTGTGCAACAGCATCCGTCAGCGCGGTCAGCTCGACCCGATCTACATCGAGCGCGGTATCGATCTCGCGCCGATCGTCAAGCCGCTGCTGCGTGCCGGCGACATTCTGCTGTGCCAGGGCGCCGGTGATATCGGCGGTCTCGCACCCAAACTGTTGAACAGTCCGTTGTTCGCCGGGGCCGTTGCCGCACCGGTAGAGGGGAAGTTGAAATGACTGCTGCTTACGCCAACCTCGTCTCCACTGTCGCGCCGAAGGATTTCGGTCGCGTTGCCGTGCTGTTCGGCGGCAAGAGTGCCGAGCGTGAAGTGTCCCTGAAGTCGGGTAACGCGGTGCTCGACGCACTGCAAAGCGCTGGTGTGGACGCGTTCGGTATTGATGTGGGCGATGACCTGCTGCAGCGCTTGCTGAACGAAAAAATCGACCGCGCCTTTATCATCCTCCACGGTCGTGGCGGTGAAGACGGCAGCATGCAGGGCCTGCTCGAATGCGCAGGGATTCCGTACACCGGCAGCGGCATTCTGGCCTCGGCACTGGCCATGGACAAACTGCGCACCAAGCAGGTCTGGCACAGCCTCGGCATTCCGACGCCACGCCACGCGGTACTGCGCTCCGAGGCCGATTGTATTTCGGCGGCCACGGAACTGGGCTTCCCGTTGATCGTCAAACCGGCCCATGAAGGTTCCAGTATCGGGATGGCCAAAGTGACTTCCGCGCCCGAGTTGATCGAGGCGTGGAAAGCGGCCGGTACCTACGATTCGCAAGTGTTGGTAGAGCAATGGATTCACGGTCCGGAGTTCACCATCGCCACCCTGCGTGACCAGGTGTTGCCACCGATTGCCTTGGGCACGACGCACAGTTTCTACGACTACGACGCCAAGTACATCGCCAACGATACCCAGTACCGCATTCCGTGCGGCCTGGACAGCGACAAAGAAAAGGAACTCATGGACCTCACGGCCAAAGCCTGTGAGGCGCTGGGTATCGCCGGTTGGGGCAGGGCGGACGTGATGCAGGACGCCGACGGGCAGTTCTGGTTCCTGGAAGTCAACACCGCACCGGGCATGACCGATCACAGTCTGGTGCCAATGGCGGCCCGTGCCGCCGGCCTGGATTTCCAGCAATTGGTTCTGGCGATTCTGGCCGCAAGCATCGAGCCACGAGGGTAAGACCATGCAAGGCGCACAGCTGAGACATCAGTCCTCCGCACCACCCGGCCGCAAGCCGGTGCCGCGGGGTGCCAGCCGAATGGTGGCCAAAGAGCCGATGTCCGTGCGCCTGCCGAAAGCCAACTTCGGTTTTCTGAAAAGCCTGTTCTGGCCCGTGCTGCTGGTGGCGTTGGGGCTCGGTACTTACGAAGGCGCACAGCGTTTGCTGCCGTACGCTGACCGGCCGATCACCAAAATCGCCGTGCAGGGCGACTTGAGTTACATCAGCCAGCAAGCGGTGCAGCAGCGGATCGCCCCGTACGTGGCGTCGAGCTTCTTCACCATCGACCTGGCGAGCATGCGCACCGAGCTTGAACAGATGCCATGGATTGCCCACGCCGAAGTGCGTCGGGTGTGGCCGGATCAGGTAGTGATTCGCCTGGAAGAACAACTGCCGGTGGCCCGTTGGGGCGATGAGTCGCTGTTGAACAACCAGGGACAGGCGTTCACCCCGCGCGAGCTGGCGAACTACGAACACTTGCCACAGCTGTTCGGCCCGCAGCGGGCCCAGCAACAAGTGATGCAGCAATACCAGGTGCTGAGCCAGATGCTCAGGCCATTGGGCTTCTCGATTGCACGCCTGGAGTTGCGTGAACGAGGCAGCTGGTTCCTGACCACCGGCGCAGGCAGCGCCGGTCCCGGAATCGAACTGCTGCTGGGACGCGGCAACCTGGTGGAAAAGATGCGCCGCTTCATTGCCATCTATGACAAGACGCTCAAAGAGCAGATTACGAACATTGCGCGCATCGATCTGCGCTACGCCAACGGCCTTGCCGTTGGCTGGCGGGAACCTGTAGCGCCGACGACAGCCCAACCCGCTGTCGCAAAGAATTAAGAAGAGGCAGGACCCATGGCAAACGTGCAAAGCGGCAAAATGATCGTCGGTCTCGATATCGGCACCTCCAAGGTGGTGGCGCTGGTCGGCGAGGTCGCGGACGACGGCACGCTCGAAATCGTCGGGATCGGTACACATCCGTCCCGCGGCCTGAAAAAAGGCGTAGTGGTGAACATCGAGTCCACCGTCCAGTCGATCCAGCGCGCTATCGAAGAAGCGCAGCTGATGGCCGGTTGCCGGATCCATTCGGCGTTCGTCGGCGTGGCCGGCAATCACATCCGCAGCCTGAACTCCCACGGCATCGTGGCGATTCGTGATCGCGAAGTCAGCTCTGCCGACCTTGAGCGCGTCCTCGACGCCGCCCAGGCTGTGGCAATCCCGGCTGACCAGCGCGTGCTGCACACCCTGCCGCAGGATTATGTGATCGATAACCAGGAAGGCGTGCGCGAGCCGCTGGGCATGTCCGGCGTGCGTCTGGAAGCCAAGGTTCACGTGGTCACCTGCGCCGTCAACGCCGCACAGAACATTGAAAAATGCGTGCGCCGCTGCGGCCTGGAAATCGACGACATCATTCTTGAGCAACTGGCTTCCGCGTATTCGGTCCTGACCGACGACGAGAAAGAGCTGGGCGTGTGCCTGGTGGACATCGGCGGCGGTACCACCGACATCGCGATCTTCACCGAAGGCGCGATCCGTCACACCGCGGTGATCCCGATTGCGGGCGACCAGGTGACCAACGACATCGCGATGGCGTTGCGCACCCCGACCCAGTACGCCGAAGAAATCAAGATTCGCTATGCCTGCGCCCTGGCCAAACTGGCCGGTGCCGGTGAAACCATCAAGGTGCCGAGTGTCGGCGACCGTCCACCGCGCGAACTGTCCCGCCAGGCCTTGGCCGAAGTGGTCGAGCCGCGTTACGACGAGCTGTTCACCCTGATTCAGGCCGAACTGCGTCGCAGCGGCTATGAAGACCTGATCCCGGCCGGCATCGTGCTGACCGGCGGTACGTCGAAGATGGAAGGCGCGGTCGAACTGGCCGAAGAGATCTTCCACATGCCGGTTCGCCTGGGCGTGCCCCATGGCGTCAAGGGTCTGGACGACGTGGTCCGCAACCCGATCTATTCCACCGGCGTTGGCCTGTTGATGTACGGCCTGCAGAAGCAGTCCGACGGGATTTCGTTCTCGGGCATCGGCAGCCGCGACAGCTACAGCAATGACGAACCGAAAGCCGCTCTGCTCGATCGCATCAAGAGCTGGGTACAAGGCAATTTCTAAAGCTTTACCGCAACACCGCTTCAAAAGCAGTAGGCGAAAAAACTAGAGAATGTAAGGAGAGGGAAAATGTTCGAACTCGTAGACAACATCCCCGCAAGCCCGGTTATTAAAGTTATCGGTGTTGGCGGAGGCGGCGGCAACGCTGTCAATCACATGGTCAAGAGCAACATTGAAGGCGTTGAATTCATCTGCGCCAACACTGATGCCCAAGCGCTGAAAAGCATCAGCGCGCGCACCATTCTGCAACTGGGCACCAGCGTGACCAAAGGTCTGGGCGCCGGCGCCAACCCTGAAGTAGGTCGTCAGGCCGCTCTCGAAGACCGTGAGCGCATTGCCGAAGTCCTGCAGGGCACCAACATGGTGTTCATCACTACCGGCATGGGCGGCGGTACCGGTACCGGTGCAGCGCCAATCATTGCTGAAGTGGCCAAGGAAATGGGGATCCTCACCGTTGCGGTGGTGACCCGTCCGTTCCCGTTCGAAGGCCGCAAGCGCATGCAGCTCGCCGACGAAGGTATCCGTCTGCTGTCTGAAAGCGTCGACTCGTTGATCACCATTCCCAACGAGAAGCTGCTGACCATCCTCGGCAAAGACGCAAGCCTCCTGTCGGCTTTCGCCAAGGCCGACGATGTACTGGCCGGCGCCGTTCGCGGTATCTCCGACATCATCAAGCGTCCGGGCATGATCAACGTCGACTTCGCCGACGTACGTACCGTAATGAGCGAAATGGGCATGGCGATGATGGGCACTGGCTGCGCCAGCGGTCCGAACCGTGCACGTGAAGCGACCGAAGCGGCCATTCGCAACCCGCTGCTCGAAGACGTGAACCTGCAAGGTGCACGCGGCATCCTGGTGAACATCACCGCCGGTCCTGACCTGTCTCTGGGTGAGTACTCCGACGTGGGTAGCATCATCGAAGCCTTCGCATCCGAGCACGCAATGGTCAAGGTCGGTACCGTTATCGATCCGGACATGCGCGACGAGCTGCACGTGACTGTGGTTGCCACAGGTCTGGGCGCTAAAATCGAGAAGCCTGTGAAGGTCATCGACAACACCGTTCACACCTCGATGGCCTCCCAGCCACAACAACAAGCCCCTGTTCGTCAGGAACAGCCTGCGGTGAACTACCGTGACCTGGACCGTCCGACCGTCATGCGCAACCAGGCTCAGGCCGGTGCTGCGACTGCCGCGAAGATGAACCCGCAAGATGATCTGGACTATCTGGACATCCCGGCTTTCCTGCGTCGTCAGGCCGATTGATGAAATGTATCAGGGGTATTAGGGTGATTGGTGTTCAGCAAAGGTCTGGTCTGCTATCATCGCCAGCCTTTGTTGATACCAGTTCGCAATTTGCGCTGAAGCGGCCCATGCCATGATTAAACAACGCACCCTGAAGAATATTATCCGTGCCACAGGTGTCGGCCTGCACTCCGGGGAGAAGGTCTACCTGACCCTCAAGCCAGCGCCTGTCGACACCGGCATTGTGTTTTGTCGTGCTGACCTCGACCCTGTGGTGCAGATTCCTGCCCGCGCGGAAAACGTTGGCGAAACCACTATGTCGACCACGCTTGTTAACGGTGACGTCAAAGTGGACACGGTGGAGCACCTGCTCTCGGCCATGGCTGGCCTGGGCATCGATAACGCCTACGTCGAGCTCTCCGCGTCCGAAGTCCCGATCATGGATGGTAGCGCTGGACCCTTCGTATTCCTGATTCAATCGGCCGGCCTTGAAGAGCAGGACGCCGCCAAGAAGTTCATCCGGATCCTGCGGGAAGTGACAGTGGAAGACGGCGACAAGCGCGCCACTTTCGTCCCTTTCGAAGGTTTCAAAGTGAGCTTCGAGATCGATTTCGATCACCCGGTTTTCCGTGACCGCACACAAAGTGCAAGCGTGGATTTTTCCAGCACTTCGTTCGTAAAAGAAGTCAGCCGCGCGCGTACCTTTGGTTTCATGAGTGATATCGAGTACCTGCGCAAGCACAACCTCGCACTCGGCGGCAGCGTTGAAAACGCAATTGTGGTCGACGCGGATGGTGTACTGAACGAAGACGGCCTTCGCTATGAAGACGAATTCGTGAAGCACAAAATCCTCGATGCGATTGGTGACCTCTACCTGCTGGGCAATAGCCTGATTGGTGAGTTCAAGGGCTTCAAGTCCGGACACGCATTGAACAACCAGCTGCTGCGCAAGTTGATTGAGCAGACAGATGCTTGGGAAGTCGTGACGTTCGAAGACGCCAGCACCGCACCGATCTCTTACATGCGTCCTGTTGCGGCCGTGTAAGCAAAAAACCTCTCTAGTTTTTTAAAGGCTACCTTCGGGTGGCCTTTTTTTATGCCTGCGGGAAAGATCAATCCGCAGCGACCACCCGGTTCCGCCCATTTTCCTTGGCCTGATACAGCGCCTTGTCCGCTGCAAACAGCAACTGTTCCAGGCTGATGTCGGTTGCTGTCGTCCAGGTACTGATACCAATACTGACAGTAATTGGCGAGACATCCCCCCCCACCAACGGCAATTGCTCCACCGCTATACGGATTTTTTCGGCAATCTGTTGGGCGCCGGCGCTGTCGGTTTCAGCCAGGATCACTGAAAACTCCTCGCCACCATACCGGGCGACCATGTCCGCCGGCCGTCGGACATGGGTGTCGATCAACTTGGCCACCGAGCGCAAGGCATCGTCGCCTCCCTGGTGGCCGTGGCGATCATTGAACGCCTTGAAGTGATCGATATCGATCATCAACAGCGACAACGGCTGACCGGAACGCTGGGCACGAAACCATTCATGGTGCAGGGCCTGATCCAGGCTTCGGCGATTGGCCAGACCGGTCAAGGGATCGGTGGCGGCCAATTGTGCCAGTTCCTGCTCGGCACTTTGGCGTCGACGCAGCTCCCGGCAGAGCAACCAGGTCAGCCACAGCAGACTTGCGCACAGGGCAATGGTTGCCGAGCTGACCACCACCGCGGTGCGCTTCCAGGCCGCAAAGACTTCATCGCTGGACAGCGCAACGATGACGATCAACGGCAAATTCCCGACCTTGGAGAAGGTGTACAAGCGCTCATCGTTGTATCGACTGGACATGCCGGTGAAGCTGCCGTTGCCTTCTTTGACGATGCGCTGGAAATTGGGGCGGTTGCTGAAATCCTTGCCGATCAGCTCTTCGGCCAGGCGGGGTTGGTGGGCCAGAAGAATCCCGTCCTTGCTGATCAGGCTGACCGTACTGTCGCGGCCGATGCTCAAACTGTTGAACAACTGATCGAAGTAGCTCAAGCGCATGGCGGCTTTGGCCACGCCGAGGAACTCACCCTGGGTGCCGTTCACCCGGCGGCTGAAACTGATCCGCCAATCCTGTTCCGGCGGCCGGGCCCTGAAGGGGCGACTGATGAACATGCCAGGGTCCGGGTTGTTGATATGGGTCTGGAAGTACTCGCGATCAGCAAAGTTGCCCTTTCTGGGCTCCAACGAGGCCGAGTCGGCGATCACGTCGCCCTTGTTGTCGAGCAACAAGATGTTGCCCTTGTACGGCGCGGCAGTGGCGCGGTCGAAATAGGCCAGGTGACGAATGGCTGGGGAAACGTTCTTGAGGTCTTCCCGCTGGGAGGCAGCGATCAAACCCAGCAGGGACACGTCATAGAGTTCGACATTGCGCAGCACGTCGGCGTCGATCAATTGCACGATATTGTTGGCGGCGCGAGCGGCGGACAATTTGGCATTGGCGTGTTCGCGGATCAGCAGGAACGCGACGATGCTCAGTATTGCAATCACCAACAACACACTACTGAGAACCAGAAGCCGCTCCGAGCGTGTCGAACGGATCGGATCACGGGATTTCGCACTGTTCACACTCATGGTTCTGACTTCTGCAAATAAGGCGTTATGAAAGTGCTTTTACAAGAATCGGGCAGAGTCCTAGAAACCGGTTGCGTCCTGCGCGCCTATATAAATCCCGGATAAAAAAAAGGCCAGCAAAACATGCTGGCCTTTTGCTAATTGAAGCTTAGAAGACATTCAGCGGGTAGTCGACAATTACCCGGTATTCATCCGTGTCCTGATCCAGCGCACCGTAACCGTTGCCGCCACGGTTAGACGCCCATTGCAGACGCATCGCCAGGTCTTTGGCCTTGCCACCCTGAACCACGTACTTGAGCTCGATGTCTCGTTCCCAATGCCTGGCGTTTCTGCCGTCGGCGCTGTACCACGAGGCGTAACCGCGGCTGTCCGGATCGACCTTGGTCAGGTCCAGTTCACCCCGTGAGTAGGACACCGCCGAGGTCAGGCCGGGCATGTCGAGGCCAGCAAAGTCGTAGGCGTACTTGAGTTTCCACGAGCGCTCATTCGGACCGTTGAAGTCCGAATACTGCTGGGAGTTGTCGAGATAAATGCTGTCGCCCTGGCTGATGTAATCGAACGGCGTGTTGCCGTTGACCCGCTGGTAGGCGGCGGTGACGCTGTGATGGCCCACTCCGACGGTGAAATGCAGGCTGTAGGTGTTGTTGTCGATGTTGCCCAGCAGTGCATCGCCGGTGTCTTGCGTGTGATAGAAGTGCAGGCCCGGGTTGAGGCTGACCAAGTCATTCAGCGCATAGGTGTAATCCAGGTCGTAGTAGTACTGGTTCCAGATGTCCTTGAGTTCGGCCGCATACAGGCTGCTGGTCAAACCCGGCAGGCCGCTCCAGGCCACGCCGGCCCAATTCAAATGCCGGCTTTCATCGCCATCGGCCAGGCTGCCATAGGACGTGCCGATGCGGGTGTGGCCGCTCTGGTTGTAGAGTTTGGTGAAGCTGGCCTGACCACCCTCGATCATCAACCCGTCGACACTGTGGTTGGTCAGGCTGACGCCGCGAAAGGTCTGCGGCAGCATGCGGGTTTCGCCACCGGCGATCACCGGGTTGGCAAGGAACAGGTCGCCGGCCTTCAATTCGGTATCGAAGGCCCGCATTTTCAGGGTGCCGCCAGCCGTGGAAAACGAGCCCGGTGCCTTGCCGTTGCCATCGCTGATCGGCAGGATGCTCGACCCGTCGGTGCCACCACCGCCGTCGAGCTTGAGCCCGAGCATCGCGTGGGCATCAACGCCGAAACCGATGGTGCCCTGGCTGAAGCCCGATTCGAAGCGGCCGAGAAAGCCCTGACCCCACTCGATGTTGTCATCGGCCTTTTGCAGGCGATTGCGGTTCATGTAGTAGTTGCGGGCATTGAGGTTGAGGCTCGACCCATCGACAAAGCCTTCGCGGCTGGATTCGTCGTCGGCCTGCGCGTTGTTGGCCATCGTTGCAGTGATTGCAATGAACAGCGGACTGAATCTGAGAGGGAAACGCACGTGCGGTAAAGCTCCTTGGGTCAACTAAGTATTTCATTGTTTTGAAGTGCGGATGTTTGTTGTCAGGGAAGACGAACTGAAGGGGTTTAAAACCACCACGAAAAAAAGCCGCTGATAGCAGCGGCTTTGAAGACAACTTTTCAAAGGGAAGAGCCGATGAAAAGTGTCGAGGGAAACAGAGCGATACGTATGGATCAGCTGTCTTTCTCAACCCGAGGCTGGGCTTGAGTGCTCGACGCTTGAGGGGTTTGCGCAGCCTCTTGAGCCTTGGCTGTCAGTTCGCTTTGATACTGTTCGTAGGCTTTGGCGCGTTCGGCATTTTGTGCGACGAATGTCTGCGACTCTTCAGCCATGGCGAATGGAGACAGGAACAAGGACGACAAAACGAAAGCGCTGGCAATACCCATACTGTTGGACATCTTTAAACCTTCTTGCTTGGCAAGTGCTGTTTGATGGGGCAACGATAAGGGGGATCAGGGATGGGAAAAAGAGTCGATCAGGATAAGGACTGTTGCCTGCACGGCAACAGTTACTACGTTGGCAAGGAGGTGTAGGGGGGTAAGCAGAAAGTCACTGTTTCGTCGGGATCAGGCGGATATCAAAATTCCCTTCGAACTCATGCGTGCCCCCATCAACCTCCGCCCAGAACTTAAAAGTCCCCGATGCATAGCTTGTTTCATAATCGAATGATTTGAGTGTTAAATCGCCTGCTTGAGCCGTGTACTGAGTCCTGTGGGAGCCCTCTTGGCGAAAGTATGACAGTGTAATGACCTTTGGCCAGTTGCCTCCAACCGGCAAAGCTACCCCCACCTCAGCGTCTTTAAAAAACTCGATTTGAATACCCCTGGAGTTTTCAGCGTCGGTAAACATCTGCCCGTAAAGAGTTATGCCGTCTCTGGAGCCTTCTCTGTATGAAACGACACTCGCATTAATGGGGCCCTCATAGGATTTGGTCGCAATCAGTGTGCCTTTGGATTCTTGCACTACATTTTCGGTAGTCATGCCGAACTCCTGTTCGTGATGAAGAGAGGTCTTGCCGATATCTTGGGAGATGGCAAGGTTCTTCATTTGGGACCGTAAGCATCGAGCTGTCTACTGTCAGAAATAATAGGTTGAACGTGTTTTTTGCTTTCAGCAGACAGTCGCTACATATTTCGAAATCAAACCGGTAAATGAATCCCGAAGGTATTCATCCCATGATCACTGCGCACAAACACATCCCCGCCATGCATCAGCGCAATCGCCTTGACGATCGCCAACCCCAGTCCATGGTTGTTGCCACTGTTACTGCGTGACGCATCGACCCGGTAGAAACGTTCGAACAGGCGCGGCAGATGCTCATTGGCAATCGGCGACCCCGGGTTGGCGACGCCGATGCTCACTTGGTGCTCCTCGACTTCGATCCGCACCTGAATCACTTGCCCAGGCGCGGTGTGCTGCACCGCGTTGCTCAGCAAGTTGATCAACGCCCGGCGCAGATGTGCGATCTCGATTCGCACCTGCGCATCGCCACTGACCTCGACCTGAACCTGCGCATCCTCAAGAATGAAATCCAGATATTCCAGCGTCGTCGCCACTTCGTCGGCCAGTGAGGTGGACGTCAGTTGGGTGGCCTTGCTGCCTTGGTCGGCGCTGGCGAGGAACAGCATGTCGTTGATGATCGAGCGCAGCCGTTCAAGCTCTTCAAGGTTCGATTGCAGCACTTCGAAGTAGTGTTCGGCTGAACGCCCGCGTGTCAGTGCAACCTGGGTCTGACCGATCAGGTTGGTCAGCGGCGAGCGCAGTTCATGGGCCACGTCGGCATTGAACGATTCCAGCCGCGAGTAGGCCTGTTCCACCCGTTCCAGGGTGGCGTTGAACGAACTGACGAACTGATCGAGCTCCGGGGGCAATGGCGACAGTTGCAGACGCCCGGACAGCCGTGGTGGCGCCAGGCGCTGGGCTTCCTGCGACAACTTGATCAGCGGCTTAAGGCCGATCCGCGCCACCCAATAACCGAGTAGCGAGGCCAGCAATACACCAATGATCGCCAGGCTGATCAGGGCGATCAGCAAGTGGTGCTGCGTCTCGTAAAAGGTTTCGGTGTCGATGCCTATCATGAAGCGCAGCGGTGGGCGCTGGTCCTTGGCTGGCAACTCGGTTAGCAGCACTTTCAGCGGGTACGGATGGTCGGGCAATGCCATGTCGCGCATGCCCAACGGGCCTTGTGCGAACGCGCGGATCGACGCGTCGGGTTGGCCGTATTCATAACCGGGATTGCCGCTGACCACCCAAAAGCGAATGCGTTTATCTTCTTCGCTCAGCAGCTTGAGCTTGGCGTTGATCTTCACCCAATGCTCGGGCGTGCCGTAACGGTTGAGCGCCGATTCGAGCACGCTGTAGCGGGCGTCGAGTTCGGCTTCGGGCAGCAGGCCCAAGCCCTTGTCGACCTGTTGATACAGCGCACCGCCGATCAACAGGAACACCAGCAACGCCACCAGCGTAAACATCCCGCTCAGGCGCAGCGCGATGGAGTTACTGGACACCACGGCTCTCCAGCACATAACCCATGCCACGAATGGTGTGCAGCAATTTCTCGTCGAACGGCCCGTCGAGCTTGGCCCGCAGGCGTTTGATCGCGACTTCGACCACGTTGGCGTCGCTGTCGAAATTGATGTCCCAGACCATCTCGGCGATGGCGGTTTTCGAGAGGATTTCACCCTGTCTGCGCGCCAACACACTCAACAGTGAGAACTCCTTGGCGGTCAGATCCAGGCGGGTGCCGGCGCGAGTGGCTTTGCGGCTGATCAAATCTATCCACAGGTCGGCGATGCTCACCTGCACCGGCTCGTGGCCACCGCTGCGACGGGTCAGCGCTTGCAGGCGCGCCACCAGTTCGAGGAAGGAAAACGGTTTGCCAAGGTAATCGTCCGCGCCATCGCGCAGGCCTTTGATGCGGTCTTCCACCCGCTCGCGAGCGGTGAGCATGATCACCGGGGTTTGCTTGCGCGCACGCAATGCGCGCAGCACGCCGAAACCGTCGAGGCCCGGCAGCATGACGTCGAGGACAATCACCGCGTAGTCATTTTCCAGCGCCAGGTGCAGGCCTTCGACGCCATCGCGGGCCACGTCCACGGTGTAACCTTGTTCCGTCAGACCGCGGTGCAGATAATCCGCGGTTTTTTCCTCGTCTTCGATAATCAGAACGCGCATGACCCCGCCTCAGTCTGTGGTCGCCAGCACCGGCTGCTGTGCTGGTGTGGGTCTATGGAATATCCGCTCAAGCCACAAGTATATGACCGGCGTGGTGAACAGCGTCAGCGCCTGGCTCACCAGCAAACCGCCGACCACCGCGATGCCCAATGGCTGGCGCAGTTCGGCGCCGGTGCCGTAGCCGATCATCAACGGCAAGGCGCCGAGCAGGGCGGCAAGCGTGGTCATGATGATCGGCCGGAACCGTGTGAGGCAGGCCTCATGGATTGCCTCCAGCGGTGGCAGGCCACGGTTGCGCTGGGCATCCAGCGCGAAGTCGATCATCAGAATCCCGTTCTTCTTGACGATACCGATCAGCAACACCAGCCCGATCAGCGCCATGATCGAAAAGTCCTGGCCGCAGATCCATAGCATGATCACTGCCCCGAGCCCCGCCGAGGGTAGGGTCGAGATGATTGTCAGCGGATGCACGAAGCTTTCGTACAGCACGCCGAGAATGATGTACACCGCCACCAACGCCGCCAGAATCAACCACGGCTGGCTGGCCAGCGAACTCTGGAACGCCTGGGCCGCGCCCTGGAAATTACCGCTGATGGCGGCCGGCATACCGATGTCAGCCTTGGCCTGGTTGAGCATGATCACCGCATCACCCAACGCCACGCCGGATGCCAGGTTGAATGACAGGTTGGCCGCCGGGAACATTCCGTCGTGAGCGATGGATAACGGGCCGATGGTCGGCGCATCGAATTTCGCCAGGGCCGACAGCGGCACCATTTCCCCACTCAGTGGCGAGCGCAGGTAGAAATAGTTGAGGCTTTCGGCCTTGCCGCGCTGTTTGGTGTCCAGTTCCAGAATCACGTTGTACTGGTTGGTCTGGGTCTGGAATTCATTGATCTGCCGCTGGCCGAAGGCGTCGTACAGCGCTTCGTCGACATCGCTGGCGGTCAGGCCGAAACGCGCCGCCGCGCTGCGGTCGATGCTGATGTGGGTGATGCTGCCGCCCAGTTGCAAGTCGTTGGAAATGTCGCGGAACGCCGGGTTGCTGCGAAGTTTTTCCGTCAAACGCTGGGTCCAGGTACTCAGGAGGGCGCCGTCATTGCTCTTGAGTACATATTGGTACTGGGCACGGCTCGGGCCGGAACTGAGGTTGATGTCCTGCCCGGCGCGCAGGTACAGCACGATGCCCGGGACTTTCATCAGTTGCGGGCGAATCCGGTCGATGAACTGGCTGGCGGACACATCGCGGTCGCCACGCTTTTTCAGCGAAATCCAGAAGCGGCCGTTGGCGATGGTCTGGTTGCTGCCCGAAACGCCGACCGAGTGGGAGAACGTCTCGACGGCGGGGTCGGCGGCGACGATTTCGGCCATCGCCAAGTGTTTTTTCACCATGTCGCCGTAGGAAATATCTGCAGCTGCTTCGGTGGTGCCGAGGACGAATCCGGTGTCCTGTACCGGGAAGAAGCCTTTGGGGATGAAAATGTAACCGGCAATGGCCAGCCCCAGCGACAGGCCGAACACACCGATCATCAATGTCTGATGGGCGAGGGCGCGGCGCAGGCCCTTATCGTACAGCGCCAGCAAGCGCTCGCCGAAACCCGGCTTGCTGTGGGCATGATGCGCCGGTGCGCGCATGAACAGCGCGGCCAGCGTCGGTGCCAGGGTCAGGGATACCACCACCGAAATCAGGATGGTCGAGGTCGCGGTCAAGGCGAACTCCTTGAACAGCCGCCCGACCACACCGCCCATGAACAGCAGCGGAATGAACGCCGCCACCAGCGAGAAACTGATCGAGACCACGGTAAAACCGATCTCGCCGGCGCCTTTGATCGCCGCCTCGCGCATGCCGTCGCCGGCCTCCAGGTGCCGGTGAATGTTTTCCACCACCACAATCGCATCGTCGACCACAAACCCGACGGACACCACGATCGCCACCAGCGTCAGGTTATTCAGGCTGAAGCCCATGATGTACATCAGGGCGAAACTGGCAGTCAGCGACACACCGAGCACCGCTGTCACGATCAGGGTCGCCGACAGTTGCCGCAGGAACAGCGCCATCACCGCCACCACCAGCAGGATCGCGATCATCAGGGTGACTTCCACTTCATGCAGCGAGGCGCGGATGGTCTGGGTGCGGTCGATCAGCACCTTGACCTGCACCGAGGCCGGCAACATGGCATTCAGCGTCGGCAGGGCCGCTTGAATACGATCAACGGTCTCGACGATGTTGGCGCTCGGTTGCCGGAAAATCACCAGGTTCACCCCCGGCTGGCCGTCAGCCCAGGCCTGGATGTAGGCATCTTCGGAACCGTTGACCACTTTGGCCACGTCCTTGAGATGAACTGGCGCACCATTCTTGTAGGAAACGATGAGTTGGCTGTAATCCTCGGGGTGGAACAACTGGTCGTTGGTGGACAGGGTCGAAATACTCGACTCGCCATATAACGCACCTTTGGCCTGGTTGAGGCTGGTTTGCTGGATCGCCAGGCGAATGTCCGCCAGGGTCAGGCCAATGGCGGCGAGTTTGTCCGCCGAGGCCTGCACGCGAATCGCCGGACGTTGCTGACCGGTGATGTTCACTTGGCCTACACCGTCGATCTGACTGATCTGACGGGCGAGCAGGGTTTCTACCAGATCGCTGAGTTCGGTGCCGGGCATTTGCGGTGAATTGATGCTGAGAATCAGCACCGGGCTGTCAGCCGGGTTGACCTTGCGCCAGGTCGGCAGGTTGGGCATATCTTTGGGCAGTTTGCCGGCGGCGGTGTTGATCGCGGCCTGGACTTCCTGGGCGGCGGTGTCGATGCTTTTGTCGAGGGTGAATTGCAGGGTCAGGATGGTCGAGCCCAGGGCGCTGCTCGAGGTCATCTGGGTTACGCCGGGGATGGCGCTGAATTGCACTTCAAGCGGCGTGGCCACCGACGAGGCCATGGTCTCCGGGTTGGCGCCGGGCAGCTGCGCGGCCACCTGAATGGTCGGGAATTCCGCTTCCGGCAGTGGCGCAATCGACAGTCGCGGGAAGGCGATGACGCCGAGCAATATAAGGGCAAAGGTCAGCAGGACCGTCGCCACCGGATGATCGATGCACCACGCGGAAATGGAACCGTGGCCCTTCATGGTTTTGGCTCCGACTGGACCACTTGCGCTGGCTCGCTCAGTACCTGAACCGTCGAGCCGGGTTTGAGCCTCGATTGGCCGTCGCTGACCAGCACGTCGCCTGGTTTAACGCCTTTGATAATGTCCTGGCCGCTGCCTTGATAAACCATTTGCACCTGCACGGCTTCGACCTTGTCGCCGTTGACCCTGTACACGAAATGTTGATCGAGCCCGCGTTGTACGACCGTGGGCGGCACCACCAGCGCATTTTTATCCAGCGCTGTCTGAATCTTTACCGTCACCAGCAGGCCCGGCCAGAGCTTCTGTGCGGGGTTGGCGAATTCGGCTTTGGCGCGGATGGTGCCGGTGTTGGCGTTGATCTGGTTGTCGATCAGGGTCAGGTGACCTTCGCCCAGCAGGTTGCCGGTTTCACCGTCAGTGTCAGCGCCGATGTAAGCCTTGACCGGTGCTTGCTGTGGATCGTTGATCAGGCCTTGCAGGGTCGGCAGCATTTGCTGCGGCAGGGAAAACTCCACGGCGATCGGGTCGATCTGGGTCACCGTGAACAGACCTTGGGTGTCGGTCATGCGCAGGAAGTTGCCTTCATCGACTGTGCGAATACCAACGCGACCGGTGACTGGCGAGCGAATCTGTGTGTAGGACAGCTGCACCAGAGCGGCGTCGATTGAGGCCTGATTGCCTTGGGCGGTGGCTTTGAGTTGGTTGACCAGGGCTTGTTGCTGGTCGTAGGTC
This sequence comes from Pseudomonas sp. 008, assembly GCF_016861935.1. Taxonomy (NCBI): domain Bacteria; kingdom Pseudomonadati; phylum Pseudomonadota; class Gammaproteobacteria; order Pseudomonadales; family Pseudomonadaceae; genus Pseudomonas; species Pseudomonas sp. 008. Next base: position 633 of record NZ_BOMA01000019.1, on the reverse strand, counting down.
TGCTTGGACACGCCGTCGTCGACACTGAGCAGTTTGTAGCGCTTGAGGTTGACCTGGGCCACTTGCAGTTGCGCCTGGCTTTCGCCCAGTTGCGCCCGGGCCTGGTCGAGGCTGGCGCGGATCGAGCGGTCATCGAGGGTGGCCAGCAGGTCGCCCTGGTTCACCAGTTGGCCTTCCTTGACCAGCAGTTTGGTGAGGATGCCGTCGATTTGCGGGCGCACGACCACGCTGTGCAAGGACAACACCGAGCCGATGCCGCTGACGTAGCGGGGGACATCTTTTTCGACGACGCTGACCACCCGCACGGGGATGGCGCTGGGGGCGGCCAGTTTGGTGGTGACGGGTTTGGTGGCGTACCAAACGCCCGTCGCTGCCAGGGTGATCAGAAGGGCGGCGAGCAGGGCGGTTTTTTTCTGTATTCGCATGCGAGTGGGGCGCCGGGCTGAGTGGTCTGGTTTTGTCAGGTTTATACCTTCCTTTATAAACCTGTTCGCCGGTCAGGAGCGTGACTGGTAACTGACGGCTCTGTCAGTTTGGACCGGGATCTTGTTTTGATCTTGGCGGCCTTATAGCCGACCAGGTTCTTGCTGACTGAGTACATATCCATTTCTGCGGTAACGGCCACTTATGGTT